>NZ_JBFBAH010000004.1:0-536590 GCF_040682115.1 Streptomyces sp. NPDC051364 | reverse complement strand
CCGGCACGGCGCCTCGCCGCGTTGTCGCAGCACCCTGGTACGTCCAGTACAAGCGTGCCGCTCCGCCTTGCGATGCACCGCACCGGACGACGCGGCAACGCACCCCACTTCCCCGAGGCCGCTCAGGCCTCCAGCCGCACCGTCAACTCGGCGACCCGGGACTCGGGTTCTTCCACACGCTCCAGGACCACGGTCTCCTGCCTCGATCGCATCGACCGACGACCGCACCCGGCACCGCCCCCCCTGGGTAGCCGGCGCGGTGCGCCGATCGGCTACCCAGATCGTGATGCCTTCCGGCACTCCGTTATAGCCAGTCGAACGATCTACCGCTACTTCAGTGGCACGGAGAAGATTGAACGGCCCAATTAGAAGCGTCGTCATAGTTGGCAAAATCAAAGGAAGTCCCATGAGCCTGCCCGAGCCTTGGTGGCGTGCAAGTCAAAGTTATGTCTCGGAGATCCTCTCACTGTTCGCAGCCGCGCCCGATCGAGATGTCTTTCATTGGCGTGGCGAAGCCTTCTCCGGTGGCGACCTGATTCGGTCCGTGACTGAAACGTTTCTTGCGCTGCGCAACCGCGGAGTGGGCAGGGGGGATGTGGTAGCGATTCTGGTCGCACCCAACAGCCCTGAGACGCTCACCGTGCGGTACGCGACACATCTGCTCGGCGGCGCCGTGTGCTATCTGCGAACCACTAACCCTGGTACCAGGGCAACGGTCCTCCCGCTGGATCACCAGATCCAGATCCTGCGTGAGACCGAAGCCGTGACCATCTATGCCGATGCCGAAGGTTCGGAGCGCGCGGCAGAGCTTGCTGATGGTAGTGGGATCCCGGTGACGCGACTTCAGCACGGGGAAGGCGATGAGGCTGGCCGGGCCGATGTTGCCGGCACCCCGGACGCCGTTTCATGGGACCCGAATGCGCTGGCCTTCATCAACTTCACGAGTGGCAGCACGGGACGGCCCAAGGGAATCCGGTTGTCGGGCCGAGCATGGGAAGCCACCGTGCGCGCATGGATGGATGTCGGTCGTGAGTACGACTGTGCGTCGATCCTGATATCGACCCCTCTGAGTCATGGCGTCGCCCCGATGGCAGACGCGGTCTTCGCCATGGGCGGAGCGCTCTATGTCCATGAGGCCTTCGATGCCGAGAAGTTCGTGGACACCGTCTCCGCGGAAAAGGAGATCTCGTGGACATTCATGGCGACAAATCACGTGTTCCACGTCCTCGATCATTTGCTTGAGCGAGGAATCGGCGACAGGGATGCCTTGGAAGCTGCGGGCCTTTCTTCGCTGAAGCGGATCGTCTACGGCGGCAGCCCCGCGGCGCCCGCCAGAATTGCACAGGCTTTTCGGATTTTCGGCCCCGCTCTGGCGCAGGGTTATGCCGCGAGTGAGTGTGGTCGGATCACGATCCTGACGCCTGAGGAGCACGGCGACCCGGATCTCGCGGCCACTGTCGGTCGGCCCTTCCCTGGGGCGGAGGTCACTGTCTGCAACTCGGATTCGGGTGCGCAACTGGCGGTCGGGGAAATCGGTGAGGTTCGCGTCCGCTCGCCTCAGATGATGGACGCCTATAACTGTGAACCGGAACTGACTGCACGAGTTCTTCGTGACGGATGGTATTTCACCGGAGATATCGGTCGTCTCGACGAGCGAGGCTATTTGACTCTCCTGGGTCGGGTGGCCCACGTCGTCAAGGTCGGTGGCGTCAAGGTTCACCCCATAGTTCTCGAGGCGGAAATTCTTGCCCACCCGGGTGTCCGGCACGCCGCCGTCTACGGCGTGCAGGACGAGGATGGAAGCGATCACATCCACGCCGCAATCGAATGCGATCCGGCTGAGGTGGTCGAAGTGGAGGACATCCGCGCGAGCATTGCCGAGAAACTGTCCCCGATTCACGTGCCCGAGAAGATACATGTCTTGAGCGAACTGCCGATGAATAGCAACGGCAAGCCCGACAAGGCGCTCCTGAAGTCGCAGTATTCCTAGCGCAGACCTTTCGGTTCGCAGGTCAATCCAACCGCTACGTCGAGAAGGCGAGTGAATGAACGTTCACCTGGCATCATACCTGAGTGGGAACACCGCTGATGATCTTGCTGAAAGCAAGCGCGAGTTCCTGGAGATCGGCCGCCGTTCCGGCCATTACCCCATGGCCAGTGCGCGGCGCGATGGGGTGGATTCGGAAGTAAGTGTCTGGTGCAGCAACGACTATCTGGGAATGGGCCAGAATCGCCAGATCGTTGAGGCCATGCACGCCGCGATCGATGCCCATGGCGTAGGCTCCGGAGGTTCCCGGAATATCGGTGGAACCAACCACTATCATGTCCTTCTCGAAAATGAGCTGGCGGATCTGCACGGCAAGGAATCCGCTCTCCTTTTCACGTCGGGATACACGGCCAACGAGGGGTCCCTCTCCGTGCTGGCGGGGCTCCCGCAGGACACCATCGTATTTTCCGACGCGAAGAACCACGCCTCGATCATCGACGGTCTGCGGCACAGCGGCGCGAAGAAGCACGTCTTCAGGCACAATGACGTCGCCCACCTGGAAGAATTGATCGCGGCCGCTCCCGCAGACTCCCCGAAGCTTATCGTCGTGGAATCGGTCTATTCCATGTCGGGCAACGTTGCGCCGCTCGCCGAGATTGCCGACATTGCGGACAAGTACGGTGCCACGACCTTCATCGACGAGGTCCACGCGGTCGGCATGTACGGCCCGCAGGGCGCCGGCATAGCCGCGCGGGAAGGCATCGCCGATCGGTTCACGGTGGTGATGGGTACCCTGGCAAAGGGTTACGGAACGGTCGGCGGCTACATTGCGGGACCGGCGGCCCTCGTGGACGCGGTGCGGACCTTTTCGCGCTCGTTCGTCTTCACCACCTCGCTGCCGCCGGCGGTCGCGGCCGGTGCGCTGGCGTCGGTGCAGTACCTGCGGTCCTCCGATGTCGAGCGAAAGCTTCTCTCGGAGAATGCGCAGCATCTGCACAGCCTGCTGATCTCGGCCGACATCCCCTTCATTTCGACGGACTCCCATATCGTTGCGGCCTTCGTCGGTGATGACGATCTGTGCAAGCGGGCGTCCCAGCTGCTGTTCGAGCGGCACGGGATCTACGTCCAGTCCATCAACGCCCCCAGCGTGCCCGCGGGCGAGGAGATCCTGAGGATCGCTCCGTCCGCCGTGCACGACCAGAAGGATGTCGAGAACTTCGCCGACGCCCTTCATGGAATCTGGAAGGAATTGAACATCCCTACCGCCAGTGCCCGGGACTGGTCCACGTCCGCGCTCCGCGGTGGCGGCGCCCGAACCGCCGCGAAAGACGGACTGCTGTCGTAATGACCATGTCAGTTGCCGGCGTGCTGGCCGACACGGCGGCGCGGCGACCCGAACACTCGGCCGTGATCTACGAGTCCGAGCATTTCACCTACGGGTGGCTGTGGGAACAGGCACGGCGCTATGCCTCCGTGCTGCGAGCCAACGGGGTACGGCCAGGAGACCGGGTCGCCATGCTCCTGGTCGACACCCCGCAGTTCCCCGCTGTGTACTTCGGCGTGCTGGCGGCCGGCGCCGTCGCGATCCCGCTGAACGTCATGTCGACCGCGTCGGAGATCGATCACGTAATGACCGATGCCGACGCCCGTTTCCTGGTGTGCGCCGCCTCCTTGCTCGCACGGGCGAGAGAGGCGGCGGAGTCGCTCGGCACGGTGCTCCTCACGGTCGGCCCGGGCCCCGCGGGCACGGTCGACCTGGAGAACGCGGCACAGGACACGGCACCGATCGACGATTGCGCGGTGCGGGAACCCGACGATGTCGCGGTCGTGTTCTACACGTCCGGTACGACGGGTGAGCCGAAAGGTGTGATGCTCACCCACCGGAACATTCTGTACAACGTCGAGAGGATGGTCGCCACTCCGTACATGTTCCGGAGTGACGACGTACTGCTCGGGTGTCTTCCGCTGTCGCACGGCTTCGGTCAGATCTGCGGCATGCTGACTGGATTCCGCGCCGGTATTTCCATCGTCATGATGCCGAGGTTCTCCGGACGGGAGGCCCTCGCGTTGATGACGGAACACCGGTGCACGGTGTTCATGGGCGTGCCGACCATGTATTTCAAGTTGCTCGATGCGGTGGCCCAGGGAGAGCCAGTTCCTCGGCTCGACCGCGTGTACAGCGGGGGATCGGCGCTTCCGGTCAAGACCCTCGAGGATGTCCGAAGCACATTCGGATGTCCTGTGTACGAGGGCTACGGGATGACCGAGACCTCCTGCAGCGTTGCCTATCACTATCCCGGCCTGACTTTTCGATCCGGAACGGTCGGTGTTCCGATCACTGGCATCACTGTCGGTATAGCTCGGCCGAATGCCGACAGGATCGATCTCCTGCCCGTCGGTGAGGTGGGCGAGATCGTGGTGCGCGGTCCGAATGTCATGGCCGGATATCTGGGTCGCCCGGATATCGCCGCCGAGGTTCTGATCGACGGCTGGTTCCTTACCGGTGATCTCGGCAGGCTGGACGGCGACGGCTACCTTTCGGTCGTGGGCCGTAAGAAGGACTTGATTCTGCGTGGTGGCTACAACGTCTATCCGCGCGAAATCGAGGAGATCCTCCTCGGGCACCCGGACGTGGCGCAGGTGGCGGTGATCGGTGTTCCGCACCCTGTGCTTGGCGAGGAGGTCTGGGCGATTGTCGTGCCTGCCCGGCCGGAGGACGTCACCTCTGGATCGGACGAAGAGCTCATCGAATGGGGCAAACAGCGTTTCGCCGCATATAAGTACCCTCGTCGAGTCGAGTTCACCGACGCTCTCCCGATGGGGTCCAGCGGAAAAGTTCTCAAGCGGGTGCTCGTCTCGCAATACGAGTCGACCACCAGCTCGTAGCTACAAACGAAACAGAATCACATGGGCGTAGCACCCGCGGCACCGCTGCGAGTGCTACGCCTCCGCTCAGGCATCGTACGTAACAATAGGTAGGGCGACCGACCATGGGTGAATTCCAAGCTGACACGTCGACATCGACCGAGGCCATCGCCATCGTCGGTATGTCCTGCCGACTGCCGCACGCGGAGAACCCCGCGCAACTGTGGCAGCTGCTGCGCGACGGCCGCAGTGCGATTGGCGCGCCCCCGGCAGGCCGCCCCGAACTGCCCTCTCGGCCGGGGGGCTATCTCGAGGACGTCAGCGGCTTTGACGCGGGCTTCTTCGGCATCAGTCCGCGTGAGGCGTCGTCGATGGACCCGCAGCAGCGGCTGATGCTCGAGCTCGCCTGGGAGGCACTGGAGGACGCCAGGATCCTCCCGTCCGACCTCGCAGACAGCCGGACCGGTGTCTTCGTCGGCGTCATTGCCGACGACTATGCCGCCCTCACGCGTCAGCACGGGTTCGAAGCCATCACCCGTCACACCCTGACCGGTCTCAACCGCGGCGTCGTTGCCAACCGGATCTCCTACACCCTGGGGCTGCACGGACCGAGTGCGGCCGTGGACACCGGCCAGTCCTCCTCGCTGGTCGCCGTGCACCTGGCAGTCGAGAGCCTGCGCCGCGGCGAGTCCGCCATGGCCATCGCCGGCGGTGTCAACCTCAATCTGGTGCCGGACAGCACCATCGGCGCGGAGCGGTTCGGCGCACTTTCACCGGACGGCCTCAGCTTCACCTTCGACGCCAGGGCGAATGGATACGTACGCGGTGAGGGCGGCGCGTTCGTGGTGCTCAAGCCGCTGCACGCCGCCATAGCGGACGGCGACCCGGTCTACTGCGTGCTGAACGGCAGTGCGATGAACAACGACGGGACGACCGAGGGTCTCGCCGCGCCGAGTCCGGCCGGCCAGCAGGATGTCCTGCGACAGGCGTACGAGCGTGCCAAGGTGTCCGCGGAGCAGGTGCAGTACGTCGAACTGCACGGCACGGGAACCAAGGTGGGCGACCCGATCGAGGCGTCGGCCCTGGGCGCGGTGCTCGGTGACGGCCGCGTGGACGGAGCCGAGCTGCGGGTCGGATCGGTGAAGACCAACGTCGGACACCTTGAGGGTGCCGCCGGCATCATCGGCCTGCTGAAGGCGGCGCTCTGCATCCGTCACCGCGAGCTCGTGCCGAGCCTGAACTTCGAAACCCCCAACCCGGACATTCCGTTCGACGAGTGGAAGCTCGCCGTGCAGCGAAGCCTCGGGGCATGGCCGCGGCCGGACGAGCCGCTCTACGCGGGTGTCAGCTCGTTCGGCATGGGCGGTACGAACTGCCACGTCGTGCTTTCGGACTGGCGCACCGAATCGGCGGCGGAAGAGGAGTTGCCCGGCGCCGAGTCCGGCTCGGGTGCGGTGCCGTGGGTGGTGTCGGGCAAGTCGGCCGAGGCCGTGGCCGGTCAGGCGGAGCGGCTGGTGTCGTTCCTGGAGGGGCGGCCGGAGCTGGACGTCGCGGCGGTGGGTCGGTCGCTCGCGGTGTCGCGTGCTCGTTTCGATCACCGTGCGGTGGTCGTGGGGGAGACTCGCGAGGAGCTTCTGGCGGGCGTTCGGGCGCTGGCTGAGGGCATGCCTGCGGCTGGTGTGGTGTCGGGTCGTGCGGTGCCGGGCGGTGCGGGCAAGACGGTGTTCGTGTTCCCGGGTCAGGGTTCGCAGTGGCAGGGCATGGCTCTGGAACTCTTCGACTCCTCCCCGGTGTTCGCCGCCCGGCTGGTGGAGTGTGAGCAGGCTCTGGCGCCGTTCACGGACTGGTCGCTGCTGGATGTGCTGCGCGGTGTGGAGGGTGCGCCCGGTTTCGATCGGGTGGAGGTGGTGCAGCCGGCGCTGTGGGCGGTGATGGTGTCCCTGGCCGCGTTGTGGCGCTCGGTGGGCATCGAGCCGGACGCGGTGGTCGGCCACTCGCAGGGTGAGATCGCGGCGGCCGTGGTCGCTGGTGCGTTGTCGCTCGAGGATGCGGCGAAGATCGTCGCGTTGCGCAGCCGGGCGATCGTGAAGCTGGCCGGTACGGGTGGGATGGTGTCGGTAGCCCTGCCGGCCGACGAGGTCCGCGAGCTCATCGCCCATTGGGGCGGCGCGATCGACATCGCCGCACACAACGGCCCCGTGAGCACGGTCGTCTCCGGCGACCCGGAGGCCCTGGCCGACCTCGTCGCTCAAAGTGAGGTCAAGGGATACCGTGCCCGCACCATTCCGGTCGACTACGCCTCTCACTCCGCCCACGTCGACTTGCTGGAGGAGGAGCTGCGGGAACTGTTGGCCGGCGTCACGCCGCGTACCGGTGACATCAGGTTCTTCTCCACTGTCACCGGGCAGCCGCTGAACGGTGAGGAGCTCGACGGCGGGTACTGGTTCCGCAACCTCCGCCGGACCGTCCGGCTGGAAGAGGCCACCCGTGCTCTGCTCGGCGACGGGCATCGCGTCTTCATCGAGGTCAGTGCGCACCCGGTGCTCACCTCGGCCCTCGGCGACACGGCCGACGAGGCCGGCGTCGGCGGCACCGTCGTCGTCGGATCGCTGCGGCGCGACGACGGTGGACGGGGTCGTTTCCTGGCCTCGGTCGCAGAGGCGCACGCCAACGGCGTGGAGGTGGAGTGGGAGCGGTTCCTGCCGGGTTCGGGCCTGGTGGACCTGCCCACGTACGCCTTCCAGCGTGAGCCCTTCTGGCTGGAGGGTACGGCGACCGGGCCGGTCCAGGTCCGGACCGTCGCGGCAAGGCGGAGCGCTCCGAAGCGGTCCGCGCGGCGCGGCGATGAGCTGGAGCTGGTGCTCGCGCACGTGGCAGCGGTGCTCGGCCACGGATCGGCGCGCGACGTGGACATCGACACGACCTTCAACGACCTGGGCTTCGACTCCCTCGCGGCCGTCGAGCTCCGGAACGCGCTGAACAGGGCCACCGGGCTCTCGCTGCCCCCCGCCCTCCTCTTCAACTACCCGACCCCGGCCGTACTCGCCGAACACCTCAGTGGTCAGCTCCGCGGCCTGGACCAGGACCAGGACCAGGAGGACGACGCGTACGAGGCCGTGGCCGTCGACGAGCCGATCGCGATCGTGGGCATGGCGTGCCGGCTGCCGGGAGGGGTCGCCTCTGCGGAGGACCTGTGGCGTCTGGTCAGCAGCGAGGCCGACGCGGTCGGCGGATTCCCGACCAACCGGGGCTGGGACCTTGATGCGCTCTTCACCCCCGATCCGGACAGCCCCGGCAAGACCTACGCCACCCAAGGTGGTTTCCTGCACGACGCGGACCGGTTCGATGCCGAGTTCTTCGGCATCAGTCCCCGCGAGGCGGCGGCCATGGAGCCCCAGCAGCGGCTGCTGCTGGAGACGGCCTGGGAGGCCTTCGAGCAGGCGGGCATCGACCCCGCCGCGTTGCGCGGCACCCGCACCGGTGTCTACGTGGGCGCGACGGCAATGGAGTACGGGCCGCGGCTGCACGAGCCGTCCGGCGGGTACGACGGCTACCTGCTGACGGGCAACACCGCCAGTGTGGCCTCGGGCCGGCTGGCCTACACCTTCGGGCTGGAGGGCCCGGCGGTGACGGTCGACACCGCCTGCTCGTCCTCGCTCGTCGCGCTCCACCTCGCCGCGCAGTCGCTGCGCCAGGGCGAGTCCTCCGTGGCCATCGCCGGCGGTGTGTCCGTCATGGCCACGCCCGGCATGTTCGTGGAGTTCTCCCGGCAGCGCGGGCTGTCGCCGGACGGGCGCTGCAAGGCGTTCTCCTCGGCGGCGGACGGTACGGGCTGGGCCGAGGGCGTGGGTCTGCTGGTGCTGGAGCGGCTGTCGGACGCGGAGCGCAACGGGCACCAGGTGCTCGCGGTGATCCGTGGTTCCGCCGTGAACCAGGATGGTGCGAGCAACGGCCTGACGGCCCCGAACGGGCCTTCGCAGGAGCGGGTCATCCGCGCCGCGCTGGCCAACGCCCGCCTGTCGGCGTCCGAGGTGGACGCGGTGGAGGCGCACGGCACGGGCACCATGCTCGGCGACCCGATCGAGGCGCAGGCGCTGCTGGCCACCTACGGCCAGGGCCGCGAGGAGCCGCTTGGACTCGGCTCGCTGAAGTCGAACATCGGTCACACGCAGGCCGCGGCGGGTGTCGCGGGCGTGATCAAGATGGTCATGGCCATGCGTCACGGGGTTCTCCCGGCGACGCTGCACGTGGACGAGCCGACCTCGCACGTCGATTGGTCGGCCGGCGCGGTGGAGCTGCTGACGCGGGCCCAGGAGTGGCCGGAGCTCGACCGGCCGCGCCGGGCGGGCATCTCGGCCTTCGGCATCAGCGGTACCAACGCACACCTCATCGTCGAGCAGGTCACGCAGAGCGAAGCTCCCGTGGAGGAGCGGTCGGTGTCGGGTCCGGTGCCGTGGGTGGTGTCGGGCAAGTCGGGGGCCGCTCTGTCGGAGCAGGCGGATCGGCTGGTGTCGTTCCTGGAGGAGCGGCCGGAGCTGGACGTCGTGGCCGTGGGCCGTTCGCTGGCCGCGTCGCGTGCTCGTTTCGATCACCGTGCGGTGGTCGTGGGGGAGACCCGTGAGGAGCTCCTGGACGCTCTGCGGGCGCTGACCCCGGGCGAGGCCGTACCGGCGGGTTCGGTGGCGTTCCTGTTCTCCGGGCAGGGTAGTCAGCGTATCGGTATGGGCCGTGAGCTGTACGCGGCGGAGCCGGTGTTCGCGGCTGCGTTCGACGAGGTCGTCGGGGCGTTGGACGTCCACTTGGACCGTTCGCTCGCCGGGGTGATCGAGGGTGAGCCGGAGCTGCTCCAGCGGACGGTGTTCACCCAGCCGGCGTTGTTCGCGGTCGAGGTGGCCCTGTTCCGTCTGCTGTCTCATTACGGGGTGACCCCGGACTATCTGGTGGGTCATTCGGTGGGTGAGCTGGCGGCGGCCCACGTGGCGGGTGTGCTGTCGCTCGAGGACGCCGCGCGTCTGGTGTGTGCGCGGGCGCGTCTGATGGAGGGTGTTGCCGAGGGCGGGGCGATGGCTGCCCTGAACGCGGGCGAAGCGCGCGTCGCCGGGTGGCTCGAGGGTCGTTCCGGTGTGGACGTGGCCGGGTTCAACAGCCCTGCAAGCACCGTGATCTCGGGTGACGAGACGGCAGTGCTCGAAGTCCTGGAGCTGGCTCGCGGGGAGGGTGTGAAGGCGACGCGGCTGAAGGTGAGCCACGCTTTCCACTCCGCGCACCTGGACGGAATGCTGGCGGAGCTCACCGAGGTCGCCCGGACCCTTACCCATTCGGCTCCCCGGATCCCGGTCGTTTCGAATGTCACCGGTGAGGTGGTCGAGGAGTTCACCGCCGAGTACTGGGCCGTTCAGGCCCGTTCGGCGGTCCGTTTCGCCGACGGCATCGCCACGCTGGCCGGTCTTGGTGTGACGGCGTTCGTGGAGCTGGGTCCCGACGGGACGCTTGCGGGTCTGACGGGCGAGTGCCTGGCCGACACCGAGGGCATCGTCGTGGTTCCGGTGCTGCGCAAGGACCGTGCCGAGAAGCGCTCCCTCCTCGCCGCCCTGGGCGCTGTGCACGCACATGGCGTGGATGTGGACTGGGAGGGGTTCCTGCCGGGTTCCGGTGTGGTGGAGCTGCCGACGTACGCGTTCCAGCGTGAGCGCTTCTGGTTGGACGCCCCGCGTTCCGGTGATGCGGCGGGTCTGGGTCTGACGGCCGTGGATCATCCGCTGTTGGCTGCGATGATCACGGAGCCTGATGGTGATGCGGTGCAGTTCTCGGCTTCGGTGTCGTTGTCCTCGCATCCGTGGCTGGCTGATCACGCGATCGGTGGGACGGTCCTGGTTCCGGGGACGGTGTTCCTGGAGCTCGCGGGCACCGCGGCCGAGCAGCTGGGTTACGCCACCGTCGAGGAACTCACCGTCCAGGCACCCCTGATCCTCTCGGAGAGGACGGGCGCCCAGCTGCGGCTGACCGTCGACCGGGCCGACGCGCGCGGCGATCGTCGGTTCACCGTGTACTCGCGGACCGGCGAAGAGCAGTGGACCGCCCACGCGGCCGGCCTGCTCACGTCCTCCGTCCCCTCGCCGGGCGTTCCCCTGGACCAGTGGCCCCCGGCCGATGGCACCCCCATCCCGCTGGACGGCGTCTACGACCGCCTCGACGACCTGGGCTACGGCTACGGGCCGGCCTTCCACGGCCTGCGTGCCGCCTGGCGCGCCGGCGACGACCTCTTCGCCGAGGTCGCCCTGCCCGACCAGCTCCACACCGAAGCCGCGCGCTTCGGCTTGCACCCCGCCGTCCTCGACGCGGTTCTGCACCCGCTCGTGCTGGAGGCCGCGGCCTCGGCGCAGGACGACAGCACGATCCGTCTGCCGTTCTCGTTCTCGGGCTTCGTGCTGCACGCGGTCGGTGCCACGGTGCTGCGCGTCCGCTGGACCCGTACCGGCCAGGACACGGCCCGTCTCGCTCTCGCCGACGGCGCCGGCGCTCCGGTGGCGGCGATCGAGTCGGTCGCCCTGCGGCCGATCGCCCGCGATCAGCTCGCCGTTGCCGGCCCGGCCGTGGAGTCCCTGTACCGGGTGGCCTGGGAGGCCGTCCCGGCGGCCGAGCCGGTCGCCGATCAGCGGTGGGTCCGGCTGGGCGGGGCGCCCTACGCCGACCTCGCCGCGCTCAGCGCCGCGGTCGACGCCGGATCTGCCGTACCGGAGTTCGTGGTGATCGGCGAGCAGGAGCTCGTCGTCGGCACCACCGGTGACGTACTCGACCAGACCCACGCCACGGCGGCGCGCGGGCTGGAGGCGGTGCGGCAATGGCTGGCCGCCCCGCAGTTCGCGGAGAGCCGTCTCGTCCTCGTCGTGCCGGACGGCGCGCTGCACACGGCCCCGCTCGTGGGCCTGATCCGTACTGCGCAGACCGAGCAGCCCGACCGACTGGTCCTCGCCCACGTGGACGAGGGTGGTCTGGAGCTGCTGCCTGCCGTGTTGGCTTCGGGTGAGCCTGAGGTGGCGGTGCGTGGTGGCGGGCTGTTCGTGCCGCGCCTGGCGCGTGCTGCGGGTGTCGTGGCGGGTGTGGTGGAGGGTCTGGATCCGGAGGGCACGGTCCTGGTGACCGGCGCTCTGGGTACGTTGGGCCGTCTGGTGGCGCGTCGGTTGGTGACGCATCACGGTGCGCGGCACCTGCTGTTGGTGTCGCGTCGTGGTGGTGAGACTCCGGGCGCTGCCGAGTTCGTGGCGGAGCTGGCGGAGTTGGGTGCGCGGGCTCGGGTGGCGGCGTGTGACGTGTCGGACTTCGACGCGCTGGCGGGTCTGTTGGACGAGGTCGCGGTCGAGCGTCCGCTGACCGCCGTGGTGCATACGGCGGGTGTCTTGGACGATGCGACGGTCGCCTCGCTGTCGGCCGGTCATCTGGAGCGGGTGATGCGTCCGAAGGTGGACGCGGCCTGGAACCTCCACCGCCTCACCGAGTCCCGCGGCCTCGCCTCGTTCGTCATGTTCTCGTCCATCGCGGGTCTCATCGGCAACGCCGGCCAGGCCAACTACGCGGCCGCGAACACCTTCCTCGACGCCCTCGCGCAGCACCGCCGCGCCCAGAACCTGCCCGCCACCTCCCTCGCGTGGAGCCTGTGGGACAGCGCCGACGGCATGGCCGCAACCCTCGCCGACGCCGACGTCGCGCGGTGGAAGCGGAGCGGAATCGTCCCGCTGACCCCGGAACTGGGTCTCGATCTGTTCGACGCGGCGCTCGCCTCGGCGGAGCCGCTGCTGGTCCCCGCCGAACTCGACCTGGGCGCCCTGCGCGCCCGGGCCGAGGAGAACGCGCTCCCCGAGCTGTTCACCGGCCTGGTCCGCGTCCGCCGCCGGCAGGCGGCCGGCGCCGCCCGCGGCGCCGACTCGTCGTGGGTCCAGCGGCTGATCGCGCTGGCCGCGGAGGAGCGGGCGCAGGCCGTACTCCAGACCGTACGGGAGACCGTGGGGCTGGTTCTCGGGCACGGGGCCAACACCGGCATCGACCCGGCCAAGGCATTCAAGGACACCGGCTTCGACTCCCTCATGGGTGTCGAACTGCGCAACCGGCTCAACTCGGTGACCGGGCTGCGACTGCCCACCACCCTCGTGTTCGACCACCCCTCGCCCCAGGCGGTGGCGGACTTCCTGCTGGACCGGCTCGACGCGACCGGAACGGCCGTCGTCCCGTCGGTGGCCGCCCACGCCCCGGGACTGGACGAGCCGATCGCCGTGGTCGGTATGGGTTGCCGCTACCCGGGCGGGGTCTCCTCGCCGGAGGACCTGTGGCGGCTCGTGGCGGAGGGCCGGGACGCGATCGACGAGTTCCCGTCCGACCGCGGCTGGGACGTGGAGGGCCTCTTCGACCCGGACCCCGAGAAGATCGGCAAGTCGTACACGCGCAAGGGCGGATTCCTCTACGAGGCCGCGGAGTTCGATGCCGAGTTCTTCGGTCTGAGTCCGCGTGAGGCGATCGCGACCGACCCGCAGCAGCGTGTGCTGCTGGAGGTCGCGTGGGAGGCGCTGGAGCGTGCGGGAGTCGACCCCGCCTCGCTGCGCGGTTCCTCGACCGGTGTCTACGCGGGTGTGATGTACAACGACTACGGGTCGCGGCTGGGGAGTGCTCCGGAGGGCTTCGAGGGGCATTTGCTGACGGGCACGATCGGGAGTGTCCTGTCGGGTCGGGTGGCCTACACGTTCGGTTTCGAGGGGCCGGCGGTGACG
The DNA here is from genome assembly GCF_040682115.1 of Streptomyces sp. NPDC051364. Taxonomy (NCBI): domain Bacteria; kingdom Bacillati; phylum Actinomycetota; class Actinomycetes; order Kitasatosporales; family Streptomycetaceae; genus Streptomyces; species Streptomyces sp. NPDC051364. The sequence continues at coordinate 522,979 of NZ_JBFBAH010000004.1, read as the reverse complement.
CTGGACACGGCGTGTTCCTCGTCGCTGGTAGCGGTGCACCTGGCCGCTCAGGCGCTGCGCCAGGGCGAGTGCTCGATGGCACTCGCCGGCGGTGTCACCGTGATGTCCACGCCAACGACCTTCGTCGAGTTCTCGCGTCAGCGCGGTCTGTCGCCGGACGGGACCTGCAAGTCGTTCGCGGCTTCGGCGGACGGTACGGGTTGGGCCGAGGGCGCGGGCATGCTGGTGCTGGAGCGTCTGTCGGACGCTCAGCGGCTCGGGCACAACATCCTTGGTGTGATCCGTGGTTCCGCGGTCAACCAGGACGGTGCGAGCAACGGCCTCACCGCCCCCAACGGGCCCTCGCAGGAACGCGTCATGCGCCAGGCCCTCGCCAACGCCCGCCTCGCTCCGCACGAGGTGGACGCGGTCGAGGCGCACGGCACCGGTACCCGGCTCGGTGACCCGATCGAGGCCAACGCGCTGCTGGCCACCTACGGCCAGGACCGCGAAGAGCCGCTGCGTCTGGGATCGATCAAGTCGAACATCGGTCACACGCAGGCTGCCGCGGGTGTCGCGGGCATCATCAAGATGCTGATGGCGATGCGTAACGGGGAGCTTCCGGCGACGCTGCACGTGGACGAGCCGACGCCGCACGTCGACTGGTCGACGGGTGCGGTGGAGCTGGTCACCGAGCGTCGGGCGTGGCCGGAGGTGGCGCGTCCGCGTCGCGCGGCCGTGTCCTCGTTCGGTATCAGTGGTACGAACGCGCATGTGGTCCTGGAGCAGGGCCCGGAGCCGGTCGTGGCCGGTGAGCCGGTGGTGGCGGGGCTTCCGCTGGTGGTCTCGGCGAAGAGCGAGGCGGCCCTGGCGGCGCGTGCCGGCCAGGTGCGTGAGCTGCTGGCCTCGGAGATCGTCGACCCGGCGCGGGTGGCTTCGGCTCTCGCGACCCGAGTCCCGCACCTCCCCTTCCGGGCGACGGTTTCGGGCGCCGGCCGGGATCAGCTGTTGGCGGGTCTTGAGGCGCTGGCCTCGGGTGGGTCCGCGGCGAACCTGGTGCAGGGCGCGGTCACGGGCTCGGGCAAGACGGTGTTCGTGTTCCCGGGTCAGGGTTCGCAGTGGCAGGGCATGGCTCTGGAACTCTTCGACTCCTCCCCGGTGTTCGCCGCCCGGCTGGTGGAGTGTGAGCAGGCTCTGGCGCCGTTCACGGACTGGTCGCTGCTGGACGTCCTGCGCGGTGTGGAGGGTGCGCCCGGTTTCGATCGGGTGGAGGTGGTGCAGCCGGCGCTGTGGGCGGTGATGGTGTCCCTGGCCGCGTTGTGGCGTTCGGTGGGCATCGAGCCGGATGCGGTGATCGGTCACTCGCAGGGTGAGATCGCGGCGGCCGCGGTGTCGGGGGCGCTGTCGCTGGACGACGCGGCGAAGGTCGTGGCGTTGCGCAGCCGGGCGATCGTGAAGCTGGCGGGTACGGGCGGGATGGTCTCGGTGGCCCTGCCGGCCGACGAGGTCCGCGAGCTCATCACCCGTTGGGACGGCGCCATCGACATCGCCGCACACAACGGCCCGCGTTCCGTGGTGGTCGCCGGAGAGGTGACCGCTCTTGAGGAGATGGTCGCCCACTGCAAGGCCAACAAGATGCGCGCCAAGCGCATCCCGGTCGACTACGCCTCCCACTCCGCGCACGTCGAAAGCCTGCGGGACGAGCTTCTCGACGCCCTGTCCTCGCTCACCCCGCGCGCCGTCAAGGTGCCCTTCCTCTCCACCGTCACCGGGCAGCCGCTGGACGGCACGGAGCTCGACGGCTCGTACTGGTTCCGCAACCTCCGCCAGACCGTCCAGCTGGAGGCGGCCACCCGGACCCTGCTCGACCAGGGCCACCGCGTCTTCATCGAGGCCAGCGCCCACCCGGTGCTGACCATCGCGCTCCAGGAGACGATCGACGACACGTCGTACGACAGCGCCGTCACCGTGCCCTCGCTCCACCGTGACGAGGGTGGACTCGACGACTTCCTCGCCTCCGCGGCGCAGGCCCACGTCTCGGGCGCCCCGCTCGACTGGGCTGCCGTGGTCGGCGGACCCGGCGCGGTCGTCGACCTGCCGACCTACCCCTTCCAGCGCCGGCGCCACTGGCTGGAGGGCCCGGCGCCGGCCGGGGACGCGGGCGGGCTCGGCATGGCCGCCGAGCGGCACCCGCTCATCGGCGCCGCGCTCTGGATGGCCGACCAGGACAAGCTGGTCCTGAGCAGCAGGATCGCCCTGAACACGCAGCCCTGGCTGGCGGACCACGCCGTGGCCGGCACCGTGCTGCTCCCCGGTACCGCCTTCGTGGACCTCGCCATCCGGGCGGGTGACCACACGGGCCTCGACCAGCTCGACGAGCTGACCCTCCAGGCACCGCTGGTGCTGGCCGGCCGCGGCGGAGTACAGCTCCAGGTCGTGGTCGACGCTCCGGACGAGGAGGGCCGGCGCGCGCTGTCGGTCCACTCCCGCCCGGAGCCCGAGTCCGACGACGCCGCGGTCCACCCGTGGACCCTGCACGCCACCGGCGTACTGGGTCACGCGCAAGGACGTGCGGGCGTACCGGCCGACACCGCCTGGCCCCCGGCCGGCGCCGAGCCGGTCGACCTGACGGCGGCGTACGACACGCTCGCCGAGCGGGGCTTCCAGTACGGGCCCACCTTCCAGGGCCTGCGGGCGCTGTGGCGCGCCGGCCAGGAGACGTTCGCCGAGGTCGCGCTCCCGAAGGACGTCCCCCCGGGCGAGTTCGGGATCCACCCGGCCCTTCTCGACGCCGCCCTGCACCCGCTGGCGCTCGCGGAGGACGGCCGCCTGGTGCTGCCGTTCGCCTGGACCGGCGTTCGGCTGCACGCGGTGAACGCCAGCGTGCTGCGCGTACGGATCACCCCGGAAGGCTCGGGCGCCGCCCTGTCCCTCGCCGACGCCGGCGGTGCGCCGATCGCGTCGGTGAGGACGCTCAGCCTGCGGGCCGTGGACCGCGCGCGGCTGGCCGGCTCGGGCACCCCCCGCCAGCCGCTGCTCCAGGTGGAGTGGACGACCGCCCCGGAGGCCGCCCCGGCCGCCGGATGGGCCGTCCTCGACGACTCCGGCAGCGGCTGGCGGGGGCTGCCCGCCCCTCTGGGCAGCTACTCGGACCTCGGCGGCATCGTCGGGACCCCGCCGCTCGTCGTGGTCCCCTTCCCCGGCGAGGACGGCCCCGGCGCCGTGGCGCACCGGGCCCTGCGGCTGGCCCAGGAGTGGCTCGCCGAGGAGCGGTTCGCCGACTCGCGCCTGGTCTTCGTGACCCGTGACGCGACCACCGCCCGCACGGAGGCCGGACTCGGCTCGGCTCCCGTCTGGGGGCTGGTGCGCACCGCCATGGCCGAGAACCCCGACCGGTTCGGCCTGCTGGACCTGACGGACTGGGACCTCTCCGAGGCCGAGCTCGGCCGTGCGCTGGCCGTACCGGACGCGCAGGTGAGCCTGCGGGACGGGGCACTGCTCGTGCCGCGGCTGGTCAAGTCGCCCACGACGGACGACACCGTGCCCGCCCTGAACCCCGAGGGCACCGTGCTCATCACGGGTGCCACCGGCACCCTGGGCCGGCTGTTCGCCCGCCACCTCGTCGCCGAACACGGCGTACGGCACCTGCTGCTGGCGAGCCGCCGCGGCCGGGACGCGGCGGGCATGCTGGAGCTGGAGGCCGAACTCACGGCCCACGGAACCGACGTGTCCGTGGTCGCCTGTGACACGGCCGACCGCACGGCGGTCGGCGCGATGCTGGACGCGATCCCCTCGGAGCACCCGCTCACCGCGGTCCTGCACACCGCCGGCGTCCTCGACGACGGCACGCTGCACGCCCTCACGGCCGAGCAGCTCGACACCGTACTGCGCCCCAAGGTCGATGCCGCCCGGCACCTGCACGAGCTGACGGCCGGCCTGGAGCTGGACGCGTTCGTCCTGTTCTCCTCGCTGGCCGGTACGGTCGGCACCGCGGGACAGGCCAACTACGCCGCTGCCAACACCTATCTCGACGCCCTCGCGCAGCACCGCCAGGCGCTGGGCCTGCCCGGTACGTCGCTGGCCTGGGGCCTGTGGGCCGAGGGCAGCGGTATGACCGGTCACCTGACCGACGCCGACCTCGCCCGCATGTCCCGGGGCGGCATCGCCCCCATCGGCAGCGAGCAGGGGCTGGCGCTGTTCGACGCGGCCCTTGCAACCCGTCGGCCGGTGCTCGTTCCGGCGCTGCTGGACTACACCGGACTGCGGGCACAGAGCGAGGACGGCACCCTGCCCGCGCTCTTCCACGGCCTGGTGCGCCCGGCGCGGCGCGCCGCCGTCGGCGAGCAGGCGGGCGGGAACTCCCTCCAGGAACGCCTGGCGCCCCTGGCCCTCCAGGACCAGGAGCGCGCGCTGCTGGAACTGGTCCGCGGCGTGGTGGCCTCCGTACTGGGGCACACCGACGCCGACCAGGTCGCGCCCGACCGGGCCTTCAACGACCTGGGCTTCGACTCGCTCAAGGCAGTGGAACTGCGCAACCGGCTGAACGCGGCCGCAGGTCTGAAGCTGCCCGCGACGGTGGTGTTCGACTACCCGAACACGGTCGATCTGGCCGGCTTCCTGCGGACCGAACTGCTCGGCTCGGCCGCCGCGGTGGCCGTGGCCGAACCGGTCGTCGGCGCCTGCGACGAGCCGATCGCGATCGTGGCGATGGCCTGCCGCTACCCGGGCGAGGTCAGCTCCCCGGAGGAGCTGTGGGCGCTGCTGTCCGACGAGCGGGACGCCATCGGCCCGTTCCCGAACGACCGCGGCTGGGACCTGGACGGCCTGTACGACACGGACCCCGACCACGTGGGCACCTCGTACACCCGGCACGGCGGATTCCTCTACGAGGCTCCGCAGTTCGACCCCGAGCTCTTCGGGGTGAGCGCACGGGAGGCCACCGCCATCGACCCGCAGCAGCGCCTGCTGCTGGAAATCTGCTGGGAGGCCTTCGAGCGCGCGGGCATCGACCCGACCTCTCTCAAGGGCAGCCAGACCGGTGTGTTCGCCGGTGTCATGGCCAACGACTACGCGGCACGCCTGAAGGACGCCCCCGACGCCCTGGAGGGCTACCTGGCGGTCGGCAGCACGGTCAGTGTCGCCTCCGGCCGCGTCGCCTACACCTTCGGCCTGCAGGGACCGGCGATCACCGTCGACACCGCCTGCTCCTCCTCGCTCGTCTCCGTCCACCTCGCCGCCCAGGCGCTGCGGAACGGCGAATGCGGGCTGGCCCTGGCCGGCGGTGTGACCGTACTGGCCGCGCCCACCCTGTTCGTCGAGTTCAGCCGGCAGCGCGGCCTGGCACCGGACGGCCGGTGCAAGTCCTTCTCCGCGCAGGCGGACGGGGCGGCCTGGGCCGAAGGCGCCGGGATCCTCCTGCTGGAGCGGCTCTCCGACGCCCGGCGCAACGGCCGCCGGATCCTCGGCGTGATCCGCGGAACCGCCGTCAACCAGGATGGCGCGAGCAACGGCCTCACCGCCCCCAACGGCCCCTCCCAGGAGCGGGTGATCCGCCAGGCCCTGACCAACGCGGGCCTGACCGCCGCGGACGTCGACGCGCTGGAGGCCCACGGCACCGGCACCACGCTGGGCGACCCGATCGAGGCCCAGGCCGTACTCGCCACCTACGGGCAGGAGCGTCCGTCGCCCCTCCTGATGGGCTCCCTGAAGTCCAACATCGGACACTCCCAGGCCGCCGCCGGTGTGGCCGGCGTCATCAAGATGGTCATGGCGATGCAGCACGGGGTGCTCCCCAAGAGCCTCCACATCGACGAGCCCACCCCACAAGTGGACTGGTCCGCCGGCGAGGTGGAACTGCTCACCGAGGCGGTGGCGTGGCCCGAGTCCGGGCGGCCGCGCCGGGCGGGCGTGTCCTCCTTCGGCATCAGCGGTACCAACGCCCACGTCATCGTGGAGCAGCCGCCGACCGAGGGGACGGTCCCGCCGGCCGAGCCGATGCCGGTCGTGCCGCTGCTGCTGTCCGCGCACACCGACGCGGCCCTGCTGGCGCAGGCCGACCAGGTGGGCGCGGCCCTCGCCGACGCCGGGCAGCAGGACCTGGCATCGACGGGCCGGACCCTGGCCGTCGGACGGGCCGGACTGCCGCACCGCGCCGTGGTGGTGGCCTCCACCGCCACCGAAGCGGTCGACGGATTCGCCGAACTGACCGTGCGGGGTACACCCGTGAACGGCCGTACGGCCTTCCTCTTCACCGGTCAGGGCAGCCAGCGACTCGGCATGGGCCGGGAGCTGTACACCGCCTACCCCGCCTACGCCGAGGCCCTGGACGCCGTGTGCGCAGAGCTCGACCAGTGGCTGGAAGCGCCGCTGCTCGACGTCCTCTTCGGTGAGGACCCGGCGCCGCTGGACCAGACCGGCTTCACGCAGGCCGCCCTGTTCGCAACCGAGGTCGCGCTCTTCCGGCTCCTCGAGGGCTGGGGCGTACGGCCGGACTTCCTCGCGGGCCACTCCATCGGTGAGCTGGCCGCCGCGCACGTCGCCGGCGTCCTGTCCCTGGCGGACGCGGCGCAGCTCGTCGCGGCCCGCGGCCGGCTGATGCAGGCACTGCCCGGCGGCGGCGCGATGCTCGCCGTGCAGGCCGAGGAGCGGGAGGTGCTGCCGCTGCTCGCCGGACGGGAGGACCTGCTGGACGTCGCCGCCGTCAACGGCCCCACCTCCGTGGTGCTCTCGGGCGACGCGGAAGCCGTGGAGGCCGTCGGAGCCGAACTCTCCGCCCGGGGACGCAAGACCAAGCGACTGCGCGTCAGCCACGCCTTCCACTCCCCGCACATGGACGCGATGCTGGACGAATTCCAAACGGTGGCGAAGGGGCTCATGTTCGCCGCGCCCACCATCCCGATCGTCTCCACCCTGACCGGGCAGCCGGTCGGCGCCGAGGAACTGACCACGCCCGAGTACTGGGTCCGGCACGTCCGCCGGCCCGTGCGCTTCCTGGACGCGGCACGCGCCCTGGAAGCCGAAGGCGTACGGACCTTCCTGGAGCTGGGCCCGGACGGCGTGCTCAGCGCGATGGGGCAGGACTTCCTCGACGCGGGATCGCTCCTGGTCCCGGTGCTGCGCGGCGGGCGCCACGAGCCGCACACCGCCGTCACCGCCGTGGCCCACGCACACGTACGGGGCGTGCCGGTGGACTGGCGCGCACTGTTCGGCGAGAACGCCGGACCGGCCGCGGACCTGCCGACCTACCCCTTCCAGCGCCAGCGCTACTGGCTCACGGAGGGGCCCGGCGGCGACGTCACCTCAGCCGGACTCGACTCCGCACGGCACCCGCTGCTCGGGGCCGCGGTTCCGCTCGCCGACTCCGACGGTGCCCTGTTCACCGGCCGGATCTCGGCCCGCAGCCACCCCTGGTTCGCCGACCATGCCGTCGCCGGGACCCTGCTGGTCCCGGGCACGGCCCTGGTGGAGCTCGCGCTCCACGCGGGCGCCGCACTCGGCTGCGAGCGCCTGGAGGAACTCGTCCTCCAGGCACCCCTGGTCCTTCCCGACGAAGGTGCGCTCCGGCTCCAGATCACCGTCGGCGGCCCCGACGGAGAAGGCCGCAGGCCCGTCGCCGTCCACTCGCGCGGGGACCAGGAAGGCGACGTCTGGAACCGGCACGCCACCGGAACCGTGGTGGCCGCCGTTCCCGGCGGCCCCGAACCCGACCTCGCGTCCTGGCCTCCGGCCGGCGCCGAAACCCAGCCGGTCGAGGACCTGTACGACCGCCTCGCCGACCGGGGCTACGACTACGGCCCCGCCTTCCAGGGCCTCCGGGCGGCATGGCGTTCGGGCGAGGACCTCTACGCCGAGGTACGGCTGTCCGTCGACTCTGATGGATTCGCCCTGCACCCGGCACTGTTCGACGCCGCGCTGCACGCACTGCTCCTGGAGGAGTCGGCCGAACTACGGCTGCCCTTCTCCTTCGGCGGCGTCCAGCTCACCGGGTCCCGGACCGGCACCCTGCGGGTCAAGCTGTCACCCGGCCCGGACGGAACGGTCGCGGTCAGCATCGCCGACGAGACGGGCGCACCGGTCGCCACCGTCGCATCGCTCGCCCTGCGGGCCCTGCCGGCGGGGACCGCGCTGACCCGCCCCTCCGACCAGCACGTGTACGCGGTGGAGCGGGTCGGTGTGGAACTCCCCACCGGTGGCGACACGACCATCGTGGTCCTCGGCGAGGCCGACCTCGGACTCGCCGCCGAGCACCACGCCGACCTGGCCGACCTGGCCGCCTCGACGGCGGACGGCGCGGCCGCACCCGACGTGGTCGTCCTTCCGGTACGCCCGGCCACTGTGCAGGAGACCGGCCGGGTCACGGAGGAGGTGCTGGCGGTACTGCGGCAGTGGCTCGCCACCGACGCGCCGGCCGGAGCGCGGCTCGCCGTGCTCAGCACCGGGGAACTGGCGCACAGCGCACTGTCCGGGCTGATGCGGACCGCCGAGTCGGAACACCCGGGACTTTTCCAGCACGTGATCACGGACGGCCTGCCGGCCGGCCGCGAGCTGCTTGCCGCGGCCCTGGCCGATCCCCGACCGCAGCTCGAACTGCACGAGGGACAGGCCTACGTGACCCGGCTCGCCAAGGTCCCGTACCCGGTCCGGACCCCGGACGTCGACGACGCGTTCGACCCGGAGCGTACGGTGCTGATCACCGGTGGCACGGGCGCACTCGGAGCCCAGGTCGCCCGGCACCTGGTGACCGGCCGCGGCGCCCGTCGCCTGCTGCTCACCAGCCGGCGAGGCGGGGCGCAGGACCTGGTCGCCGAACTGACGGCGCTCGGCGCGGACGTACGGGTCGCGGCATGCGACGCGGCCGACCGCGACGCGCTGGCCGGACTGCTCGCCTCGATCCCGGACGAGCACCCGCTCACCGCGGTCGTGCACGCGGCCGGAGTCGTCGAGGACGCCACGCTGGAGGCCATGAGCCCGGAGAGCCTCTCCCGGGTCCTGCGGCCGAAGGTGGAAGCCGCCTGGAACCTGCACGAGCTGACCGCCGGACTGGAGCTGACGGACTTCGTCCTCTTCTCTTCCGTCGCCGGCCTGGTGGGCAACGCCGGACAGGCCAACTACGCCGCCGGCAACACCTTCCTGGACGCGCTCGCCGAACACCGGCGCGCCGAGGGCCTGCCCGCCGTGTCCCTCGCCTGGGGCATGTGGCAGGACGGGATGGCGAGCGACCTCGGCCGTGCCGACCGGGCCAGGCTCGCACGCAACGGGATCCTGCCGATGCCGACCGACCGGGCACTCGCGGCCCTTGACACGGCCCTGGCCGGAGCCAGGGCGCCACAAGCCGACGGCGGGGCGGGGACCCGACCGGTGCTCGCGCCGGTGGCACTCGACCTCGCGGTACTGCGGAGCCTCGGGGACGCACTGCCCGAGCTGTACCGGGGCCTGGTGCGCACCGAGCGCCGAGCCGGGCGGCGTGCCTCCGCTCCGGCGGAGATCCCGCTGGCGCAGCGGCTCACGGGCCTGGACGTGGAAGCGCAGCAGCAGCTGCTGCTCGACCTCGTCAGGGAACAGGTCGGCATCGTCCTGGCCCACCCGGCCCCGCGGACGATCGACGTCCAGCGCGGACTGCTGGACCTGGGCTTCGACTCCCTCACCGCGGTCGAACTGCGCAACAGGCTGGACACCATCACCGAACTGCGGTTGTCCAGCACGCTCGTCTTCGACCACCCGACCACCCAAGCCGTCGCCGAACACCTGCGGGACGAGCTGGTCGGCGAAGTGGCAGACCCGGTCCAGACAGCCCTGGACGCACTTGAGGCCGCTCTCTGGGCCGCCGGAGCGTCGGACAGCGACGGACCGGCAGGAGCGTACACCGCGCGACTGCGCGGCCTGCTTCGGGCGATGGACGGCGCCACCGACGGCGCCGACCTCGACCTGGCGACCGACGACGAACTCTTCGCAGCACTCGACAACGAACTCGGCAGGTAGACATGGACAACGAGCAGAAACTTCGCGACTACCTCAAGCGGGCAACGGTCGACCTGCGGGAGAGCCGTCAGCGTGTGCAGGATCTGGAGGAGCGCGCACACGAGCCGATCGCGATCGTGGGCATGGCGTGCCGGCTCCCGGGCGGTATTGCCTCCCCGGACGACCTGTGGGCGCTGCTGAGCGCCGAACGTGACGCGGTCGGTCCCTTCCCGGAGGGCCGCGACTGGGACCTGGAGAACCTGTACCACCCGGACCCCGACCACCTCGGGACCTCGTACGCCCGCGAAGGCGGCTTCCTGTACGAGGCGGACCGGTTCGACGCCGAGTTCTTCGGCATCAGTCCTCGCGAGGCGGCGGCGATGGATCCCCAGCAGCGCTTGCTGCTGGAGACGGGTTGGGAGGCCTTCGAACACGCGGGCATCGCCCCGACCGCGCTGAGGGGCACCCGTACCGGGGTGTACATGGGCGTCATGTACGACGACTACGGCTCCCGGATCCCCCAGGCGCCCGAGGACTTCGAGGGCTACCTGCTGACCGGAAGCGCGGGCAGCGTCGCGTCGGGTCGTCTGTCCTACACCTTCGGCTTGGAGGGGCCGGCGGTGACGGTCGACACCGCGTGTTCGTCCTCGCTCGTCGCGCTCCACCTCGCTGCTCAGTCGCTGCGTCAGGGTGAGTGCTCGATGGCGCTCGCCGGTGGTGTGACGGTGATGGCGACACCGGGCACGTTCGTGGAGTTCTCCCGGCAGCGCGGGCTGTCGCCGGACGGGCGGTGCAAGGCGTTCTCGTCGTCGGCGGACGGCACGGGCTGGGCCGAGGGCGTGGGCGTGCTGGTGCTGGAGCGGCTGTCGGACGCGGAGCGCAGCGGGCACCGGGTGCTGGCGGTGATCCGTGGTTCCGCGGTGAACCAGGACGGTACGAGCAGCCAGCTGACCGCGCCGAACGGGCCTTCCCAGGAGCGGGTCATCCGGGCCGCGCTGGCCAACGCGCGGCTGTCGCCGTCCGAGGTGGATGCCGTGGAGGCGCACGGTACGGGTACGCGGCTGGGTGATCCGATCGAGGCGCGGGCGCTGGTGTCCGCCTACGGCCAGGCCCGCGGGGACGACAACCCGTTGTGGTTGGGTTCTCTCAAGTCGAACATCGGTCACACGCAGGCCGCGGCGGGTGTCGCGGGCGTGATCAAGATGGTCATGGCGATGCGCAAGGGGGTCATGCCCTCGACCCTGCACGTGGACGAGCCGACCCCCGAGGTCGACTGGTCGGCGGACACGGTGAAACTGCTGACGCAGGCCCGGCAGTGGCCGGAGCTCGATCGTCCGCGTCGGACGGGTGTGTCGTCCTTCGGGATCAGCGGGACCAACGCTCACGTGATCCTCGAAGAGGCGCCGCGCGAGCGTGCTGCCGAACCGGTGACAGGGCCGGACGCCGCTGTACGACAGTCGGAGTCGGGCCAACCGACGCTGCCGGCACCGTGGTTGCTCTCGGCCAAGTCGCAGACCGCGCTGCAGGCACAGGCGACCCGGCTGCTGGCCTGGCTCGCCGACCACCCCGAGGCGGATGACGCCGATGTCGCTGCCGTCCTGACCGCCGCGCGCGCTCAGCTGGGTCGGCGCGGCGCGGTGCTCGGCGCCGACCGGGCCGGTCTGCTCGCCGGCCTCACGGCCCTGGCCGCGGGTTCGGCATCCCCGCATGTGGTGTCGGGTGTCGCCACCACCGGCGAGACGGCCTTCCTGTTCACCGGTCAGGGCGCGCAACGCCTTGGTATGGGCGCGGGGCTGGCCGCCGCGTTCCCCGTGTTCGCCGCTGCCCTCGACGAGGTGTGCGCGGAATTCGACGCCCTGCTGGGGGTATCGCTGCGCGAGGTCATGTTCGGCGGGACCGGTGGTGCCGGGGACAGCGTCGGCGACACGGAGCGCAAGGCCCTGCTCGACCGGACGGAACTCACGCAGCCTGCGCTGTTCGCGTTCGAGGTGGCGCTGTACCGCCTCCTGGAGTCGTTCGGCGTGACCCCGGACGTGGTGGTCGGGCATTCGATCGGTGAGCTGGCCGCGGCCTATGTGGCCGAGGTGTGGTCGCTGGCCGACGCGTGCCGGCTCGTTGCCGCCCGCGGTCGACTGATGGGCGCGCTGCCGACCGATGGAGCGATGCTCGCCGCCGCGGTGCCGGAGGAGCGGGCGCGGGAACTGCTCGCGGCCGGGACGGTCTCGTTGGCGGCCGTGAACGCGCCCGCGGCGGTGGTGTTCTCGGGCGAGACGGCGGCGATCGTCGCACTGGAGGACCAGCTGGCGGGCGAGGGTGTGAAGACGACCCGGCTGACGGTCAGTCACGCCTTCCACTCGGCGTTGATGGAGCCGATGCTTGCCGAGTACGAGCAGGTCGCCGGATCGGTGGTGTACCGGACGCCACGCATGGGTGTGTGCTCCACGGTGTCCGGGGAGCCGGCCGGCCCCGAGCTGCTGACGCCGCAGTACTGGGTGCGGCAGGTGCGCGAGGCCGTGCGGTTCGCCCCGGCGGTGCAGTCACTCGTCGACGCGGGCGTGCGCCGGTTCGTCGAGGTGGGTCCGGACGCGGTGCTGGCGGCGCTGACCCGCCAGACGCTGACCGACGAGGTGGCGTCCCGCTCGCTGGTCGCGGCGGGGTCACGGCGCGGCGTCGACGAGGTCGACCAGTTCCTGCGGTTGCTCGCCGCCGCCCACTGCTCGGGCATGACCGTCGACTGGGCGCTGCTGTCACCAGGAAGGCCGGCCACCCACCTCGACCTGCCCGTCTACGCTTTCCAGCAGCGCCGTTACTGGGTGCAGCCCGACGATGACGCGCTCGGTGACATGGGCCGCGCTGGTCTCTCCACGCTCGACCATCCGATGCTGCGCGTCGCCGCGCCGCTCGCCGGTCGCGACGAATGGCTGTTCAGCGGCAGGCTCTCCACCACCGACCAGCCGTGGATCGCCGACCACACGGCCTTCGGAGCGGTGCTTCTGCCCGGCACCGGGTTCGTGGATCTCGCGCTGGCCGCGGGTCGCCGCCTGGAACTGCCCGTCGTGGACGAACTCGTCCTGGAGACGCCGCTGCTGTTCGAGGGTGCCGCTGCCGTGGACGTGCAGGTCTCGGTGACCGAGCCCGACCACACCGGCCGTCGGCGCCTGTCGATCCACTCGCGTGCCGTCACCGGCACCGCGGGGTCCAACCCGGGCGAGCCGGACTGGACGCTGCATGCCACCGGCACCCTCGCCCCCGCCGACGGCATGACGCCGGCCTGGACCGACCCCGACTGGCCGCCGGCCGACGGCACGCCGATCGACGGAACGCGTCTGTACGACCGGCTCGCCGACCTGGGATTCGGCTACGGCCCGAGCTTCCAGGACGTGCGCGCCGCCTGGACCAGTGGTGACGACGTGTTCGCCGAGGTGACCCTGGGCGAGGCGACAGCGGGCCGGGCGGCGGGCTTCGGGGTGCACCCGGCGCTCCTGGACGCGACCTTCCACGCTGCCATCGACGTGCTCGCCGACGACCTCCCCGACGGCAGGCTGCCGCTTCCGTTCTCCTTCAACGGCGTCCGTGTGTTCCGGCACGGCGCCACCGCGGTCCGCGCCCGCATCATCCGTTCGGGTTCCGAGAAGGTGCGCATCGACGCCTGCGACGCCACCGGCGCCGCGGTGCTGTCGATCGACGCCGTGCTCGCCCGCCCCGCGGACGCGACCGCTCTCGCCGGTGCCCGCAGCCCGCTCTACGCCGTCGACTGGACGCCGGTGACGGCGCCTGCGGTGTCGGATCGGCAGCTGGTCGCACTGGGTCGACCCGTCGCAGGCTGCGCCGATACGTTCGAGGACGTCGCGGCGTTCGCGACAGGCGGGGGCCACACCGGCGCGGCTGTCGTCTGGTCGCCCGAAACGGCGTCGGCGGACGGCGACGACGTCCCCGCGACGATCCGCACCGCCGTGCACAACGCCCTCGCGGTGCTGCGCGACTGGCTCACCGAACCGGGCTGCGCCGACTCGACGCTGATCGTGCTGACCCGCAATGGGGCAGGTCTGCCCGGTGAGACGCCGGACCCCGCGGCAGCGGCCGTCCGCGGCCTGGTACGCAGTGCGCAATCGGAATACCCGGGGCGCATCGTGCAGGTCGACCTCGACGACAACGACCTCGCGGACCTGCACCGGCGGATCGCCGCCGCGGTCGCCGCGGACGAACCACAGCTCGCGGTCCGCGGCGGCGCCACGCTGGCACCGCGGCTGATTCGTGCGACCACCCGCGAACCGGCCGGCGGGCACTTCGGTGACGGCACGGTCCTGATCACCGGCGGCGCAGGCGGACTGGGCGCCGTCACCGCACGCCACCTGGTCACCCGGCACGGGGTGCGCAGCCTGTTGCTCGCCTCGCGCCGCGGCTTCGACGCGCCGGGTGTCGAGGAGCTGGTCACCGAGCTGACCGCGCTGGGCGCCGACGTACGCGTTGCCGCGTGCGACGTCAGCGATCGCGCCGCGGTCGCGGCGCTGCTGGAATCCGTACCGGCGCACGAACCGGTGACCGCTGTCGTGCACACCGCGGGCGTGGTCGACGACGGCACCATCGAAACCCTCACCGCCGAGCAGGTGGACCGGGTGCTCGCCCCGAAGGTCGATGCCGCCTGGCACCTGCACGAGCTCACCCGCGACATGGACCTGTCGGCGTTCGTGCTGTTCTCCTCCGCCGGGCCGCTGCTCGGCGGGCAGGGCCAGGGCAACTACGCGGCCGCGAACGCGGCGATGGACGCGCTCGCCCAGGCGCGCCGCAGCGCCGGTCTGCCCGCGCATTCGCTGGCCTGGGGGCTGTGGAAGCGCGGCATGGCCGAGGCATTGAACGACCCGGGTGCCGAACACCTGGTGCGTCAGATCCGCACGCGTCTCGGTCTGTCCCCGATCGAGCCGGACACCGGCATGCAGATGTTCGACAACGCGTTGACCACCGGCGAACCGATGCTGATGACCGCGCTGCTCGACACACCCGCCCTCACCGCGCTGGGCCGGCTCGGCACGCTGCCCGCGCTGCTGCGCGGCCTGATTCACGTACCGCCGCGCGGCCAGGTCGCCGACAGCCCGTTGCGCCAGCGGTTGCTCGACGCCCCCGCCGATCAGTGGGAGGCGCTGATCCGCAACGAGGTCCGCGCGATCGCCGCCGCGGTCCTCGGCCACGAGTCGGCCGACGCCATCGACCCCGAGACACCGTTCACAGATCTGGGCTTCGACTCGCTCGGCGGAGTCGAGTTCCGCAACCGGGTGACCGCCGCCACAGGTGTTCAGCTTCCGTCCACGCTGGTGTTCGACTATCCGACCGCCGCCGCTGTCGCGGGCTTCCTGCGCACCAGGGTCGACGGTTCGGAGCCGGCGCGACCGCGCCGCGCCTCGACCAGTGCCAAGGCCAGGGCCGACGAGCCGATCGCGATCGTCGGCATGAGCTGCCGGTATCCCGGCGGCGTCGAGAATCCCGACCAGCTCTGGGAACTGATCGAGGGGCGCGTCGACGCGATCGCCCCGATCCCGGGCGACCGCGGCTGGGACCTCGACCACCTGTACGACACCGACCCCGGCAAACCCGGCAAGATCTACACCCGAGAAGGCGGGTTCCTGCACGCCGCAGGTGACTTCGATGCCGCCTTCTTCGGAATCGGGCCCCGTGAGGCAGCGGCGATGGACCCGCAGCAGCGGTTGATGCTCGAGGCGTCCTGGGAGGCGCTCGAGGACGCCGGTATCGATCCGACCTCACTGCGGGGCAGCGATACCGGGATGTACGCGGGCGTCATGTACCAGGACTACGGCTACTCGGCGCGCGATGCCGCCGACGGTGCCGCGGAAGGCTATCTGGCGACCGGAGCGGCCGGCAGCGTCGTCTCCGGCCGGGTGTCCTACGCCCTCGGTCTGGAAGGACCCGCGGTGACGGTGGACACGGCGTGCTCGTCGTCGCTGGTGGCCCTGCATCTGGCGGTGCAGGCACTGCGCGCCGGGGAGTCGTCGCTGGTCCTGGTCGGCGGGGTGACGGTCATGTCGACCCCGCTGCTGTTCGTGGAGTTCTCCCGGCAGCGGGCGCTGTCACCGGACGGGCGCTGCAAGGCGTTCTCGAGTGCCGCGGACGGCGTCTCGTGGGCCGAGGGCGTCGGCATGCTCGCCCTCGAGCGGTTGTCCGACGCGCAGCGCAACGGGCGCCCGGTGCTGGCCGTGATCCGCGGCAGCGCGATCAACCAGGACGGTGCGAGCAACGGCTTGACCGCACCGAACGGTCCCTCCCAGGAGCGGGTGATCGCGCAGGCGCTGGTCAACGCAGGGGTGGCCGCGGCCGAGGTGGACGCGGTGGAGGCGCACGGCACCGGCACCACGCTGGGTGACCCGATCGAGGCGCAGGCGCTGATCAACGCCTACGGACAGGATCGCGCCGAGCCGCTGCGGATCGGGTCGTTGAAGTCGAACATCGGGCACACGCAGGCGGCTGCCGGCGTCGGCGGTGTGATCAAGATGGTGCAGGCGCTGCGGCACGAGGTGTTGCCGCCCACCCTGCACGTCGACGCGCCGTCGCCGCACGTGGAGTGGTCGGCGGGCGCGGTGCAGATCCTGACCGAGGCCGAGCCGTGGCCGGTCGGGGACCGTCCGCGCCGGGCGGGAGTGTCGTCGTTCGGGATCAGCGGGACCAATGCGCACGTGATCCTCGAAGAGGCGCCCGCGGTCCCGCCGCGGCCGGTCGATCCACCGCGCCCGGCGGCCTTGCCGTTGCTGCTGTCCGCGCGGACGCCCGACGCGCTGCGGAGCCAGGCGCGCCGTCTGTACGACGCGCTGCACGAACGTCCGGAGCTCGACCTGACCGACGTCGCGGTGACGCTGGCGCTGCACCGCGCGCAGCTCGAGCAGCGCGCCGCCGTCGTGGGCCCGGACCGGGAGACGCTGCTGGCGGCCCTGGCGCGCCTGGCAGCCGACGAGCCGGGACCGGGCATCGCCGGCGGCGCTGGTCGGACGGGCACGACAGCGTTCCTGTTCACCGGTCAGGGCGCGCAGCGGATCGGGATGGGCGCTGGGCTGTACCGGGCGTTCCCGGCCTTCGCCGCCGCGCTCGACGAGGTGTGCGCGGAATTCGACGCACACCTGGGGCATTCGCTGCGGGACGTGATGTTCGGCGCGCAGCACACCGGCATCGGGCAGGAGGCGAGTGAGCCCGACGCGCCGGCCGCCGAGAGCGGCGCGACCGCCGAGACCCTGCTGGACCGCACCGAGTACGCCCAGCCCGCGTTGTTCGCGTTCGAGGTGGCGATGTACCGCCTCGTCGAGTCGTTGGGCGTGACGCCGGACGTGGTGGCCGGGCATTCGATCGGCGAGCTGGCCGCGGCGTACGTGGCCGGTGTGTGGTCGTTGCCGGACGCGTGCAGACTCGTCGCGGCCCGGGGCCGGTTGATGGGGGCGCTGCCGACGGGCGGGAGCATGCTGGCCGCCGCGGTGCCGGAGGGGCGGGCCGTGGAGCTGCTGGCGGCGGGTCATGCCGATCCGGCCGCCGGCGCGGTCTCGCTGGCCGCTGTGAACGCTCCCGACGCGGTGGTCTTCTCCGGAAGCACGGAGGCGATATCGGCGCTCGAGTCGAGGCTGGTGGCCGAGGGCGTCAAGACCAGCAGGCTGCGGGTGAGCCACGCGTTCCACTCCGCCTTGATGGATCCGATGCTGACCGAGTTCGCGGAGACCGCCGCGGGCCTGATGTACCACGAGCCGCGCATACCTCTGTGCTCCACGGTCTCCGGCGCATTCGCCGGCGATTCGTTGGGTACGCCCGAGTACTGGGTACGGCAGGTGCGTGAGGCAGTGCGCTTCGCCCCGGCGGTGCAGTCACTGCTCGATTCGGGTGTACGCCTGTTCGTCGAGCTGGGCCCGGACGCGGTGCTGACGACCATGACCCGCGCCGCTCTGCCGGCAGACCTCGCAGCGCGCACGTCGGTGGTCGCGGGATCCCGTCGCACGGTCGCCGAACCCGAGCAGCTGGTCACCGCGCTGGCAACCGCGCACTGTGCGGGCCGGCCGGTGCGGTGGGCGGCCTACTTCGGAGCCCGACCGCAGGCACGGATCACGTTGCCCACCTATCCCTTCCAGCACGAACGATTCTGGCTGCTGCCCGCGGAGGCCGCTGCGCCGCTCGCCGGTGCCGACTCCGTCGACCATCCGCTGCTGCACGCCCAGGTACAGCTCGCCGGCAAGGACGAGTGGCTGTTCACCGGCAGGCTCTCGCTGCGCACACACCCATGGCTCGCCGACCACGCCGTCTTCGGCGCGGTCTTGATGCCAGGCACCGGATTCGTGGAAATGGCTCTGGCCGCTGGTGCCCGGCTCGGCGTGCCGCGCCTGGCGGAACTGGTGCTCGCGGAGCCGCTGGTTCTCACGCCCGACGGTGCCGCGGACATTCAGCTCGCTGTGGGTGAACCCGACGCCGATGGGCACCGGACCGTGGCCGTCCACGCCCGCGCCGCCGACGCCTGGGTGCTGCACGCCCGTGGCCTGCTCACGCCCGCCGCGCCGACCGCGGCGCCGGGCTGGTCCCAGGTGTGGCCTCCGGTTGCGGGCGATCCGGTCGACGGGCAGCAGGTGTACCGCGCACTCGGCGACCTCGGCTTCGGGTACGGCCCGGTGTTCCAGGGTGTTCGCGCCGCGTGGTCGCGCGGGGAGGAAGTGTTCGCCGACCTGGCGCTCGACACCGCCACCGCAGAGCGCGCCACCGCCTTCGGACTGCATCCGGCACTGCTGGACGCGGTGTTCCACGCGGCTGTCGATCCTCTCGCCGAGGGCGGGCCCGACGGCCGGGTGCCACTGCCTTTCGCCTTCGACGGCGTTCAGCTGGCACAGTCCGGCGTGGGTGCCTTGCGCGTCCGCATCGCCCGCACCGCACCGAACACCTTGTGCGTGGAGGCGGTCGACGCGACCGGTGCCCTCGTTCTGAGCATGGAGTCGGTGCGGGCCCGCCCGATCGAGCAGCAGGAGCTGGCCCGGCTGCGCGGCGCGGCACCGCTGTTCGACCTCGAGTGGGTCGCCGTGCCCGCTGCCTCCAAGGCGGACGCCGGACGCGTCGTCGTGCTCGGCGACCCGGCGACAGTCGAGGCCCCCGAGCCCCCGACACGCTGTGTCGATCTCGCGGAACTCGCCGTGCTGCGGGATGTTCCCGACACGGTGGTGTGGTCGGCGCCCCGCGGAACCGGTGCCGGCGCGGCGGACGTACACGCCGGCGTGCTGGCGACGCTCGCACTGTTGCAGGGCTGGATAGGCGCCGAGCATCCCGGCCGGCTCGCGATCGTGACGCACACGGCCGCCGGACTGCCCGGCGAGGAACCCGATCTGGTCGGAGCCGCCGTGGCGGGCCTGGTGCGCAGCGCACAGTCCGAGCACCCGGGCCGGTTCCTGCTCATCGACCACGACAGCGACGCCCTGCCGATCACGTCGCTCGCCGATGCCGTGGCCCAGGACGAACCGTACGTGGCCGTTCGTGGGGGTCGGCTCCTGGCACCGCGACTGCAGCCGCTGTCCGCCACCGAACCGGGCGCGCCACTGTCGTTCGACCACGGCACGGTGCTCATCACCGGCGGCACCGGCGGCATCGGCGCGATCGTCGCCCGACACCTGGTCGCAGCGCACGGCGCACGACGACTGCTGCTGACATCGCGGCGCGGTGCCGCCGCGGACGGCGCCGCCGAACTGGTCGCCGAGCTGACCGACCTCGGCGCCCACGTCCGGGTCGTGGCGTGCGACGTCACCGAACGCACCGCCGTCCAAGCCCTGCTGGCCGGCATCGACACCGACGCCCCGCTGACCGCCGTCATCCACGCGGCGGGCGTTCTGGACGACGGCACGATCGACACCCTCACCACCGCGCAGACGACACGGGTGCTGGCACCGAAGGTCGACGCGGCACTGCACCTGCACGAGCTGACCCGCGACCTGGATCTGTCGGCGTTCGTGCTGTTCTCGTCCGCGGCGCCGTTGCTCGGCGGGCAAGGACAGGGCAACTACGCCGCCGCGAACAGCGCGCTGGACGCGCTGGCACGCGTGCGGCGCAGCGCGGGCCTGCCCGCGCACTCGCTGGCCTGGGGACTGTGGACCGTCGGCATGGCAGGGATACTCAGCGGGGACGGCGCCGAGCAGTACGCCCGCCAGATCCGGGCCAGGCTGGGCCTGGTCCCGATCGACCCGGAGTCCGGGACGGCGCTGTTCGACAACGCCCTCGCGACCGATCGGGCGACACCGATGACGGCACTGCTGGACACGGCGGCGCTCACCGACCTGGCGCGCGGCGGCACACTGCCCGCGGTTCTGCGCGGCATGGTCCGGGTTCCCCAGGCCGCCGCGAGCACCGGTGTCAGCCTGGCGCGGCAGCTGGCCGCACTGCCTGACGCCGACCGTGACGGTGTGATCCTGCGAGAGGTGCGCAACGTCGCCTCGGCGGTCCTCGGCCACCTGTCCGGCGACGCGATCGACCCGCACGCGCCGTTCACCGAGCTCGGTTTCGACTCCCTCGGTGCCGTCGAATTCCGGAACCGGCTCGCACAGCTGACCGGGCTGACGTTGCCGTCGACGCTGATCTTCGACCACCCGACCGCCGCCGATGTGGCGAAGCTGGTGCGATCGCTGATCGAGGAATCCGACACCGGCGTGGTCGAGCAGGCACCGGCCGGCGTGCGCGGCACGATCACCGACCTGGTGTCGGCGGCGCATCGCCGCGGTGAGCTGGCAGGGGCGATGCCCCTGCTGATCGCGAGCTCGGCCCTGATGACCACGTACTCCGCCGACGAGGCCGCCGCACAGCGCCCGGCGGCGCAGCTCCTGGCGCGCGGCGCCGCGGCACCGGCACTGATCTGCATCCCCTCGTTCCTGGCGGGATCGGGCCCGCACCAGTTCGCCCGCCTGGCTCGCGAACTGGGTGGCGAGCGGCAGGTCAGTGCGTTGCGGCTGCCCGGTATGCGCGCGGGCGACGACCTGCCGGCGACATGGGCGGCGGCGATCGGGAGCCTCGCCGCGGCCGTCGCATCGGAACTCGAGCGAGGCCCGGTGGCGCTCATCGGCTATTCGGCCGGTGGTGCGCTCGCCCATGCGGTCGCCCGGCGGCTCGAGGACGACGGCGTTGAGCTCGCGGGCGTCGCGATGATCGACACCTACTCCCCGGAAGAGCACGAACTCAACCGCCTCGTGCTCACCAACGCGCTGGGGCAGATCCTGGCCCGGGACAACGCACTGACCCCCGTCGACGACCACGGCCTGGTCTCCATGGGCGGCTACGTGCGGATATACCCCGAGCGCGAGGCCGAGCCGATCGCCGCGCCGACGCTGAATCTGCGGGCCACCGTGACGCTGAGCAGCTTCGGGGACGTCGACCCCGTCCCCGACTGGCAACACCGTGGACCGGCCGAGTACATCGAGGCAGATCACTTCTCGATCATCGAGGAACAGGTGGCAGAGACCGCCGCGCACCTGCGGCGCTGGCTCGATTCGCTCAGCGGCCACTGATATCCGAACCGTCAGATTCGAGGACACATGACAGCCGAAAACACATGAAAGCCGAAAACGCATGACAGCCCTGAAAAAGCGCGGCGTGCGTACATTCGACGACGTTCACGCGGTCCGCCGCTATGTGCGGCACGACCCCGTGTCGACGGTCAGGTAATTCCCCGAATTCCCCACGATCCGCATGATCGGCGTCAGCCAATTCCCCACCCCTGTGGTCACGACTCCCCAGCGGGACGCTGACGCCGATCATGCGGCTGGCCAAGCTCGAACTAGAGCCTTCCCAGAGAATCGGTCGAGTTCCCCAAGAGCATGCCGCTGCCCGGGTTGAGGAGGGCCGATCGCGTTCCGCTTCTTCGGCGGTGTCCCGCGGCGCCTGGTGCCGGACGCACAGCCATACGACCGTGCTGGACAAACTGCGCGAACGCGGCACCCTTGCCCGAGGCGCCCACGGGCGACGCGGGGCGACAGCTCTGGAGACATGAAATCCGCTCAGTCGCAACCATCCGGAAGTGAAATCCTCAACTCGCAAATCCGCCAGAGGCACAAATCTGCTCGGTCTGCAAATCCAGCAGAGGCATACAGTTCGTCCGGCCGCAACAGTTTTGGCGAGAAATCCAAGCTTGACAGTGTTGTGGAGGTTGTCTATATTCCCATCGGCCAAGTCTCCGCCCATCGATATCCGAAGGTGTTCATGACCGTACCTCCCGCATTGCCGAAGCCCAGGCAGCAGTTAATTCTTTCCATTCTCATGCTGTGTTCGCTGCTGATCTGGATAGAAAACACCGTCCTGAGTACCACGCTGGAGACCCTTGCGGACCCAGTCCGTGGACTGGGGGCCGATCCCGGTCAGCTGCAATGGGCGACGGGTGCGTACACCCTGGCCTTCGCCACATTGATGTTCACTGCAGGCTCATTGGGCGATCGGTTCGGTCACCGGACCGTGTTTTCCAGTGGGTTGGTGATTTTCGCAGCGTCCTCGCTGTGGGCGGCGTACGCAAGCGATGTGGACCAGCTGATTGCGGCTCGAGCTGCGATGGGGGTGGGCAGCGCGCTGATCACGCCCGCCATGATGGCCATCCTCATGTGGACCTTTACCGGCCCCGCGCGGGCCGCCGCGATCGGCATCTTCTCGACGTCGGCCGGTGTCGGAATGGTTGCCGGCCCGGTGCTGGCGGGGCTCCTGCTCGATCACTTCTGGTGGGGCTCGGTCTTCCTGATCAATGTTCCGGTCGCGGCATTGGCGTTGGTCGGGCTCGTCGTGCTGGTTCCGAATTTCCGCAGCCCCACTCGGCGGCCACTGGACCCCGCTGGAATGTTGCTGTCGATCAGTGGGCTCGTGGCGTTGGCCTACGGGCTGATCCGGGCGGGGCAGGTGGCGGCGTGGAGTCGCACCGACGTGTGGGCGCCGATCGTTGTCGGACTGGTCCTGCTGGCCGTTTTCGTACTCGTCGAACTGCGCCTCAAGGCGCCCAGCTTTGATCCGCGACTGTTCGCCCAACGCGCATTCGGTGGCGGCAACGTGGCGCTCGGATTGCTGCTCTTCGGTGTGGCCGCCATCACCTTCTACAACGCGTTCTATCTGCAAGGCGCGCTCGCATTTTCGCCGATGAAGGCGGGTCTGGCCAATATCCCGACCGCACTCGGCGCGCTCGTGGGGGCGCCCCTTGCCGCGCGCCTGGTCCGCCGCCTGCCGCTCCGCCTCGTCGCCGTGCCGGCGCTCACCATGGCCGCGCTGACCATGGGCGGGTACGGGTTCCTCGGACTCCAGACGCCACTCGTCTGGATCGAGATCCTGTTGTTGGTACAGGGTCTCTCGATCGGCATGGTGATCGGCCCTGTTACGGCCGCACTGATCAGCGACCTGCCGTTGGATCAGGCCGGTGCGGGATCGGCCGTCACCAACACCGTGCGACAGACCGGCAGTGTGATCGGAATCGCGGTAGGCGGCACGATCATGTCGATCATGTACCGAGGCGCGATCGAACCTTCGCTGGAGGGTGCATCCGGTCCGGTGCAGGAGCAGGCGCGAGTCTCCGCCGAACAGGCCCGCCACGTCGCCGCCACCATCCACCAGCCCTCTCTTGCTCAGGCTGCCGACCATGCGTTCATCCATGCCATGCACGTCGGCGCGGGCTGGATCGCGGCCATCGCACTCCTCGGAGCAGCTGTGCTGCTGATCACCTTGCCTGCTGCCGGAAAGAAGAAGGCCCCGACACCGCAGCCGGACCACGAAGAGGCGCGCAGCGCCGAGCCTCGATCCACCGTGTGACGGGCTGTCTGCACAACATCGCCGGCATCCGAGGGAGGGCTCGGCAGCGGAAAACTTCACCAAGTAGGTCAAGGCCCATCTTTTGGGTGCTTTGACTCATGGTCTGGCGCGAATCGAAGGAGACCTCTGTTGGCGAAAATGAATGATCCCGCTGTGCGTGCGGTTGAATCGGAGCAGGATTATGTGTCCTCTTTGTACGAGTTGCTCACCGAGCGGATTTCCGAGGCGCGAGTACAGCGAGCGAGTGTACTGAAGGCCCCGGCGGAAAGCGCCGGTGAGGCATACGAGAGGGAAATCGCCGCCGAGCGTCTGGCCAAGGAAATCGGCCGGCTGGAGGGCGCCGAAAAGGGGCTGCTCTTCGGGCGCATCGACTGGACGGATGGCACGGCCCTGCGCATCGGGCGGATCGGACTGCATACGGAGGAGGACGACCTGCCTCTGCTCGTGGACTGGCGCGCGAACGCGGCGCGGCCCTTCTACGAGGCGACACCGGTCCACCCGATGGACCTGCGGCGGCGCCGGCACCTGCGCCTCGCGGAGCGCACGGTCATCTCGGTGAGCGACGAACTGCTGGACGGGACCGTCCCGACCGACGAGGACGTCGTGGGGGACGGCCCGTTGACCGAGGCCCTGTCGGCACGGCGTACGGGCAGGATGCACGCGGCCGTCGCGACGCTGCAGACCGAGCAGGACGAGATCGTCCGCTCCGCCCACCGCGGGGTGACCGTGGTACAGGGCGGGCCCGGCACCGGCAAGACGGTGGTCGCCCTGCACCGGGCGGCCTATGTCCTGTACGCCTTCCCGCGCGCCGCGGAGGAGGGCGTCCTGGTGGTGGGCCCCAACGCCCGGTTCCTCGACTACATCTCCCAGGTCCTTCCCTCGCTCGGAGAGAACGACGTCGTTCTGGCGACCTGCCCGGAACTGGCCGGAGTGTCCACGGACACGGTGGACCCGTTCGATACGGCGCGTCTCAAGGGCAGCTCCGACCTCGCCGACGCCTTGGCCGGCCTGCTGCGCGTCCACCAGGCCCCCGCCGGTGGCTTCACCGTGCGGGTCGGACAGGAACTGGTCCACCTCTCCGGCGAGGAAGTCGCCACGGCACGCGACGCCGCCGTGGCAGCCGTCCCGGGGCACAACCCCGCGCGCCAGGTGTTCAAGGAGCTCTTGGTCGACGCCGTCACCGACGCGATGCAGCGGGACATGGGCGACCTCCTGGAGCAGATCGACGCCGATGCCGAAAGGATGACGGGCCTCAACCTCGACCGGTTCACGGGAGCCGCCCAGCGCCGTGTCGAAGGCGCGCCCGATGCGGGTCCGGCCCACGAGCTGGACCTGGACGCCATCCGAGCCGATCTCCTCGACGACGCCGGCGTCGAGCGAGCGGTCGAGGTGTTGTGGCCGCGGCTGGTACCCGGTGACCTCGTGAAGGCGCTCCTGACGAACGCCGACGCCCTCGCCGAGCACCTGCCCCGCCTGACCGCGCAGGAGCGGTCCCTTCTGCTGCGCGGTCAGGACGCCCCGTGGACCGATGCCGACGTGCCGTTGCTGGACGAGGCGGCGAGCCTGGTCGACGGCCCCCCCGAGCGGACGTACGGGCACGTCGTCGTCGACGAGGCGCAGGAACTGACCGCCATGCAGTGGCGGATGATCGTCCGCCGCTGCCCGGCAAGGGCGATGACGCTGGTGGGTGACTTCGCCCAGGCAGGCCCGGTCGCGACAGCACGCGACTGGAAGGAAGCACTGAGCCCCCACGTCGGACCGCGGTTCAAACTGCACAACCTGACCGTCAGCTACCGCACCACGCAGGAGATTCTGGAGAGCGTCCGGGACCTGCTCACGCGGATCGCTCCGGACCAGAAGCCCACACGGTCACTGCGAAGCGGTGAGAGCCCTCGCACCGTGACCACGCCTCCGGACGGGTTGGCCACCGCCGTCGTTCAGGAACTCCGCGCCCAGAGCACCGCGCACCCGGGCGAGCTTCTGGGAGTGATCTGCGCGGACACCAGGGTGAGTGAGCTGACGGCCCAGGGCGTCGCTCACCACGCACGCATCGTGCCGGCGTCCGAAGCACGCGGCCTGGAATTCGACGGGGTCGTCGTCATGAACCCCGAGGAAATCATCACGACCCGCCCCGGTGGGGAAAGGGACTTGTACGTAGCCCTGACCCGGGCCACCAAGCGACTCTGCACGATCACCGTCCAGCCCGCCTGACGGCTCGGCGCCCGCGTCGTCGCCGCGGGCGCCGCCGGCGCGGTACGGACACCGGCCCGCGCGCACGGGGCTGCTCGCCGCCTCACCGCTCCTGGCCGCACCCGGCATCGTGCGGCCCGGTCCAAGCCGACGATGTTCAGATCCCCTCCGCGCAGCAGGGTGAAGTCGACGTCGAGCTTCGGGTCGTACGCGTCGGGTTTCCATGCAGAGTTCGTGCGTGCTGTACGGATGAAGTGTGCGAACAGCACGATGTAGGTGTCGATGTGGGTGCCGTCCGCCGCTACGGCGGTGCCGTCGCCCCATGCCTGGGAGATGTCGAGGCGGGCGTGCGCGTTGACCGGGTCGGCGATTGCTTGGCCGCCTCGTACGGGCCCACGTAGCGGCCGACGGGATACCCGGCATCCGCTGCCGCCGCGGCGGCGGACCGCAGTCGGAGCCTGCGCGGTCTGCTTCAACCGGTTCTACTGCATCGTGCCGTCGCTGTCGCGCTCGGCCGGCAGCCGCAGCAGCCCCGCCCGCTGGGCAGCGCTCATGCGGTCGTGGATGCCACGGCAGAACGCGAGCTGATGGCCGTCGGAGTCCATCCGCTCGGCGGCCCACGCCGCCTCCTCCCGCGTCGGCGCGAAGCCGGACAGACGCGACAGACCACCGTGGCGCAGCATGTCCAGGTCGTCGATGCTGTCCGCCCCAGCCACCATCCCACCCACGATCGACAGCGCCTTCACGTCGGCGGCCGTCCCGGCGCCGTTGGCCACGCCGACGAGTTTCACCTTCTCGGCCACCAGGGCGGGCAGAGCGCACCGCTCGGCCAACCGGATAGTCGGGATAGACCCGGCATACGCGATCAGATCGGGGTCATCGAACGCGGCAAACAGTTCCGCGGGCCTGTGAAGCTTTCACTACAGAGGTGCCTTGTCGATCGAGCGTGGTGGAAGCCTAGGAACTCCCACCATCGCAGGTCGGCAGGCACCTCTTACTATTCCCCGTCCACCGACTGCCCATCACGCGCTGGCTAGTTCGGGGTGGACAGTTCCCGTCACTACGTGCCATCCTCATCTATCAAGCGTCGAAACCTTCCACATTTAAACGCGAGAGAACGGGGGAATCGCTGATATGGGTAACGGGGGACTGCTGATATGAGCAGCGTGAAGAATAGGTTGACTTGGCAACCTATTTCGAGCAGCGGAAATCACGAAAACTACAGCAGTCAGGTAGACTATTTGGCACCTGATGTATCTGGCAGACGAGTTTCCCCGCAAGCTGGACGATCCCTGTTGCAGACTGAGATA
Source organism: Streptomyces sp. NPDC051364 (assembly GCF_040682115.1). NCBI lineage: Bacteria > Bacillati > Actinomycetota > Actinomycetes > Kitasatosporales > Streptomycetaceae > Streptomyces > Streptomyces sp. NPDC051364. Next base: position 495,767 of record NZ_JBFBAH010000004.1, on the reverse strand, counting down.
GCGCTGATAATCGAAGACGACATTCGTCGATACAGCATCGAGGGAATGCTTCGTTCGCTCGGCATCCAGTCGGCAGTGCAATCCATCACGGATATCGAAGATCTCTCGGCATTCTGCAACGGCCAGCTGGTCATTTCAGACAGCAATGCTTTGAGGTCTGTGCCTGGCGAGATCGCTGAAAAGCTGCGCATCCAGAACATACATGTGCTGATACTGGTAGATTCGGCAGACGTTGTTGAGCAATCCTGGGTCGATCATGCAAGCGGTTTCCTGGACTGGGCAGATCTTCGCCCCGAGACCCTGCGCGAAGCGATCGTCGACGTGAAGGCTGGACGATTTCATGTGTCGGCGACCCTGGCGCGACGATCCTTGACGGCGCCCGACCAAGCCGGTGATGACGCCACCTCGAAGCGCGCGTCGATGATTGCGCTGACGGCACGTGAGCACCAGGTACTGCGCCTCATTGCCGAGGGGTCAAGTAACCGGCAAGTCGCTCGATCGCTGAGTATCTCTGAGCATGGAGTCAAACGCACGGTCGGCATCATTTTGGCCAAGCTCAATTGCCCAAATCGGACTCTTGCGGTCGTTCGGGCCATGGAGTCGGGGCTCCTCGTTATGTGAGGTATCGACCGATTCGCGAAGTTCTGTCCGTCGGCATGGCTAGTCCGAAAATGTACTTCGTGGTGATTGGTGTGCGGATGGGCGATGTGGGCGTGACGGGGCCGCCCGGGGTCGTGGTCGAGAGCGCGACAGACCGCGTCATGAGGCAGGCTGTCCTCCCTCGGTCACGGCCTGCCGCTGCCTGACGAGCAAGCCGCAAAGGGCCGGGGCATTCGCGAATGCCCCGGCCCTTAAATCTGTGCATTGCAGCCCTGAACTTCTCCTTCGGGTTATTGATTCCAGATGGGAATAAGCCTCTTGGGGTTGGGTGTCTTGTTTCCCTTCCGCCCCGGCCGCACCTGGATTGCGGCGAATGCCTCGAACAATGCTTTCCGCTTTTGTTCGAGGTCGTATTCTCCGGCCGGTCGCTTTCGATTACGTCGCCCGGTGATTTTCTTTCGGCCTGGGAGGCCGACTCGAACTGTGCGCGTTCGCGTCGCAGCGCCTTTACGTCCTTCTCTGTCTTCGGAGCCGGCCGGTAGACCAGTTCGCTACTGATCTTGTCCGTGTTCCACTGCTCTTCCAGCTGGGCCAACTTTGTCGGCCCGCTTCCGCAGTCGGCTTTTCCTCGGCCAGTTTCGCCAGGAGCATGGCCTCGCCCTTGATCCGTTCATCGATCGACCAGGTCAGGAACATCGCCTCGTCGGGCCGCAGGGTCTTGCGGTCCTCTTCCCGGCCGAAGGGCCGCGGCCCGCTGTGCGGGAGGCCGTCAAGGATTCGGTCCTGGTGCCGGTCGCGAATGCGGCGCCTCTTCTTCACGGACTCCGCCTTGTTGACCACTGCCATGACGCCGGTCTTGATTATCTCGCTCTCCTCGGTGAGATCTATCTGGGTTGCAGAAGCGCCGACTTGTGCCGAGAGTCAGGGCGTCCGCGAATTCTTCCCAGCGTGCGCTGGACTCGGTTCTGGTCGGCGCAGATGACCCCGTGCGCCGGGTAGCCCTCGGGGGATATGTCCGCGCCGCAGGTCGCGAAAGCCGCAACTGAAAGTCGAAGCGGGGCACAGTGCGACTCGAATTTCAGTCGAGGCGTACTGGCGCAGGCGCTGCTCGGGCTGACGCGGGAGTACGACGCCGTCCGCGGCGGATTCGGCGGGGCGTCGAAGTTCCCGCCGTCCATGGTGCTGGAGTTCCTGCTGCGTCACCACGCGCGCACCGGGGGCGAGGGGGCGCTGCAGATGGCCGCCGACACCTGTGAGGCCATGGCCCGCGGCGGGATCTACGACCGACCGCCGGCAATCGCGACTCGTCTCCGTTTCCGAAGGGCTGGACTCGTCGCAGGGCGGCCGCATGGTCTTCGCGATCCTGAGTGAACGTGCCAGGGAGGAAGCGAAGGACATAGCGAAGCGAGTGAAGATCGGCCATGACTCGCACAAGGCGGAAGGCCGAAGGGGAACGGGCAGGCCCCCGTTCGGTCTCTACAGCGCGCCCGGAAGCGGCAAGGTCGAACCTCATCCCGACGAGTACGACACGGCCCGCAGGCTGGCGGATCTCTTGCTCGACAAGAGGACGACGAAGGACACCTCCCACCAACTCAATGAGGAGGGGTATCGGACCCGGAGCGGTGCCACCTGGTCGCCCACGGCGGTGAGCAAGCTGGCTCAGTCCCCGCTTTTCGCGGGCATGGTCCCAGTCCGGCGGCGCAAGACGGACGAGCACGGCAACCCCTTGGACAGTTGGGAGGGGTACGGCGAGCCTCTGCGCAATGAGAAGGGCGAAGTCGTCATGTGTGGCAAGGGGGTCGTGACGCCGGGCGAGTGGTCCAAAATCAAGGCGCTCATTGCCGAGCGGACCGACGAACGGTGGGCGAAGGGGAAGCCGGAAGCGAAGTATCTGGGCACGGGGAGCTACCGATGCGGGCGGCTACGGGACAAGAAGGGCACGGGGGAGCTTGAGTCGTGTGGTGGCTCGATGAGTCACCGTGGCGGACGCTACCGGTGTGAGGTCCGGCAGACGCGGGGCAAGTCCATCTGCGAGGGAGTGGTGACCCTTGCCGACCGCATCGACCGCGCGGTCGGACAGGCTTGGGTCCACCACATCACGGCCCTTGAACCTGGTGACCCGGTGGTCATCGAGATAGCCCGCCGGTGGCTCGCCTTCGCGGACCCAGAGACGCAGGCGAAGAAGGACGAGGCTCAGAAGGCCCTTGAGGCGGCCCAGCGGCGTGTGAAGAAGCTCGAAGACGACTTCTACGTGTACGGGAAGATGGACGAAGAGCGCTTCGAGGAGTTGAGCGAAGGGCAGCGCGCCGTCATCGAGAGCACCACCGCGATCCTTGAGGCACTGGACGCGGAGGCAGACCTCTCGCCCCTCACGCAGGTCGACACCTTGCGTGAGGCGTGGGAAGCGGCGGATATGGCGGACAAGCGGATGCTCCTGAAGTGCGCCCTTGGAAAGAAGGGGATCACGGTCAAGCCCGCCGTGCGGCAAGGGGACCACACTCCGATCTTGGAACGGATGGAGTTCGACTGGTTGTCGAGGTAGGACGCCGCCACTGAGAGGTGAGTTCGCCGCTGGACCCCTACGTGGTGACGAAGTGACGGAATGACGATTAGTTCTGTTCCATGCATAGAACCAAAACACCATCTGTAAGAGGTAACCCGGATTCAGGGTCACTTCGTCACTTCGTCACCGCTCGCGCTTCCCGCCGCTCTCACGCGCTGCCCCGTACCAGGCGACTGAGGAAGAGGTGACGTGCCAGGAGATTGGCTCGATCCCAGGCCACTCCACGGACGTACCGGACCACGAGACGATCATCAGGCTCCCGTCGGTCATGCTGAAGTTCATCCCGCGCCTGGACGACAACGGAGAGGCAGCAAGTGCAGCCACCCGCCCGTAACGCACTGGCCCAGGCCCGGCACTCCGCCGTGCACCTTGAGATGCGTGACAGCTACATGCGCGACGACCCTGAGTTCATCGCATGGCAGAACGGCAAGCGAATCGACCTCGCTGACCGGACGTCGTGGTGGGGTGGCTGGCACGATGCGGTGAGCGCTGCCAATGCGCGCGGGGTGGTGGTCCGCCGGGCCCGGATCGTGTCCGAGCCGATCAGCGACTACGCGCGGTACGAGTACGACTGCACGTTCACCAACCTGGCTGCGGGTGAGTTGGTCCGCTGGCTGCCCCGGCGGCAGACGACGGACCTGGCGTTGCCGGGTACGGACTTCTGGGTCTTCGATGGCGGACAAGCCCTCTTCCACCACTTCACGGGGGACGGGCAGTTGGACGAGGACGGGCGGGAGTACACCGACGACGCCGCGAGGGTGAGCTTGTGCACCACGGCCTTTGAGGCGGTGTGGCAGCGAGCCATTCCGCACGAGGAGTACAAGCCGCGCTGACCGGCCACGACCATGGCTCTCTCTCCGTCTTCGAGCGCCCAGCAAGCCCGGCAGGCTCTTGCGAACCGACTCGCTGAGCTCTGCCGGGACGCCGGGCTGAACGGGCGCGATCTCGCCCGCCTGTGCGGGTGGCACCCGTCGAAGTCCTCCCGGATCATGAACGCCCGTACGCCCCCGTCCGCCGATGACATCCGGGCGTGGTGCCGGGCGTGCGGTGCCGAGGGCCAGACAGGCGATCTGATCGCCTCCCTGCGGACGGTCGAAGAGCAATCCCATGTGAGTCGGGGGTCCGCTCTCCCTAGCGTGGTCGTCATCGGACCACGTGAGGGGACAGCGACGATGGCCAGCAAGGCGATTGCAACCGACACCGACGCGCGGCAGATGGAGTACAGCACCTACGCCCCGGCGGGCGAGACGTGCCCCGCGTACGCGAAGCCGATCAAGCCCCTTGAGGGCTGTCGTCGGGGGATGCTGGCCCGTCCTGGCGCTGCGCTCGCTGTCGCATACCGGCACAGCGAGTGCGCCCCGAAGCGTGCCGCGTAGTGGTCGGCAGCGGGGACATCGGGAAGCCGGTCAGGACGCCGCCAGGAGGGTAGGCATCCTGCGCGAAGTGATCCCCGATTGGGAGGAACGGACCAAGCTCTCCAGCGAGCACCGCAGGACCCTCACGGCATTCGTGGGCCCCGAACGGGGAGGACGTAAGTGGATGGCTCGCCCTTCGGTTCTGAGTCCCGCGTGAGGCTGTCGCGCACTGAGTCGGGCCTTCTCCGACCCGTGCGCTGCCCCTGTGGCGCATGGGCGGGGCGGAGGCCGGGTGCGCAAGGATGGGGGTATGCCGAACCGACTTGCGCAGGCCACATCCCCCTACCTCCTCCAGCACGCGGACAACCCAGTCGACTGGTGGCCGTGGGAGACCGGAGCGTTCGAAGAAGCCCGGCGGCGCAACGTCCCCGTGTTCTTGAGCGTCGGCTACAGCGCGTGCCACTGGTGCCATGTCATGGCGCACGAGTCTTTCGAGGACGACGACGCCGCTGTGTACATGAACGAGCATTTCGTGTCCGTCAAGGTGGACCGTGAAGAGCGGCCCGACGTGGACGCCGTCTACATGGAGGCCGTGCAGGCCGCCACTGGGCAGGGCGGCTGGCCGATGTCCGTCTTCATGACGCCGGACGGGGAGCCGTTCTACTTCGGCACGTACTTCCCGCCGGAGCCCCGCCACGGGATGCCGTCCTTCCGGCAGGTACTCGAAGGCGTCCACAGCGCGTGGACGAGTCGGCGCGACGAGGTGGGCGAGGTCGCCGCGAAGATCACCAGGGACATTGCCGGGCGGGAGCTGAGTATCGAGTCCGCAGGGTTGCCCACCGGCGAGACTCAGGCCCTGGCGCTCCTCCAACTGACCCGGGACATCGACCCCGCGAGCGGCTGGTTCAAGGGAGACACCAAGTTCCCGCCGTCGATGGTGATCGAGTTCCTGTTGCGCCACCACGCGCGTGCCGGTTCCGTGGCGGCGCTGGAGATGGCAGAGGGGCTGTGCGGCGCGATGGCTCGTTCGAGCCTGTACGACCAGGTGGGAGGCGGGTTCCACCGGTACGTACTCACGCCGAGGAATGGTGGACCTCTGGTACCCCACTTCGAAAAGATGCTTTACGACAATGCGCTGCTGTGCCGGGTGTACGCGCACCTGTGGCGGGCCACCGGGTCGGACCTCGCGCGGCGCGTCGCGCTCGAGACCGCCGACTTCATGGTGGGCGAGCTGCGCACCGCCGAGGGCGGCTTCGCCTCCGCGCTCGATGCGGACAGCGAGGACCCGCTGACCGGCAAGCACGTGGAGGGTGCGTACTACGCCTGGACGCCCGCCCAGTTGGCCGAGGTGCTCGGCGAGGACGACAGTGCGCTGGCCGCCGCGTACTTCGGGGTGACGGACGAGGGCACCTTCGAGCACGGCGCGTCCGTGCTCCAGCTGCCGCAGGACGGGCCCGTCGTGGACGCCGGGGTGATCGCCGGGATCAGGGAGCGGCTGCTCGCGGCGCGCGCCGGGCGGCCCGCGCCCGGGCGGGACGACAAGGTCGTCGCCGCCTGGAACGGGCTGGCGATCGCGGCGCTCGCCGAGTGCGGGGCGTACTTCGACCGGCCGGACCTGGTCGAGCGGGCCACCGAGGCCGCGGACCTCCTCGTCCGGGTGCACATGGACGGCCGGGCGCGGCTGGCCCGGACCAGCAAGGACGGGCGCGTCGGCGTCAACGCCGGGGTCCTGGAGGACTACGGCGACGTCGCCGAGGGTTTCCTCGCGCTGGCATCCGTGACCGGCGAGGGGGTCTGGCTGGAGTTCGCCGGGTTCCTCGTCGACCTGGTCCTGGACCGGTTCACCGCCGAGGACGGCTCCCTCTACGACACCGCGCACGACGCCGAGCAGCTCATCCGCCGGCCCCAGGACCCGACCGATACCGCGGCCCCCTCGGGCTGGACGGCCGCGGCGGGCGCGCTTCTCTCGTACGCGGCGCACACGGGCTCGCAGGCGCACCGCACGGCGGCCGAGCGGGCGCTGGGGGTGGTGCACGCGCTGGGTCCGCGCGTTCCGCGCTTCATCGGGCACGGGCTCGCGGTGGCGGAGGCGTTGCTCGACGGTCCGCGCGAGGTGGCCGTGGTGGGGCACCCGGAGGATCCGGCTCTGGCCGGGCTGCACCGGGCGGCGTTGCTGGGGACGGCTCCCGGGGCTGTGGTGGCGGTCGGTCTGCCGCGGGCGGCCGACGGCAGTGGGGGCGAGTTCCCCCTCCTGGCCGAGCGCACACTCGTACACGACCTTCCCACGGCGTATGTGTGTCGACATTTCGTCTGCGCGCGGCCTACGGCAGACCCGGTCGAGCTTGCCGACCAGTTGGGTGCGGTTCATACCTGAATCTGCCGGAGTGCCGTCAATTCCGGTTACCTGTAGGCACGTTCGGAAACGTATTTTTTATCTCCGCAGTGCCTGAGTTTCATTTTTGCTGCCTAGTCTCGTGTCTTCGGAGTCGCTGGGGAGTCGCCGGAACAGCGCACTGGGGGGTGCGCCCGAGGGGGAAGCAGGGGCAGGCGGGCCGGGGGGCCCGCCTTGATCCCCTGGGGGGTTTGCCGATCGCCGCCTGGTGTCGCGGCATGTCTGTGGGGGACGTTTTGTACACCTCTGTTGTCATATCCGTGATTTCGTTTGCGCTCTTCTGGATGGCCGCTTTCACGCTGTGGTGGCAGATGCACGCGTGGCGCACGCCCGAGACGCTCGCCTCCACCCGGTTCGACCGCCCCGACGGCGAGGGCCGGCTGGCCTTCTCGCTGCTCCTGCCGGCCCGGCACGAGCAGGCGGTCCTGCAGCACACGATCGAGCGGCTGCTCGAATCGAGCCACACCGACTACGAGATCATCGTCATCGTCGGGCACGACGACCCGGAGACCGCCGCCGTCGCCGAGGCCGCCGCCGCCCATGCGCCCGAACGGGTACGGGTCGTCGTCGACCACCACGAGACCAAGAACAAGCCGAAGGCCCTCAACACCGCCCTCCCGCACTGCCGGGGCGACATCGTCGGGGTCTTCGACGCCGAGGACCAGGTCCACCCCGAGCTGCTCGCCCACGTCGACCACGCCTTCCGCTCGACCGCGGCCGACGTGGTCCAGGGCGGGGTCCAGCTCATCAACTTCCACTCGAGCTGGTACAGCCTGCGCAACTGCCTGGAGTACTTCTTCTGGTTCCGCTCCCGGCTGCATCTGCACGCCGAGAAGGGGTTCATCCCGCTCGGCGGCAACACCGTCTTCGTCCGCACCGAGGTGCTCCGCGAGGCCGGCGGCTGGGACCAGAACTGCCTGGCCGAGGACTGCGACCTGGGCGTACGGCTCTCCTCGGTCGGCAAGAAGGTGGTCGTCGCGTACGACTCCGACATGGTCACCCGCGAGGAGACGCCCGGCTCGCTGATGAGCCTGCTCAAGCAGCGCACCCGCTGGAACCAGGGCTTCCTCCAGGTCTACCGGAAGAAGGACTGGCAGCAGCTGCCCGGCCGCGGCCAGCGCTGGCTGGCCCGCTACACGCTGATGACGCCGTTCATGCAGGCCGCGTCCGGGGTGATCATCCCGGTGAACTTCGCCGTGGCAGTCTTCCTCGATGTGCCGGTCGGCGTCGCGATCATCACCTTCCTGCCGATGATCACGGCGATGGTGACGTTCGTCTTCGAGATCGTCGGCCTGCACGACTTCGGCCGGCAGTACGGCCTGCGCGTCCGCTTCGTGCACTACGTAAAGCTCGTCGTCGGCGGCCCGTTCTACCAGGTGATGCTGGCGGGCGCCGCGATCCGTGCGGTCTGGCGCGAACAGCGCGGCCGCAACGAGTGGGAGCTGACCAGCCACACCGGCGCCCACCTCACTCCGATCAGCGCCACCGCCGGGGTCTCCACCGCCGGCGCGTCCACCGCGATCCGAGAGGACAGCCGCCAGTGACCGCCACCCTGCCCACGGCCACTGATCCCCAGCCCGGTGCCGCCACGACCGTCGCCGCCACGACCGTCGCCGAGCCCCGCGTCCCCGCCCAGCGCGGTCCGAGCAGCCCCGGCAGCCGCGGCGGCCTCGGGGTCCGGCCGCCCGCCCCGGCCCACCCCCTCGTCCGCTTCCGCTCCTCCCGCCCCGACCTGCTGCTCTGCGGGGCCGTCCTGCTCGCGATCGTGCTCGTCCAGGGCTGGAACATCACGCAGTTCCCGACCCTGAGCGACGACGAGGGCACCTACCTTGCCCAGGCGTGGGCCGTCCAACAGGGCGACGGCCTCGCGCACTACACGTACTGGTACGACCATCCGCCGCTGGGCTGGATACAGATAGCCGGCCTGACGTACCTGCCCTCCCTCTTCGTGCCCGACTGGATGACCGTCGCGCCGATGCGCTTCTCGATGGTCGGCGTCTGCGCCGTCAGCTCCGTGCTGATCTACGTCCTCGCGCGCCGGCTGTGGCTGCCGCGCTGGGCGGCTGGACTGGCGATGGCGCTCTTCGGGCTCTCCCCGCTCTCCGTCGTGCTTCAGCGGGAGATCTTCCTCGACAACCTCGCCGTGATGTGGATGCTGCTGGCCTTCTGCCTGGCCGCGTCCCCCAGCCGCCACCTGTGGCACCACTTCGGGTCCGGACTCGCGGCCGCCACCGCCGTCCTGACCAAGGAGACGATGCTGGTGGTGCTGCCGGCGCTGCTGGTGACGATGTGGCGCCACAGCCACCGGGACACCCGCAAGTTCGCCGTCACCGGAGCCATCACGGCCTGCGCGCTCATCGGGCTCTCGTACCCCCTGTACGCGCTGCTCAACAGCGAACTGCTGCCCGGCGCCGGGCACGTCTCGCTGATCGACGGCATCACGTACCAGATGAGCCGCCCCGGCTCGGGCTTCATCCTCACCCCCGGCTCCGGTTCGAACGGCGTGTTCCGGTCCTGGCTGTACTACGACACCGTCCTGCCGCTCGGCGGACTGGCGGGCGCGCTCCTGCTGATCGTCACCATCCGCTGGTCGGTCACCGCCCGAGCCCTCGCGGGCCCCGCGCTCGCCGCCGTCATCCTCGCGGCCGTCGCGCTGCGGCCCTCCGGCTACCTGCCGGCGATGTACGTGATCCAGGCGCTGCCGTTCCTCGCGCTGGTTCTCGCCGGGGGCGCGGCCAGCGTCACGCACGCCGTGCTGCGCCGCCGCCGTACGCCGGGGGAGCGCCGGTCCCTGACGTACGGGCGCCGGGTGCTGATCGGCGTACTCGCCGCGGCCGCCGCGGTGTACGTCCTGCCGCGCTGGTACGACGGCAACCGGACGGCGCTCACGGCCGACGCGAACGCCCCGTACCGGCAGGCCGCCGCCTGGCTCGGCCGGGAGGTCCCCGACCCGGGGCGCACCCGGGTCCTGGTCGACGACGCGCTCTGGCTGGACGCCGTCCACCACGGCTTCGAGCCCGGGCTCGGCGCGATCTGGTTCTACAAGGCCGATCTCGACCCGGCCGTCACCAAGACGCTGCCGCGCGGCTGGCGGGACATCGACTACGTGGTCTCCTCGCCCACCGTCCGCCGGGATGCGGTGGACCTGCCCAACGTGAAGGCGGCGCTGGAGCATTCGACCGCGGTGGCCGTCTTCGGCTCCGGCGAGGACCGCATCGAGATCCGCAGGACCGACCGAGTCGACGGGAGCTGATCCGCCATGAGCGAGGACCTGTGGACCCCGCATGCCCTGAGCAATGCGGAACTTTCCATTCCGGCGCTGTCGATTCCGGCGCTGTCCGATTCGGACGGGGTGGTGGCAGGCAGCGTCACCCTCATCATCCCGACCTTCAACGAAGCGGGGAACATCGGTGAGTTGCTGAGCCGGCTCGCCGACTCGCTCCCCGCCCACCTGCCCTGCGAGGTCCTGTTCGTGGACGACTCCACGGACGACACCCCGGCCGTCATCGAGAAGGCCGCCCTCGACCTGCCCTTCCCGGTCTCCGTCCTGCACCGGGAGAGCGCGTCCGGCGGCCTCGGCGGCGCCGTCGTCGAAGGAGTGCTGGCCCTTGGTGAAGAGGGGCCCGGCACGGACTGGATCGTCGTCATGGACGCCGACCTCCAGCACCCGCCGCACCTGGTGCCCGAGCTCGTGGGCGAGGGCGAACGCACCGGCGCCGACCTCGTGGTCGCCTCCCGCTACATCCCGGGCGGCAGCCGGGCCGGGCTCGCCGGGAGCTACCGCATCGCCGTCTCGCGCGGCGCCACCTGGCTGACCAAGGGGCTCTTCCCGCGCGCCCTGCGCGGGATCAGCGACCCGATGAGCGGCTTCTTCGCCATGCGCCGCGCGGTCGTCACCGCGGACGCCCTCAAACCCCTCGGCTACAAGATCCTGCTGGAACTGGCGGTGCGCTGCCGCCCCGCCAAGGTCGCCGAGGTGCCGTTCGTCTTCCAGGACCGCTACTCCGGCGAGTCCAAGTCGAGCGCCCGCGAGGGGATGCGGTTCCTGGCCCACCTGGCCGCGCTGCGTTCGGCGACCCCGCTGGCCCGGATGATCGGCTTCGGGCTGATCGGGCTCTCCGGCTTCGTCCCGAACCTGTTCGCGCTGTGGCTCCTCACGCACGCCGGGATGCACTACCTGCCGGCCGAGATCGCCGCCAACCAGGCCGGGGTGCTCTGGAACTTCGTCCTCATCGAGACGCTGCTCTTCCGCGACCGGCGCCGCCACCGCCACTGGGCGGACCGCATCGGCCGCTTCGCCGTGCTGGCCAATGCCGACCTGCTGCTGCGCATCCCGCTGATCGCCCTGTTCGTCGGCAGGTTCGGCATGGAGGTGCTGTCCTCCACCGCCCTCGCCCTGGTCACCACCTTCGTCCTGCGGTTCGCGGCCACCGAGGCCCTCGTCTACCTGCCGCGCAAGACGCGTAGCCGTACGCGTACCGCACGTCCCACCAGGAGTTGAGCCGCAAGCACAGAACAAGAACAGAAGGGAACTTGTCCATGCCAGCGAACATCCGGCGGAAGGCCGGGCGGCGCGCCGCCCTGGCCGCCGTCGGGGCGATGACCGCGGGCCTGCTGCTCACCGCACCGCAGCAGGCCACGGCCGGACCGCCCAATCTGCTCACCAATTCCGGTTTCGAGACCGCCGGCGCACCCGGCGACGACATGCCCTCCTGCTGGGAGAAGTCCGGCTGGGGGGACAACGACTTCACCTACGCCACCGTCGCCGACGCGCACAGCGGCACCAAGGCCATGAAGGTCTCGCTGACCAGCCGCCTCAGCGGTGACCGCAAGGCGCTGGTCACCGAGAACACCACCTGCGCCCCGACCGTCGTGCCGGGCAGGCAGTACGACCTGTCCGCCTGGTACAAGTCGAACACCCCGGACGTGTCGGTGACCGTGTTCCGCCACGACACCACCGCGGGCTGGCAGTACTGGACCGACCTGCAGAATCCGCCGGTCAGCGCCGGATGGGCGCGCACGGAGGTCCGTACGCCCGCCGTCCCGCCCGGCACCGACAAGATCACGTGGGGGCTCTCGGTCTACGGGGTGGGCACCCTCACCACCGACGACTACGCGTTGGAGGAGGTCGGCGCGGCCCCGCCGCAGCCGGGGTGCACAGGCACGGCCGAGCAGTGCGCCAAGGGCAAGTGGGAGGTGATCCCGGCCAAGAACCCGGTGCGTTCGATGCACGCCGTCGTACTCAAGAACGGCAAGGTGCTGCTGATCGCGGGCTCGGGCAACGACATCGCCCAGTTCAACGCGGGTACGTTCACCTCGGCCGTGTACGACCCGGCGAACGGGTCCTTCAAGACGATCCCGACGCCGGTCGACATGTTCTGCTCGGGGCACGTGCAGCTGTCGGACGGCCGGGTGCTCGTGATGAGCGGCAACAAGGGGTACCCGTCCGCCGACGGCAAGATCGGCTACCAGGGGCTGAAGGACAGTTACGTCTTCGACCCGGCGACCGAGGCGTACACGAAGACCAACGACATGAACGGCGGGCACTGGTACCCGTCGGCGACGGTCCTCGGCAACGGCGACGTGATCTCCTTCGGCGGCCTGAAGGAGGACTCGACGGGCAACGTGACCGCGGAGAAGTTCTCGGCGGCGCAGGGCAAGTGGCTCCCGATGAACGAGGTCAACCAGACCTGGTCGTACTGGGGCCTGTACCCGTCGATGATCCTGATGCAGGACGGGCGGCTCTTCTACTCGGGCAGCCACACCTTCGGCAACGGCACGCAGGGCAGCGGCGCGTCGATCTACGACTACAACGCCAACACGATCACGGACGTGCCCGGGCTGCGCAAGAAGGACGAGCGCGACGAGTCGGCGAGCGTGCTGCTGCCGCCCGCACAGGACCAGCGGGTCCTGACCGTCGGAGGCGGCAACAACGAGTCGAACCCGGCGGCGAACCGGCTCACCGAGCTGATCGACCTGAAGGCGCCGAGCCCCGCGTACACCGCAGGTCCCGACCTGCCGCAGGGCCTGGTCGACGTGGGCGGGGTCAAGCGGGCGCAGGCCGGGGCCGAGGGCAAGATGTACGTGTCCGCCGTCCTGCTCCCGGACGGCAAGGTGCTGGAGACCGGCGGCGGGCTGCACGACCGGGCCGACCCGGTGTACGAGGCCTCGTTCTTCGACCCGGTGACCAACACCTACAAGGCCGGGCTGCCGGCCGACCCGATCCCGCGGACGTACCACTCGGGCGCCTTCCTGCTGCCCGACGGGCGGGTCATGACGGTCGGCGACAACCCGGGCAACGGCACGTACAACAACAACGTGTCGATCTACACCCCGCCGTACCTGTTCAAGGGCGCACGCCCGAAGCTCACCTCGGTGATCGACACGCAGTGGGTGTACGGGGACACGCAGCGGATCACCGTCGACCGGCCGATCGCCAAGGCGGAGCTGATCCGTCCGGCGGCGGTCACGCACTCCTCGGACCCGAACCAGCGGTTCGTGGACCTGCCGATGACGGTGGTCAACAACACGACCGTCGACCTCAACGTCACCAGCAACCCGAACCTCGCACCGCCGGGCTGGTACATGCTCTTCGGGGTCGACGCGAACGGCATCCCGTCGGTGGCGACCTGGGTGCACCTGGGCGGCCCGTCGGCGCTCGCGGCCACGGCGGAAGCCCCGTCGCCGCACGTCCACGACTTCGCGGACGCGCCGCAGGCGGCCCCGAAGCAGAACCCGGGCAAGCGGGACTCGGTGCCCGTCGCCCCGAGCGTGGCCGGCTGCGACCGGCACTACGGCACGGTCAGCCAGTGCGTCCCGACGAACTTCCCGGCGGAGGTGAAGGCGACGACGAAGGCCCGCTGCGACTGGCTGGCCTCCCACCAGTACCCCAAGCGCATGAAGGTCAACGGCAGCGACCCGCTGCGCCTGGACCCGGACGGCGACGGCTACGCCTGTACGTAGCCGCACCGGCAGGACGGAGCCCCGCCGCATACCGCGACGGGGCTCCGCCAGTGCCGGAAGGCCGTGGGGTCAGTGCTGGTAGGCGGCGAGCGAGATGCCGACGTAGTGGGCCACGAAGGCGGCCAGTGTCAGGGAGTGGAAGACCTCGTGGAAGCCGAAGAAGCGGGGGGAGGGGTTCGGGCGCTTGATGCCGTAGATCACGCCGCCCGCGCTGTAGAGGAGCCCGCCGGCGATCACCAGGACCAGGACGGCGATGCCGCCGGTGCGCATGAAGTCGGGGAGGAAGAAGACCGCCGCCCAGCCCATCGCTATGTAGCAGGGGGTGTAGAGCCAGCGCGGGGCGCCGACCCAGAAGACGCGGAAGGCGATGCCGGCCGCGGCCGCGATCCAGACCGCCCACAGGAGCGTCCGTCCGGAGGAGGGCGGGAGCAGGAGCACCGTCAGCGGGGTATAGGTCCCTGCGATGATCAGAAAAATGTTGGCGTGGTCGAGACGCCGCAGGATGGCCTCACCCCGGGGGCCCCAGGTGCCGCGGTGGTACACCGCGCTGACGCCGAACAGCAGGCAGGCCGTGAGGATGTACACCCCGCACGCCACCCTGGCCCGGGTCGACTCGGTGAAGGCCATCAGCGCGAGGCCCGCGACGACGACGGCAGGGAACATCCCGGTGTGCAGCCAGCCGCGCATCAGCGGCTTGGCCTCCTCCGGTGCCTCGGAGGCGTCGGGTGCGACGGGTACGGCGTCGACCGGCACGGCGGCGGCGTCAGAACTCATGGCCGCCATGCTACCTACGGGTCCGTAGGTTTCCGTTAGTGCGCTTTACGGAAGATTGACGGGAGTGGCGATGCTCACGTGAGAGGCCCCCTGGACATATGCGCACATGCACCGGATGATCAGATGAGTGCGGTCGGCACCGGATGAGCGGAGCGCGAAGCATCCGGGTCGCAGCCCCCACGGGGCAAACACCAAACACACCCCTCAACAAGGAGCAATCGTGGCGCGCGACAACGCGGCTCCCACCACCGGTTCGACACTCCCCACCGATCACGCAGAGCTGATCTCCTGGGTGGACGAGATCGCAGCGATCACCCAGCCCGACCGGGTCGTCTGGTGTGACGGCTCCGAGGCCGAGTACGAGCGCCTGTGCGCGGAGCTCGTCGCCAAGGGCACGTTCAAGAAGCTCGACGAGGGCAAGCGCCCCAACTCGTACTACGCCGCCTCCGACCCGTCCGACGTCGCGCGCGTCGAGGACCGGACCTTCATCTGCTCCGAGAAGGAGGAGGACGCGGGCCCGACCAACCACTGGAAGGCCCCGGCCGAGATGAAGGAGATCTTTGCGGGGCAGGAAGGTATCTTCCGCGGCTCCATGAAGGGCCGGACGATGTACGTCGTCCCCTTCTGCATGGGCCCCCTCGGCTCCGAGCTCTCCGCGATCGGCGTCGAGATCACCGACTCCGCCTACGTCGCCGTCGCCATGCGCACCATGACCCGCATGGGCAAGCCCGTCCTGGACGAGCTCGGCACCGACGGGTTCTTCGTCAAGGCCGTCCACACCCTCGGCGCTCCGCTCGCCGAGGGGCAGGCCGACGTGCCGTGGCCCTGCAACACCACCAAGTACATCTCGCACTTCCCGGAGACCCGCGAGATCTGGTCGTACGGCTCGGGCTACGGCGGCAACGCCCTGCTCGGCAAGAAGTGCTACGCGCTGCGCATCGCCTCCGTCATGGCCCGCGACGAGGGCTGGCTCGCCGAGCACATGCTGATCCTCAAGCTCACCCCGCCGCAGGGTGAGGCGAAGTACGTCGCCGCCGCGTTCCCGAGCGCCTGCGGCAAGACGAACCTCGCCATGCTGGAGCCCACGATCCCCAACTGGACGGTCGAGACCATCGGCGACGACATCGCCTGGATGCGCTTCGGCGAGGACGGTCGCCTGTACGCGATCAACCCCGAGGCCGGCTTCTTCGGCGTCGCGCCCGGCACCGGCGAGCACACCAACGCCAACGCCATGAAGACGATGTACGCGAACACCGTCTTCACCAACGTCGCGCTCACCCCGGACGGCTCCGACGTCTGGTGGGAGGGCATGACCGAAGAGGCGCCCGCGCACCTCATCGACTGGAAGGGCAACGACTGGACCCCGGAGTCCCAGACCCCGGCGG
Organism: Streptomyces sp. NPDC051364; assembly: GCF_040682115.1. Classification (NCBI taxonomy): domain Bacteria; kingdom Bacillati; phylum Actinomycetota; class Actinomycetes; order Kitasatosporales; family Streptomycetaceae; genus Streptomyces; species Streptomyces sp. NPDC051364. The sequence goes on along the minus strand of NZ_JBFBAH010000004.1, from coordinate 479,735 downwards.
CCCACCCCAACGCCCGCTTCGCCGTCCCGGCCTCGCAGTGCCCGACGATCGCCCCCGAGTGGGAGGACCCCAAGGGCGTCCCGATCTCGGCGATCCTCTTCGGCGGCCGCCGCGCCTCCGCCGTGCCGCTGGTCACCGAGTCCTTCGACTGGAACCACGGCGTCTTCATCGGCTCGAACATCGCCTCCGAGAAGACCGCCGCCGCCGAGGGCAAGGTCGGCGAGCTGCGCCGCGACCCGTTCGCCATGCTGCCGTTCTGCGGCTACAACATGGGCGACTACATGGGTCACTGGGTCGACGTCGCGAAGGACAAGGACCAGACCAAGCTCCCGAAGATCTACTACGTGAACTGGTTCCGCAAGAACGACGCGGGCAAGTTCGTGTGGCCGGGCTTCGGCGAGAACAGCCGCGTCCTGAAGTGGATCGTCGAGCGCCTCGACGGCAAGGCCGAGGGCGTCGAGACCCCCATCGGCATCCTGCCGACCGTGGCCTCCCTCGACACCGACGGCCTCGACATCCCGGCCGAGGACCTCGACTTCCTCCTCACCGTCGACAAGGAGGTGTGGCGGGACGAGGCCTCCCTGGTCCCCGAGCACCTGAACACCTACGGCGACCACACTCCCAAGGAGCTGTGGGACCAGTACCACGCGCTCGTGGAGCGCCTGGGCTGAGCCAGGCCGCGCCCTGAAGAAGGGCCAATGAACGTGGGAGCCCCCGACCAAGCGGCGCCCACCGCTGTGGGAGCCCCCGACCAAGCGGTTCCCACCGCAGCACCGGCCAAAAGTCATACCTGTCAGGAGCGTTGTCCGCGCTCCTCCAGGTAGGTCGTGTGCGTCTGCTGACGGCGGGCCTCTGCTTCGCGGAGGTCCGCCGTCACGCGTTCCGCCTCCTCGTGCAGCAGCGACAGCTGCCGCTCCAGGTGGCGCTCCGGCGATTCCCCGCCCGGGGTGAGCCGGGTCCACCAGCGCGTCCGGTTGTACGTGTCCACGCACTCCGGCACGTCCAGCTCGATCGCCCGCGACAGCGCGTGCACCGACTCCGGATCGGTGGCCAGGACGTCGGCCACCCACCCCGGCTCCAGCAGTGCCCCGTACAGCTCCATCAGCTCCGCGAGCCGCCCCTCGGCCGGAGCCGGCAGCTCCACCTCGGCCACGTACTCCCGCAGCCGGCCGAACTGCTCCCGTACGCCGTTCAGCTGCTCGGTGGGCCCCTCGGGCTCCGGCGGCGCCGGCCGCTGCGGCGGGGCGATCAGCGCGCCCGCGCCGTACAGCCCGGCCACGACCACCGGCCAGTACGTGCCCGCGACCCCGGTGAGGGTCAGGCCCAGCCCGGCCATCCCGCAGGCGCTCCCGGCCAGGTTCTTCTTCGACTCCAGGTAACCGAGAAGACGCGTGCCGAGGGCTCTCCCGGCAGCGCCGGATCTATTGGTAGCCACGGATCTCCTCGAAGGCTCCGTCCAGCGAACCGTTGCCGTCGGTGGCGTCGAAGAGCCGCCCGCCGGTCAGTTCGGTGATGTGGGTCAGCTCCTTGCGGTCCGAGTCCCCGAACAGCACCGCGAAGACAGGCGTGTGCTTCTGCGCGTCCGGCAGCCCGGCGTAGAAGGAGTCGAAGTCCTTCGCCTTGTCGCCGCTCTGCCCGTCCGTCATCAGCACGATCGAGGTGAACGCGTCCGCGTTGCCCTTCCCCAGGTGCTCGTACGCCGCCTTCAGACTGCCGTACACGGCCGTACCCCCCTCCGGCCGGAGCGATTTCACATCGCCCCGGATCGCATCCAGCGCGGGCCCGGGATTGCCCGGCTCGACGACGTGCGTCAGCACCTTCTTCACCTTGTCGCCGAACGGCAGGAGTGTCACCTCCTCGCGGTCCCGGAACCGCTGCCCGGGCCCCGAACCGCCCGTGCCCGTCAGCTCGGTGAGCGCCGACCGCAGCCGCCCGATGCGGTCCTCCTCCTCCATCGAGCCCGAGGTGTCCAGCACGTACACCGTGCGCGAGGGCCGGCGCAGCTCGTTCTCGTACGAGGCCAGCAGCCCGTCGGCGACCGACCGGGTGCCCGGGAACGGCAGCTCGCGCCGCTTGTCCGCGTTCAGCCCGGCCGCGGGCGCCACCCCGGCCGTGACCGGCCGGCGGAACGTCTTCTCGGTGATCGCCTTCTGCGCCTCGGCGCCGCTCAGGTAGTCGGTCAGGGCCCGCCCCGACTCGCGGGCCCCGGCCGGGGCCGAGGTCAGCAGGGTCAGCGGGTAGTGGGCGGTGACCACCCCGTCGCGCGGCCGGATCACCGTCAGGTCGGTCTTCGCGTCCCGGTTCATGGACAGCAGCACGGACTCGTAGTTCACCAGCGCGTCCACGTCCCCGCGCTTGGTGTACGCAGTGGCCAGCCAGCCGGAGGACCCCGAGGTCAGCTTCTGCCCGGCGAAGAACTCCTTCAGCTTGGGCTGGGCCGTCTTCACGTCCGCGTCGGTCAGCGCCGCCTGCGCGCCCGACAGCCCGGAGGCCACCGAGATCAGCGCGGAGAACCCGGAGTTGGAGCGCACCGGGTCGGTCATCCCGTACGACAGCTTCCCGGCGGCGACGGCCTCGTGCACCGCCGACCAGGTGACCTCCTCCGGCTTCCAGCCGAGCCGGGCCAGCGCGTCCGCCCGTACGCCGAGCGCGACCGGCGAGGACATCACAGGGGTCTCGCTGCTGAGCTTCCCGGCAGCCTCGGGGCGCAGCCGCAGATAGTCGTTGGAGGACAGCCAGATCGCGTCGTACTTGCCGTCGGCCTTGCCGGAGGCGACCTGCTCGACCGCGTCCAGGGTGCCGGACCAGGTGAGCTCGACGGTGACCCCGGTCGCGGCCTTCGCGGCCTTCAGCACCGGCTCCATGTCGGCCAGTTCACTGGAGGCCAGCACCCGCAGCCTGCCCTCCTGGTACTTCGACTCGGCGGGCTTCGCGGGCCCGTCGGAGGTGCAGGCCGAGGCTCCCAGCAGGGTCGCGGTCAGCGCGACCGCCGCCGCGAGCCGTCTGCGCACCGAAGCGGTACGGACGCCACGGATACTCATCGGTCCCCGCCTTCCAGTGCACCGGACGTGCGCGTACGGGCCAGGTAGGCCGAGGCGGTCTGCAGTTCCCCGGTCAGGGACTCGACGGTGGCGGCCATGTTCTCGGTGGCCTGCACCTTGAACGTGTCGATCGCGTCCAGCGTCCGGTAGATCTGCGCGAAGGCCGTGCGCAGCGTCTCCGCGCCGACCGCCGGGTCGGCGGCGATCCGCTGGATCTCCCCGCTCTGCGTGGACAGCATCTCCGCGTTGCCGCGGATCAGGTCCTCGGTGGTCGTACGCAACGTGTTGACCTGCTCGATCACCTTGCGCTGGCTGTCGAGGGCCGAAGCCAGCATCACGGCGATCCGCAGCGCGGACACGGTGGTGGTGGCGGCCCGGTCGACGCCCTTGATCAGCTCGTCGTTGTTGCGCCGGACCACGTCCATCGCCAGGTAGCCCTGCGCGCACACCGCGAGCTGGGTCAGCAGGTCCTGGTGCTTCTGCCGGACCGGGAAGAGGAGGTCGGCGCGCATCGCGTCGGCCGCCGGCGGGTCGCTGTGCCCGGCCTCGGTGATCCGCTGCTCGACGGCCGTGTCGAGGGCCTCGGTGAGGACGGCGTACTCCTGGAGCTTGCCCATGGTCTCCCACAGGCGAGCCCGCTCGGTGTGCAGGGCCGCGTTGTCGCGGCGCAGCTCGTCCTGGCCGCCGCGCAGCGCGCCCACGATCTTGTTGAGGGTGGCCTGCGAGGAGGCGTACTTGGCCACGTGGTCGCGGAACTTGTTGCCGCCGGGCAGCTTCGCGAGGAGCGCCTTGACGCCCTTGGCGGGCGTGTCCCGCGGGTCGAGGTCCTCCACGGTGCGGCGCAGCTCGACCAGGGAGCCCGCGACGCGGGCCTGGGCGTCGCCTCCCCCGTCGGAGCCGAGGGACCGTACGGCCCGCTCGAGCATCCGGTTGGACTGCTGGGCGGCGCTGCGGATGTCGCCGGCGCCGAGCCCGGCGATCTCGCCGATGCGGCTCGCGAACTCGGGGGAGCGGGCGTCGATCCCGGCGAGCGAGCCGACGTACTCCCCGGCCCGGCGGGCCATCTCCTCGCGCACCCCGTCCTGGAGCGGTACGAGGCCCGAGGCCTGCTCCCGCTTGACGGGGGCGACGGGCTCGGGGGCGGTGAGGACGAGCGGGCTCTCTGTGGTGTCATCGGGTCGTGTCAACGACATGTACGTGGTCCCCCTAGCCCTTGGCGCGCGCGGCCAGCGCCATGAGGATCTTGACGGTCGGTGCGCTGATCTGGCGGATGCCGGTCAGCTCCGGGTTGAGGTACGCGGCGTGTGCGGCGGTGGCCGCGGTGAACTCGGGCACGCCGTTCTGCGGCCGGAACCCGTGCCGGACGGCCAGCTCGCGCAGCTTCGGGTCGTTGGCGAGGAGGGAGCCGAGCTCCTTGGCGTTCTCGCTGATCGGCACGAAGGTGTGCGGGGAGTTGACCGTGGTGTCCGGGTACAGGACCACCATGTCGCCCGGAGCCTGCTTCTGCTGGAGCAGGGAGGCCACCTGCGACTCGTACGCCAGGATGAGCGGTTCGCCGCTGCCGGAGATGAAGGCCCGGAAGGGGTCGTCGGTGCTCGGCTCGAGTGCCCCCTGGACGGAGATCAGCTTCTGCATCAGGGGCGCGGTGCGGTCGATCGCGGCCTGGTCGGAGACCACGCTGTTGCCGTTGGCGACGTTCGAGGTGGCGGCCAGGAAGAGCGCACCGGAGTTGGAGGTGGCGGGATCGGTGGTCTTGATGAACACGGTGCCGGTCAGCTCGGCGTACGCGGCGGAGCCGGACAGCTGCTGCCACTTGCGGTCCTCACCGGCAGCCTTGAGGTAGGGGCCCATGAGGAGGGTCCCGGAGTTCTTGCCGGTCATCTTGGCGAGGTTGTTGTCGGCGAGCACCTTGGCGGCGTTGGAGCGGGCGATGACCACGAGCGGGGAGAAGAAGGGCTTGGTGGTCTGGGCGCCCTTGACTCCGGCCGCGGCCTCGATCTCGGGGGCGGGCTCACTGCTGCTGGGGAAGGCGAAGTCGAACTCCTTGAGGGCGAGTTGGTCCATCGCCCAGGAGCCGGACGTTTCGGTCTTCACGGTGTAGCCCTTGTCGGCCAGGGCCTTGACGACGTCAGGGTCGCGGAAGTATTCGGACTTCTCGGACCCGATGACGCCTTTGACTTTCACGGTCTTCGTTGCCGTGGGTGGGGTCTTGTCTCCTCCGGCGAGCGCGACGGCGACCACGCCGCCGAGGAGGAGGACCGCCAGAGCGATTCCTAGGATGCGTCTCACGGGTGCAGAGTGCTCGCGGAAACCCACATTCCGCGCGAAGTTGAATGAACGTCAGGTGTCCAGGCGGTCCCACTTCGAAATGCTGTGTGGATCGGCCGGTGCTGGCAGGCGGGGCGGCAGGCCGGGAGGATCGTCCCATGGGCGTGAGCGCGTTGAAGTGGCAGGGCTGGGCGGTCGGCCTGACGGCCGTGGCCGGCCTGCTGGTGTTCGCCCCGCTGGGCCTGTACGTCTGGGCCAGCGGCGAGCCGGGCGCGGCGCCGCCGCGACCGGCGGTGGAGGACGTACGGGTCACCGGCTGCCGGATCGACCCCGGCAGCCGCCGCGTGGTGGCGACGGTGGAGGTGACGGGCCGCCCCGAGGGCACCGGCGCGTACGTGGTCACGGTCGAGTTCCGCGAAACGGCGGATCCGGACCCGGCCGCCCGACCGGCCCAGGCCCTGGTGAAACTCCCGGGCGTCGCCCCATCCGCCACGGAACACGCCGAGGCCCTGGGCCCCCTCTGGCCCCCGGCAACAACCCCCTGGTGCGGCATCGCGGCCGCAGACTTCACGCCAACCCGCTAGTGCCGGCCCCATCCAGCCCCGCCGGCGTTCGGCGATTGAGGCGCGGGTCCGGGCGGAGCCCGGGTGGGGGGGCAAGCCCCGCGCAGCGGCACACCGGAACCGGCCCGACGGGCCGAGCCAGGGCCCACGTCCGGCCCGGCAGGGCGGTGGCGCCCGGTCCGGAGCCTCCGCGGCCCCGGACCGGGGCCGATCAGAGGCTGCCGGCCAGGTTCTGCGAGGCCAGGGCGGCGGCGTGCGCATCCATCCGCTCGGCGGCGAGGATCGCGACGGTGGTGTCGGCACGGGACGCGGCGACGACCAGCGCGCGGCCGGCGAGGTCATGCGCCCGCTGGTGCAGGGCGGTGAGCTCGGCGGCCCCGGCGATGTCGGCGCGCGGCGCCCGGGCGGGCTCGGCGCCGCGCAGCCGGGTCACCTGGGCGGCGATACGGGCGGCGGCGCCGTCGAGCCCGAGCTCGTCGGTGACGGTCAGCAGGGCCGCCAGGTGCCCGGCGAGCTGGGTGTCCAGCGCTTCGGCGCGGCTGCTGTGCGGATAGCCGGCGTGGCCGTCGGAGTGGCGGCCGCCCGGACGGTGGACGACCGGCTTCGTGCGGATCGGCTCGTACATGGGGGGCCTCCTGCGTGGTCAGGAGGCCATCCTACATTGGATCCGTTCTAAAGTTGTGCTCGATCCGGCATCGAGTGCCCCGTGCTTGCCTGACGCGGGACTAGGGCTGCCCGTATCCGTCGAGGAACTTGCCGATCCGGGTCACCGCGTCCGCCAGATCCTTGGGGTTCGGCAGCGTCACGATCCGGAAGTGGTCGGGCTCGGGCCAGTTGAAGCCCGTACCGTGCACCACCATGATCTTCTCGGCCCGCAGCAGGTCGAGGACCAGCTGGCGGTCGTCCTTGATCTTGTAGACGGCCGGGTCGAGCTTCGGGAAGAGGTACAGCGCGCCCTTGGGCTTCACGCAGGTGATGCCGGGGATCTGCGTCAGCAGCTCGTACGCCGTGTCGCGCTGCTCCAGCAGCCGCCCGCCAGGGAGGACGAGGTCCGTGATCGACTGCCGGCCGCCGAGGGCGGTCGCGACGGCGTGCTGCGAGGGCATGTTCGCGCACAGCCGCATGTTGGCCAGGATCGTCAGGCCCTCGATGTACGACGCGGCGTGCTTCTTGGGGCCGCAGACCGCCATCCAGCCGGACCGGAAGCCGGCGACGCGGTAGTTCTTGGAGAGCCCGTTGAAGGTGAGGGTCAGCAGGTCCGGGGCGATCGCGGCGGTGTTCGTGTGCGTGGCGCCGTCATAGAGGATCCGGTCGTAGATCTCGTCGGAGCAGACGATCAGGTTGTGGCGGCGCGCGATGTCCGTGAGGCCGCGCAGCATCTCGTCGTTGTAGACGGCGCCGGTCGGGTTGTTCGGGTTGATGATCACCATCGCGCGGGTGCGATCGGTGATCTTGCGCTCGATGTCGGCGAGGTCCGGCATCCAGTCGGACTGCTCGTCGCAGCGGTAGTGCACGGCGGTGCCGCCGGCCAGTGACACGGAGGCGGTCCACAGCGGGTAGTCCGGCGCGGGGACGAGCACCTCGTCGCCGTCGTCGAGCAGCGCCTGCATCGACATCTGGATCAGCTCGGAGACGCCGTTGCCGAGGTAGATGTCCTCGACGTCCAGCTCGATGCCCTTGGTCTGGTAGTGCTGCATGACCGCGCGGCGCGCGGAGAGCAGCCCCTTCGCGTCCCCGTACCCGTGGGCGTTGCCCAGGTTGCGGAGCATGTCCTCAAGGATCTCCGGCGGGCACTCGAAGCCGAAGGCCGCGGGGTTGCCGGTGTTGAGCTTGAGGATGCGATGACCTGCTGCTTCGAGCCGCATCGCCTCTTCGAGGACGGGGCCGCGGATCTCGTAGCAGACATTGGCGAGTTTCGTTGACTGGATCACCTGCATGCCGGGAGCTTACGGGCCGTACGGGCGGTCCGCCGAGGTATTCGGGGCAGGAACAGGGGAGGGATATGTCCCGTTTCGCATGATGGGACGGTGGCGGCGCGATCCCCCCTTGGAAACGGCGGCGCCGCGGCGTTCCGGCCTGCGGAATCGGTGGGGGCCGGGGGCGGCGGAGCCGCGGTGTTGCGCTCGTCACGCTCGTCGATTCGAGGTGCGCGCGGACGGGGCTCGAGCAGGCGGTCCGTGCTCCGCGCGAGCAGGCCGCCGCAGTGTCAGTGGTCGCCCGTACTGTCGTGGGTGGGGAAGGGACGGAACATGGAGCATCTGCGCATCATCGCGGGGGACGCGACCAGCCCGCAGGCCAAGGGGCCGAAGATCATCGCGCACGTCTGCAACGACATCGGCGGCTGGGGAAAGGGCTTCGTGGTGGCCCTCTCGAAACGCTGGCCCGAGCCCGAGGAGGCGTACCGGGCCTGGCACCGGGGCCGCAGCGGGAACGACTTCGGGCTGGGCGCGGTCCAGCTGGTCCAGGTGGCGCCGGACGTCTGGGTGGCCAACATGGTCGGCCAGCGCGGCATACGCACGGGCAGCGGCGGCCCGCCGATCCGCTACGACGCGGTGGCACGCTGCCTGGCGGCGCTCGCCGGGCACGCGCTCGAACGGGGCGCCTCGGTCCACATGCCCCGCATAGGCTGCGGCCTGGCCGGCGGCAAGTGGCCCCGCATCGAACCGCTGATCACCCAGGCCCTGTCGGCCCGGGACGTGCCCGTGACGGTCTACGACCACGGGTGAGCGCCGGACCGGCCGGCCGTCCGTCTTCCGGGCCGGTCCGATGCGGGGCGTGATCCGTCCGGACGGCGTCAGGCGGAGCGGGCGGGGGCCGGCTCCAGGATGACCAGGGGGATCTCGCGGGGCGCCGCCGCCGTCCGGTAGTCGTCGAAGAGGGGCCACAGGGCCGTCATGGCGGGCCAGTAGACGTCCCGCTCGATCGGGCAGCCCGTACGGGCCGCGGCCTGGAAGACGGCCGGGCCGACCTGGAGGCGGACCTCCGGGTGGGCGGCCAGGTTCCGGTACCAGGCCGGGTGCTCCGGGGCGCCCCAGTCGGCCGCGAGCACGATGTGGCGGCCCGCGTCCTCGACGTAGATCAGCGGGGTCCGGGCGGTCCGGCCCGTGGTGCGGTCGACCGTGGTGAGCAGGAGCGTGGGGACCCCGTGCCAGAGATGGCCGTCGAGTCCGCCGGTCGTCACGTAGTCCCGTACGTGGTCCCGTTCGCGGCCGGGCTTCGGGTCGGTGGGGTGGTTCCAGTCGATGGTGAGCGTCTGCATGGCGGTGCCTCCGAGTCAGGGCCCCCGCGAGGCTTAACGATCCTTCACCGATTCTGGATGCGGTCGGCCTCGGCCGGCGCAGCCGACGTGTGGCCCCGGTCCGGGGGCGCGGCCCCCGGACCGGGGCCACCAGCAGCTTTCGTGCCGCGCGACCGCCCGCGCTACGGGAGGTAGCGCTCGATGACCGACGGGCCCTCCTTCTCGATCAGCTGGCGCGCCTTCTCGAGCCGCTCCGGAGTCGGCTCCATGCCTTGCACCATCACGAGGTCCTCGGGGTCGTACGGCCGTTCCCCGCCGCTGAAGAGCTTGGCCGGCTGCTTGGGCTGCTGGTCCGATTCACTGTCCATCGGTTACCTCCTCGGAATGTCCCCCGATCCCCTCATCCTCCGGCGACATCGCCAAGAACGCACCTGCAGGGCCCCGGGCCCGCGCCGTCACGCCGAGGCGACCGCCGCAAAGGCCGTCAGGGCGACTATCGAGGCACAGATGCTCAGGTTGACCGCCCGGTGCTCCCAGAACACCGCGACGAACTCGCGGAGGGTGGCGCTCGGCCAGAAGTACGTGGCCGTCGGGGAACCCAGCACCTGCCCGTTGACCCCGGCCCTGCGGGCCGTCATCGCGGCCCGGAAGGCGTGGAAGTTGTTGGTGACGACCACGCAGCGGTAGCCGGGGTCCGCATCGAGCATGATCGTGCGGCTGAAGGCGAGGTTCTCCCTCGTCGTACGGGAGCGGTCCTCGAGCCGTATCTGCTCCTCCGGGACGCCCTGCGCGATCAGCCAGTCGGCCATCGCCCGCGCCTCCGACAGCCTCTCGTCCGTCCCCTGCCCGCCCGAGACCAGCAGCAGCGGCACCCGGCCGCCGCGGGCCACCTGGGCGGCGTGGATCTGCCGGCCCTTCTCCAGCCGGGACGCCAGCAGCGGCGGCACCCGCTCGCCGCAGATGAGTCCGGAGCCCAGCATGACCACGTAGTCGACGTCGCCGCGCACCGTGATCCGCCCGTAGAGGAAGGCGTACGCGAGGAAGCAGAGGAAGAGGAAGGAGACGTAGCCGACGAGCATGACCAGGCCCGCCACCATCGTGTCCACGACGCGCGAGCCCTGGCCGGCCACCCCGAGGACCAGCGCGATCAGCGCGAAGATCCCGATGCCCGCCGCCATGGACAGCATGTTGGTCGGGCTGCGGCCCTCCTTGCGGATCATCGTCAGGCCGTTGCGGATCAGATAGCCGCCGAGCACGAGCGTGCCGACCGTCGGCACGAGCAGCACCAGCAGGACCGCGATCCCGTCCAGAGGTGACGGCAGTTCAGGTATCTGGAACAGCAGGCCTGTCGACCCGAACATCAGGGTGAGGCCCAGCAGGACCGCGTTCCGGAAGCGCCGGCGGTCCTCCCGCACGCTCACGCAGAAGAGGGCGAAGAACAGCGCGGCGGGGACGAAGGCGAGCATGCCGCCCATCGTAGGCGGACGGCCCGAACCCCCGGCGGGCTCAACGGCCCCGAGGTCTCAGCGCCCGCGGTACGGCGTCCTGCGGACCGACCGGCCGGCCAGGACGTCCGTCCTGCGCCCGTCCCGCATCACGAACCGGCCGTCGATCAGCACGTGCGGGATGCCGGCCGGCAGCGCGCGCGGGTTCTCGTACGTCGACCCTGCCGCCACCGTGTCCGGGTCGAACAGGACGAGATCGGCGCGGTGGCCGGTGCGCACCAACCCCCGGTCGGGCAGCCGCAGTCGGGCCGCCGGGCGGCCGGACAGGTGGGCCACGCACTCCTCCAGCGAGAGCACGCCGAGCTCGCGCACATAGCGCCCGAGGTAGTGCGGGAAGGTGCCGTACGCCCGCGGATGCGGTTTCGCGCCCTGGAGGATGCCGTCGGAGCCGCCGGTGTGGACCCGGTGGCGCATGATCGCCCGGACGTTCTCCTCGTGGCCGACGTGCTGGAGGATCGTCGGCCCCAGCCGGTCCTCCACCAGCAGCCGCCGGGCGGCGTCCCAGTCCCGCAGGCGCGTGCCGACGTACGCCCCGTGGGCGGGGTCCGCCGTCCCCGAGATCTCGATCGTCGCCCAGTCGACCGGGACGCCGTGGCAGCCGTCGGCCCCGGTCACCTCCAGCGCGTACCGGATCCGCTCGGCCTCGGCGTCGTCGCGCAGCCGGGCGAGGACCGCGTCCGGCCCGCCCTCGCCCGCCCAGCTGGGCAGGAGCGCGACGAGGGTGGTGCAGCCCGGGGTGTAGGGGTACGAGTCGAGGGTGATGTCGGCCCCGGCGGCGAGGGCGTCGTCGAGGAGGGCGAGGAGTGCGCCCGCCCGGCCCTCGTTCTCCGCGAAGTTCATGGTGGCGTGCGCGAGATGGAGCGCGCAGCCGGCCTCCCGGCTCAGCTCGACCATCTCGGCGTACGCGCCGAGCGCGCCGCGGCCGTACGAGCGGTGGTGCGGGCAGTAGTAGCCGCCGTACGCGGCCACCACCCGGCACAGCTCGGTCAGTTCGGCGCCGGACGCGTACATGCCGGGGGTGTAGGTGAGCCCGGAGGACAGGCCGACCGCGCCCTGCGCGAGGCCCTCGGCGACGAGCGTCCGCATCCGGTCGAGCTCGGCGGGGGTGGCCGGGCGGTCGTCCCAGCCCAGGGCGTACGCGCGGACGGTGCCCTGCGGGACGAGGTACGCGGCGTTGACGGCGATTCCGGTGCGGTCGAGCCGGTCCAGGTACCCGCCCACGTCCCGCCAGGTGAACTCGATGTCCTCGCCCGGGCCGTTCCAGCCGGTGATGGCCGCCCGCACCTCGGCCAGCGTGCGGTCGTCGACGGGCGCGTACGAGAGCCCGTCCTGGCCGAGGACCTCGAGGGTCACACCCTGGGCGGCCTTGGCGCTGTGGTCCGGGTCGCGGAGCAGGGCGAGGTCGCTGTGGGCGTGCATGTCGACGAACCCGGGGGCCAGCGCGAGACCGTGCGCGTCGACGGTGTGCCGGCCGCCGGAGCGGATCCGGCCGATCTCGGCGATCCGGCCCTCGTGCACGCCCACGTCGGCGGTGTACGAGGGCCCGCCCGTGCCGTCGACGACGCGGGCCCCGCGGATGACCAGGTCCACCGGCGCGGCTAGAAGAAGGTGCGGACGTAGTCGGTGACCGTGCCGTCGGCCGCGACGACCGGGATCAGCGGCCACTTCTCGAAGATCGTGCAGGGGTGGGACATGCCGAGCGCCACCCAGTCGCCGACGTTCACCCCGTCCGCGGAGTCGGTCTCCAGCCAGGCGTGCTGGTCGGACAGTCTGACCACGCGGACGCCGGTGGCCGGGCGTTCCTCGCCGGTCAGGGCGTCGCGCACCAGCTCGGCCTCGGGCAGGCCCAGGTCGTATGCGACGTCGCGCTTGCCGGCGTTGACGAAGGCCTGCGTGGGGGAGGGGCGGGAGACGACCTGCGTCCAGAGCCGGAAGGCGGGGCGCAGGCCGCCCTCCTCCGGGACGCGATTGAAGGGGGTGAGGCGGGTGTACCAGCCGTGGTCGTGGGAGACGTACGCGCCGGAGCGCAGCAGACGCAGGGTGGGCCGGGACAGCTCGGGCAGCTCGCCGAACACGTCGGCGACGGCGTCGAACCAAGAGGAGCCGCCGGCGCTGACGACGATCTCCTCGACGTCGGGGGCGAACCGCCCGGCCCCGTCGAACTCCACGGCGAGCGCGGTGAGCCGGCGCAGGTACGCGTGGACGGAGTCCGGGTCGGCGTCGGGGACCTCGGCCTCGTACCCGGCGATGCCGACGAGGCGCAGGGTGGCGGCCTCGGCCACGGCGTCGGCGACGGCCCGGCAGTCCTCGTCGGTCCGCGCGCCGGTGCGGGCGCCCTCGCCGGCGCCGAGTTCGACGACGACGTCGAGGACCTGGTCCTGACCCTGCAGCGCCCGGTCCATGAGCTGGACCCCGCGCACGGAGTCGACGTAGCAGACGAAGCGGAAGCCGGGGTCGGCGGCGAGCTCGGCGGCCACCCACTGCAGGGCGGCCGGGTCGACGAGCTCGTTGGCCAGGAAGATCCGCTGGATGCCGAAGGCGCGGTAGACGCGGGCCTGGTGGGGGACGGCGGCGGTGATGCCCCAGGCGCCGTGGTCGAGCTGGCGCTGGAAGAGCTGCGGCGCCATGCAGGTCTTGCCGTGCGGGGCGAAGGCGAGGCCGTGGCGGGCGGCGTACGTGCCGAGGGCGGTGAGGTTGTGCTCCAGCGCGTCGGCGTCGAGCGTAAGGACGGGGGTGGTGAAGCCGCCGGTGTAGAGGTCCCGCTTCTCGGCGGCCAGCCGGCCCACGGTGAGCTTCGCCCGCTCCGCGTCGGGCGGCAGCCCCTTGAACCGGTGGTCGACCGGTTCGTCGGCGAGCCGGCGGACTGCTTCGGTGCCCATGCGGATTCCTCCTCGCGTTGCATGAGATGCAACGCTCGTTGCGTGCTGTGCCTATGGGTGTCTAACATCCCTGGTGGTGAAGGGTCAACGTCCCGCCCCGTGTCTCGGGTTCCGCAGCGGACGGACGGACGGACGGAAGGGCATGGCGTGAGTCAGTCGGTGGAGCGGGCGCTGCGGATCCTGCCGCTGCTCGCGAAGGGGGCGGCGGGGCTCGGCGAGGTGGCCGAGGAGCTCGGCGTGCACAAGAGCACGGCCCTGCGCCTGCTGCGCACCCTGCACGAGCACCGCTTCGTCTACCGCCAGCCCGACGGCCGCTACCGCCTCGGCGCGCAGCTCTTCGCGCTGGCCGGGCAGGCCCTGGAGAACCTGGACGTCCGCGCCGTGGCCCACCCCCACCTCGTGGAGCTGAACCGGCTCACCGGGCACACCGTGCACCTCGCCCTCCACCAGGACGACGAGGTGGTCTACGTCGACAAGGTCGACAGCCGCTACCCCGTCCGGATGTACTCCCGCATCGGCAAGCCCGTCCCGCTCACCGTCGCCGCCGTCGCGAAGCTGCTGCTCGCCGACCTCCCCGAGGCGGAGCGGCGCAGCCTCGCCGAGCGCATCGACTACCCGCGCTACACCGCCCGCTCCACCCCCGACGCGCAGGCCTTCCTGCGTGAGCTGGCCCTCGTACGGAAACAGGGCTGGGCCACCGACCTGGGCGGGCACGAGGAGTCGATCAACTGCGTCGGCGCGCCCGTGCACGGGCCGGACGGACGGGTCGTCGCCGCGCTGTCCGTCTCCGCGCCCGGCGTGGTCGTCCCCGCCGAGGGGCTGCTCGAACTGCTGCCCCTGGTCCTGCGTACCGCCGACACCGTCAGCCGGGAGTACTCCGGTTCACCCGAGAACCCCGGCTCCCCCGAGAACCCCGGTTCACCCGAGAACCCCGGCTCCCCCGAGAACCCCGGCTCCCCCGGGAACCCCGGCTCCCCCGAGAACAGCGAGGACACCCCGTGACCGAGAAGACCGCCATCACGCCGGACACCCACACCACCCCGCCCGCGAAGTTCTCGCACGGCGTGCGCAAGGGGAACATCCTCCAGGTTGCCGGCCAGGTCGGCTTCCTCCCGCACGTGGACGGCCGGGCGCCCACCCCCGCCGGGCCGACGCTGCGCGAGCAGACCCTCCAGACGCTGGAGAACGTCCGCTCGGTACTGGATGCCGGCGGCGCGGGCTGGGACGACGTGATGATGATCCGGGTGTACCTCACCGACACCGGGCACTTCGCCGAGATGAACGCCCTCTACAACGCCTACTTCGAGGAGCAGGGCCTCAAGGAGGCCCCGGCCGCCCGCACCACCGTGTACGTCGGCCTGCCCGCCGGCCTCCTCATCGAGATCGACGCCCTCGCCGTCCTCGGCTGACCGGAGCTCTCAGAAGGGCCAGTTGACGCCCAGCCACGCCCAGCCACGCTCCGCCCGCAGAGACAAGCGCGGAGCCCAGCCGGCCGATCAGGCGGGCGGGACGCCCCCCTGGCGGTAGGGCGCCCCTGGATCAGCCGGATGTCAGACGCAGTACTGCGCCTGCTTGCCGATCGAGCGGTACATGCAGTCCGCGTTCTCCAACAGCTGGAGCACCGCGTCCCGGTTGCGTGCCGTCTCGCGGTCGATCACCTCGTCCGGCGGGTAGAAGCCGCCCCCGCCGCCCGTGTCGGACGGGTACATCTCGAAGGTGTAGGCGAAGATCTTCTGGTTGCCCCACAGCCAGTCGTCGATCGTCCCGTCCGTGATGTACAGGTCGCTCGACTGCTCCGGCGTGTAGCCGTTGCTGTTGGCCATGCTCGTGCCGATGGTCTTGTACACGGCGAGGTCGTCGGCCGTCAGGCCCGGCGCCGTGTCGTTGTACGTCCACCCGAACGGCCAGAGGACCAGCTCGCTGTATGTGTGGAAGTCGATGGCGGCGGTGATCTGCTGCTTGCCGCCGACCACGCGGCTGCGGACGAAGTCCGAGACCACCTTCACCTCGGGCCCCGACTCGGCGGCCGCACCGCGGTAGGTCTCGGAGCTCTTGCTGCCGCTGGAGCCGCCGCAGCAGCCCCACTTGTAGTCCCAGTTCCGGTTCAGGTCGGTGCCGACGTACGAGGAGCCCGAGTTCGGCTGCCGGTTCTTGCGCCAGGAGCGGTAGGAGCCGGTCGCGATGTCGTACTCGCCGCCGTCCGGGTTGAGGTCCGGCACGATCCAGATCTCGCGGCCGTTGACCATGTTGGTGATCCGCGTGTCGGTGCCGTACTTGGAGCCGAATTCCTTGAGCAGGTAGAGCGCCATCTCGACGGTCAGGTGCTCGCGGGCGTGCTGGTGGTGCGTGAAGAGCACCTCGGGCTCGTTCTCGTCGGTGGCGACGTTGTCGCTGATCTTGATGGCGACGATGTCCCGGCCCTGGTACGACTTTCCGATCACCTTCTTGCTCATGATCGAGGGGTACTGCGCGATGCGCTGGTCGATCTCCGTGTTCGCTTCGGCGTAGTTGTGGTACATCGAGTCCTTGGACGGGAAGTCCATCGGGCTCGCCGCCACGCCCCGCTCGGAGCGGTCCGGTGGCCCGGGCAGCGCGGTCGGCTTGTATCCGAGCGCCCGCAGCTCCTTGACCTGCACGGGGTCGGCGCTGACGACGACCGAGCGGGCGTCGACCTCGTCGATCGAGACGCCCGTACGGAGCAGGGCCGTTCGCTCGGCGGCCGTGGACGGGCCCTTGATCTCGTACTGGACGACGGCCTCGTCCTGGGTGGCCGTCGACGGTGTGGGCGGTGGGGCCGCCGTCGCGCTCATGCCGTAGGCGGGTGCGCCGAGCGCGAGAGCGAGCAGGGCCGCCGTGACGGCGGCCCTGCGTCGGGTGTGGAGCCGCATGCGTTCTCCTGGGTGGGAGTGTGGGGGGTAGCCGTGCGGATGCGCACAGCGTGCTCTTGTGGCATGTCCCGGTCAAGAACTGCATTCCGGCCAAATGTGCCGGGACGGCCACCCCCACACGTACCGCCTAGGGCAGGCTGTGAACCTTCGGCCCCACCGAGTTGGACCAAGCGCTCCCTGCCTGGGCGTCCCAGTTGGTCGACCAGGTCATCGCGCCGCGCAGCCCCGGGTAGGTCTTCGAGGGCTTGAAGGATCCGCAGTTCGTGCCCCTGGCCAGGCAATCCAGGGCGTTGTTCACGATGGTCGGGGAGACGTACCCGCTGCCCGCGCCGCTCGGCGAGGCCGGTACGCCGATGCCCACCTGCGAGGGGTCGAGCCCGCCCTCCAGCTGGATGCAGGCCAGCGCGGTGAGGAAGTCCACCGAGCCCTGCGAGTAGACCTTGCCGTCGCAGCCGTTCATCGAGCCGCTGTTGTAGTACTGCATGTTGACGACGGTGAGGATGTCCTTGATGTTCAGCGCCGTCTTGAAGTAGCCGCCCGCCGTCGACTGCATGTCGATGGTCTGCGGGGCCATCGTGATGACGAGCGAGGAGCCGGCCTTGGCGGACAGCGAGCGCAGAGCCTGCGTCATGTAGGTCGGGTTGAGGCCGTTCTCCAGGTCGATGTCGATCCCGCTGAAGCCGTACTCCTGCATCAGCGCGTACGCCGAGCTCGCCAGGTTGTTCGCGGAGGCCGAGTCGTTGACCGAGATGGTGCCCCGCTCGCCGCCGATGGAGAGGATGACCGACTTGCCGGCCGCCTTCTTCGCGGCGATGTCCGCCTTGAACTGCGCGACCGTGTAGCCGCCGAGACCGGCCGAGTCGAGGTTGAAGGTGATGGCCCCGGGCGTGGTCGTGGCGTCGGCGAAGGAGACGGCGATGATGTCGTACTGGGACGAGACGTCCGAGATCTTCTGGACGGTCGCGCCGTTGTTGAAGTTCTGCCAGTAGCCGGTCAGCGCGTGCTTGGGGACCGAGGGGTTCGGGTTCGGGTTCCCGCCACCGGTCGTCGTGCCGGTCACCGCCGCCGACTTCGGGCCCTCGCCGGCCGCGTTGTACGCGCTCACCTGGAACGAGTACGAGGTGGCGGCGGCGAGCCCGGTGATCTGGGCGGGGGAGCCGGACACGGTCTTGACCCGGGCACCGTCCTGATAGACGTGATAGCCGGTCGCCCCGCTGACCGTGTTCCACGAAAGGGTGAGCCCGTTCGAGCTCTGGCCGGAAACGGCGGTCCCGGCCGGGGCGCCGGGCACGGACGGGCCGGGGTCGGTGCCGCCGCCCCCGTCCGGGCCGAAGACGCTGAAGTCGTCGACGACATAGGCGGCCTGCCCGTACCAGCCGTGCGTCCACACGGTGACCTGGGTGGTGTTCGGGCCGGTGGTGAAGGTGGTCGACAGCTTCTGCCAGCCGCCGCCCGAGCCGGGGGTCCAGGTGGACACGTCCTGCGTGCCCGTCCCGGTCGCGCCGAGGTACACGTAGGAGCCCTGCACCTGCTCGCTCAGCGTGTACGTCGAGTTCGGCTTGACCGTGACGGTCTGACTGCACTGCGCGTTGTCCTGGCCCGCGGGGGTGCCCTTGAGGGCGCCGGCCCCGGCGTACACGGGCGAGGACACTGCGGCGCCGCTCCCGGAGGTGCAGGTCCAGTCGGCGAGCCCGGACTCGAAGCCTCCGTTGCGGGCGACGTTGACGTCCGCGGCCTGCGCGGTGCCGGTGGCGAGGGCGGTCAGGCCGCCGGCGGTGAGGGTGGCGGCGCCCAGGAGGGCGAGCGAGCGTATGCGGTTCACGTGGTCTCCGTGGGGGGAGAAGGGGATGTGAAGGGGGTGGTGGAACAGGCGGAGGGGCAGGTGGAGGAACGCCTTCGGGCGTAAGTGGGGGAACCCGTCAACGTGTTGGCCCCAAGTTGGTCCAGACCAATCTCCGTGTCAAGACTCTTTGCGATGTGGCTTGAATTGATCGGGCGTCCGATCCCGGTTGTCCGGGTTTCCCGCCACCTGTGACAGGTGCCTGCAGCACGGGAATTCCCAAGGCCCTGCCCTGCCAGGGACGACGCGGATATGGTGCTGGGGCAAGGGGGAAGGGCGCCGATCGTTTGCGGTCGCGCAGGGGTGCGCGTACGCGACGGCGGCGCCGACGTATGGGGCGTACGGGGTGAACAGGGGGATTCGCGTGCCGACCGCCATTGCCGTCACCAGCGCCGATCTGGTGCTGCCGGCCCCTGACCGGCACACACCGCCGGCCGTCGTACTGCACCCGCCGGGACAGCTCGACCTGGCGGGCGCGCTCGCCGAGACGAGCGCCCTGCTGGAGCGCCACGGCCATCTCGTGGTCTTCGTACCGCCCTGGCTGCCGACGGCGACCGTCCAGCGGCTGCACACGGTGCGGGCCATCCTGGAGACCGACCGGATCGCGCTCGTCGACCTCGATCTGCCCCCGCTGGCCACGGCCCTGCTGGTACGTCAGCTGCGCCAGCTCAGCGTCTGCGACTTCAGCCCCGGGGTCATCGCCTCCGCGGCCCGGCTGCTGTCCCACTACATCCACGCGGGGGCCCTGCTGGGCTCGGTCGCCAGACTGGACCGGGTCGCGGTCGGCCTCAAGGCCCACGCGCGCTCGTGGTCGCCGAACGCGCAGTTCGCCGTACTGGCCCACCCGACCCCGCACGTGGTCAAGCTGAGCGGCTCCGGCGGCAAGGCCCAGGGCGGGCACAGCGGGCGCGGCGCACACGGCGGGCACGGCGGAGGCGGGCGCTCCGGGGGCGCAGCGGGCGCCGGGCTGCCGCCCGGCCCCGGTTTCGCCACCCACCTCACCTTCGCCCGCGGCCAGCTCGCCTCCGACTGGGTGGCGGCCGAACTCGCCCCCGCCTGGCAGGTCCAGGGCGTCATGGAGAACCCGCTCCCGGCCGACTCGCCCGTCTGGTGGGCCACGACGAAGCTCGTGGAGTTCGCCGCCGCCATCCCGGACCCGTCCGTGCTGTACCAGCTCGTCGCCTCCGTCCGGCGCGAGCAGTGCCACTGGTGCGGCCTCGAGCTCATCGGCGACCGCTGCGGTTTCTGCGCCGCGCCACTGGCCGCACCGCCGCCGGCCGAGGACGGGCGCCGGACGGCACCCCCGGCGTTCTCCGGCTCTCCCGGCTCCTTCAGACCAAGACACTGACCGGCCCGAACGAACGAAGAACGGCGAGGTAGTACGGCCCATGAACTCACGCCAGCGCCGCGGCGTCATCCTGCTGCTCCTGTCGGTCCTGTGCGCCCTCGCGGCGTTCGGCGGGGTCCTCGTGGTGATCGGCGACGTCAATTCCAAGGTCGGGGCCGAGGTTGTCGCGTACCGCGCCAAGGGCGACATCGCGCCGTACAGCCCGCTGTCGGCGGGCCAGTTCGAGGAAGTCTCGATCCCCGAGCGCTGGCTGTCCGAGACCGCCGTCACCGACCTCGGGCAGCTCAAGGACAAGATCACGCTCACCACCCTGCGCAAGGGCTCACTGCTCCAGGCGGGCATGTTCGTCGACAAGCCGCAGCTCCAGCCCGGGGAGCAGGAGATCGCCATCATGATCGACGCGTCGACCGGCGTGGCCGGCAAGATCTACTCCGGGGCCAAGGTCAACATCATCGCCACCTTCAAGGGCGCCAAGGACACCGAGCCCTCGCGGTCGGTGATCATCGTGGCCAACGCGCGCGTCCTGAACGTCGGCAAGCTCACCGCCCTCGACAAGGACAGCGACAAGAAGGGCCCGGCCGAGGCGGTCCCGATCACCTTCGCCCTGAACACCAAGGACACCCAGCGCGTCGCGTACGCCGAGTCCTTCGCGGAGCACGTACGCCTGGCCCTGGTGGCCCCCGGCACCGACTCCGCGCCCGGCGCGGGCGACCGTACGTACACCCTCGACGGGGACAAGTGAGGCCCGGATGACCACCCGAATCCTCCCCGCGGCCGGCGACCCGGACGCCGCCCGCGCCATCTCCACCCTCCTCAGCCAGCTCCCGGCCGCCGAGCCGGGCGCCCCGGTCCCCGACTCCACCTCGCTGCTGGACACCCTGGGGCGGCTGGCCGCCGAGTCCATCGACGAACTGCCCGAGGTGGTCCTCGTCCACGAGCGGATCGGCCCGGTGCCCGCGCTCGACCTCATCCGCGAGGTCGCGCTCCGCTTCCCGGCGGTGGGCGTGGTGCTGGTGTCCTCGGACGCGGGCCCGGCGCTGTTCTCCGCCGCCATGGACTCCGGCGCCCGGGGTCTGATCGGGCTGCCGCTCGCGTACGAGGAACTCGCCGCCCGTGTCCAGGCCGCCGCCCAGTGGTCCGTGGGCGTACGCCGCCACCTGGGCCGGGGGGCCGACGTGTTCACCGGCCCCGGCGGCACGGTGGTCACCGTCACCGGGGCCAAGGGCGGCGTCGGCACCACCTTCACCGCCGTGCAGTTCGCGCTGGCCGCGGCCGCCTCGGGGCGGCGTACCGCCCTGGTCGACATGGACCTCCAGGCCGGCGACGTCGGCTCGTACCTCGACGTGCAGTTCCGGCGCTCCATCGCCGACCTCGCCGGGATCCAGGACATCTCGCCGCGGGTGCTCCAGGACGCGGTGTACGACGACCGGACCGGGCTGGCACTGCTGCTGGCCCCGGCGGACGGCGAGCGCGGCGAGGAGGTCGACGAACGCGCCGCCCGGCACATCGTCGGAGCCCTGCGCAGCCGGTACGAGCTCGTCGTGATCGACTGCGGCACCCAGGTGACGGGCGCGAACGCGGCGGCGGTGGAGATGGCGGACGTGGCGGTCCTGGTCACCACCCCGGACGTGGTCTCCGTACGGGCGGCCAAGCGGCTGGTCCGGATGTGGGAGCGGCTCCAGGTCCGCAAGGCGGAGGACACCGCGATGGTGGTCAACCGCTGGAGCAAGCACACGGAGATCCAGCCCGCGCTCATCGAGAAGATCACGAAGACCCGGGCCACCCGGACCCCGGTGCCGGCGGCCTTCAAGGAGCTCCAGGCGGTCGTGGACGCGGGACGGGTGCAGGACCTCGACAACCGCTCCAGCGTGAAGCAGGCGCTGTGGACACTGGCGGGCGAACTCGGTCTGCTGACACCCCCGTCCACGGCAGAGCCCGCAGCCGCCGCCTCGGGAACCCCGGGCGCGGCCCTGGCCGTACGGGCCCCCGGCCCGGTGGCGCGCCTGCGGGGCGGCGACCGGGGCGCGGCGGGCCCCTGGCTGCGCCGCGGCCGGGAGGGCTGACGCGTGTCCGCGCGGAGACCCGTCCGCGCCGCCCGGGGAGACCGCGGCCAGGTGGCGGTCGAGTTCGTCGGCATGGTGCCGCTGATCCTGCTGCTCGTGGCGGCGGTGTGGGAGTGCGTACTGATCGGGTACGCGTTCTCCCTGGCGGGCAACGCGGCGGACGAGGCGGCGCGGGTGGGGGCGGTGCACGGGGACGGGGCGTGCGACGCCGCTGCGCGGCGGCATGTCGGGGGCGCCTGGAACATGAGCGTGCGCTGCCGTGAGTCGGGCGACGTCTACAAGGCGACCGTGAAGCTCAACCTCCCGGTCTTCTTCCCGGGCCTCGACATCGGCACCCCGATCACGGGCGAGGGCGGCTCCGCGAAGGAAGAGGAGGACTGAGGTGAAACGAGACCGGGACCGGGGCCAAGTGGCCCTGGAGTACATCGGTTTCATCCCGATCCTGCTGTTCGTCGCACTGTGCGGGATCCAGCTCGGCTGGGTCGGCTACGTCCACCAGCAGGCCGAGACCGCTGCCCGCACCGCCGCACGCGTGGAGGCCCGCAACCCGGGCGCCGGGTCGGCGGCGGGCAGGGCGGCCATCAGCTCCGGCCTCGACGCGACGATCGACGTGTCTTCCGTCCCCGACGCGGTCACCGCGAAGGTCAGCATCCCGATCAAGTCCATCGTGCCGGGCCTGTCCATCGACCCGGCCAGGGCAACTGCCATCATGCCCAACGACGACCCGAAGGTGACCGGACCATGAGCCTGCGTTCCCGGGTCAACACCCCCGACGACCGGCACAGTCCCCGCGAGGACGGCCGGCTGGTCTCCGCGTACCGGGCGAAGCTGCTGGAGGAGATCGACCTCGCCGAGATGTCCGCGCTCGCGCCCGCCGAGCGCCGGGCCCGGCTGGAGCGCGTACTCGGGCACATCATCAGCCGCGAGGGGCCCGTCCTCTCCACCGTCGAGCGGGCGCAGCTGATCCGCCGGGTCGTGGACGAGGCGCTCGGTCTCGGTGTGCTCGAACCGCTCCTCGAGGACGCCTCGATCTCCGAGATCATGGTCAACGGCCCGGACCAGATCTTCGTCGAACGCGCCGGCCGGGTCGAGCAGCTGCCGCTGCGCTTCGCCTCGCACGAGCAGCTGATGCAGACCATCGAGCGGATCGTCTCCACGGTCAACCGCCGGGTGGACGAGGCCAATCCGATGGTCGACGCCCGCCTGCCCAGCGGCGAGCGCGTCAACGTGATCATCCCGCCGCTGTCCCTGACCGGGGCCACCCTCACGATCCGCCGCTTCCCGCGCGCGTTCACCCTGCACGAGATGATCGGCCTCGGCTCGCTGGACGAGCAGATGCTCCTGCTCCTGTCCGGCCTGGTCCAGGCGAAGATGAACGTCATCGTGTCGGGGGCCACCGGCACCGGCAAGACCACGCTCCTCAACGCCCTCTCCGGCCTGATCCCCGAGGGCGAGCGGATCATCACCATCGAGGACTCCGCGGAGCTCCAGCTCCAGCAGGCGCACGTCATCCGCCTCGAATCCCGCCCGGCGAACGTGGAGGGCAAGGGCCGGATCACCATCCGCGACCTCGTACGCAACTCCCTGCGCATGCGCCCCGACCGCATCATCGTCGGCGAGGTCCGCGGCGGCGAGACGCTCGACATGCTCCAGGCGATGTCGACCGGCCACGACGGCTCCCTGGCCACCGTCCACGCGAACAGCGCCGAGGACGCCCTGATGCGCCTGCAGACCCTCGCCTCCATGTCCGAGGTGGAAGTCCCCTTCGAGGCCCTGCAGGACCAGATCAACAGCGCGGTGAACGTGGTCGTCCAGCTGACCCGCTTCGGCGACGGCTCGCGCCGCGTCACGGAGATCGCCATCCTCGACTCGCACGGCCGCGAGCCCTTCCGCATCACCACCGTCTGCCGGTTCGCCGCCCAGCCGATGGGCGCCGACGGCCGCGTCCACGGCTACTTCGAGTACTACCCGCTGCCGCGCCGGATCGCGGACCGCCTCTACATGAACAACCAGCCGATCCCGCAGGCCTTCGGGGTCGCCATGTCCGACGACCAGCTCGCCACCCGCATCACCCGGACCGTCCTGTGAACCCACTCATCCTCCTCACCCTCGGCGCCACGCTGCTGGCCTGCGTCCTCGTGGTCGTCGGCGTCCACGCCTACGCCGCCGGCCGCGCCCAGCGCGCCGCCCTCATCGAACGCCTCGCCACGGACGGCGCACCGGAGCCGGCGGGCCGCAGACGCCGCTTCCCCGGCGTGGACCGGCGCCTGCGCAGGACCGCGCTGGGCAAGCGGATCGAGGTGAAGCTGGCCGTGACCGGCCTGGACCTCACCCCCGGCGAGTTCTTCGTCTACATGCTGATGTCCGTCGCCGGTGTGTGGCTCGTCGCGGCGAGCTTCCTGGCCCCGTTCTTCGGCCCGGTGGCCGGCCTGATCGGCCTGTGGGCGGCGGAGGCCTTCCTCAACTGGCAGCGGGCGCGCCGTACCGAGCGGTTCATCAACCAGCTCCCCGAGCTCGCCCGCATCCTCGCCAATGCCACCCAGGCCGGGCTGGCCCTGCGTACGGCCATCGCCATAGCGGCGGAGGAGCTGGAGGCCCCGGCGGGCGAGGAGCTCGCGCGCGTCGCCGACCGGCTCGCCGTGGGGCACTCCATCGAGGAGTCCCTCGGCGAGATCGCCGAACGGCTTCCCTCCCGGGAACTGGTCGTCCTCGTCTCCACGCTCGTCCTGTCCGCGCGTGCGGGCGGCGCCATCGTCGGCAGCCTGCGCAACCTCACGGTGACGCTGGAGCAGCGCAAGGAGACGCGGCGCGAGATCCGCACCCAGCTCTCCCAGGTGACGGTGACGGCCTACCTGGTACCGGCGATCGGACTCGGCTCGCTGCTGCTGGTGAACGTGATGATGCCGGGCGCGCTGGACCGGATGACCGGCGCGTTCATCGGCCAGACGGCGGTGCTGGTGGCGATCGGGCTCTTCACGCTCGGCTTCGTCCTGATCCGCCGGCTCTCGAAGATCGACGTGTGAGGGGGCGACGGACATGACGGCTCTGCTGCTGGCCCTGCTGCTGGGGATGTCGGTCTTCGGCGTCTTCCACGGCATCCGCCTCTACCGCGCCGAGACGAAACTGCCGAGCGACCTCGCGCTCGCCCTGGAGGTCGGCGCCACCCGTACGACGGCCGTCGGCTCGGCAGTCGACCGCCTCGGCATCCGCTGGGCGCCGCTCGTCCTGCGCCTGATGGGCCCGAACCGGGTCGCCCGCAAGCGGCGCCAGATCGACCTGGCGGGCAACCCGGCCGGCCTGACGATCGACCGGTACGCGGCGCGCCGCGCGGTCTACGGGTTCCTGGGCGCGCTCGGCGCGTTCTCGATGCTGATCAACGGCCAGCTCGTACCGGCCCTGCTGATGGTCGCCTTCGGCCTGTTCTGGATCGAGGTCGGCCTGTGGTCGGCGATCCGGGTCCGCCGCGACCACATCGAGCGGACGCTGCCGGACTTCCTGGACGTGCTGGCGGTCGTCGTGAGCGCGGGGCTCGGCTTCCGGCAGGCGCTGGAGCGGGTGGCCGCCAAGTACGAGGGCCCCTGGTCGGACGAGATCCGGATCACCCTGCAGCAGATGGACATGGGCGTCAGCCGCCGCCAGGCCTTCGACGAGCTGCGCGCGCGCAACGACTCCGAGCAGGTGGCGCAGTTCGTGACCGCGCTCCAGCAGGGCGAGGAGCTGGGCTCGCCGATCGTCGAGACGCTGATCGCGATCGCCGAGGACATGCGCCGTACGGACGCCCAGAACGCCCGGCGGCGGGCCGCCCGGGCCGTCCCGAAGGCCACGTTCGCGGTGACGATGTTCATGCTGCCGGGCACGCTGATCCTGCTGGTCTGCGGCTTCGTGTACGGCGCGGACGTCGACTTCGGCGCGATGCTCGGGGGCGGGTGAGCCATGGCGGTCCTCCACATCCCCCTGGCCGACCTGGCGGCGCGGGGGAGGGCGCAGCGGCAGGGCATGGCCCCTTCCCCGACCCCTTCCCCGACCCCTTCCCTCACGCTCCAGGCGAACGCCCTCCAGGCCCTGTGCCGCCGGGTGTTCGCGTTCCGGATGGTGGTGATCGGCCTGGGCGCGCCGCTGGCACTGGGGCGCACGGCGGGCGGCGGACCGACGTACCTCGTCGGCGGCGCGATCCTGCTCACCTTCATGCTCTCGTACGTGCTCTTCCGCGACTGGGAGCGCTTCGGGCCGCTGCTGCTGCGCCACCGCTGGCTGCTGGCCCCGGACATGGCGTTCTGCGGGCTGCTGCTGGTCACGGCGAGGCCCGAGTCGCCGCTCGGCTTCGCCGTGCTCTGCACACCGCTGCTGGCCGGGCTGGTCCACGGGTGGCGCGGCTCGGCGGTCTACGCGGCCCTGGCGGCGGCCCTCGTGGTGGCCGTGGGCGGCGGCGGCCTGACCCTGCCGGTGCTGTGCCTCCTGGCGGGCGCTGCCGGTGCCTCGCTGCGGGACCTGCTCTTCCGCTTCGGCTCGGCGAGCCAGGCCCTGACGGAGACGCGGGCCCGGCTGGCGGTGGCCGAGGCGGTGCGCGCCGAACGGGACCACCTGGCCCGCGAGATGCACGACTCGGTGTCGAAGACGCTGCACGGCCTGGCCCTGGCGGCGGACGCCCTCGCCCGCACCACGGACCCGGCGACCGTGCGCCGCCAGGCCTTCTTCCTCTCGGGCGCGGCCCGCGCGGCGGCGGCGGAATCCCGCGCACTGCTGACGGACCTGCGGCGGGAGACGGAGGCACCGGGGGTCTCGCTACAGGGGGAGCTGCGCCGCCTGGCCGGCGCGGACGCGGAGCTCCGTACGGAGGGAGTCCTCCCCGTGCTCCCCTCCGCAGTGGCGCACCACCTCCTGGCGGTCACCTCGGAGGCCCTGGAGAACGCCCGCCGCCACGCGGGAGCCTCGCGCGTGGTGGTCAAGGCGGCGGTGGACGCGAGGGACCTCACCCTGACCATCGAGGACGACGGCTGCGGCCTCCCGCCCGATGCCCTGCACCGCAGGGGCCGCTTCGGGCTGCTCGGCATGACGGAACGCGCGGCGTCGATCGGCGCCCGCCTCCACATCGGAGCCCGGCCGTCCGGCCCCGGAACCCTCATCCGCCTGGACCTCCCGCTCGCGGCCCTGACCCCGGAGGGGAGCCCGTGATGCCGCTCCGCGTCCTGATCGCCGACGACAACCCGGTCGTACGGGCGGGCCTGGCAGCCCTCCTGGCGACGGCCGGGGACCTGGAGGTCGTGGCCCAGGCGGCAGACGGCCGCGAGGCCCTGAGCCTGACCCGCCGGCACGCCCCGGACGTGATCCTGCTGGACGTCCGCATGCCAGGCGTCGACGGCATCTCGGCGCTGCCGCACCTCGTACAGCTGGCGCCCGTACTGATGCTGACGTACAGCCAGGAATCGGAGATTGTCCGAGAAGCCCTCCTCCTGGGCGCAGGCGGCTACCTCGTCCACGGCGAATTCACGCCCGAAGACCTGGTCCGAGCGGTCCGAGACGTCCGCGAGGGCCGGGCCCACTTCACGACGACGGCGGCGAGCGCGCTGCTCGCGAATCTCCGGACCTCTTCGCAACCGCAACGATCTGTGGCACGCTCTCCTGAGCGACTGCACAACTCGGTTCTCTTCGGCCTGAGTTCGAGGGAGGTGGAGATCATGGATCTGATCGCGTCCGGGATGAGCAACCAGCAGATCGCCGCCACCTGCTTCATCAGCGAGAAGACGGTCAAGAACCACATCAACCGCATCTTCGCGAAGCTCCAGAGCACGAGCCGCAGCGAGGCGATAGCGCGCTGGCTGGGAACGGCCCGTCCAGGGGTGACCGGCCATGGGTAGACGGAGTGCGCAGTGGGTCCGTAATTGGGCCCCGGGACCCTTGGTTATCACCGGTGACTCCCCGTACGGTCCGCAAACCAACAGCGGCACCGGCCCGGGAGGGAACCCCCATGTTGCAGAACACCCTGGCGAGGATGCGGAAGCGGTACGAAACCAAGGGCGCCCGGGACCGAGGCCAGACGGCCTTCGAATACCTGGGCATCATCCTGGTGGTCGTAGTGATCATCGGCGCAATCGTCGGCACGGGCATCGGTCAGACGATTACGGCCAAGATCACGAGTCAGATCGGCGCGATCACGGCTGGCAAGTGACCGAGGACGACCTCCTCGGCGACAAAGGGCAGGCCTTCCCCATCTACATCGTGGTGGTCGCGGGTCTGCTCTTCGCCGCCCTCGCCTTCTTCGTGGTCGGAATGGCCGGCGCCACGCGGAGCAACGCACAGGGTGCCGCCGATGCGGCGGCGCTGGCGGCTGCCCGAGAAGCCAGGGACAACATGTTCCTCGGGCTCGACCTGCTCGCCCTCAAGCCTGCCGACTGGGAGGAGATCGTCAACGGCGATCTCCTCGATGGGGCGGGCGCCTGCGGAGCGGCTGCCGAGTTCGCCGAATTGAACAATGCCACCGCGGATTGCAGGTCGGCCACCCCCGAGTTCACCGTCACGGTGAAGACCAACGACACAGTGGGCAAGTCGGTCATCCCCGCGAGTGGGGACATGCAGGGCAAGGCCACAGCCAAGGCCCGGATCGAACCGCGATGCTCGCTCCGCTCGGCACCCACTGCCGCACCCACTCCCACCCCGACGTCCACACCCAGCCCGTCGCCCACACCGAGCGCCGGGACCGTCACGTTCGAGTGCAGCGGTAAGGCCCTCAGCTTGGACCCGGCGAAGCCGGGCCCGCTGTCCCAGCTGGCGAGGGCACTCTTCACCGTACGACTGGTCGACTGACAAGCGAACGAGAGACAAGGAAGCTGCACAGATGAGCATTCGGCACACGGTGAAAGCCCGCGGGGGAGCGGCCGTAGCGGTTGCGGCGGTCCTCGCCTTCGCATTGGCCGGGTGCGGCGGTGGCGATGACGGTAAGTCGAAGGAGCCGCAGAAATCTGCTGCAGCCAACCCTCAGGGTTCCACTCCCCAGACACCTGCGACGGGCGCAAGCTCCAGCCCGACACCGACGCAGGTACTGGCCACGGCCAACGGTGAGGACGGCATGGTGATGACCGTCAATTCGGCAACTCGTGACGCCGGCGGATTCCTAACCATCAGCGGCCAGTTCAAGAACGGCGGCAGCGCCGACTACGCGAAGACGCCCGCCTGGAGAGGTAACGAGCTCACTCAGAGCGGAACGTCGATCGCCGGAGTCACGGTGACCGACAAGGCAGGCAAGAAGCGGTACTACGTCCTGCGTGACACGGACGGCAGGTGCCTGTGCACCACGGGAATCGCCCTCATCGAGCACGGCGCGACGATTCCGTTCTTCGCCCAGTTCCCGGCGCCGCCCGTTGGCACGGCGGAGGTCGACTTCAGCCTCCCCACCTTCGCAACGGCCACCATCAAAATCTCCGGGTGACCCCCATGAATAAACGCCACCGCGTCTCCGCATCCACCGCCGTAGTAGGCCTCGTCATCGCCGGGGCTCACTTCATCGGCGCGACAAGCGCCCACGCCGACGACGTAAAGCCGTCCGTGCCCCCCGGCACCGAGCCATCGGCCTCCGCGCCCGTGCCCATCGACTCGAGCTCGCCCGGGCTGAAGATCCCCCAGGGCGGAACCCTGGCTCCGATCAAGGTCCTGGACATCGCCGAGGTCGTCGAAGACCTCGGCGGTGAGCAGCGGCGGCAGGAGACCAACCAGTCCGTCATGATGGCCCTGCAGTCCGAGGTGCTCTTCCCCGAGAACAGCGCCGTCTTCAACGCCCAGGCCGCCGCCCGGATACAGGCCATCGCCAACGAGATCAACACGCAGAAGGCGACCCGCGTCCGGGTCTTCGGGTTCACCGACGACCAGGGCAGCTACGAGCACGGCAAGGAACTCTCCAAGCAGCGCGCCGATGCCGTTCAGACGGAGCTCGCCAAGACCGTCACCAGCCCCGGCGTCGTCTACGACGTCCGCGGCTACAGCGAGGACTACCCGATCGCCGACAACGGCACCGAGGAAGGCCGCAAGAAGAACCGCCGCGTCGAGATCACCTTCCCCCGCACCACCGCCGCCGGCGGCAGCTAGACGACGAGTCCCGCCAGGCAGCCGACGAAGAACAACCCGGGGACCACCGCCAGCAGGCAGGCGAGCGCGGTCACGACCGTGGCCGGTCCCTGGTACTCGCGCGGATCCGCGAACGCCGCGCACAGCAGGAGCAGCGCCGAAGGGAAGAAGATCAAGGTGCCTTCCCACGCGCCGAGGATCGACCACCCTGCCAGCACGATCCCGAGGGCCACGCAGGACGTCATGAACCGCGCCCGGTCCGCCCGGAAGGCCAGAGGCACCGAGAACAGCAGGAGGGTCACGACCAGCCGGAAGGCCGGCGCGCCCGCACCGAGCAAGGTGAGCGTGATCGGTGCCGGGAGGACCAGAGCGGTCAGCGCGATCTTGGTCTGCCAGGAGTGGACGGGCCGCACCCGGCGCGTCCAGGTTCTGTCCGCTCTTCCGGCCGGCTCCGTCGCCGTCATGGCCGCCCCCGCACTCTGCTCCGCAGTGAGTTGAACGCGTTCAACCTAGCGCATGCCCGCCCTCCCGGGCGAGCAGCAGGGCCGACGCCGCCTCCCGTGCGCGGTGGGCCGGCTCCGGGCCGGGCTCCAGGGCCGCCACCACCGTCGCGCCCTCGACCAGGATCAGCAACTGGTCCGCGAGGTCCTCGCGGCCGGGGCCGGCCAGCTCTGCCAGCAGCTCCCGCAGCTCCGCCTTGTGGCGGCGTACGACGTCCAGCACCCCGGCGGGGCCCGTGCCCAGCTCCCCGTACGCGTTCAGGAACGCGCAGCCCCGGAAGTCCGGCTCCGAGAACCACTGCGCCAGCCAGTCGAAGACGGCCTCGACCGGATCCGCGGAATCCGCCACCGCGCCGCGCAGGCTCGCCGTCCAGCGGCGGTCGCGGCGTTCGAGGTAGGCCGCGACCAGGACCTCCTTGGCAGGGAAGACCTTGTAGAGCCGCTTGAGCGGCACCCCCGACTCCGTGCGGATGCGGTCCATGCCGACGGCCTGGATGCCCTCGGCGTAGAACAGCGCCTCCGCCGCGTCCAGCAGCCGGGTGCGGGCCTCTTCGTCGTCCATGAAGGCAGCGTAGCCCAGAACCGCTTGCGCGGAGAACGGTCGTTCTCTATCGTCCTTCCTTGTCGAGAACGACCGTTCTCCCTTCCTTCGTCCGACAGAGGTGACCGCCATGACCGACCCCGCCGCCGTACGCCCGCCCGTGCCGCCCTTCACCGAGGAATCCGCCCGCGCCAAGGTCCAGGCCGCCGAGGACGCCTGGAACAGCCGCGACCCCGAGCGCGTCGCCCTCGCCTACACCGAGAACTCGTTCTGGCGTAACCGTGACCGCTTCCTCAACGGCCGCGACGAGATCCGGGAGTTCCTCGCCGAGAAGTGGGAGCGCGAGCTCGACTACCGGCTCCGCAAGGAGCTGTGGGCGTACACCGGCAACCGGATCTCCGTCCGATTCGAGTACGAGTGGCACGACGCCGCCGGCCAGTGGTGGCGCAGCCACGGCAACGAGCAGTGGGAGTTCGACGGCAACGGGCTCATGCGGCGCCGCGAAGCCAGCATCAACGACATCGCGATCACCCCCGAGGACCGCCGCCTCACCTGGTGATCCGCAGGGAGGTGTGCCGTTCGCCGGCCCGCGGTATGTCTGTGCGCGGGCGCTCGGGCCCCCTCCGGTATCCCAGGTGAGGAGACTCGGTATGGCACGGGCTCGCGTGAACGGCGTGGACCTCTACTACGAGGTCGTGGGCGAGGGTGAACCCCTGGTCCTGGTCCACGGCTCGTGGGTCGACCACGAGAACTGGCAGCTCGTCGTCCCCCGCCTCGCGCAGTCGTTCCGCGTACTGGTCTACGACCGGCGCGGCCACAGCCGCAGCGAGCGCCCGCCGGGCCAGGGCAGCCGGCGGCAGGACGAGGACGACCTCGCGTCGCTCATCGAGACCCTCGGCGCCCCGGTCCATGTGGCCGGGAACTCCTTCGGGGCCTCGACCGCGCTCGGCCTCGCCTGCCGCCGCCCCGAGCTGCTGCGCAGCCTGGCCGTGCACGAGCCCCCGCTCATGGGCATCGTGGGCGACGAGGACCGGGAACTCCGCCCGGTGCTCCAGGCCATGGAGGCCGCCATCGACGGCGTTCTCGCAGCCCTGCGCGCGGGCGAGGACCGGGCGGGCGCCCAGCGGTTCGTGGACGACGTCGCCATCGGACCGGGCGGCTGGGAGCAGTTGCCGGAACAGTTCCGCGAGACGTTCACCGCGAACGCCCCCACGTTCATGGACGAACACGGCGACCCGGGCTGGGCGAGCCTCGACCTCGCCCGCCTCTCCGGCTACACCGGCCCCGCGATGCTGACCTTCGGCAGCGAGAGCCCGCCGTGGTTCCCGGTGATCGTCGGCAAGCTCGCCACCGCGCTCGGCGGCCGTGCGCAGATGCGGACACTGGTGGGGGACGGTCACGTCCCCCACCTCACCCACCCGGACCGCTACGCCGACGGCCTGTTCGCCTTCATCCGCTCCTCGGGGTAGCCGCCGGCCGATCAGACCACGAGGAACTCGGGCCCGTAGGTGGCGATGTCCTCACCGTCCGGCCGCTTGATCTGCATCAGCTCCACCGCGTCCTTCTGAAGCTCCTTCATCGCCTCGAAGGACTTGCCGAGCGCCGCTCCGTCCCCGTCCTTCCACGCCTTCTCGAGGAGCTCCCCGAACTTGTAGTAGTGCGCCAGCTCGCCGGCGATGCGGGGGTCGTTCGGCAACAGCCTCCAGACGGCCCTCGCCGTCGAGCTGTTCACCCTCCCGCCGGGTGGACGGCCCAGGCGGCCCGACGGCAGGCTGCCGCTACTGCTGCACCTCCTGGTTCAGCGGCCCGAACGGCCAGCCGCGGGCAGCGGCCGGCACGAGGGCGACTTGCAGCCCTGGGGTGTGTCGTGGGGACGTGTACGGGCGCGGCCCGTGCACGTCCCCACGGGTCAGTCCGCCAGCAGGTGGTCGGCCTTGCCGGCCTTGATGTCCCGGATCAGCTGCCGCAGCGCGTCTGCGGTGTCGCTGACGTACACCGCCTCCTGCCCGGCCACCGCGATGTAGCTCCCGCCCTCTCCGTCCACCCCGATCCGGTAGCAGGAGTTGCCTTCTCCGCAGAACGGGTCTTCCCATGTCACGGTGGTCACGGTGTCCCTCTCACAGCTGGCTTGCGATGGTTCGGATGAAGTCCCGGGAGGCTTCGGCGGACAGGGCCAGGCTTTCCAGCAGGGCGAAGTGGGCGCGGTATTTCGAGAGTTGCGTCTCCGCGTGGATGAAGTCGGGGCCGTGGGAGTTGTCGACCTGCACGGTGTCGAGCTGTGCTGTCGGGCCCTCCGCGTAGATCACGGTCTGCCCTGCACCCGGGAACCCTCCCGCGTCGAACGGGAGGACGAGCACAGTCACATTGTCCTGCTCGGACCGGTTGAGCAAGTGGTCGAGCTGTGCACGCAAGACGGCGCGTCCGCCGAACTGCATGCGCAGGGCGGCTTCGTGTACGACGGCCACGAACTCGGGCGCGTTCTCGCCGTCCAGGATGCGCTGGCGCTCGACGCGTAGCGCCAGCCGCAATGCGACCTCGCGCTCCGGCAGGGGAGGGATCACCATCCGGAAAAGGGCGAGTGCGTGGTCGGAGGTTTGCAGGAGTCCGGGCATGTGAACGGAGTAGGCGCCCCGCATGCGGACGCAGCCGGCTTCCATTTCCGCGATGTCCAGGAGGGCCTGGGGGAGTTGGCCCCGATAGCGATCCCACCACTGGCGTCCGGCTGGCTGCGCCATCTCCATCAGTCCGGAGATGTACAGGTCATCGGTCACTTCGCAGTTGCAGGCCAGCGTGCGCAGCCGCTCGGTCGAGATGGCGCGCGTCCCGGCCTCCATTGCGGAGATGGCACCCCGGTCCACCCCCAGAAGTCCGGCGGCGAACTCGGCCGAAACCCCCGCTGCCGTACGCATTCTGCGTAGCTCGTACCCCAACCTCTTCTGGCGCTCTGTCGTGGCTGTCCTCGCGGTCATGGCGTGAAGTCTTGCGCGTCCCGAGGCCCTCTGGGCACGAGCGGCTGACTTCTCCCGTCGAGCGGGCCAAATTTGGCCCGCTCGGCGCTACATTGGGTAACGCACCGCTCACGCAACGGGAGTTGAAGTGCATCGCTGCGGCATGCGCATGCCGCAGCGACAGGCCACCACGCCCACGGCGGAGCCACTCGCAACCACAGGGAGTTCGCGATGCTCAACCCCTTCATGCAGTCGGCCCAGGGCCGGTTCACCGTCTGTCCGGCTTCGCCGCCCGCTCCCGACGGGGACGAGCCGCCCTGTCCGGAGGCGCTGACCTGCAGCCTGACCGTGCCCGGCGAGGCGTACAGCGCGCAGATCGCGCGTCGGACCGTACGGTCCGTCCTGCATGCACATCGGCTCGATGCGGTCGCCGTCGCCGCCGAGCAGGTGACCGGCGAACTGCTCGCCGCCTCCTGGCATTTGGATCCTGGGCGGAGTCTCTACCTCTCCGTCCGGTATCGGGACGATGCGCTGCGGCTCACCGTCTACGACGGTCACGCACCCCACTCCCACCCCCGGCTGGCCGCCCACTGCGAGGCCCGGCGGCGGGCCGCGCTGCGGCTCATGGCCGTCGTGGTCCGGGAGTGCGGCGGGGCCTGGGGTTTCGGGGAGTCCCGGGAGCCGGGTGGCGGGACCCGGACCTGGGCGACCCTTCCCCGCGCGGGCGCCCTCGGCTACGGGGAGGGGGAGGGGCTCTCCGTGGGCTTCAGGTAGCAGGGCGATCGGACGGTGATGTAGGCGATGCCGTCACCGGTGCTCCTGTCCGTGATGCTGTTCTGGGCGCTCAGCGAGAAGTCGTCGGGCCTGGTGTGCATGAAGACGGCTGTTGCGGGATCTGACCAGTCGCCGTCGGAGCCTTTGCTCTGGAACTTGTAACCCAGCGCCACCCACGCGTCCCGGGCCTGACGGACGAGATCCCTCGCGGCAGAAGGGGGCACGCCCTCAAGCCGGTAGTCGACGGAGACCTGGTCCAGCTTGGCGGTGCCGAACTCGGTTGTGCACCCACTGCTGGAGTAGTGATCTTGCCGCAGTGTCGGTTTCGGGGACATTCCGGCAACGGCCTGCTGCGCGATCTCCTCGGCACGCATCCGGGCCTGCTGCTCGGTCAAGTCGGCCGTCTTCCTCGCGCACGCCGCTGTCGTGGCGGTCAGTGCCAACAGGGTCACCAATGCCACCGCGCTCCGCAGCAGGGGCCGGCCCGAGTCCTCGAAGTGCGCCTGCGCCTGCGCCCGGGCCATGGCCCGACCGTGTCCCATCCGTCCACCTCCGCAGCACACTCCACACCGACCCGCCCACCGTATGGGAACGCGAACGATCGGACGTGAGTGCGGATACTCATCTTCGGGTGGCCCCCAGTGGGTGGCCCCCAGTCCGGCCGCCCCGCCTCAGGTCGCCTCGTGGGCCTGCGTGATGAGGTCCGTGGCGACCTCCAGGGCCGCCAGGCGGGTCTCCTCCGGGTCGCCCTCCACGTGCTGGAGGAACATCATCCCCGCGTGCAGCGTGAACAGGGCGCTCACGCACCGCACCTGGTTCGTCAGGGGCCCGTCCTCCGTGCGGAGCAGCTCGACCAGCGTGAACAGCCGGCGCTTCACCGTCTCGCCGATGCTCAGCTCCCGCATCGTCGCCTGGTTCTCCTGCATGAACCGGTACAGCGGCGCCCCCGCCACCATCGCCTCGCTGTAGCGCCGGAGCACCTCGCGCTTCATGTCCAGCGTCGGCGGCTGCTGCTTCGCCCAGTCGATCAGCTCGTCGATCGGCCTCGTCAGGTCCTCGAAGACGCTGATGATGATGTCTTCCTTGGTCTTGAAGTGGTAGTACAGCGCCGCCTTCGTGACCTCCAGCCGCTCTGCGATCTCGCGCAGCGAAGTCTTCTCGTACCCCTGCTCGGCGAAGAGCTCCAGTGCGACGTCCTGGATGCGCTGGCGCGTGTTGCCACGGCGCGCCTGCGGACTGCTGCTGGACATGGCTCTCCCCAAACTACTTACTTGACGCCCGGCTAGTGACGGGTCTACCTTCCCCAGTGTAGTCAACTAGCCGGGCGGCAAGTAAGGGTCCGGAGTGCGTGGGTGAACGGGGAGTGGACATGACTCAAAACACAAAGGCGGCGGAGATCTCCGAGGGGGTGAAGCCGCGCAGCGTCCGAGTCGTCCTCATGGCCCTCATGATCGCAATGCTCCTGGCCATGCTCGACAACATGATCATCGGTACCGCGATGCCGACGATCGTCGGTGAGCTCGGCGGTCTGGAGCACCTCTCCTGGGTGGTCACCGCGTACACGCTGGCCACCGCGGCCTCCACCCCCATCTGGGGCAAGATCGGCGACATGTACGGGCGGAAGGGCTCCTTCCTCACCTCCATCGTCATCTTCCTGATCGGCTCCGCGCTCAGCGGCATGGCCCAGGACATGGGCCAGCTGATCGGCTTCCGCGCCATCCAGGGCCTCGGCGCAGGCGGTCTGATGGTCGGCGTCATGGCGATCATCGGCGACCTGATCCCGCCCCGTGAGCGCGGCAAGTACCAGGGCATGATGGCCGGCGTGATGGCCCTCGCCATGATCGGCGGACCGCTCGTCGGCGGCACCATCACCGACCACATGGGCTGGCGCTGGTCCTTCTACATCAACCTGCCGCTCGGCGCCGTCGCGCTGGCGATGGTCACCGCCGTCCTGCACCTGCCGAAGAAGAAGGCAAAGGGCAAGATCGACTACCTGGGCGCCGCGCTGCTGACCGTCGCCATCACCTCGACCGTGCTGGTCACGACCTGGGGCGGCACCGAGTACGCCTGGGGCTCCGGGGAGATCATCGGCCTGATCGTCGTCGGCATCGTGTCGATCGCCGCCTTCCTCTTCGCCGAGACCAAGGCCGCCGAGCCCGTCATGCCGCTGCACATCTTCCGCAGCCGCAACTTCACGCTCATGTCGGTCATCGGCTTCCTCGTCGGCTTCGCGATGTTCGGCGGCGTGCTCTACCTCCCGCTCTTCCAGCAGTCGGTCCAGGGCGCCTCCGCCACCAACTCCGGCCTGCTGCTCCTCCCGATGCTGCTCTCGATGATGGTCGTCTCGCTGATCGCGGGCCGGATCACCACCAGCAGCGGCAAGTACAAGATCTTCCCGATCGTGGGCGGCGCGCTCATGGTCGTGGGGCTCTTCCTGCTAGCGCAGATGGACACCGAGACCAGCCGCCTGATGTCCGGCGTCTACATGGCGATCCTCGGAGCCGGCCTCGGCTTCCTGATGCAGATCACGATGCTGGTCGCGCAGAACAGCGTGGACATGAAGGACATGGGCGTCGCGTCCTCCTCGGCCACCCTCTTCCGTACGCTCGGCGGCTCGTTCGGCGTGGCCCTGATGGGCTCGCTGTTCACCAGCCGGGTCACGGACACCATGAGCGAGCGCCTCGGCCCGCAGGCCGCCCAGGCCGCCGGCTCCGCCCAGCTCGACGCGGCCAGCCTGGCGAAGCTGCCGGAAGCGGTGCGCGACGCCTATCAGCACGCGGTCGCCGCCGGTACGCACTCCGCGTTCCTGCTCGGCGCGTCCATCGCCGTACTGGGCTTCGCAGCCGCCTGGTTCGTCAAGGAGGTCCCGCTGCGGGGCGCGGGCCCGGCCCAGGGCGGCGACGCGGACGGCGACAAGGCGGCGCAGGCTCCGCAGGCGTCCTTCTCGCACTGACAAAGCCGTACGTTCCCCAGCCCGGCCCCGGCGGATTTCCGCCGGGGCCGGGCTTTTTCCTGCCCTGAAGCCGGGTACTCATGAGTTCGGTGAATGCGGCTGATGCGGGGGAGGTTGATGTGGTTCCGTCCTGTTTCAGGTGGGGTCCAAATCGGGGCGATCAAGGACCAAGGTCCTATTAGCTGGATTTTATGGGGGAATTGGCGGGAACCCCTCCGCTTCAAGGGTCGTCCTGGAGGGCAGAGCGCACACAGGAACGGACGGGGAGGGGACGGTTCATGGGCTTCATGGCGCGCGCGAACAGGCAGGGCATCCGGGCCGGGGCAGTCGTCGTGGCCGCGGCCGCCGCAGTGGCCGGGACGGTGTGGGGGGTGACGGCCCTCGTGGAACCGGGGCCCGGCCGGCAGGAGAACGCGGCACGCCAGACCGGCACCGGTGGCACGGGCGGCGGTTCGGACGACGGTGCGAAGGACGACGGTGCGAAGGACGACGGTGCGAAGGGCGGCGGGGGGAAGAGCGGTGGCGGAGCCCAAGGCGCCGGAGGCGCCGACGCCGGAGCACCGCAGTCGCAGATACCCGACGGCATAGCGCACGCCTCCGAGAGCGGCGGCAACGCCGTCAACATCACCATCGACGACGGCCCCGACCCCCAGTGGACCCCCAAGGTCCTCGAGGTGCTGAAGAAGTACGACGTGAAGGCGACCTTCTGCATGATCGGGCCGCAGGCCAAGGCCCACCCCGACCTGGTCAAGCGGGTCGTCGCGGGCGGCCACCGGCTATGCGACCACACCATGAACCACGACACGGCCATGGACAAGAAGCCCGTCGACTACCAGGAGAAGCAGATCCTGGACGCGAAGAAGATGATCGAGGACGCCGCGGGCGGCGGCGCCGAGGTGGAGTACTACCGTGCCCCCGGCGGCGCGTTCACCCCCGACAGCCGCCGCATCGCCGCCGCGCACGGCATGCGCCCGCTCGGATGGAACGTCGACACCAAGGACTTCGGGAAGCCCGGGGTCGCCGCCATCGTCCACGCGGTCAAGACCGAGATAGGCAACGGCCCGACCGTCCTCTTCCACGACGGCGGCGGCAACCGCACCCAGACCGTCGCGGCCCTCGACCAGGTGCTGGCCTGGCTGAAGGACCAGGGCCGCCCCACCGGCTTCCCCGTCCGCACCGCCCCTGACGCCTCCTGACACGCCGTCCGGCGGCGAACGGGTGACGGTCGCCGCCCCGGCGCCGCCCGCGGTGTTCCCTGGTCGCGCACACAGCCCCGTACGGAGCCCGTACGACCGCCCCAGGAGGCCCCCGTGATCGCGCCGAGCCAGCTGACCGACCCCACCGTCCGCGCCTTCGTCACCGCTGTGAACGCGGGCGACCAGAGCGCCTTCCGCGCCGTCCTCACCGAGGGCGCGACCATGTCCGACGACGGCTCCGACCGCGACGTCGCCCAGTGGGCCGAGAAGGAGGTCTGGTCCTCCAACGGGCACATGGACGTCGAGAAGGAGTCCGACGGCGGCCTCGCCCTCGTCGTCGACTACCGCAACGACACGTGGGGCGAGATGCGCACCGCCTGGCGGTTCGTCACCGACAACGGCCGCATCAGCCGCTTCGAAACAGGTCAGGCCTGAGCCGTCGACCCCTGAGCCGTCGTCCCCTGTGCAGCGGCCGCCCGCAGCACCGCCGCCGTCAGGCGCTCGTTCTCCGGCGCGGCCCCGCCCGGGAAGGCGAACCGGCGGCGCGCATACCCGTACGCGAGCCCCGTCGCCGGGTCCGCCCAGCCCAGCCCGCCCGACGCCCCGCAGTGCCCGAAGGCCTGCGGGCCCACCGCGTGCTGCCGCTCGAAGCCCAGCCCGAAGTGGTCCACCTCGGCGGTCACCCGGTCCTCGCCCGGGGTGTGGGGCCGCGCGAACTCGGCCGCCGTCTCCGGCTTCAGCAGCGGAGGCCGGCCGTCCACCTCGCTGATCGCGGCCGCGTACATCCCCGCGACGCCGCGCGCCGTGCCGACGCCGCCTGCCGACGCCGGGCCCAGCGCCTTCACCTTCGGGTGGTTCCCGTACTCCACCAGGTCCATCGCCGGATCCCGATGCGCGTTGAAGGCGACCGGCAGCAGCTCCGGCACGGCCGCCCCGGCCATCGCGGTCAGCTGTTCGGGCGTGGGGAGCATCTCCAGGACCGGCTTCCAGCGGCCCTCCAGCTCCTGCGGCAGGCCCATGTACAGGTCCAGCCCGTGGGGTGCGCGAATCCGCTCCTCGAACACCTCCTGGAGGGACTTTCCAGTGGCCCGCCGCACCACCTCGCCGATCAGCGCGCCGATCACGAAGGCGTGGTACCCGTACGCCGTCCCGGGCTCCCAGTACGGCTCCTGCGCGGCCAGCCGTGCCGCGATCAGCGCGTCGTCCGCGATCTCCGCGTAGTCGAAGCCCTCGGCGGTGTTGACCAGTCCGGCCTGGTGCGAGACCAGCTGCCGCACCGTCAGCCGCTCCTTGCCGCCGCCCGTGAACTCCGGCCAGTACTCCGAGACACGGCGCTCCAGCTCCAGTACGCCGTCCTGTACGAGCAGCGCCACCACCAGGTGCGCGCCGCCCTTGGTGATCGAATAGACCCCGGTCAGGGTGTCGGCGCCGGTGTCCTCGCCGGCCCACAGGTCGACCACGCGGCGGCCGTCCCGGTACACCGCCAGCTGCGCCTCGGGGGAGTGCGCCTCGGCCGCGACGAAGGCCTCGAACTCCTCCCGGACGGGCTCCCAGCCCGCTGCCACCGTGCCGTACACGTTCGTACTCACACCCGCACTCGCGCTCATCGGGACTCCCTGTCGCTCGGTGTCGTCGCTTCACCCGGTGGAACGGAAGATGATCATGCGATATTCCGGTGCGCGGCTCCCGTACGGGTGAAAGCTCGCGCGGCCTCGTTGCAGCCCTCCGCGGGTCCCCGTTGGACCGGGCATGAAGCGCACTCGCATCGCCGCTCTCGCCCTCGCCCTCGCCACCGCCGCAGCGGCCCTCGCCCCCGCCCTCGGCCAGCCCGCCACCGCCGCGGACGGTGCGTACCTGCAGGATCCGGCCGGCGGCGAGAAGACGATGAAGTCGCAGTGGACCAAGGACGAGATGCACAAGCTGGAAGGGCAGCTCCGCTTCTACCCCGGGATCCGGTACAAGACGGTGACCCGCCCCGGCCCCTCGGGCGCCCCCGACTACGAGCGGCAGGTCGCCGACCCCAAGACCCTGGCCTGGCAGCCCTCGTTCGACTTCGGCTGGGCGGTGTCGGACTCGAAGCTGGTGAAGAAGGCCGTGACGACCAAGGACGGCAGGCACCCGATCGTCCTGCACGCCGTACTGCGCTCCGCGGACCACGCCAAGGCGGTCGAGGTGCGCCAGGAGCTGGCGGACCGGCCGGCGACGGGGCGCGCCAAGGTGCCGGGCGGCAAGCGGATCGCCTGTGACACCGGTGAGTACACGGTGGAGTGGTCGGTCACGCGCTCGGGCTACGGGACGCTCACGGGGACGCTGAGCTGGGACTCCAGCTGTGAGCAGCACCGGACGGCGTTCTCGTCGGAGAACGGCAAGGTCTGACCCGGAGGCGGGGGAGGGGGGGAGGGAGAGGGCCGGCCGCCCCGTGCACCTTGTGGGTACTCGGCGGGCGACTGGTCCGCGGCCTTGGATCAAGAGCCGTAGCAGCCATTCTGCCGCACGGGGTGGGATGCGGCAGGGACGAAAGTCCCGTGTCGGGCGGGAAGTTCAGTACTTTCAGTGCTTCTTCCGGGCCTCGTTCGCCTTGGCGGAGATCTCATCGAGGACGGACTTCGCGTCGCCGTTCGGTTCCACGGCGCGGCCGATGTTGCGCTTGATGGTGTCGCTGACCGTCACCCAGGACGGGTCGTTCACCGGGTACAGCTGGGCACCGCGCAGGGCGGTCAGGAAGAACTGGTCGTTGCTGTCGAGGCCGGCGCCGGAGGGGTTGCGGGAGGCCGAGACGGTCGAGGGCAGCAGGTGGTAGCGGCCCGCGAAGTCCGACAGGTTCTTGTCCTGGTAGATGAACTCCAGGAACTTGCCGATCTCCGTGCGCTTTCCGTTCTGCTTGAACGCCATCATCCAGTCGGCGACACCCACGGTCGGCGGAGTCTCCCCGGAGCCGAGCGTGTCCGCGACCGGCATGGTCGCGGTGCGGACGTCGATGCCCTTGGCGCGCGCCTCGTGGAGGAGCTGCGGGTAGCCGTTCAGCATGCCGACCTCGCCGCGCACGAAGGCGGCGAAGGCGTCGGCGCGGTTGAGCTGGGACGGCGGGACGGGCCCGGTCAGGCCGGGCCCGACCAGGTTGTCCTTCAGCCAGCGGAAGGTCTGGATGTTCTGGTCGGAGGCGAGGTTGTAGTTGCCGGCGCTGTCGGCGTAGCCGCCGCCGTTGCTCAGCTCCCAGATCATCGCCTCGGCGTGCGCCTCCTCCGGGCCCAGGGGCAGGGCGTACGGGT
Organism: Streptomyces sp. NPDC051364; assembly: GCF_040682115.1. NCBI lineage: Bacteria > Bacillati > Actinomycetota > Actinomycetes > Kitasatosporales > Streptomycetaceae > Streptomyces > Streptomyces sp. NPDC051364. Next base: position 437,866 of record NZ_JBFBAH010000004.1, on the reverse strand, counting down.
ACTTCACGCCCTTGTCCTTGAGTGCCTTGGCGGCGGACTTCAGGTCGGACCAGTTCTTGGGTTCGCTGACGCCGGCCTGCTTGAAGAGGCCCTGGTTGTAGAAGAGGAGCCGGCTGCTCGCCACCCAGGGCAGGCCGTAGAGGGTGCTGCCGACCGTGCCGGCCTCGGCGAGCGGCTGCAGGAAGTTCGCCTCGGCGGTCACCGAGAGGAGTTCGTCCGCGGAATAGAGCTTGTTCTGCGCCGCGAAGTCCGAGTACGAGCCCATGAGGGCCATGTCCGGCGCATTGCCGGACTTGACCATACGGGTTACCTCACGGTCGATGTCCGCCCACGGCAGGAGCTGGACCTCGACCTTGAGGCCGGGGTTGGCGTTGGTGAAATCGGCCGTGACCTTGTCCCAGAAGGCCTTCGAGCTGGTGGCCTGGTTGTCGCCGTATTCCGCGGCGACCAGGTGCAGCGTGCCGCTGTCACCTGCGCCGTTGTCTGAACCGCCGCATCCGGCCAGCGGGATGAGCAGACCGAGCACGACCGCGGTCGCGCCCGTGCCGAAGATTCTTCGTCGCACGGGTGTATTCCCCTGAATTTCTTTGAGTCCCGTTACTGCTTATGAGTTGCTCCGGGCTGGGGTGTCCGTCCGTGGCCCGTTGGCCGGAATTCTCTCCTGCGGAAGGGCGGTTGATTCCATTGGGTCGGAACTTGTGGTCAATGCTCCAAGTGCGGCTTTTCCGGCTGGTGTTTTCCGATATGTGATCAACAATTCGGACGCGCGTAGACATGCCGAAAGGCCCGATTCCGGCCCATTGGGGCTGCGGAACGGGTCGGGGGTCCGGATCAGGTCAGTGGGCCGGTGCGCCCGGAGCTCAGTCGGCGAACTCGCCCGCGTACGGGTCGGGCTCGCCCGTCTCCGGGTTGCGGCCCTCCTGCCAGCGGCGCTGGGCCTTGCGCCAGTGCACGAAGCTGAGGTGCCCGCCGTCCCAGAAGGTGATGCTGACCGGGCTCACGTCGAACTCGTCGGCGCAGAGCCGGTACAGGAACTCGGCCATGCCGTACGGATAGACCGCGAACGCGTCGGCGGTGTGCCGGCCGACCACCAGGACGGGCCAGCGGTCCGGATCGGGGTCGGTGGTGAGCCAGCAGAGGATGTCGGAGCCGCCGGTGACGCCCCACGCGATGATCGACTCGGGGTCCACGTCGAAGGCGGCCCGGCCGCCCTCCGCCTCCCAGAGCTGGCGGGCGTTGCCGGTCTCCTCGGCCATCTCGGCCGGATCCCACTGCAGCCCGGGCTTGGGGAGGGGCAGCAGGATGCTGGCCTCGCCGTTGATGGATCCGGCGCCGAAGCGGCCCATGAAGGCGATGAAATCGGCCGGGAACCGGGTGCGCCAGGTGGCCTCCGCGGCCGGCCAGTCGATGTCCTCGTCGGCGCCGTGCGTCGCCGGCATGATCTGCTCCAGCGCCTTGATTTGCGCGTTCTCCGTCATGCCGCTCCCCTGAGACCCCAGCTCAACCGCCCCAACCTACCGCCGCGGCCGCGCGGGGCCTAGCGGCAGTTGAGACGGGTCCGGTCCGTCGGGTCCGTCCGGTCCGTCGATGTGGAGCTGCGAGCCGACGTGCAGGCCCCAGACGGCCATGGCCCCGGCCTCGGCCTCCAGGACGTGCCGGGAGCGGAGCCGGGGGAGCCCGAGCCGCCCGGGGGGCATGGTGGTCAGGGCGATGACGCGCAGGCGGCGGTCGAGGTACGCCACGTCGATCGCGAACCGCATCCGGAACGTGTGCACGCTCCCGGCCGGGGTGAGGAGCAGGGCGGCGCCGGGAATGCCGTCGCGGCCGAGGAGGCCGCGGGTGCGGGCCCGGTACGAGGCCGCGATCTCCAGGGGCACCGGTTCGCGGTCCGGCCCGAGGCGGAGCAGGCCGTTGCTGGTGGTCATGGCGGCCAGGGTAGGGGGGTTGGGCCCCCGGGCCCATGCAGGTACCGGTGTCTGCGCCTACCGTCGGCGGATGGGCCTGTCAGTGATCACCGTCGCCGCGGTTGTGTACGGGGTGGCTGCGGGGCTGCTGCTGCCGCGGGCCGCGTATCGCCTGGCGGTCGAGCCGGATGCCGCGTGGCGCGACCGCTGCCCGGAGGGTCACCCCATCCGGGGCTGGCTGGGCCTGCCTTACTGCCGGGGGCGCCGCCCCCAGGCCCCCGCACCTCAATCGCCGGCGGGGCCGGATGGTGCCGGCGGTACGGAGCCCGGGTGCGGCGCCGTTGCCGGGGGCCGGCCCCCGGACCCTCGCGCCTCAACCGCCGGCGGGGCTGGAATGCAGCCGCGCCGGCGGTTGAGGCGCGGGTCCGGGCAGAGCCCGGTGAGCGGGAGAAGGGCGGGGCGGGGAGACGGCACCGCGCAGCGGGAGTCGCAGCCGGCAGGGCCGTCGCATCGGTACGGGGTTTGCGTTGTGTGGAGCGGCGGCTTGGCCGGGGCGGTGTGCGGGGTGGTGGGTGGAGCTGTCGGGGAGCGGCCCGAGGGGGTGGTGTTCGTCGGGGTGGTGCCCCTGCTGTTCCTGCTGGCCCTGGTGGATCTGGCCGTGCAGCGGCTGCCCGATGTGCTCACCCTGCCCCTCGCGGGAGCGGTTGCCGCCGGGCTCGGGGGCGCCGCCCTCGTACCCGGCGCCGGGGGGTCCTGGACGGGGGCGCTGCTCGGCGGGGGCGCGCTCGGAGGGGCGTATCTCTTGCTGTTCCTGATCAACCCCGCCGGTATGGGCTTCGGCGACGTCAAGCTGGCGCTCGCGCTCGGGGTCATCCTTGGGTGGTACGGATGGGGGGTATGGGCCGTCGGAGCCTTCCTCGGGTTCCTCTACGGCGCCCTGTACGGGCTGGCCCTTGTGCTGCGGGGCCCCGGAGGCCGCCGGACGGCGTTTCCGTTCGGCCCCTTCATGGCGGCCGGAGCCCTCACCGGAGTGCTGCTGGGTGGTTTCGGAGCGTAATCATCTTGCGCCGATGCACGCATATCGCTTTACGAAGGGTTATGGTGGAACCCCCCCCTCGGGCCGGTCCGTATCCCCCCCACGGACCGGCCCGTTTTTTGTTTCCACCACAGCCCGGGCAAAACCGCAGGTCAGCTGCGCTGGGCCCAGATGTTGGTGCCGGGGGTGGACACGGCGAAGGAGTCGATCTCCTTCAGCTCCTGCTCCGAGAGCGGCGCACCGCCCAGAGCCGCCACGTTTTGCTCCAGCTGCGACACGCTCGAAGCGCCGATCAGCGCCGAGGTCATCCGCTCGTCCCGGAGCACCCAGGTCAGCGCCAGCTGCGCCAGCGACTGCCCGCGCCGCGCCGCGATCTCGTTCAGGCCCGCCAGGCGGCGCACCACGTCCTCGGACAGCAGGTCCGGGCTCAGGGACTTGCCCGCGGCGGCACGCGAGTCCTCCGGGATGCCCTTCAGGTACTTGCCGGTCAGCAGCCCCTGCGCGAGCGGCGCGAAGGAGATGCAGCCCATGCCGGCCTCCTCCAGGGTGTCCAGCAGGCCGTCGTCCTCCGTCCAGCGGTTGATCATGGAGTACGAGGGCTGGTGGATGAGGGGGCGGATGCCCATCTCGCGGAGGATCCGCGCAGCCTCGGCCGTCTGCTCGGCCGTGTACGAGGACACGCCCACGTACAGCGCCTTGCCCTGCTGGACCGCGGACGCGAGCGCGCCCATGGTCTCCTCCAGCGGGGTCTCCGGGTCGAAGCGGTGCGAGTAGAAGATGTCGACGTAGTCCACGCCCATCCGCTTCAGCGAGGCGTCGAGCGAGCTCATCAGGTACTTCCGGCTGCCCCACTCCCCGTACGGGCCCTCGTGCATGAAGTAGCCGGCCTTGGTGGAGAGGATCAGCTGGTCGCGGTAGGACGCGAAGTCCTGCGCGAAGATCTTGCCGAAGTTGAGCTCGGCCGAGCCGGCGGGCGGGCCGTAGTTGTTCGCCAGGTCGAAGTGGGTGACGCCGAGGTCGAAGGCCCGGCGCAGGATCGCCCGCTGGGACTCGAGGGACTTGTCATCACCGAAGTTGTGCCAGAGGCCGAGGGAGATGGCGGGGAGCTTGAGGCCGCTGTGGCCGGTGCGCCGGTACTCCATGGAGTCGTAGCGCGAGGGCTCTGCCCGATAGGGATTGTTATCAGTCACGTTGTCCTCCCTATCACGGACTTGTGACAGACCGAGTTGGGTACCCGATCCCGCTGCGCAGTAATGTGGCGGCCTCGGGGGAAGGACCGCATTTCGCACGGGGGCATTGCACGGAGGGGCTGGAAGATCGTGAAGCTGCGCGACCTGGTGTACAGGCTCTACGCACGCCGGGTGGAAGGCCGCCTCGACCATGACGCGGCGCCCAAGCACATCGGCGTGATCCTGGACGGGAACCGGCGCTGGGCGAAGGCGTCGGGGAGTTCCACGGTGCAGGGCCATCAGGCCGGCGCCGACAAGATCTCCGAGATGCTGGGCTGGTGCACCGAGACCGACGTCGAGGTCGTCACCCTGTGGATGCTGTCCACGGACAACCTGGACCGGCCGGAGGTCGAGCTCCGCCCGCTGCTCAACATCATCGAGAACACGGTCCGGGGCCTCGCCGCGGACGGCCGCTGGCGCGTCCACCACGTCGGCAACCTCGACATCCTGCCCGCACAGACGCAGTCCGTGCTCAAGGAGGCCGAGCAGGCCACCCACGACATCGACGGGATACTCGTCAACGTCGCGGTCGGCTACGGCGGCCGCCAGGAGATCGCCGACGCGGTCCGCTCCCTGCTGCTCGAGCACGCGGAGAAGGGGACCTCCTTCGAGGAGCTCGCCGAGATCCTCGACATCGACCACATCGCCGAGCACCTCTACACGCGCGGCCAGCCCGACCCGGACCTGGTCATCCGTACCAGCGGCGAGCAGCGGCTGTCCGGATTCATGCTGTGGCAGAGCGCGCACTCCGAGTACTACTTCTGCGAGGTGTTCTGGCCGGCCTTCCGCAAGGTCGACTTCCTGCGGGCGCTGCGCGACTACGCCGCCCGCCACCGCCGCTACGGCTCCTGACGGCCCCTCGGTACGGCACTTTTCGGCACCTCTCGCGGCGCGCCCCGGACCTCCGGTGGCGCGCCGTCGCCGTACTCCCGGGGGTCCCCCCGGCCCCGGCCGTCCTCCCTGCAAGGCCTTCACCAGGGATTCACCGAGCGTCCGTCATATGCCATGGCATGGCCGGGCCTGATCGGGGAATATCCCTTTCAGGTCGATGCCCGATCCACGGGTGTCGAGTCTCAGCGGACGGCATGGGGTCGTCCGCCCGGGAGGCCCTTTGCACCAGGACGCACGTGCGGTTCGCACGGACGAATGGGGGGGCCGGAAATCGGCCCCGGCATGGGTGCCGATGACCGGTCCGGTCTTCATGGCCCGACCTCTTCCGAGGGGGTACGTCCTTCCGTGGTGACCAGCACAAAGCGCCGCCTGCCCGACAGGCGGACCTATGTCCTCGACACCAGCGTCCTGCTGGCAGACCCCAACGCGATCACCCGCTTCGACGAGCACGAGGTCGTGCTCCCGATCGTGGTGATCACCGAGCTGGAGGCAAAGAGGCACCATCCCGAACTCGGCTACTTCGCCCGTCAGGCCCTTCGCCTGCTCGACGACTTCCGGGTTCGCTACGGTCGCCTCGACGCCCCCATCCCGCTGGGCGATCTGGGCGGCACCCTGCGTGTCGAGCTCAACCACTCCGACCCCGGTGTCCTGCCGGCCGGCTTCCGGTTGGGGGACAACGACTCGCGGATCCTCGCGGTCGCCCGCAATCTCCAGGCCGAGGGCTACGACGTCACGGTCGTCTCGAAGGATCTCCCGCTGCGCATCAAAGCCTCCTCCGTGGGGCTGCTCGCCGAGGAGTACCGGGCGGAGCTCGCGATCACCGACGCCGGCTGGACCGGCATGAGCGAGCTCGCGCTGTCCGGGGAGCAGGTCGACCTGCTCTACTCCGAGGAGCGGCTGTACGTACCGGAGGCCACCGAACTGCCCGTGCACACCGGGCTGGTCCTCCAGTCCGAGCGCGGCAAGGCCCTGGGCCGGGTCACCGCGGACGGCAACGTACGGCTCGTACGGGGCGACCGCGAGGCCTTCGGGCTGCACGGCCGCAGCGCCGAGCAGCGCATCGCCCTGGACCTGCTGCTCGACCCGGAGATCGGGATCATCTCCATGGGCGGCCGGGCCGGCACCGGAAAGTCGGCGCTGGCGCTGTGCGCGGGCCTGGAGGCCGTGCTGGAGCGGAGGCAGCATCAGAAGGTGATGGTCTTCCGGCCGCTGTACGCGGTGGGCGGCCAGGACCTCGGCTACCTGCCCGGGGACGCGTCCGAGAAGATGAGCCCCTGGGCGCAGGCGGTCTTCGACACCCTCTCGGCGGTGGCCGGGCGCGAGGTCATCGAGGAGGTGCTGAACCGGGGGATGCTGGAGGTCCTGCCGCTCACGCACATCCGCGGGCGCTCGCTGCACGACGCCTTCGTGATCGTGGACGAGGCGCAGTCGCTGGAGCGGAATGTCCTGCTGACCGTTCTGTCCCGAATCGGAGCAAATTCGCGGGTTGTTCTGACCCATGATGTCGCCCAGCGGGACAATCTGCGGGTCGGCCGGTACGACGGGGTGGTGGCGGTCGTTGAGAAGCTGAAGGGGCATCCCCTCTTCGCGCACGTCACGCTCACCCGCTCCGAGCGCTCCCCGATCGCCGCACTGGTCACCGAGATGCTCGAGTCCCTGTAGGAGCGAAGGGGGTAAAACCCTCATAGCGGGATAGTGAGTTGGCGCCGCCCGGCAAAGGCGCGAGAGCCTAGCCGGGCGGCGTCGTGCTGCACAGGTCTTTGGCGAAACCAACAGCAACATGCCAGGTGTGACCTTTCCCACGCAGCGGAGAATTGCCTTGCGGTGTCGGGGTCCGGCAGAGTCTGTTTTCCGTCAGGCCCCGCATACGGCACACTCCCCCTCGACTACGTCTGGGGGGACCCCCAGTATCTCCCGTTGTCCCAACGTGAGGTACAAGCAGCATCACAACTCCACAGTCGTTCGCCGTATGCCGCCCGAGCACCACGCGGCAGCCCCCGTAAGGGAGTTGCCCACGGGCCCGCGCCTCCAGTGATCGCAGTACCGCGGAGGCCAGTGTCGAGGGGCACTATTGCGCCCGCCCGGTCACTGCGGACGCTGCTGGAAGGACACCGTGTGAGCCGGATCTCGGTCCGGGGATTCGCCGTGGCTTCTGCCACCGCAGTCACCACCGTCGGCGCAGTCGTGGGCGTTGCCGCTGGCGACCCCGCCTCGAACGATCTCGAGACCACCGCGTCCGGGGCGACCCTCCTCGCCGACATCCCGGTCGGCGATCAGGCGCAGGTCCAGAACGCGTCCCTGACGCAGCAGGCCGACGCCATCGCCCAGGGCGCCGACACCGACGCCAAGCGCGTCGCCGAGGAAGCCGCCCGCATCCAGGCCGCCGAGGACGCCAAGTCCAAGAAGGCCGAGGCGCAGAAGGCTGCCGACGAGAAGGCGAAGAAGGACCGCGAGGAGAAGGAGCAGGTCGCCAGCCGCTCCGCGGCGCGCAGCGCCGGCGACTTCGCCGTCCAGAGCTCCTACACGGTCGCCCAGGTCAAGGAAATCGCCCGGCAGATCGTCCCGGCCGGCCAGTTCCAGTGCTTCTCGAACATCATCAACGAGGAGTCCACCTGGAACTACAAGGCCGTGAACTCGTCCTCGGGCGCGTACGGTCTGGTCCAGGCACTCCCGGGTTCGAAGATGTCCTCGGTCGCCGACGACTGGCGCACCAACCCGGCCACCCAGATCCAGTGGGGCCTGAACTACATGAACGAGCGCTACCACAGCCCGTGCAGCGCCTGGAGCTTCCACCAGGCCAACGGCTGGTACTAGTACCGGCCACCCGCTCAACCTCCGGGAGCCCCGCACCGTCCTACGGTGCGGGGCTCCTCGCGTGTACGGTCTTTCGAGGTGTGTCCACGGGCGGGGGAAGGGAAAGACATGGCGAAGAGGGCAGGCTGGCTCGGCCGGCTCGGGAACAGGCTGAGCCGCATGGAGGCGCGGCTCCAGGAAAGGCGGGCCGAGGTCGAGGCGGAGAGCATCCTCGCCGCTCCGGTCCCGGTCACCGCCGGGGGCGCCGCCCGTACGAGCGTGGGCACGCGGGGCGGTGCGGGGGCTCCGGCAGCCCCGGCGCCCAGCACTCCCGCCGAGCAGCCCGGCCACCCGCACCCGCACCCGCCCGCCCTGCACGGGCGTCCCGACCCGGTGAGCGTCGTCCCGTGGGGCATGCGCGTCGCCGCCGAGGCCAGCTGGCGGCTGCTGCTGCTCGCCGGGATGCTCTGGGTCGTGATGAAGGTGATCAGCGAAGTCCGCCTGGTCGTCCTCGCCTTCGCCGCAGCCCTGCTCGTCACCGCGCTGCTCCAGCCCTTCGTGGTCCGGCTGCGCCGCCTCGGACTGCCGCGCGGGCTCGCCACCGCCGTGACCGCGATCCTCGGGTTCGTGGTCATCGGGCTGGTCGGCTGGTTCGTGGTCTGGCAGGTCATGGAGAACCTCGACGACCTCTCCGCCCGCGTCCGCGACGGCATCAACGAGCTCAAACTCTGGGCACTGGACAGTCCGTTCCACGTGACCGAGAAGCAGATCAACGACATCGCGAAGAACCTCAGCGAGACCATCGGCACCAACACCGAGCAGATCACCTCCGCCGGCCTCCAGGGCGTGACGGTCCTCGTCGAGGTACTCACGGGCATCCTGCTCGCGATGTTCTCGACGCTGTTCCTGCTCTACGACGGCAAGCGCATCTGGACCTGGGTGCAGGGCCTGGTCCCGGCCGCCGCCCGCCCCGGTGTCGCGGGCGCCGGTCCGCGCGCCTGGCGCACGCTGACGGCGTACGTCCGCGGCACGGTCCTCGTCGCGCTCATCGACGCCATCTTCATCGGCCTCGGGATCTACTTCCTCAAGGTGCCGATGGCGGTGCCGCTGGCCGTCTTCATCTTCCTGTTCGCCTTCATCCCGCTCGTCGGCGCGGTGGTCTCGGGCGCCCTCGCGGTGGTCGTCGCCCTGGTGACCCAGGGGCCGTGGACCGCGCTGATGGTGCTTCTCGTGGTGCTGGCCGTGCAGCAGATCGAGGGGCACGTGCTCCAGCCCTTCATCCTGGGCCGGGCGGTACGGGTGCACCCGCTCGCGGTGGTCCTGTCGGTGGCCGCGGGCGGCATGATCGCGGGCATCGGCGGCGCGGTCGTCGCGGTCCCGCTGGTCGCCGTCACCAACACGGTGGTCGTCTACCTGCGGGCCTACTCCCGCGACCAGCTCCTGCACGGCGCAGCGGCGATCGGCCCCGGTCCGCACGGCTCGACGGCGTTCGAGCAGGCCGCGCGGGGGGCCGAGCGTGATCAGCGAGCCTGAGCTCGAGGGGGAGTGGGACACCGGCCGGCCGGCCACGCCGGCGGAGGAGCCCGACGCCCCGCGCGAGCGCGTAAGGGGGCCTCGTACGGCCTGGTTATGGGCGCTCGGCGGGGCCGTACTGGCCTCGGCCGTCTGGGCCGGCGCCCTGGTGGCGCAGGATCGTTTCGGTGACCCCGCGCCGCGGATCGCGTACCGGCATGTCGAGGACCTGTGCAAGGTGCCGCTGACCGCGGTGTCCGCGTCCACCGTGAAGCTCACCGGGGACTACGCGCGCCACAACGAGCACCCCGCGCTCGACTGGGCGTACTGCGAGCACGGCGCGCCGTACGCCGACGGCCGCCTGTCGTACGGGGCCGAGGTGTCGGTCCAGTTGCACAAGAAGGCCGATCCCGGCACGGAGTTCGGCGCGGACCCCGCCGGCCTCATGGGCCTGGGGCGCATGGCGAGTTCGGGCGGCGAGGTGGAGCAGGTTCCCGGGCTCGGCGAGCGGGCGCTGCTCACCCGCCGGGTCGGTGGCTCAAGGCTCGAAGTGCTCGACGGGGGCGCCGTGTTCAGCCTCACCGTCGAATGGTACGGAGGCCAGGACGCCCCGGACCCGGACGAGGATGCCGTCCAGGCGGCGATGCTCGAGGACATGCGCGCCCTGATGGCGGCCCTGCGCAAGTGAACGACAGGCGCAGGAACGACAGGGCCCCCGCTGCCGGGAACGGCTGCGGGGGCCCTGGACCTCGTACGAGGGGGACTACTCGGCGGCGAGGGCGGCCTCGGCGTCGAGGGTGACCGCGACGGCCTGGATCACCGAGGCGATCTTGAAGGCCTCCTGGATCGTCTCGCGGTCGACGCCGGCCTTGCGCAGGACCTGCTCGTGCGAGTCCAGGCACTGGCCGCAGCCGTTGATCGCGGAGACGGCGAGCGACCACAGCTCGAAGTCGACCTTCTCCACACCCGGGTTGCCGATGACGTTCATCCGCAGACCCGCGCGCAGGGTGCCGTACTCCGGGTCGGAGAGCAGGTGCCGCGTGCGGTAGAAGACGTTGTTCATCGCCATGACCGCGGCGGCGGACTTGGCGGCGGTGTACGCCTCCGGCGACAGGGCCGCCTTCGCCTCCGGCTCCAGCTCACGCAGGACGCGCGGGGAGCGGGCGGCGATCGCGCAGGACAGGACCGTGCCCCACAGCTGCTGCTGCGGGAGGTTGCTGTTGCCGATGACCGAACCGAGGTTCAGCTTCAGGTCCTTGGCGAAGTCCGGTATGGCGGACTTGAGGGAGTCGAGGGACATCCGTCACTCACCGGCCAGCAGCGCGCCGGCGTCCAGGGTGCCCTCACCCTTGTTCCAGTTGCAGGGGCACAGCTCGTCGGTCTGCAGGGCGTCGAGGACCCGCAGGACCTCCTTGGGGTTACGGCCCACGGAACCGGCGGTCACCATCGTGAACTGGATCTCGTTGTTCTGGTCGACGATGAACACGGCGCGCTGCGCGAAGCCGTCCTCGCCCTGCACGCCACAGGCCTGCATGAGCTCGTGCTTGGAGTCGGCCAGCATCGGGAAGGGCAGGTCACGCAGGTCGGCGTGGTCCTTGCGCCAGGCGTGGTGGACGAACTCGGAGTCGCCGGAGACGCCGAGGATCTGGGCGTCGCGGTCCAGGAACTCGTCGCTCAGCTTGCCGAAGGCGGCGATCTCGGTCGGGCAGACGAAGGTGAAGTCCTTCGGCCAGAAGAACACCACGCGCCACTTGCCCTCATAGGTCTTGTGGTCGATCTGGGCGAACTCGCTGCCGGCTTCGAGCGAGACGCAAGCGGTCAGATCGTAGGTGGGGAACTTGTCACCGACAGTGAGCACGTGCTCTCCTTGCGGAAATGGAAAAGAGCCCTTTTGGGGGTTTTCCGAGGGGGTTGGACGGATCTCACATGCTGGCACAGCAGGATTGATTACGGAAATAGCTAGACTCGAGGCGGGTGATCGGAGGTACCTATCAGTGGCTGTCGGTAATAGGGGAGCGAAGCAGGCGACGCTCGCACAGCTGCGCGCGTTCGCGGCCGTCGCCGAGCATCTGCACTTCCGGGACGCCGCCGCGGCCATCGGAATGAGCCAGCCGGCTCTCTCCGGCGCCGTCTCCGCGCTGGAGGAGGCCCTCGGCGTGCAGCTGCTGGAGCGCACCACCCGCAAGGTGCTGCTCTCTCCGGCGGGTGAGCGGATCGCGGCCCGGGCCCGGATGGTCCTCGACGCGATGGGCGGGCTGCTGGAGGAGGCCGAGGCGGTACGCGCCCCCTTCACCGGGATCCTGCGGCTCGGGGTGATCCCCACGGTCGCCCCCTACCTGCTGCCGACCGTGCTCGGGCTCTTCCACCGGCGCTACCCGCGGATGGACCTCCAGGTGCACGAGGAGCAGACCTCCTCGCTGCTGGACGGGCTGGCCGGCGGACGGCTCGACCTGCTGCTGCTCGCGGTCCCCCTCGGCGTCCCCGGAGTGACCGAACTCCCCGTCTTCGACGAGGACTTCGTCCTCCTCGCGCCCCGGGAGCACCCGCTCGCCGGGCGCAGGGACATCCCGCGCGAGGAACTGCGGGGCCTGCAACTGCTGTTGCTCGACGAGGGGCACTGCCTGCGCGACCAGGCCCTGGACATCTGCCGCGAAGCCGGCCGGACCGACGGGGCGGACGTCACCACGACCGCCGCCGGGCTGTCCACCCTCGTACAACTGGTCGCCGGGGGACTGGGGGTGACGCTGTTGCCGCGCACCGCGCTGCGGCTGGAGACCGCCCGCAACGAGTACCTGGCCACCGGGTACTTCGCCGAGCCCGCGCCGTCGCGGCGGATCGCGCTCGCCATGCGCACGGGAACGGCCCGCCAGGAGGAGTTCCGGGCCATCGCGGGCGCCCTGCGCGAAGCCGTGCGCCCGCTCCCGGTGTGGCCCGCCGAGTAGGGCGGGCCGGGCCGGGGAGCGGGCGCACGGGCCTGCGCGCGCCCGGCGTCACTCCGTACGCAGGCCGTCCGGGCGCATGAGCCGCAGCAGCGGCGGCAGGCTGAGCAGGGTGACCACCAGGGCCACCCCGGCGCCGCTGCCGGCCATCATCGCGACCGAGGACCAGTCGATCCGGACCGGCACGTTGGTCATCCGCATCAGCACCGCGCCGAGGGAAAGGCCGATAGCGGTGGCCAGGGCCAGGCCGAGCGCGATCGGCAGGGCCGTCTGCCACAGCACCGACAGGCTCAGCGTGGAGCGCTTGGTGCCGAACGCGACCAGGGCGGACAGCAGCTTCTTGCGCTCGCGCAGCTGCTCCAGCTGGGAGACCAGCAGGCTGGCGCCGATCAGCACCAGCACCAGGGTGGCGCCGATGAACAGGCCGGTCCGGATCGAGCCGAACTCGGTGGTCGTCCGGGACGACTGCAGGGTCATGGCGGTGGCCAGCGGGTCGGCCTTGTAGGCCGCGGTCCGGGCCAGCTCCAGAGCGTCCGGCACCTTCGGGTCCAGCTGCACGTACACCTGGGCCATTCCGCGGCCGCTCAGGTTCTTGGGAGCGGCCGCCGGGGTGACCAGCAGGCCGGTGCGCAGGCGGCCGTTCGGGTCCTTGAGGGCCTGCGCCGTCCGCGCGTCGGCGGGCACGGTCCAGACGCTCGGCTCGGGGCCCTCGCGGTCGTAGAGGTTCCCGGTGAACAGCTTGTCGCCGGGCCCGGCGGTTCCTGTGCGCCCGTCCGGCTCGCCGGGGGCGCCGGTCAGGACGAACGCGTCGCCGTCCTTGCAGGAGGGCAGCTGCCCGACCTCGCGCAGGGCCTCGCACGTCCCGACGGTGAGATCGATCGAACCGCCCTGCGCCTTGGGGGTGCGGGAGGCCGGAACGGATGTCAGCGGAACGGCCTTGAGGATGCCCTTGGTGCCGGCCACCGCCTTGCCGAGAGCATCGACGTGATCCTCGGTACCGGAGCGGGTGAGGATGGACATCGAGGCCCGGGCCGGGTCCTGGCCGGTGTCGCGGGTGTAGTCGCCCTCGACGCCCGCGAAGAGCATCTGCAGGGCGATGGCCCCGGCCACCGCGACCGCGATCCCGTTGACCAGCCGGGCGGCGGTCCCGCTGGTGAGCTGGAGCCGGCGCACGGCCAGCTGCCAGGAGACCCCGCCGGCGCCGCCGAGCCGGCCCACGACCCGCTCCAGCAGCCAGGGCAGCAGGGCGGTGATGCCGACCAGGAGCAGCACCACACCGCCCGAGACCTGCCATTGGTTGAACCGCCCGTGGGTGTTGCCGCGGCCCATCATCGGGGCCAGCAGGCCGAGACCGGCCAGCGGCAGCAGCAGCCGCCACCAGATCCGGCGCCTGCGCGGGGTGGCCGTGCGGACCACGCCGAGCGGCTCGATGACCACGCCGCGCAGGGCGAACAGGGTCACGGCGACGGCGGCGGCCGGGACGGAAACCGCGACGAGCGCGGCCAGCGCCGGGCGCGGGTCGAGGTCGGCGGGGAAGACGCTGCGGCCCTGGAGGCTCAGGTTCGGTGCCAGCTGCCGGGCGATCAGGAAGAAGCCGGTACCCAGCACCAGGCCGATCAGTGCGCCGGCGAGCGCCTCGCCCGCAGCGATCCGGCGGACCGTCCGGCCGTCGGCGCCGACCAGGCGCAGGGCCGCGAGCCTGCGGTCGCGGCGGTCCCCGCCGAAGCGGACGGCGGCCGCGATGAACACGGCGACCGGCGTCAGCAGGGCGACGAACACCAGCACCACGAGGAGGGCGAGGACGGGGTCGAGCGGCGGGGCCTCGACGGTGTTCTCGAAGGTGGTGATCCGCTCGACGTACGAGCCGTCCGCCTGCGCTGCGAGCCGGTCGGTGCCGGCGTAGTAGTACAGGTCGCCGGGGCCGACCAGGCCCGCGTCGCCGATGAGCGACACGATCTTCCCGTCGAGGCGCTCGCGGAGCAGCTTGCCCTCGTCGGTCTTCATCAGCCGGTCGAGGGCCGGGGAGACGGCCAGTTCGCCCGGGCCGGGGTACTTCTTCAGACCGGGCGGCAGCGGGGCGTCCGGGCCCTCGGGCTGGACGAGGCGCCCCTCGATGTCGTCCGAGTGGTACGACATGTTCCCGCGGGCGATCAGCAGGGTGTCGCGCCCCGGCTGCTCGGCCGTCCGAGAGGTGATCGTCTCGCGTGCGGCGCCGCGCTGGTCGCGGGCGGCCAGGGCGCTGGGCACGGCGGTGGTGACCAGCAGCAGCGCGACGCCGAGGCCCACGCCCATGCCGGTGAGGAGGGTGCGGGTCCAGCCCTCGCGGCCGCCGGCGAAGGCGAACCGGGCGCCCATGGCAAGGTCCTTGACCCAGGAGCTGCGGGTGCCGGGCGCCCTCATACGATCCGCTCCATGTCGCGCGACCTGCCGTCGCGTACGACGATCTCGCGGTCGGAGTACGCGGCCACCCGGGCCTCGTGGGTGACGAGGACGACGGCGGTGTTCGCGGACCGGGCGGCCTCGGTCAGCAGCTGCATGACGAGCTCCCCGTTGAGGGAGTCGAGGGCGCCGGTGGGCTCGTCGGCGAAGATCACCCGGGGGGTGGTGACCAGGGCGCGGGCCACGGCGATGCGCTGGCCCTGACCGCCGCTGACCTCGCCGGGCCGCTTGTGGCCGAGGTCCTCGACCTGGAGGCGCTCCATCCACTGCAGGGCGGTCCGCTCGGCCTCCTTCCGCTTGGCGCCGGCGAGGCGGAGCGGGAGGGCGACGTTCTCCACGCAGCTCAGCTCGGGGACGAGCTGCCCGAACTGGAACACGAAGCCGAACTCGCTGCGGCGCAGGGCGCTGCGCTCGGCGTCGTTCATGGCGGACAGCTCGCGGCCGGCGTACGTGATGGTGCCGGAGTCGGGCGTGACGATCCCGGCGAGGCAGTGCAGCAGGGTCGACTTGCCGGAGCCGGAGGGCCCCATGACGGCGACGACCTCGCCGGGGTGGATGGAGAACTCGGCGCCGTCGAGGGCCTTGGTGGGCCCGTACGCCTTACGGAGGTCCATGGCGGAGAGCAGGGTGCCGGCCGGGGTCATCGGCGTACCTCCTGGGCGAGCTGGTCGAGGCGGGCAGCGGCGAGTTCCAGCCACCGCAGATCCGCTTCCAGGTGGAACAGGGCGTGGTCGCAGACGAGTTGGTCGGCGAAGTCGCCCTTGCGCTTGCGCTGGGTCAGGATGCGCATGAGCCGCAGGTGCTCGGCCCGCTGCGTGTCCAGCAGGTCGGCGGCGCTGCGGCCGGTGAGCAGGGCGAGGACGACCTTGGTGTAGAGCGTCGACTGGAGGTAGGGCTCGGGCTTCTCGGGCTGGGCGAGCCAGCTGTCGACGTCGGTGATGCCGGCGTCGGTGATGGCGTACCGCTTGCGGTCGGGCCCGCCGCCGCTCTCTATCCCCTCGACCTCGACGAGGCCGTTCTTCAGGAGGCGGGACATGGTCGAGTAGACCTGTCCGTAGGCGAGGGGGCGGTCGTGGCCGAATCTCTCGTCGAAGGCGCGCTTGAGGTCGTAACCATGGCGTGGACCGGCCTCGAGGAGGCCGAGGAGCGTGTGACCGATGGACATGCCGAGGACTATACATGCGGTGTATACGCACGATGTATACATGCGGTGTAGAGATGACTTTCGGCCTGCTCCCGTGGCCGTGGGAAGGGGGCCGAAGGCCGTGTGCCGCGTCAGGCAACGTTCGCCCCGTCGCGGACGCCCGGCACGCACTCTCGCCGCACCGGCCGAAAGCTCAAGTACGTCCAGTACGAGACGGCTGCTCCGGCAGCGGTGGCGTAGGAGGGGTTCTGGTGGGTGTGGCCGAGGGGCGCGAGCTTGCCCGCCTCTGCCGCCTCGCGCATCGCGGCGGGGCTCGGCTTGTCCTCCAGCGCGTACGACGTCCCGCCGTACGGTCGGGGCAGGTCCCTGCGGGTGGCCGGCCGGTCTCCGGCCCGGTCGGCCGGAGATGCCCGACAGGGGTTTGCCCGGGGAGCTGCCGTCAGGAATCGGGCGAGCTGCGGGGGCGCCCGCGCGGCCGGATCGGGCCGGCCCCGCCCGGCAGGCGGCCCGTCTCGGACAGGGCCCGCCGCAGCAGGAACTCGATCTGCGCGTTGGCGCTGCGCAGTTCCTCGCCCGCCCAGCGCGCGAGGGCGTCGTACACCTGCGGGTCGAGCCGCAGCAGCACCTGCTTGCGCGCCTGCCGCCCGGGGCGCGCGGCCCGCTCCTGGCCCTGGCCCGCGCCGGGGCCCTGTCCCGGTTCCCGGTCCTGCGGCTCGCCGGCGGGGCTCACTGGTAGAGCGTGCCCGCGTTGACCACCGGCTGGGCCGCCCGGTCGCCGCAGAGGACCACCATCAGGTTCGAGACCATGGCGGCCTTGCGCTCCGGGTCCAGATCCACGATGTCCTCCTCCGCCAGGCGGGTCAGGGCCAGTTCGACCATGCCGACCGCCCCTTCGACGATCTGCTTGCGGGCCGCCACGACCGCGCCCGCCTGCTGGCGCTGGAGCATCGCGGAGGCGATCTCCGGAGCGTACGCGAGATGCGTGAACCGGGACTCGATGATGCGGACGCCGGCCGCCTCCACCCGCGCGTGCAGTTCGAGCGCCAGCTTCTCGGTGATCTCCTCGGCGTTGCCGCGCAGCGAGAGCCCGCCCTCCTCGTGCGAGTCGTACGGGTACTCGATCGCGATGTGCCGGACCGCGGCCTCGGTCTGGGTCTCGACGAACTGCGTGAAGTCGTCCACCTCGAACTTCGCCCGCGCGGTGTCCTCCACGCGCCACACCACGACGGCCGCCAGCTCGATCGGGTTGCCGTACGCGTCGTTGACCTTCAGGACGGCCGTCTCGTGGTTGCGGACCCGGGTGGAGATCGTCTCCCGCGAGGTCAGCGGATTGACCCAGCGGAGGCCGTCCGCACGGACCGTCCCCCGGTACCGGCCGAACAGCTGGACCACACGGGCCTCGCCCGGAGCCACCGTGTTCAGCCCGCTCATCGAGATGACCGCGAGGAGGATCAGCAGGACGCCCGCCGGTATCAGGGACGCGTGCATCACCGTGCCGTCGGCGGTCACGCCGAGGGCGATCAGGCCCGCGCCGGCCGCCGCCGCCAACAGCCCCAGTACCAGGGCCAGTCCGCCGCCCATGCTGCGTGCCGTGAACTCCCGTACGTCTCCAGCGGTCGCCGCCGAGTTCGTCATCATCTGCCCCGTTTCGCTTGGTCGCGGCCGGTCGAGCCGCCTAGCAAAGTGATATCACTTTTTCAGGCTGCCGCAACCCTATGGGCTTGCCGCGCGTCGGTTCCCTTGATGTGGGTGCTGATTCTCACGTCCGAATTGACCGATATTGGCCATGGTTGGCCAACCTTTGTCACAACCTGCGGTGTTAGCTTTCTGAGCTGACGTCGGGGGGGAAATCGAGCGGAGCGGGAGCGATGGGCCGAGCAGAAGCGCGTAAGGCGCAGCAGCGCAGTGCGCGGCGGGCGCCGCGTGGGAGCGCCACCGGGAAAAAGGGGCGTGCCGGCAAGCCGACCGGCATACGTCGCTTCTTCACCTGGAAGAAGATCCTGGGGACGCTCTTCGGGCTGATCCTGCTCGGCATGGGTGCACTTGTCGCCCTCTACTTCTACGTGGACGAGCCCGACCCCAACGCCGACGCCATCAAGCAGAGCAACGTCTACAAGTACGCGGACGGCTCGATCATGGCGCGCGACGGCTCGATGAACCGCGAGATCGTGCCGATCAGCCGGGTCCCCAAGGACGTCAAGACGGGCTTCATCGCCATCGAGAACAAGTCCTTCTACAAGGACAGCGGCGTCGACTTCCTCGGCATCGCCCGAGGCCTGTTCAACACGGCCACGGGCAAGGGCAAGGCCGGCGGTTCGACGATCACCCAGCAGTACGTCAAGAACTTCTACCTGAACCAGGACCAGACGGCGACCCGCAAGCTCAAGGAGCTGGTGATCTCCCTCAAGGTCGACCGGCACATGGAGAAGGACGACATCCTCGCGGGGTACCTGAACACCAGCTACTTCGGGCGCGGCGCATACGGCATCCAGGCTGCCGCCCAGGCGTACTACGGCGTCGACGTCGACAAGCTGACCCTGGAGCAGGGTGCGTACCTCGCGGCCGTCCTCCAGGCGCCCAGCGACTACGACCTGTCGACCGCGGGCCCGAACGGCACACGGCTGGTCAAGATCCGCTTCAACGGCGTGCTCGACAACATGGTCGAGATGAAGGAGCTGGACCCCGCCAAGCGCAAGGACCTCCAGCTGCCGATGCCGACCAAGCCCAAGGCCGCCCCCGGCCTGGAGGGCCAGAAGGGCTACCTGAAGCAGGCCGCGGACGCGGAACTGCGGCGGCAGACCGGCATGACCGCCCAGGAGCTGCAGGCCGGCGGCTGGGAGATCACCCTCAACATCGACCCCAAGAAGCAGGCCGCGCTGGAGAAGGCCGTCCAGGACGAGCTGGAGTCCAAGCTCGACCGCAAGGACCGGCCGGTCGACGCGAGCGTGCAGGCAGGCGCCACCTCCGTGGACCCGAAGACCGGTGCGGTCGTCGCGATGTACGGCGGCACCGGGCTCTCCGACCACTGGGCGAGCAACGCCCTGCGCCAGGACTTCCAGCCCGGCTCGACCTTCAAGCCGATCGTGCTGGCCTCCGCCCTGGAGAACAAGTCCACGACGCACGACAAGAAGCCCATCACCCCGAACGCGCTCTACGACGGCACCAGCAAGCGCCCGGTCGTCGGCAGCGACACCCCGTTCGCGCCGCAGAACCAGGACAACGCGAACTACGGCGACCCGTACCTCACCGTCCAGGCGGCCACCAACTCCTCCGTGAACTCCGTCTACGCGCAGATGATCGTGGACGTGGGCCCGCCGAACGTGAAGAAGACGGCCCTCGCGCTCGGCATGAAGGACCGAGACGGCTGGCCGGAGGACAAGCCGGCCATGTCGCTCGGCACCATGAGCGCCAACACCCTGGAGATGGCCGGCGTCTACGCCACCCTCGACAACCACGGCAAGAAGGTCACCCCGACGATCATCAAGGGCGCCAAGCACGCCACCCGCGTCCCCAAGCCGATCGAGTCGGTGGGCGGCCAGGCCATCACCCGCGAGACCGCCGACACGGTGACCAAGGTGCTCACCGGCGTCGTCAACGACGGCTCCGGCAAGGCCGTCAAGAGCTCCGCCTACGAGGCCGCAGGCAAGACCGGTACCACCGAGTCCAACGTGGCCGCCTGGTTCACCGCGTACACGCCGGAGCTCGTCACCGTCGTCGCGATGTTCGGCGAGGAGCCCGGAACGGCCAAGCAGGTCACCCTGACCGGTACCGCGGGCGGTGGCCGAGCGGGTGGTTCCAGCTTCCCGGCCGAGATCTGGAAGGCGTACACGCTGGCCGCGCTCAAGGGCGTGGACGCCGGCGAGTTCGACCTCTCCGAGGCGAAGATGGGCGCCTCGCAGGCGCCGACCCGCAGCAGCTCCCCGTCGGCGAGCTCCTCGGCCCCGGTCACGCCGTCGGCCCCCGTCTCGCCGTCGCAGAACTCCCCGGACCCCGGCAAGAGTTCGCCGAACCCGACCAAGAGCACGTCGAAGAGCCCGGACCCGTCCAAGACCCCGGACCCGTCCAAGACCCCGGACCCGACGAAGAGTCCGCCGATCACGCTCCCGTAGCGCGCTCGTACGGCCCCTGACGCACCGCCGCCCCGCAGCATCCATGCTGCGGGGCGGCGGTGTTCTCGCGTCCGGCTTTACGCCTGCCCGGTCAACGCCGGTCGTTCGCCCCGGGCAACGGGAGCTCGAACCAGACCACCTTTCCGCTGCTCAGCCGGGTGGCGCCCCAGCGGCGGGCCATCCGGTTGACCAGGAACAGCCCGCGGCCGCCCTCGTCGGTGTCCCGGGCCCGGCGCTGGCGCGGCAGCTGCGGGGAGTCGTCGCCGACCTCGCAGCGCAGTACGTCCGTCCGCAGCAGGCGCAACGTCACGGGCCGCTCCGCGTACCGCACGGCGTTCGTGACCACCTCGCTGACCAGCAGCTCCAGGGAGTCCTGGAGCTCCTCCAGGCCCCACCGGGTCAGCGCGCGGCGGGCGAACCGGCGGGCCCGGCCCGGAGCGGTCTCCTCCGGGTCCAGGAACCAGTACGCCACGTCACTGGGCGCGATGCCGTCGAAGCGGGCCGCGAGCAGCGCGATGTCGTCGTCCCGGTCGCCCGGGCCGAGCATGTCCAGGACGTCGTCGCAGAGCGCCTCCAGCGGCGGCGGATGGTCCAGGCCGGTCAGCTGGGCGGTGGTGGCGAGCCGCTCGCGGAGCTGCTCGATGCCGGTCCAGACGTCGCGCAGCCGGGACTCCACCAGGCCGTCGGTGTACAGCAGCAGCGTGGCCCCGGCGGGGGCGTCCAGCTCCACGGCCTCGAAGTCCACGCCGCCGACGCCGATGGGGGCGCCGGGGGGCACGCGGAGCACTTCGGCGCGGCCGCCGAGGTGCAGGAGCACCGGCGGAGGGTGGCCGGCGTTGGCGATGGTGATCCGGTGCGAGACCGGGTCGTAGACCGCGTACAGGCAGGTGGCCATCCGGTCGGAGCCGAGGCGCTGCGCCTGCTCGTCGAGGTGGTGGAGGACCTCGGCGGGCGGCAGGTCCAGCTGGGCCAGGGTCTGTGCGGTGGTGCGGAGCTGGCCCATGATCGCGGCGGAGGTCATGGAGTGGCCCATGACGTCGCCGACGACGAGCGCGACCCGGCTGCCGGGCAGCGGTATGGCGTCGTACCAGTCGCCGCCGACCCGGGCCGTCTCGGCGGCGGGCAGGTAGCGCGAGGCGAGCCGGACCCCGGTGGGCTGGGGGAGGCTGTCGGGGAGCATGGTGCGCTGGAGCTCGTCGGCGATGTACGCCTCACGGCCGTACAAGACCGCCTTGTCGATGCCGAGCGCGGTGTGCGTGGCCAGCTGCGCGGCGACCAGCAGGTCGTTCTGCTCGAACGCGGGCCGCTCGGGGCTGCGCAGGAACACCGCGGCGCCGATGACGCGGCGGCGGCCGCGCAGCGGCGCGAGGATGGCACGCTGGCCGCGCGGTACGGGGTGCTCCGAGCCGAGCAGCTCCGCCAGCGCGTCCTTGGCCCCGGCGGCGGACCCGAAGACGGGCCGTACGCCGCGCAGGACCTCGGCGAGCGCACCGCCGGTGCGGATCTCGCACAGCTCGGCCGCGGGCAGGTCACCCTGCGGGCCGACCAACGGCAGCTGGCTGAAGTCGAGCTCGCCGGCGGCCCCCGCGGCCCCGGCGCCGTCCGCTCCGGTCAGATCGTCGATCGGCCGGAGCCGGTCGGTGCGGCGCAGCCTTAAAACGACCGGGCCGACGGGACGCTCGTCGCCCACCGGCAGGGGATCCCGCAGGTAGACGAGGATGGCGTCCGAGAAAGTGGGCACGGTGGCCCGGCACAGTCCGAGCACGATCTCGTCGAGGTCGATGCCGCGGGCGATCCGCCGGGTGGCGGCCCCGACGAAGCGCAGCCGGTCCCCCTCGCGCCGCGCCATCCCGCCGTCCGGCACCGGCGCGCCCCCGCCGAGGACATCGGCCACTGCGGAGCCCTGCCCCTCGTACGCCGGCCCGGCGGCGCCGGCCCCGGTCGTGCGGGCGGGGTCCGTGTCTGCCGGGATGCGGCCTTCACGGGCCTGCCCGGCGGCTGCGCCTTCGCCGCCTGCGGCGGCCTGGCCTTCGCGGCCCGCGGGTGCGTCCGCGTCCGGTTCGGCTTCGCGGGGGCGGGAGGCGTCCGGTTTCGCGGCTGCCCGGCGGTCCTGGCCCGCGTCCGGGGCCTCGTGGGCCCGCCCGACGGGCAGGGCTGCGGAGGCTGGGTCTTCGTCGTGGGCGGCTGCCGCGTGCGCGGCGTTCCGTGCGGCTTCGCCGTCGCGCCGCCGGGATCCGCCCGCTGCGGTCTCGCGCGCGGCATTGCGGGCCGCCTCGCCGTCGGGGCCGCGGCGGCCGGCCGCGCCCTGCGCCGGGGTGGCGCGCGAACGGCCGCGGCCGGGGCGGGGTGTGCCGTCCTGCGGGGCGGGCACGCCCTCGCCGCGCGGGCGCGGGACGTCCGAGCCCCGGCCGGCGGCCTCCGCGTGCGCGCGGACCGGGCGGACCGGGTCGTCGCCGGACGCGGCCGAACCGCGTACGGCCTCGGCGGCGGGAACGGGGGCCTTGCCGTGGCCCAGTTCGTCCGCCGGGCCTCCGGAGGAGGCAGGCATGGCGGAGCCGCCCGGGGCCGGTGTCGCGGCGGCCGCGGCAGGCTGCGGGCCCTCCTGCGAGGTGGGGTACTCCGTCACGCGTGGAATTCCGTCCGTTTGCGCTCGATGTGCGCTGCACTCAACTCGGTCAGTCGCGGTATACCCGCTCAGCGGCGGGGACACCATCACCCCGCGGTACCGCGTCCCGCTCGTTACCTCTTGCTCTGCGTTGACCTCCGGTCAAGTCCCGCATACGGCACGACATTTACGGATGTGCGGACGAGCGCGTCTCCCGCGCGCGACCCGCGGAGGGAGATCTTACGTTTGAACCCCGGGGGCGCATCAAGGGTCTCATGAGGTCATATGCGCCGGAGTGCGGTCCCAGTCCTCGGGAAGGGCCGGAACTCCCCAGGCGGGATCCGGCCGCCAGTCCTGCCAGCCGTCGGAGAACGGAGCCCCCCACGCCTTGATCACGTCCACCGCGGACCGCCCCGCGACCTGCACCCGGCGGGCCTGTTCCGCGTCCATCAGACCGGACCGCTGGGCCTGCGCGAACTCGTCCTCGTCCCGCCACTTCCACGTGCGGTCCGGGTAGACGGAGATGTCCAGGAAGTGGTCCACGGAGTCGATCCCGCCGGACCACCGGGTCCGCGGCTCCTCGAGGTTCACGTACCAGCTCTTGAACCGCCAGCCGTGCTCCCAGAACAGCCACACCGACCACGGGTCCCCGGGCCGGGCCAGCTTCAGCACGCCGGCGCCGAACCAGCGCGACCGTACGGTGGTGCGCGGAGCGGTGTACCGGGTGGCGAGCGGCTCCTCGTGGACGGGGGTGCCGTCGGACAGCACCGGCTTGACGCACTCGGTGCCGGGGGCCATCCACACCGCCAGCAGCTCGTCGGTGTCCTGCACCACGGTCACCGGGCGGCAGATGTGGACCGCGCCCTTCAGGCCCGGGGCGTGGTCGCGGTAGCGCCAGAGGATCTGCTCCCCGGGCCGCCAGCGGGTGCCCTGCGCGTCGCCGCCCCCGCGGCCTGCGGTACCTGTCATGCGCAGATCTTAGGGCGGGGGCCCCCGCGCCCGCTGCGGTGCAGGTCACGGAGGTGCGCGGGGACGGGAAACGACCGAATCCGGCCCTCCCCCTTGACTCCGTCAGGGGGGACCCCCAGTCCGGAAACGTTTTCAGGGCCGGGTCATCCGCAGGACGTCGAGCGCCTCGTCCAGCTGCTGCAGCGTCAGGTCGCCGCGGTCGACGTAGCCGGACTCGAGTACGACCTCCCTGATCGTCTTCCGCTCCGCGAGGGCCCTCTTGGCGACCTTGGCCGCCTCCTCGTAGCCGATGTACCGGTTCAGCGGGGTCACCACGGAGGGGGAGGACTCGGCGAACTCCCTGGCCCGCGCCACGTTCGCGGTGATCCCGTCGACCGTGCGGTCGGCCAGCAGGCGGCTCGCGTTGCCCAGCAGCCGGATCGATTCCAGGAGGTTCTTCGCCATCACGGGGAGCATCACATTGAGCTCGAAGTTGCCCGCCGCGCCCGCCACCGCGACGGTCGTGTCGTTCCCCGTCACCTGCGCGGCGACCATGAGCACGGCCTCCGGGACCACCGGATTGACTTTCCCGGGCATGATCGACGAGCCCGGCTGGAGATCGGGCAGATTGATTTCGGCCAATCCTGTCCGCGGCCCCGAAGCCATCCAGCGCAGATCGTTGGAGATCTTGGTCAGCGAGACGGCGATCGTACGGAGCATTCCCGAGGTCTCCACCAGCGCGTCCCGCGCCCCCTGGGCCTCGAAGTGGTTGCGCGCCTCGGTCAGCGGCAGCCCGGTCGCGGCGGCCACCTCGGCGATGACGGCCGCGGAGAACCCGGGCGGCGTGTTGATCCCGGTGCCCACCGCGGTCCCTCCCAGCGGCAGCTCGGCCAGCCGGGGCAGCGCCGCCCGCAGCCGCTCGACGCCGTAGCGCACCTGGGCGGCGTACCCGCCGAACTCCTGGCCCAGCGTCACCGGGGTGGCGTCCATCAGGTGCGTGCGGCCCGCCTTGACCACCTCGGCGAACTCGGCGGCCTTGCGCTCCAGGGCGGCGGCGAGGTGCTCCAGGGCCGGGATCAACTCGCGGGTGACGGCGGCGGTCGCGGCGATGTGGATGGACGACGGGAACACGTCGTTGGAGCTCTGCGAGGCATTGACGTGGTCGTTGGGGTGGACCTCGCGGCCGAGCCGCTCGCCGGCCAGGGTGGCGATGACCTCGTTGGTGTTCATGTTGGACGAGGTCCCGGA
Organism: Streptomyces sp. NPDC051364; assembly: GCF_040682115.1. Lineage (NCBI taxonomy): Bacteria > Bacillati > Actinomycetota > Actinomycetes > Kitasatosporales > Streptomycetaceae > Streptomyces > Streptomyces sp. NPDC051364. The sequence goes on along the minus strand of NZ_JBFBAH010000004.1, from coordinate 413,069 downwards.
CCCGGTCTGGAACACGTCGACCGGGAAGTGCTCGTCCCAGCGCCCCTCGGCCACCTCTGCGGCGGCGGACCGGATCGCGTCGGCGATGCCCTCGTCCACCACCCCCAGCTTCGCGTTCACCTCGGCGGCCGCGGCCTTGATCAGGGCGAGTGCCTCGATGTGGGCGCGCTCCAGGCGCTGCCCGGAGACGGGGAAGTTCTCCACCGCGCGCTGGGTCTGAGCTCGCCATTTGGCGTGCGCGGGCACGCGTACCTCGCCCATCGAGTCGTGCTCGATCCGGTACTCGCCCGTTGATCCCTGGGCCTGCTGATCGTTCGTCATCTTCGTGGCCTCCTCAAAAAGTTGAGCAATTGTCTTGTTCGAAGTGTTCCCAACTCCCCTACCGGCCAGTAAATACCGTGGGTAACACCGACAGGGGAGACGTTCATGACACGTGTACCTACGAGACCCAGGCTCAGATCTACCTTCGCCGCCGTCGCGGCGATCGCGGCCGCCCTCGGGGGCGTCACCGCCATCACCCCCATGGCCCAGGCGGCGACCACCCCCGCCGCGGCCGCCACCCCGCTCTCGCCCGAACTGGAGGCCATCCGCGCGGCGGAGGCCGTCAAGATCTACGGTGACGCGGCGATCCGCCCGCTGAACGAGCGCAAGACCGGCCTGATCTCGCTCGGCGACAGCGAGATTTCGGGCGAGGGCGTGGGCAACTACGACCCGGCGACCAACACCCCGAACAACCAGTGCCACCGCTCGCCGGACTCCGCCATCCACCGCACCGGCATCCCGGCCGACCTGACCTTCAACGTCGCCTGCTCCGGCGGCTACACCGGCAACATCCGGATCGGCGGCAGCAAGCAGTACGCCGACGAGCTGGTGCAGAGCGACAGCCTGGCCGTCAAGGCGCGCAACACGAAGATCAAGATGGTGCTGCTCGTCGCCGGAGCCAACGACGACCTGCAGTTCGGCCCGGTCATGACCGACTGCGTGACCCGCTGGGTGCTCAGCCAGGGCACCTGCGAGCCCAAGTACGGCCCCGGCTGGCAGGCGCGCGTCGACGGCCTGAAGCCCAAGGTCGAGTCCACCGTCGCCGACCTCAAGACGGTCATGCGCGACGCGGGGTACGCCGACTCCGACTACAAGCTCGTCGTGATGGGCTACCCCAGCCCCATCGGCCCCGACTTCTACGACAACCCGAATTTCCCCGGCAAGCTCCCCGGAGGCTGCGCCGGCTACGACTCCGACGCCGCCTGGGGCCGCAACTACGCGGTGCCCACCTTCGAGAAGGGCATGCGCGCGGCGGCCCTGGCCTCGGGCGCCACGTACCTGGACAACTCGCGGCTCTTCCAGGGCCACGAGGTGTGCATGGAGGACACCTGGGCCCGCGGCCTCTACCTGGACCTCGGGGACCACTTCCCGTGGGACGAGAACACCGCCCGCCAGTCCTTCCACCCCAACTACCGCGGCCACGGCGCCTTCGCGGCCTGCCTGACCCAGCTCTACGACTCCGGCCTGCGCGAGGCCTCCTGCGCCGACCCGGCGAGCACCGGCACGCCCGTCCTGCAGACCGGCGCCTGGGACGACCTGTACAAGCCGCTGAAGAACGAGGCGACCGGCAACTGCCTCGACTCCAACGGCGGCGCCAGCGCCAATGACACCAAGGTCATCGGCTGGGACTGCCACGGCGGCCGCAATCAGGGCTGGTGGTACGACTCCGCGAAGAAGTCCGTCCACATCGAGCTCACCCACGACCGCTGCCTGGACGCCCCGGGCGCCAACTACGGGGCCGGCACCGGCCTGATCATCTGGAACTGCCACGGCGGCGCGAACCAGCAGTGGGTCCGCGACGGCGCCACCCTGCACCCCGCGGCCGCCCCGGGCATGTGTCTCACCGTGGCCGCCGCCCACGACCAGCTGCGCCTGCAGACCTGCAACGGCTCGGCGAACCAGCGCTTCGTGTAGAGGACGCAGCGCGTAACCCCGCCCCGTACGACCCGAACCCCCCACACCCGGCCGGACCGTTCCGGCCGGGTGCTCCCATGTCCGCAACCGCCGGGCCCGAACGCACGTCCGTATCCTGCGGCAGGCTCGCCGGCTTCGTCCCGAGGCGGGCGCGTGCAGACCTCGTAAGGGAGCACTCCGATCCTCGTCACCATCCTCCTCCTGGCCGTCACCGCTCTTCTCGCCGTTCTCCTCCTCTTGGGCAAGGGGATCCACTTCCTCGTGACCCGCAGGCAGGGTACCCGGCGTTCTGAACGGCCGTCCTCAGAGCGCTTCGAGCTGCTCCCGTACCTCGCGCGGCCGGTTGGTGATGATGGCGTCCACGCCGAGGCGCAGGCACAGCTCCACGTCCTCGGGCTCGTCGACCGTCCAGACCCGCACCCGCAGCCCCTTGGCCTTCAGCCGCGCCACCAGCCCCGGATCCTTGCGCAGCAGGTCGATACCGGGCCCGGCGTGCCCCGCGAACGGCGGCCGGGCAGGCCGCAGCCGCCGCTCGATCAGGTAGACGGCGGGCAGGCCGGGAGCCAGCCGGTTCAGCCGGGTCAGGGCGTTGCGGGAGAAGCTCATCACCTCGATGCGGCCGTCGGATCCGTCGGCCAGCCCGTGGTCCTTCAGGACCCGTACGAGCTCGGCCTCCAGGCGTCCGCCTGCGCGGGTGGGGTGCTTGGTCTCGACGGCCAGCCCGACGGGCCGGTCGGCGGCCAGCGCCTCCTTGAGCAGGTCCTCGAAGAGCAGCACCTGCGCCCCGCGGTGCTCCTCCCCCTTCCAGCCGCCGAAGTCGAGCGCGGCCAGCTCCTCGTACGTCATGGCGGAGACGACTCCGCGCCCGTCGGAGGTCCGCTCCACCCGCCGGTCGTGCACGCACACGAGCCGCCCGTCGGCGCTCAGCCGTACGTCGCACTCCAGCGCGTCGGCGCCGTCGGCGATGGCCTGCCGGTAGGCGGCGAGGGTGTGCTCGGGGTGCTCGTGGGAGGCCCCCCGATGGGCGATGACCCGCACGTCGCGGGCGGTGACGGACTGCGCGTACTGCCGATTCATGGATCAGACGTTATCCGGATGCGTGGTGCTGCGCGGAGCCGGTGCCGACCCGGTGACCGAACAGTTCGTTACATCGGGGTGCGGGGTGCGGGGAGATGGCTCCGCGGAGCGGGAGCCCTGACAGGACTGCTCAGTGGGGCTTGGGGGCCAGTGGCGCCGGGGTGACCTTGAAGCCGCCCTTCGTGACCTCCGTGAAGGGGGCCGGGGCCATGCACGTGCCCACGCGCGGCTCGGACACCGAGCCGTCGGGCTTCACGTCGACGTTGGCGATGCCCCACGAGAAGCCCACCCGGTCGGGCCCGCCGCGTTCGCCGTCCTGGACGCTGATCCCGATCCGCTTGCCCTCCCAGCCGACGTTCGAGGACGTGACCACCGCGGTGATCGTGGCCGTCCTGCCGCCGGTCACCATGCAGTCCACCTCCGCCTCGGCGACGCCGGTGAAGCCCGCATCGGGCATGGCGTGGTAGACGGTCACCTTGCCGCGCGCATCGACCGGCATGCCCTGCTCCCCGCCCGGCGCCGGGAAGGGCCTGCTCCACGGGACGGCGTCTGCGTCGACCGTGAAGCGGATGTCGTGCTCCTTCGGGACGTAGGGGTAGGACACCGTCCCGCCTCCGTGCACCGAGGCGAGCTTCGACGCGGCCGGCGCCGCGGGCACCGCGGGGGCCGCGGGGGCCGGAGCCGCGCCGATCAGCGACGCCACCAGGGCGGCGGCGCATCCGGCCAGGAGGAGGGCGCGCTTGCGGTTCTTCATCGTGAACTCCCGTTGACGGTGTGCCGTTCGGATACGGCAACAGCCTCTCGCGGGGCCTCCGGCGATCCATCTGCCCGTCGGACGACATGCGTGAGGGCCCCTCCCCCGCACGGGGGAGGGGCCCTCAGGCCGTCGTACTACAGACCCGGGCCGCGGACCGGGATGGAGAGGACACGTCGGTACCCGTATGGCTCACCATGCGTATGGCCGGCGTTTCTCTCGCCGAGCCTGCTTCGGTCCAGACGGTGAAGGCTGCGGCTAGCCAATCTCAGCCGCAAAGCGAAGAACCCCCAGCTTCCACTGGGGGTTCCTTTTGCGTTTCCGGTCCTCTATGCGAACCGGTGAACCGGTACCAGGTTGTTCGGGGAGTCGAGCCACGCCCGTCCGCCGTTGCTGTCAGTGGTCAGGCCGAACCGTTCGAACGTGGGGCGGCCCTGCTGCTCCCACCAGCGGTACGCAGCTTCCGTCTCGTCCCACAGCTTGCGGGGGCCCGACTGGACCACCTCGTACTCCTGCCGCCCCGGCTCATAGTCGGCCGAGGCCCACGACTTCGTGTCCGTGCTGTGTGTCCACAGCGTGTACGCGCCGTCCTCGTAGCGCTCTACCCGCCAGAACGCCCCGGGCATGCGGAGCCCGATCACGAACTGTTCGAGCCATCCGCCGACCTCGGCGGGTGACAGCGTCGTCGTGCTCCTTTCGCCGTCTGCGGGCCATTGCTGCCCCTGGAGGTATGCGTCATGCGGGGGCAGGTTCTGGCGCTGCTGCCGCAGGCGCATGAAGGCACTGGAGCGGGTAAAACGGCCGCTCGCGGTTCCGTCGCCGTTCACGGTCAGGCGGACGATGGCTTCGCCCCCGTACACCGTTCCCCAAGGGGCGACGATGACGCCGCCGGTAGCGGTCTGCTCGACCCACGCGGAGGGAACTTCACCGATCGAGCACGTCGCAATGACACGGTCATACGGTGCCCCTCCCGCGTAGCCCAGCCGGCCGTCTCCCACGATCACCAAAGGCGAGAGGTCAGCGGCCCGAAGGTTCCTGCCTGCCCCCTTCGCTACCTCGGGATCGAACTCGATCGACACCACGTTGCCGGGCCCGAGCCGGTGCGAGAGAAGACCGGCGTTCCAGCCCGTACCTGTACCGATCTCAAGGACCCGATGCCCGTCCCTCACATCGAGATCGGCCAGCATCGAGAACACCATGTGTGGTTGGGAACTGGAGCTGCTCGGGGTGGTGCCGAGGCCGTCACCCGCATGGTTGCCGTCGTCCCACTGCGTCGTGAGAGGGATGTCGGAGAACACGGCGCGGAACCAGGCATGGGGGTCCGTGGTGCGGTCCACTAAAGGGTTCTGTCGGGTGCCGTCAGGGATGCCTGGCCAAATGCGGTCAGGCACGAACAGGTCTCGGGGGACTGCCTTGTATGTCGGCAGCCAATCGGAGTGCAGAGCGCCCGACTGGACGAGCGCGGAGGCGAGCCCCTGGGGGCCCGCCTCTTCTGTGCGCGCGGTCATCTGACCTACTTCTTCGCGGGGCCGGAGCCGTCGGAGGAGTTTCCGCCGCTACCGGTGTCGGTGCCGCCTCCTCCGTGTCCGCGCCCGCTGCTGCCGTCGTCCTGCTGACTGCCGCCCTGGCCGCTGCCGGTACCTCCGCCATGCTTGGGCATTGCATCTCTCCTTCGCTCATAGGTGGGCGTGAAGGCTGTGTTTTCTGACCCGCCCTGGCGGGGGCGGGAGTCTGTGTCAGGTCGTGTCGACCCGATCAACAAGGGCGATGTCCTCGAACCCTCCGAGAAAGCGGCCGCGTACGGCGTTCAGGCCCGTGTGGGTCATGCACTGCCGGTCAACCTCGGCCACGTCAGGGCCGGGAACGGCAGCCCAGCCACATTCTGCGTAGAGACAGCTCGCAACCACCGTGGGCGAGGTCTCGGGGTCGCTGATGATCCGATGCTCGGTGTGCCGAATGACTGAGCGCGTCATCAGCGTGATCCGTCCGCCTTGACGCACCGGGTGTGCCAGTACGCGACTTTGGGCGGGCCGTCCTGCCCGCCGAGCATCCCCCGCCGGGCGAGGTGGTGAAGGGGGATGGGCATGTTGCATGACGGGCACGTCTCCCGCTTTTGCGTGTACGTCGCGTACTCGAACGTGTCCGTCTTGGTTGCCATTGCGCACGCACTCCTTCGCCGCTGTCTCCGGGAATCGACAGCCAATGGTGTCCGAGCGATGGGCCGAGGTTCTAGCCGGTTTCCTGCTCGCGCAAAAGCTCGTCTCGGATTGCTTCGAGCGTGGCCCGCATGGCGTCACCGGATAGTGCCATCGAGGCGAACCCCTCGAACTTTTGCACATACAGCGCAACGTCTCGGGGGTCGGTCACGACGATCTCTGCGTGAACCGTCTCGACAGTGACCGTCCGATCATCCCGGATAACAAAGGCGTGATTCGCTATGTCTTGCTGTCGTGCAGCCAACGGGACAATCCGAATGTCTATGCTTGGCAGTCGCGAAAGAGAGGCCAGCCTGTCTACCTGTTCCGCCATCCTGGCGGCTGACACGATGCGCCACCGAAGTGCAGACTCCGTGATGACGAACTTGAGTTCCTTGGATGAATCGTAGAGCACCTGTTGCCGTTCAATCCGGGCACTGATAGTCCGTGTCAGCACGTCCTCGCCGAGGTCGTGCCGGGAGAGAATCGCTCGGATGTATTCAGGGGTCTGTAGGAGTCCAGGGATCAAAGCCGGTTGGAAGAGTCGCAGCAACGTCATTTGGGCCTCTAGGGACCGCGTCTGCTGCTGCGCCTTATGCACTCCCATACGTCGGATAAGGCGCCAAGCCGTGGTTTCCGTGGCTGCCGCTCTGACAGCCTCTAGGTATTCTGCCTTGACCTCATCCGAAACGCCGATGGCTGTAAGAATGCGCTCAACGTCTGCGACGGACGGAGCGACCTTAGCCGTTTCAATCTTGCTCAGCTTGCTTGGAGACATGACAGCACTGCGAGCGACGGCCTTGGCTTCCTTCCCAGATGCCTGCCGAAGCGCCCGCAGTGCGGCCCCTAGCTGTGCTCTGTTCACTCCCCGTGCTTCGCCCACCATTCGGGGAACGGTACAGCGTGTGCCAAAGCCGTATCCCTGTAGGCGGTGAACTCTACGGCCCGTTCATCGGGGAGGATTTCAGCCCCAAGGAATGCCCCGTCTTCCGAGTAGTTCATCACCCCGGGCGTGCGGCTATCTGTCAACCAGAAGTCAGGAACCCCTTCCAGGGGGTTTGGCTGTTCGGTGGTGTCGAGAATGAAGAACTCCTCGCCACCTGTCGCATTCTTTCGATACCCCCAACCCAACTCGAATCGTAGGTAGGGAGTGAGGGGGCGAGAGAGGATGTGAACGCGATAGACTCGCTTGCCCTTGCTTGTGTGGGAGCGGAGTTCTGACACCCATGCTTCGTTGTAGTCGGCCGGCTGAGGCTCCCCGGCGAGGAACGCCCGGTAGGCGTCCACGTTTCCCGACTTGCTGTAGTCATCCAGCGTCTCTAGCCGGAATGCCTCCCGCGTGAAGGTCTCGAACAGCTCCCCCAGAGTCTTAGGCGCCACGAAGACCCTTCCGAATAAGGTCGAGGACAAGTTGTTGCGGGATTTCGACCACGGTTTCGTGTGCGGGAATTTCAAGCCCGTGGTCGGTAGGGGTCTCACCCTGAACCAGGAACGTGTCCCTGTCGGTGGCGTAGATGGTCGGGCAGTCTTTGAGGTCGCACGTACTCACAAGCTTGGTGACCTTCACGGGGTTCCCTTCTTGCTGTCACGTTGCGATCGATGCTCGCGAGCAACTGCCCACAGGCGCAAGGGGTTCGTGATTCCAGAACAGGAAACCGGGATGGATGAGGCCACCGACCCCGGTTCAGCGCCTCGACGTGCGTCCCTTGTGTGCTCTGCGGGCCGGGGAGGGGCGGACACGGCAAGAGCCCCCGGCGAGGGCGCCAGGGGCTCTGTGGTGGGGCGTAGGCGTTGGGCTACGCCAGACCGGGACCGCGGACCGGGATGTGGGTGAACGTCGGCTCCGGAGCCGGGTTCTGGAAGAAGTCGTTGCCCTTGTCGTCCACGACGATGAACGCAGGGAAGTTCTCGACCTCGATCTTCCAGACCGCCTCCATGCCGAGCTCCTCGTACTCCAGGACCTCGACCTTCTTGATGCAGTCCTGGGCCAGGCGTGCCGCCGGGCCGCCGATCGAGCCGAGGTAGAAGCCGCCGTGCGTGCCGCACGCGTCCGTCACCTGCTGGGAGCGGTTGCCCTTGGCCAGCATGACCTTCGAGCCGCCCGCCGCCTGGAACTGCTCGACGTACGAGTCCATGCGGCCGGCCGTGGTCGGGCCGAAGGAGCCCGAGGCGTAGCCCTCGGGGGTCTTCGCCGGGCCTGCGTAGTAGACCGGGTGGTCCTTCAGGTACTGCGGCATCTCCGCGCCCGAGTCCAGCAGCTCCTTGATCTTGGCGTGCGCGATGTCGCGCGCCACGACCAGCGGGCCGGTCAGGGAGAGGCGGGTCTTCACCGGGTGCTCGGTCAGCGTCGCGAGGATCTCGTCCATCGGCTGGTTCAGGTCGATGGAGACGACGTCCGAGGAGTCGCTGAGGTGCTCGTCCGTGGTGTCCGGCAGGAACCGGGCCGGGTCGCGCTCGAGCTGCTCCAGGAAGACGCCCTCGGCGGTGATCTTCGCGGTGGCCTGGCGGTCCGCCGAGCAGGACACGGCGATCGCGACCGGGAGGGACGCGCCGTGGCGGGGGAGGCGGACGACGCGGACGTCGTGGCAGAAGTACTTGCCGCCGAACTGCGCGCCGATGCCGATCTTCTGGGTCAGCTCGAAGACCTGCTGTTCGAGGTCGACATCGCGGAAGCCGTGTCCCAGGGGGGAGCCTTCCGTGGGGAGCTCGTCCAGGTAGTGCGCGGAGGCGTACTTCGCGGTCTTCAGCGCGTGCTCGGCGGAGGTGCCGCCGACCACGATCGCCAGGTGGTACGGCGGGCAGGCCGCGGTACCGAGCGAGCGGATCTTCTCCTCCAGGAACTTCATCATGGAGGCCTCGTTGAGGACCGCCTTGGTCTCCTGGTAGAGGAAGGACTTGTTGGCCGAGCCACCGCCCTTGGCCATGAAGAGGAACTTGTACGCGCCGCCGTCGGTCGCGTACAGCTCGATCTGCGCGGGCAGGTTCGAGCCGGTGTTCTTCTCCTCCCACATGGTGAGGGGGGCCATCTGTGAGTAGCGCAGGTTCAGGCGCGTGTACGCGTCGTAGATGCCGTGCGAGAGGGCCGCCTCGTCCCCGCCCTCGGTGAGGACGTTCTGGCCGCGCTTGCCCATCACGATCGCGGTGCCCGTGTCCTGGCACATCGGCAGGACGCCTGCCGCCGCGATGTTCGCGTTCTTGAGGAGGTCGAGCGCGACGAACTTGTCGTTCGACGAGGCCTCGGGGTCGTCGATGATCCGGCGCAGCTGCGCGAGGTGCGCGGGGCGCAGGAAGTGCTGGATGTCGTGGATGGCCTCTTCGGCGAGCTTGCGCAGCGCCTCCGGCTCGACCTTGAGGAACGTACGGCCGTCGGCCTCGAAGGTCGAGACGCCCTCCGAGGTCACCAGCCGGTAGGGGGTGGTGTCCTCGCCCAGGGGCAGCAGGTCGGTGTACGCAAACTCTGGCATGACGGCAGTCATTCCTCACTCGGCAGACGGCGCTGACGACCAATTGGCAGCGCGGCTATCCAGCGTAGGACCTCCGTCCCGGGCTGTGTCTGTGAGGTAAGGCTCACTGGCGACTATCGCGATCTATCGCGTATCGCTATGCTGGCCGACGTGGACCTGGAAAAGAACCCTGCCGCGCCCGCCGAACTGCGAGCCTCCGACGCCGACCGCGACCGGATCGCGCACATCCTGGCCGACGCCCTCGCCGAGGGCCGGCTGACCGCCGATGAGCACTCCGAGCGACTGGATTCGCTGTACGCCGTGAAGACGGTCGGGGAGCTCGAGGTGCTCGTACGGGATCTGCCGGCGCCCGGCGCCGTGCCTGCGGCGCCCTCGTACGCCCAGGCTCCGGCGGCTCCTGCGCAGGCCGGCCAGGCCGAGGTCTCCGAGACCGTGGTCGCCGTGTGCAGCAGCGTCACCCGCAAGGGCCGCTGGCGGCCGGGCGCACACACCCGCGTGGTCTCCGTCCTGGGCGACGTCACCGTCGACCTCACCGAGGCGGTCTTCGAGCAGCAGGTCACCGAGATCAACGTGACGAGCGTGCTGGGGAACGTCGAGATCCTGGTCCCGGAGAACGTGACGCTCCGCGGCTACGGCAGCGGGGTCCTCGGCAACTTCGAGGTGCACGGCGAGGGCCGCGCCGGGACCATCGATCCGAACGCGCCGGTGGTGATCGTCCGGGGGTTCGCGCTGCTGGGCAACATCGAGGCCCGGCCCAAGCTCGGCGCCCGCCTGGTCGACCTGGCCCTCAAGCTCCGCAAGCACCTGGAGAGGTAGCGCCGGCCCCTCCGCCGGCCCCTCCGTTAGGCCCCGGGCCGCGGGGCCCGGGGCGTACGGCCGGTCGGCAGTGCGGGTCGGATCGGCCGGTCAGAGGGACCAGACGTCCGTGCCGGCGGCGCAGGCGCCGACGTAGATGCCGCCGTTGCTCGCGCGGAACAGCCGGCACTCCTTGAGCTCGATGCGGCGCACGCTCGACGCGAAGCTGTACGCGCCGATGCTGACCTCCGTCCCGGCGCCGTTGGTGTTCCACACCTCCTCGTCGCGGGTGCCGCCGTCCGCGTACACGGCGTGGATCCGCAGGGCCGCGCCCTTCTTGTCCGCCGAGGACGTGTCCTTCAGCTTGCCGTCCAGGTGCACTCGGCCGTCGGACGTCGTCCAGATGTTGCCGCGGGCCCAGGCCCCGGCGATGTCGCCGCCGGTGTGGGTGACGTCGTAGCCGCCGCCGGCGGCGGCCGGGCCGGCCGTCAGCAGCAGGGCCGCCGGGATCGCGGCCAAGGCCAGGGCTGCCTTCGTCTTCAGGTTCATCGTTCCTCCGTCGTGTCGGGCACGTCGTTCGGGACGGGGGAAACGTAGTCGCAGGAGCCCTTCGTTCTCGGCCCACCCCTGGGTGATCCTCAGGGCCCACCCAGGGGGTAGCCGGCGTGCAACCAGAGGGGTAGGGGGCCGGGCGGTGCGTCGGGTTTCGGTCGAAGTTCCGCCCCGCGGCGCGCTTGCTCCACGCAGTGCATAGGGGCGCGTACAGCGGGTAGGGACAGGTGCATCGTCTCTCGCTTGCGTATACGTCGTCAGGAGTAGACCGTGCAGCATCCGCCGCATCAGTCCCTGCAGGTAGCCGCCGTACAGAGCCTCCAGGCGCGTCCGGCCGCCGTACCGAAGCCGCGGGTGCCGGCGAGGGAAGAGGACGGCCCATGGCACGCGGAGGCGGTGTGCCGCCGGGACGAGGCGGGGCTGTTCTTCGCGCCCTCCAAGGAGCCGACCGCGGCCAGGCTCTCCCGCGAGGAGGCCGCCAAGCGCGTCTGCGCGCGCTGCCCGGTGATGGTCGCCTGCCGCGAGCACGCACTGCTCCAGCCCGAGCCGTACGGGGTCTGGGGCGGGCTCACCGCCGCCGAACGGCGGGTGGTGCTGGCCCGCCGCCGGCGCCGGGCGGCGGAACTGCGCCAGGCCCCGGGGGCCGGGCCGATAGCCGCCGCGGGCTGAGGGCTCGTACGCACGCGAGCGAGAGGGGCGCTACCGCCGCACGCGGTAACGCCCCTCTCGCTGTGCCGGCCGCCGGCCGGCCTGTCCGGTCCTACTTCGCGCGGTCGAAGTCGACCGCGCTGTACGCGCGCAGCTTCGACAGGCGGTGGGTCGAGTCGATCTGCCGGATCGTGCCCGACTTCGAGCGCATGACCAGCGAGGACGTGGTCGCGGTCTCCGAGCGGTAGTGGACGCCGCGCAGCAGCTCGCCGTCCGTGATGCCGGTGGCGACGAAGAAGACGTTGTCGCCGGACACCAGGTCGTCGGTGTGCAGTACCCGGTCCAGGTCGTGGCCCGCGTCGATGGCCTTCTGGCGCTCGGCCTCGTCCTTCGGCCACAGCTTGCCCTGGATCGTGCCGCCGAGGCACTTGATGGCGCAGGCCGAGATGATGCCCTCGGGGGTGCCGCCGATGCCCAGGAGCAGGTCCACGCCGGTGCCCTCGCGCACCGCCATGACCGAGCCCGCGACGTCGCCGTCCGAGATGAACTTGATCCGGGCGCCGGTCTCGCGGATCTCCTTGACGATGCCCTCGTGGCGGGGGCGGTCCAGGATGATCACCGTGACGTCCTCGACGGCCATGTTCTTGGCCTTGGCGACGCGGCGGATGTTCACCGAGACGGGTGCGTTGATGTCGACGAAGTCGGCGGCCTCGGGGCCGGTGACCAGCTTCTCCATGTAGAAGACCGCGGACGGGTCGAACATGGTGCCGCGGTCGGCGGCGGCGAGCACGGCGATGGCGTTCGGCATGCCCTTGGCGTTCAGGGTGGTGCCGTCGATCGGGTCGACGGCGATGTCGACCTCGGCACCGGTGCCGTCGCCGACCCGCTCGCCGTTGAACAGCATCGGGGCTTCGTCCTTCTCGCCCTCGCCGATGACGACGACGCCGTTCATCGAGACGGTGGAGATCAGGGTCCGCATCGCGTTGACCGCGGCGCCGTCGGCGCCGAGCTTGTCGCCGCGTCCGACCCACCGGCCGGCGGCCATCGCGGCGGCCTCGGTCACCCGGACCAGTTCCAGGGCGAGGTTGCGGTCGGGGGCCTCCGGAGAGACTTCGAGCTGGGGCGGCAGGTTGTGCTCGGTCATCGGAGCGCACCTTTCTGTACGGCGACGGCCGGGAAGTGAGGGTGCTGGAACTCTATCGGTACGTCGACAAATTGAGCAGACCGGGTCACGTATGAGCGGGATATCGGTCAGGCGATTGGCCTGAGCGGACATCTTGCGAACGGGGGCGGGCGGCGCGGCCACCCCGGCGGAGATCGCTCCCGGCCATGGGGGACGATGGTGGCGTGGCAGGTATGAAGGGCAAGCAGACGGTCTGGGACATGGTCCGGTCGCTGGCGGTGATCGGTGTCGTCGTCGCGGTGATCTACATCTTCGTCCCACATGACGAAAAGGCCGATCCGACACACGTGGTCGACTACCGGGTGGAGACGATCACCGCCCGGCGCGCGGCGCCGTACCCGGTGGCGGCGCCCGCAGGGCTGCCGGCGGAGTGGCGGGCGACTTCGGTGACGTTCGACCGCAGGGCCGCGAACGCCTGGCACCTGGGCTTCCTGGACCCGCAGGGGCAGTACGTCGCGATCGAGCAGTCCAGCGACGCCTCGGCCAAGCGAGTGGCCGCCCTCACCCGGCAGGCGAAGGCCACCGGGCAGACGCAGCAGGTGGGCGACCTGGCCTGGGAGCGCTGGGAGGGCGAGAAGTACGACGCGCTCGTCCGCCAGGAGCAGGGCCACGTCACGGTGGTGGCCGGAACGGCCTCCTTCGAGGGCCTCGGCACGATGGCGGCGGCGCTGGAGTTCAAGCAGGGCGCCGCCCAGTAGTCCGCCGTACGGCCGACAGCCCGCTGTGCGGGCGCCGACATGCGGAAAAGGCCGCTCCTCCGGAATCCCGGGGGAGCGGCCTTCTGCGTACCTGTGTGCGGACTCAGACGGTGGTGATGACCTCGTCGAAGCTCAGGCGCGGGCCGCGCGGGTGCCACGCGTCCTCGCCCGGCTTGCCGATGTTGACGACCATCAGGGGGGTGTGGTCGCCGTCCAGGAACTCCTTCTGGACACCGGCGAAGTCCAGGCCGCCCATCGGGCCCGCGGCGAGGCCGGCGGCGCGGATGCCGACGATGAAGTACGCGGCCTGCAGGGCGGCGTTCATCACGGCGGCCTGCTCGCGGACCGGGCGCTCGCTGAAGAAGGCGTCCTTGGCCTGCGGGAAGTGCGGGAGCAGCTGCGGCAGCTCCTCGTGGAACTCGTTGTCCGCGGAGAGGATCGCGACGAGCGGCGCGGCGGCGGTCTTCGCCTGGTTGCCCTCCATCATCAGGTTCACCAGGCGCTCGCGGGCCTCGGGGGAGCGGACCAGCGTGATGCGCAGCGGCGTCGAGTTGAAGGCGGTGGGGCCGTACTTGACCAGGTCGTAGATCGCCTGGACCTGCTCCTCGGTCACCGGCTCGTCGGAGAACGAGTTGGCGGTGCGGGCCTCGCGGAACAGCAGGTCCTGAGCGGCGGAGTCAAGAACGAGAGACATCGGAAAGCCTTCTTCCATACGGAGGTGAAGCGATGTCCCGACTTTAAGCCAAAAGTTGTAGAACTTTCAACTAAATCGGTGTCGAGGTGACTCGGATCACGTTTGACCTCGCGTTCGGCCCGACCTCAGGCGTCCCGCTCGTCACTCCCGCCACCCCCGTCGGCCCCCGCTTCGCGGGCTGCCAGTGCCGAGTCGAGCCGGGCGCGGGCCCCTTCCAGCCAGTGCCGGCAGACCTTCGCGAGCTCTTCGCCGCGCTCCCAGAGTGCGAGGGAGTCCTCCAGGGAGGTGCCGCCGGCCTCCAGCTTGCGGACGACCTCGATGAGCTCGTCCCGGGCCTGCTCGTACCCCAACGAGGTATCGGTTTCAGTCATTCCCGTCCCACCTTATGTGTGCAGTACATCGAATATCCGGTGCGGGGCGCGCGGCTCACTCGCCGGGCTGCCCGGCGTCCGGTGCGACCTGTACGACCCGTACGGAGAACTCGCCCTCCGCCACCCGCGCGCGCAGCACCTCGTCCGCCGAGACGTCCTCCGGCGAGCGCACCACGTGCCCGTCCGCCCGCTGCAGTACGGCGTACCCGCGCTCCAGCGTCGCCGCCGGGGACAGCGCCACCACCCGGGCCAGGGTGTGCGCGAGCTCCGAATCCGCCCGGTCCAGCAGGTGCCCGAGGGTGCGCCGGGTGCGGCCCAGCAGGGCCTCCAGCTCGGCCTCGCGGGTCTCCACCATCCGCTGCGGATGGACGAAGACCGGCCGGGCGAGCGCTTGAGCGAGGCCCCGCTCCTCCCGGTCGAGCAGCCCGCGCACCGCCCGGAGCCCCCGGCCCTGCAGCTGGCGTACCCGCTCCAGCTCCTCGCCGACGTCCGGGACCACCTTTTTCGCGGCGTCCGTGGGCGTGGAGGCCCGCAGGTCCGCGACCAGGTCCAGGAGCGGGGAGTCCGGCTCGTGCCCGATCGCCGAGACCACCGGCGTACGGGCCGCCGCGACCGTCCGTACGACCTCCTCGTCGGAGAACGGCAGCAGGTCCTCCACGCTGCCGCCGCCGCGCGCCACGATGATGACGTCGACCTCGTCCAGGGCGTCGAGCTCCTTGACCGCACGGATCACCTGCGGCACCGCGTTCACCCCTTGGACGGCGACGTTCCGCACCTCGAAGCGGACCGCCGGCCAGCGCCGCCGGGCGTTCTCCAGTACGTCGCGCTCGGCCGCCGAGGCCCGCCCGACCACCAGCCCGATCAGCTGCGGCAGGAAGGGCAGCGGCTTCTTGCGGTCCAGCGCGAACAGGCCCTCGGATGCGAGCGACCGCTTGAGCTTCTCCAGCCGGGCGAGCAGCTCGCCGATCCCGACGGGCCGTATCTCGGTGGCCCGCAGCGACAGCTGCCCGCGCGGGGCGTACCACTCCGGCTTGGCCAGGACGACGACCCGCGCGCCCTCCGTCACCGCGTCCGCGACCTCGTCGAAGACCTGGCGGTAGCAGGTCACGCTGAGCGAGATGTCGTGCGAGGGGTCGCGCAGCGTCAGGAAGACCACCCCCGCCCCCGGCCGCCGCGAGAGCTGCGTGATCTGCCCTTCCACCCACACCTGGCCGAGCCTGTCGATCCAGCCCCCGATGAGCCGGGACACCTGGCCGACCGGCAGCGGCGCGTCAGCCGACGTATTCAGACCCATGCACGAAGGCTAGCCGCCCGGGCTGACAGCGTCTCAGGGACCGGTGATGATGTCGTGTCCCGGGTCCGGCGGGGTGTCGTGTCTCAGCGTCCGGTGTCGGCGTCCGGCCGCCGTCCGCGCTGGGCGAAGAGCACCCCCAGGCCCACCAGCAGCCACACCGCCCCCACCACCTGCGCCGTCCAGGACGCCTCGACGATCACCGTCACGGTCACCGCCGCGCCGAGCACCGGGATCACCAGGTGCTTCCACCAGTTCGGGGTCCCCGCCCCGCGCCGCACCACGAACCAGCCGACCACCGAGGCGTGCAGCAGCGTGAACGCCACCAGCGCGCCGACGTCCACCACCGAGACCAGCTGGTCGAGCCCGTCGTCGCGGCGGGCCGCCCACACCGCCGCGATCAGCGTGATCGTCGCCGCCACCAGCAGGGCCGGCCGCGGAGTCCCGTCCGAGATCCGCGCGAGCGCCCCCGGCAGCCGCCGCTCCCGGGCCATCGCGAACACCAGCCGGCCCGCCGCCGCCTGCCCGGCCAGTGCCGCGAACGCCGCCCCGATCGCCTTGCTGACCGCGACCAGGTCGTGCAGCCAGGGGCCGACCGAGGAGTCCACCGCGTTGTAGAAGGCCGGCCCTTGCTGCGCCGGCTCGGCCGCCAGCTCCGCCGAGGGCACCGGCATCAGCAGCGCCGCCAGGTAGCTCTGCCCGATGAACAGCACCCCGGCCAGCGCCAGGCAGAACAGCACCGCGTGCGCCACCTTCTCCGAGCCGCCCGCCCGTCGCCCGCCACCCCCCTTCCAAGGGGCTTCGCGCCCCTCCTCACTCACCTCCTCCGCGAAGGAGACGATCGCGTCGAAGCCGAGGTAGGAGAGGACCGCCACCGACACCGCGCCCAGGACGGCCGTCAGGGAGAAGGCCGGAGTGCCGTCCCCGGTCAGCGGCGAGAGCCAGCCGCGCTGCGCCCCGTCCCGGACCAGCACCGTCACCGCGGCCACTACGAACACCAGCAGCACCGCGATCTCCATGGCCAGCACGGCGAAGCCCACGCGCGCGGCCGCCCGTACGCCCCACAGGTTCAGCGCGGTGGTCACCAGCACGGCCAGCGCCGTCCACACCCACCGGGAGACCTCCGGGACCAGCGCGTTCATCGCGATCCCGGAGAAGAGGTACGCGACCGCCGGGATCAGCAGGTAGTCGAGCATCGCCATCCAGCCGGCGATCAGCCCGGGCCCCTCGCCGAGTCCCTTGCGTGCGTAC
Organism: Streptomyces sp. NPDC051364; assembly: GCF_040682115.1. NCBI lineage: Bacteria > Bacillati > Actinomycetota > Actinomycetes > Kitasatosporales > Streptomycetaceae > Streptomyces > Streptomyces sp. NPDC051364. The sequence goes on along the minus strand of NZ_JBFBAH010000004.1, from coordinate 396,140 downwards.
GTGAACACCGAGCCGGCCTGCGGGGCCACCCGGACCATCTGCGCGTACGAGAACGCCGTGAAGGCCATCGCGATCGTCGCGAAGACGTAGACGAGGGCGACGGCGCCGTGCGATTTCGCGTCCAGGGTGCCGAACACCCCGACCGGGGCCATGGGGGCGATGAAGAGGAGCCCGTACACGACCAGGTCCCGGAATCCGAGGCTCCGCCGGAGGGCCGGCTTCGGGGCCGTACCGGGCTCCGTAACGGACGCCATCGTTCCTCCGAGGGGCGGTCGGTTCTCACGTTCGACCCAGTCTGTGCCGAATGGGCGACGCCGGGCCTCCTGGAGACCCCCGTACGATGGACCGCATGACTGCTGCCGCACCTGCTCCCGCTTCCCGACGCGTCCTGCTCGCCGCCCCGCGCGGCTACTGCGCGGGCGTGGACCGAGCCGTGATCGCCGTCGAGAAGGCCCTCGAGCAGTACGGTGCGCCGGTCTACGTCCGGCACGAGATCGTGCACAACAAGTACGTCGTCCAGACGCTGGAGAAGAAGGGCGCCATCTTCGTCGAGCGGACGGAAGAGGTGCCCGAGGGCTCCATCGTGATGTTCTCCGCGCACGGCGTGGCGCCGGTGGTGCACGAGGAGGCGGCGGCCGGCAAGCTCGCGACGATCGACGCGACCTGCCCGCTGGTCACCAAGGTGCACAAGGAAGCCATCCGGTACGCGAACGAGGACTTCGACATCCTCCTCATCGGCCACGAAGGCCACGAAGAGGTCATCGGGACCTCCGGCGAGGCCCCGGACCACATCACGATCGTGGACGGCCCGGACGACGTGGACAAGGTCGTCGTGCGCGACGAGTCGAAGGTCGTCTGGCTCTCGCAGACCACCCTCTCGGTCGACGAGACCATGGAGACGGTCGACGCGCTGAAGACCAAGTTCCCGCTGCTGGTCTCGCCGCCGAGCGACGACATCTGCTACGCCACCTCGAACCGCCAGGCCGCGGTCAAGGTGATGGGCGCCGACTCCGACCTCGTCATCGTCGTCGGCTCCAAGAACTCCTCGAACTCGATCCGGCTGGTCGAGGTCGCCCTCGACGCGGGCGCTCGCGCCGCGTACCTCGTCGACTTCGCGAGCGAGATCGACGAGGCCTGGCTGGAGGGCGTCACCACGGTCGGCCTGACCTCGGGCGCCTCGGTGCCGGAGGTGCTGGTCGAGGAGGTCCTGGAGTGGCTGGCCGCGCGCGGCTTCGAGGACGTGGAGATCGTCAAGACCGCCGAGGAGTCGATCGTCTTCTCGCTGCCGAAGGAGCTGCGCCGCGACCTGCGCGCGGAAGCGGCCGCGCTGGTCGCCGAGAAGTAGGCCCCTGCCCGCGAAGTTCCCTACGGTGTTTCCATGCAGATCTTCGGCGTGGACATCGGTGGTTCCGGGATCAAGGGCGCTCCCGCGGACCTGGACCGTGGCGAGCTGGCGCAGGAGCGCCACAAGGTACTGACACCGCAGCCGGCCACCCCCGACGGGGTGGCCGGCTGTGTCGTCGAGGTGGTGCGCCACTTCGACTGGGACGGCCCGGTGGGGGTGACGTTCCCGGGCGTCGTCACGGGGGGCGTCACCCGTACGGCGGCCAACATGGACAGCGCGTGGATCGGCGTCGACACGGCGACCCTGCTGTCGCAGCGGCTCGGTGGCCAGCCCGTCACCGTCCTCAACGACGCGGACGCCGCCGGGATCGCGGAGATGACGTACGGCGCGGGCCGGGGCCGCGACGGCACGGTGATCATGCTGACGCTGGGCACCGGCATCGGCAGCGCGCTGTTCACGGACGGGCGGCTGGTTCCGAACTCGGAGCTCGGCCACCTGGAGCTGAAGGGCCACGACGCGGAGAAGCGGGCGTCGGTCAAGGCCAAGGAGGACGGGGAGCTCACCTGGGAGCGCTGGGCGCACCGGGTGCAGAGGTATCTGGAGCACGTGGAGATGCTCTTCTCCCCGGACCTGTTCATCATCGGCGGCGGCGTCAGCCGCAAGCCGGAGAAGTTCCTTCCGCTGATCCAGGACGTCCGGGCCGAGATCGTCCCGGCCAGGCTCCAGAACAACGCGGGCATCGTGGGGGCGGCGATGGCGGCGAGGGGATCGAGCAGTTAGGCGGTCCGGCGGGGGAGCCTGCGCCGGGAGATGAGCACGGCCTTCCGTACGACGACGATCAGCGCGGAGATCAGCGTCCCCCCGTACAGCCAGCCGGCGTGCAGCGACAGGGCGGACACGATGCCCATGAGCTCTGCGCCGAAGCCGCCCGAGCCGCCGGAGATGGGCCAGACCCCGACGGCGAAGGCGATCGGCGCGGAGATCGGCGCGGTGATCAGGTCGGCGGGGCGCACCCAGAGGGCGGTGGCGGCCGCGACGGGCAGGAAGAGCAGTCCGTACGCGAGCAGCGAGCCGCCGAAGAGCAGCCAGGCGATCCCGGCGACCAGGGTCATCGCGACGCACGCGAACAGCCCGCCGCCGAGCCCGGTCAGCCGGGCCCGCGGCAGCCGCCGGGCGGGCGCGGGCTGCGGGCGGCCGCCCTGGGCGGGCACCCCGCCGATGGGCGGGGCGGCCGGGCGCCGCGGCTGCTGTCGCTCCGGCTGCTGTCGCTGCGGGTGATCCGCCGAACGCGTCCTGTGTTGCTCCACCCCACCAAGCTAGGCGGGCCGAGCGCGGTATCGGGGTGGGGACACGCGTACAACGACTGCCACTCATCGGAAAGTAAACTGTCCGGTGGCCCACTCCCGGGCCGCCGCCCCCTCCAGCTACGGGAAGTCGCCAACGTGTCGCTCACGATCGGAATCGTCGGCCTGCCGAATGTCGGCAAGTCGACCCTGTTCAACGCCCTGACCAAGAACGACGTGCTGGCGGCCAACTACCCGTTCGCCACCATCGAGCCGAACGTCGGCGTCGTCGGCGTCCCGGACGCGCGCCTGGCCGTCCTCGCCGGGATCTTCGGCTCGCAGCGCATCCTCCCGGCGACGGTCGACTTCGTCGACATCGCGGGCATCGTCCGCGGCGCCTCGGAGGGCGAGGGCCTGGGCAACAAGTTCCTCGCGAACATCCGTGAGTCGGACGCGATCTGCCAGGTCATCCGTGCCTTCAAGGACGAGAACGTCGTGCACGTCGACGGCAAGGTCTCGCCGAAGGACGACATCGAGACGATCAACACCGAGCTGATCCTCGCCGACCTCCAGTCCATCGAGAAGGCCGAGCCCCGCCTGACGAAGGAGTCCCGCCTCCAGAAGGAGAAGGTCGCGGTCCTCGCGGCCGTCGTCGAGGCCAAGAAGATCCTCGAGGCCGGCGACACCCTGTTCTCCAAGGGCATCACCAAGGGCACGGAGCAGGGCGACCTCCTCCACGAGCTGCACCTGCTGACCACGAAGCCGTTCCTCTACGTCTTCAACGTGGACGAGGACGAGCTGGTGGACGACGCCTTCAAGGCGGAGCAGAGCGCGCTGGTCGCCCCGGCGGAGGCGATCTTCCTGAACGCCAAGCTGGAGCAGGACCTTGCCGAGCTGGACGACGAGGAGGCCCTCGAGCTCCTCCAGTCGGTAGGCCAGGACGAGCCCGGCCTGGCCACCCTCGGCCGCGTCGGCTTCGCCACCCTGGGCCTCCAGACCTACCTGACGGCCGGCCCGAAGGAAACCCGCGCCTGGACCATCCCGCAGGGCGCCACGGCCCCCGAGGCGGCCGGCGTGATCCACACCGACTTCCAGCGCGGCTTCATCAAGGCCGAGGTCATCTCCTTCGCGGACCTGGTCGCCTGCGGCTCGGTCGCCGAGGCCCGCGCCAAGGGCAAGGCCCGCATGGAAGGCAAGGACTACGTCATGCAGGACGGCGACGTGGTCGAGTTCCGCTTCAACGTCTGATTGGATGTGTGCAAACGGCCTGACCTGTGAGAAAGCAGGTCAGGCCGTTGTGCTGTCCGCAGCAGTCCGCAGAACCTGGAGTGGCTACGTGTCGTAGACCGTGGAGCGGTGTCCGACGTGTACGACCCACACCACCAGCTCCCCGTTGTCGATCGTGTAGACGACACGGTAGTCGCCGACCCGTAGGCGGCGGCGCTCAGGCTGGGATACGAGTGCGGTGGTGTTGAAGCCGAAGGGGTCGCTCTCCAGCTCTGTCAGTTTGGCCAGGATACGAAGCGCCATGTCACGCGGGATCTTGCGCAGCTCGGCCTGGGCCTCGGGCCGGAACACCGTGCGGTAGTCACTCACCGCGTGCCAGCGTCTCCCTCATCACGTCCTCGATCGGGACGCCGGCGGCCGGGCTCGCCATGCGCTCGTCGATGATGCGGTTGATCTCGCGCTCTTCCCACTTCTGGTACTTGCGCAGCACCTCGATCGAGACCACGGCGGCGACCTGCTTGCCGCGACGGGTGATGACAGTGGGCACGTCGTCGCGGTCGGCCCGTTCGACGACCTCGGCCAAGTGAGCGCGTACGTCGCGGATGGACTCTATGGGCAGCGGCTGAGTCATGCCTCAAGGGTACCGAGTGTGCCATGTGTACACAACAGCTTCGGGCCACGGTCGGCGCCGGGGGTGGGGCTCAACATGCAGGCCGCCTCCGTCGTGATCATCTGTGAGTCTCAGATCAAACCGACCATCGAAACGCCGCAGCGCGGTCGCCGAGTCGACGCCGGACGCGGCCGACGTTTCGGACACGGCGATGGCCCGCCAGATGGCCAAGGCGATGATCGCGGCGGACATCGACCCCACCACCTGGGACACTTCAAAGGGACTCGGCCCCAACGACGCCAAAGTCCAGAAGGTGTACGCCTGACCCCTCCAATGGGAAGGTCTGATCGATGCCAGATCTGCCGGCACATGAAAGGGGTCAATTCAGGAGACCCCAAGCGCATCTCCGACGGGAACCAGGATCTCCTCGCGCGGGAGCAGAAGGCCATCCTGCCCGCCCTGCTACTCGGAGATCTACCACCACGACGGACTCATCGGCTTCTTCTTCTCCACCGAGTTGGACCAGATGACGCGCTCGCCGATGCCGGGGAGCGAAAGCTTCAAGGACTACAGCTGGGGCTTCGTCGGTTGTCCGTTCAGCCAGGTCACCAACACCGACGACCGCCGGGACTGGATCTCGGACGACATGCTGCCTGCCTATCAACGTCTTCTCCGCGACAATCCGGCGGAAGCGAAGCGGCTCATCGCCCTGCCGTTGAACGAGCGCGCCAAGGAGTTCCGGCGCATCACGCTCAACGGCGAGGGCTGATCCAGGATGCCGTACCGCGCCCGGCCCCTCGTCATCACCTTCGCGGCCGTCTCGGCCGCACTGCTTCTTCTTGGGTACCTGTACATGGCCCGGGAGGAGCCCAGTTCCGTGAAATGGGACCTGAGTCACAGCCATACCAAATCGGACGTCAACTGGTCCGGCAAGAGCCGGAGTTCCTGGGAAATCTCCTCGGCCGAGTACGACATCACGTTCTCCGGCGGAATTCACCTCACCGGAAGGCGCATGCTCCGGCTCGACGCGGACCCGGACAGCGGCACTGTCAACTCGGTGCACATCATTTATCCGAAGATGAGCACCGATGACGCCTACCGGGCCGCGAAGGAGCTGGCCAAGGAGGTGTCGATGGACACCGTGAACGTGGACCGCTGGTACAAGCAGCGGACCGGCGGCCGCGAGGCCGGGCGCGAGGCCGTGATGTCCACCAGCGGCATGTCTCCCGCGAAGCACACGCCGGGAACGCCATACATCGACGCATCCCTGCTGTACTCCTTCGACGATGAGAAGCCGACGTTCATCGACCTCTCCTTCTACTGGCCGAAGACGGAGAAGTGAGGCTCTGAGGCAACGTCATCCCGTCCAGGGCAGCCGCCTCGCCCCTTTTGTTGTCCGCGAGGGTCCTCAGCCGCGTACGCCGGCCGTCGATCTCCGGATGGGTCAGGTGACCCGGATCTCCAGGACGTAGTCCCCGTTTCCGCCGAGGATGAGGCTGCCCGACCGATAGGTCATGCCTGGGGGCAGTGCACACTGCAGTTGCAGCGCGTCCATCGGGTGCTGAATACGGCAGGGGCTGCCGGAGCTGATGCCGGGCTTCTCACGCGTGAGGACATCGGCCCTCCCGGAATGGAGGTGCAGGACCGCGCCGTTGGAGCCCGACGCGTCGTAGACCTGCGCGAATATGCCGCTCGCGCCGTCGCCGGTCAGCCACATCACCTTCAGCGCGGCAGGGGATCCCGGCAGCCGGGGATCTCCGAGGGCAGCAGCGGCTTGCTCAACAGGCCGTCGGCGTTGATCGCCACCACATCGCCGAGACGTCCCGGCACGCGCTCAGGCACCTCAGGGGACACATATGCCGCGCCGGACGCGTCGACCGCGTTGTCCCAGCCGAGCAGGAGCGGCTCGCCATCCGGAGACGTCGCGGTGGTGCGGTAGAGCTGTCTGAGTGTGCCGTCCTTGAGCGCCCACAAGACATCGTGATCCGCGATCAGAATGGTTCCGTCGGGCCTGACCCCGAACGGGCTCGGCGTAGCGCTGAAGTGGAATCCGGCGGCGGGTGCCGACACCGGAACGGGCGTCCCCGTCGTGCGGGCGGACCCGGAAGCGCCGGCCAGGACCGACACGCTGCCGTCCGGCTCCAGCTTCTTCACCTGTCCTTCGATGCCGAGCACAAGAGAGCCGTCGGCCAGCGCCACGACGCCGGAGGCGGCGCCCTCCTTCTCACCAGCGAATTCGACCGTCGACACCGTCCGGTCGCGCTTCATCCGGACCAGCTTCTGTCCAAGTACGTAGACGCTGCCGTCCTGGCCGGTCGTCATACCGCCCGGGAAACCGTTGAAGCCGTAGAACGCCACCGTCCTGAGACTCGCGTCCCGGCCTTCGTCGGAGAAGTCCAGCAGCGCGGCGGCCTGGCCTTTGGCGGGCGCGGTCCAACTACTGTCGTCGCCCCCGGTCGTGCAGGAGACGGCAGTGCCGCAGAGGACTGCCGTCACCACACCTGTCAGCACCTTGCGCAGCGTCATTCGGAAGTGCCTTTCCGGGGAGCAGCAGAGGGCGGTCCCCCCCCCAGAAGCAGACAGGACAGATCGAGTAGGAGCCGGGAATCTCGTCGAGCCCGCGATGCCCGCAGCAAGGACACGGGTATCGGCTGCTCATCTGTGCAGTCTTGCCGATGTGCCGGACGGCGGGCCATGGATTTCAGCGGCACCGGCCGCCGACGCGAGAGGGAAGATGCCTGCGTGCTGGCCGCCGTCCCGTCCTGCGCAGCCCCGGCCGAGGGACGCATGGCGCAGTCCGCAGGACACCCGTAAGCGTCCGTCGGAAGCCAACGCACGCCAACGGGAAAATACCTGGTCAGGGGCCTGGGCTGGGTTCCACCGCAGGCCAGGATCGGGGCTCAGGCATTCCGCTTCAACGTGTGAGCGTGTGAATTAGCGCCACGTTGCCCACCAGGCAAACCTGCAGGTCAGAAGGGCCACCTCCTCGGAGGTGGGCCCTTGGCTTTTTCCCGTGCTGGGATGGTGCTGGGATAGCTGACTATCCATCAGTCGCCCTCCCTCCTGAACAGCGCCGAGAGTGGTACGTTATTAGGTACCACTTGAGGGAAGAGGTCAGGTCATGTCCATAACCGCGAGCGAAGCCCGCAAAGAACTCTTTCCGCTGATCAAAAAGGTCAACGAGAACCACGAGGCCATCGAGATCGTCTCGAAGCACGGCAACGCCGTGCTCGTCTCGGCCGAGGACTATGCGGCGCTGCGTGAGGGCTCGTACCTGCTGCGCTCGCCGGCGAACGCACGTCGGCTGCTCAAGGCGTACGAGAACGCCCTGGCCCACGTCAATGTGTCGGAGCGGGAGCTGATCGATCCGGACTCGGCGGACGCTGGTGCGGGTGCCGCGTGAGGCTTGCCTTTGAGGATCAGGGCTGGGAGGACTACACGTCCTGGCTCAAGAACGACCGCAAGATGCTCGCCCGGATCAACAAGCTCATCGAGGACGTCAGGCGTGACCCCTTTGCGGGCATCGGTAAGCCAGAGCCGCTGAAGTATCACCTGCCTGGGGCGTGGTCGCGGCGGATCGATGACGAGCACCGCCTCGTCTACCTGGTGACGGACATGGAGATCGTCATCCTCGCTGCCCGGTACCACTACTGATCGCCGGTGCTGGGATGGTGCTGGGATAAGCCCCTCCAAAACGGCGTTTCCGCAGGTCGCAGCTCTGCACTCGACGTTCCGCTTCAACGTGTAATCGGCTCGTTACTGCATGTGAGACAGTTTCGTCAAATGTGCAGGCCAGAAGGGGTCGGGCTCTGGCGAGTCCGACCCCTTCTGCATTCCCGTGCTGACTTGGTGCTGACTTTTCAGCTGCTTCGGGGCGGCGTGAGCTTGTCGAGGTCCAGGCTGACCTCGAAAGGCACCGGGCGCTGGAGGGTGCCCCGGAAGATCCCGGCGGGCGCGTATGCGCCAGTGGGTTCGTCGAGCTCGTAGACGTGGACGACGGGTGCCCCGTCCTCGTCCTCGATGCACCAGTAGTGCGGGATGCCGGCCTCTGCGTACTTGCGGAGTTTTACTGTGCGATCGCGATGGGCGGACTCCGGGGAGACGACCTCGATGACGAGCTGGACGTCCTCCGGTGCGAACCAGGTACGGTCGCCGTCGAAATCGGCCGTCGTCACCAGCAGGTCCGGTTCGGGACGGTTGCGCGGGTCGAGCTTGATGGTCATCTCGCGGCCGACTCTGGTGTCGGCGGGCACCTGCTCCATGAGTGCGACGGTGAGCGTGGTGACGAGGTGGCCGTGCCACCACCTCTGGGGCGACATCATGAAGACGAGGGCTCCATCGATCAGCTCGGTGTGGCGGGGTGCCTCGGGGAGGCGGTCGAGGTCCTCCGCGAACCAGCCTTCCGCGCGCGGCGGGCGCATCCAGTCGGGCAGTCCGGTCATGGCTTCACGGTAGCCGCCCGCAGCTCAGGCTGGAGAGCCAACGATCCCGGCCGGAGGTTTTTCGGCAACTTGCCGCACCATCCCTGGGTCATCGCTGCCGATCAGGTCTCGTAAACCGTGGACCGATGCCCCACGTGAACGACCCAGACCACCAGTTCCCCGTTGTCGATCGTGTATACGACCCGGTAATCGCTGACTCGCAGACGGCGACCCTCGGGCTGGGGGCCCCGTTCTTGTTTCGGGGTGCCCGCAGCGCCTTCCGGTGTCGGGCTTGTGTGCGCTTGCCGCAAATGGGGGCGGAGGTGGGAGCGGGCGGAGAGCCTCGTTGACCGGTGGATCTTGGTGAGTAGGGTCACGGAGCGCGCGCGGTCTCGACAGCAGACCCGGGGGAGCGTCGGCGCTTGGGAGGGTCAGGCCGTGACCAGATGGCGATTCCGCACGAGGCTGTGGACCGCAGTGACCACCACGGGCCTGCTCCTGGCTCTGGCGCCGGGCCTGGCCGCCGCCGCGCCGCGGGGTGTCGACGACCCCGCCGATCCGACCGTACGGCGCGACCCCGCGACCGGGCACGCCCGGATGATCTTCAACTCCGGCGGTTATCTGACGACCCCCTCCAAGCGGGCTCCCGAGCACGTCGCACTTGCCTACGTGCGTGACCATCGGGGGGAGTTCGGGCTCACCGCCGAGCAGGCCGCGCAGCTCGTCGTCGTCTCCACGTACCCCACCAAGCACAACGGGGCGCAGCAGGTGACGATCGGTCAGAGCATCGACGGCATGCGCGTACACGGCGGGCTTCTCACCGCCACCGTCGACAAGCGCGGCCGCCTCGTCATCCTCGGCGGCGCCGTCGTGACCGCCGAGCCGGCCGGCAGCGTAGAGCTGACGGCGAAGCAGGCCCTCGACCACGCGGCCGAGGCCCAGGGCGCCAGGGCGCAGCACGAGCTGACGGGCACGGACAACCGCGACAAGGGCAAGCAGAAGTTCAAGAACGTCTACGCCAAGAGGCTCACGAAGCCCAACGACGTGACCGCCGAGCTGGTGTGGTTCCCCACCGACTCCGGCCGCGAGCTGCGCCCGGCCTGGCTCACCGACATCGAGGTCTCGGGTACGTCCTGGTACCAGACGGTGGTCGACGCCGCCGACGGCCGGCTGCTGAGCCGCGAGAGCCGGTACCACCACGCCGGCCCCGAAGGGACCGTCTTCACGGCGCAGCACCCGGACGCCGCCGGCGCCGCCCGTACGGTCACGCCCTTCACCGGGCGCGACGGCTCCTGGGTGGCGGACCGGCTGACCCAGGGCAACAACGCCAACGCGTACCGGGACGAGGACGGCGACAACACGGTGCCGGACACCGGGAACGACGCGCTGCGCCCGCAGTCCCCGGCCAGTGGCGACCCCGCCTTCCGGCACTTCAACTACACGTTCAGCGACACCTGGCGCACCAACGCCACCGCGACGCAGGCCAACCTCGACGCGGACGTGAACCCCGTCGTCACGCAGCTCTTCTACTACACCAACGTGATGCACGACTACCTCTACAACCTGGGGTTCGACGAGGCGTCGCGGAACTTCCAGGTCGACAACTTCGGTCGCGGCGGCTCGGGCAACGACCCGGTGCTGGCCGAGGCGCAGGACGGCTGGGACTTCGGCTGCCTGGACAGCAGCACGCCGCCGAACGCGATCCGGTGCACGAACAACGCCAACTTCGGCACCCCCGGGGACGGCGCCAGCCCGCGCATGCAGATGTACATGTGGCAGCCGCCGGGCCGGCCGTGGCGTGACGGTTCGCTCGACGGCGACGTCATCGCGCACGAGTACGGGCACGGCGTGTCCAACCGCCTCGTCGGCGGCGGCAACCTCGGCGGCGGTGCCCAGACCGGCGCCCTCGGGGAGGGCTGGAGCGACACGATCTCCTTCCTCAAGTGGGGCGACGCGACGGTCGGCGAGTACGTCACCGGCAACACCGCCACCGGCATCCGCACGCAGGCGTACGACACGTCCACCGAGAAGTGGGGAACGTTCCGCCCGGCCCGTGGCGTGCACCGCAACGGTGAGATCTGGGCCGCGACGATGTACGACATCCGCGAGGCGAAGGGCGTCGCGTTCACCCAGCAGCTCGTCATCGACGGCATGAAGAACACCGTCACCGCGCCGAGCTACCTCGACGCCCGCGACGGCATCCTGGCCGCCGACATGACCAACAACGCGGGCGCGAACCAGTGCCTGCTGTGGCGGGTCTTCGCCGGCCGCGGCATGGGCACGGGCGCCGCGTCGAGCGCGGACCAGAACACCGTGACGGCCGACGAGACCGTCCCCGCCGCCTGCCTGCCGACCGCGAACGCCGGCGGCCCTTACACGACGGGTGAGGGCACGGACGTCACGCTCAGCGCCGCCGGCTCCGCCAAAGGGACCGCGCCCTCGGCCGGGAACCTCGGCAGACGACGTACAACGGGCAGAAGGCCTTCATCGCCCACGCCGGCACGCCGGTCGCCGTGAAGGGCACGTCGACCGACCCCGGAAGCGACGACCTGACCCTGACGTGGCTGTGGGGGGACGGGGCCTCGGACAACCTGGTCTCGCTGGTGAACCCGCCGGCCACCGACCCGGACCCGAGCCCCTCGATCCAGCCGCGCAACGTGACGGCGACGAAGTCGCACGCGTACCCGGCCGCCTGCCTGTCCACGCTGACCTTCACCGGCCAGGACGACGACGGCGGCAACGCCTTCGACACGGCGGCCGTCATCACCACCGGCAATGCACTGCGGGCGCGCAACCAGGCGTACTGGATGGGCGAGTACGACGGGCGGGCACCGAACCAGTTCATGCCGGCCCAGCGGGCCTGCCTGCTGAGCGTGGCCTCGTTCATGAGCGCGGTCTACGGGCCGCTGACCGAGGCCCAGGCGTACGCGATCCTGAGCTCGGGCTCTCCGCAGCCGAGGCCGCTGGTGTCCCAGCAGCTGCTCGCGGCGTGGCTCAACTTCGCGAACGGGTCATACGACCTGGCCACGCCGGTGGACACCAACGGCGACTGGAAGACGGACTCGACCTTCGGGGCGGCGATGGCCCGCGCCGAGGCGGTCTGCAACAACCCGGCGTCGACGCGGAACCAGCTGCTGTCCCAGGTCGACGTCCTGCTGCGGTTCAACGTGCGTGACGGTGGCTGACCGACGCCTGGTGTGCCTCGCCGCCCTCGCGCTCTTCACCGGGTGCGGGGGCGGCCGGGCGCGTCCGCCGGCGAACGAGTCGCGTGACCCGGGCGGTACGGGCGCCACGGGAGCGGGCGCACCGACACCGGCGCAGGGCCGCGTATTCACCGGGGCCGATGACGGCTTCACGGGGCGGCTCGAGGCCGGTCAGACGGCCCGGCTCCGGCTCCCCCTCCCGGAGGGCGGCCCGGAACCCACGGCTCAGGGCGAGTCGGTCCTGCTGATCCCCATCAGCAACGTCACGGCCACGGGCCACCGCGAATGGGAACTGCGCGCGGTCCGCGCGGGCACCACCCACCTCTCCGTCCCCCGCCCCGCAGCCCCCCCGGCCACGCTGACCTTCGTGGTCCCGTGACCGCAGCCGGTCCGCGGAACGCGCAAGGCGCGCCCGGGGGGAGTCGGGCGCGCCTTGCGGTGCCGCTAGTACAGGGACTCGGAGGAGCCTGACGGGCGGGGGCGGTCTTGGGGCATGTCCATGTCCATGTCCATGTCCTCGGACTTGCGGTCCGGGTTCTTCGCCTGGCTCTTGGCTTCCTGCGTCTTCTGCTTGGCCTGCTCCTTGAGCTTGTTGGCCTTGTCCTGGGGCGGCTGCTTCTTGACCATGCCGGTTTCGCTCCTCGAAGAGGGTGAGGGGACGTCCACTGGGGACGTCCACCACCCTGGCACCGGGTGGTGACTCCCGCATTTCGGAGCGTTACTCTCCGTGACTCATCATGCGAAGTTGGCCTTTGCCAGCACCGTGCCGTCCGGGGTGAGGAGGCTGGCGCCCGCGAGGGTCGTGGGGTTCACATCGGCCGCCGCGACCCAGTAGCCGTAGCCGCCCTGGAGCGAGAACGTGCCGAGGCGGGTCGTCGTGCCGTCCTTGTTGACGAGTACGCAGCTGACCTCCGGCGTCGTCTTCTCCAGGTCCACCGACATGTACACCCAGCCCTGCCGGCCCGGATGGGCGAAGACCCGGCCCACCTCCCCGCCGTCCGCCATCAGCGGCGCCTGCAGCAGCTGCGCGTTCGCTGCGCCCGTCGGGGACGCGGGCCCCGAGGCCTGCTCGATCACCGTGCCCGCCGCCCAGCCGGCGAAGCCGCACGCCACGGCCAGCGCCGCCGCCGCGACCGCGACCCGGGGCCGCAGCAGTCGGCGCCGGGCCGGCGCGGGCTGCGGGGGAGGCTGCTGCGGCGCCGGCTGGAGGGCGGTCGTGACGCGGCTCTCGAAGCCGACCGGGGGCTCCGTACCCGGCAGCAGGCCCAGCAGCCCGTCGCCGACCAGGGACAGCTGCTCGATGTGCACCCGGCAGCCGGGGCACCGGTCCAGGTGGGCGACCGCACGGGCGCGCTCCCGGGCCGGAAGGATGTCCAACGCCAGCTCGGCGTCGAGCTCCCTCAGCTGCTCGCAGGTCATCTCGCTCATCGCCGGCTCTCCTCGGCCCCCAGGGTCCTGCGCAGCTTGTGCATGGCCGTCCGGATCCGCGTCTTGGCCGTCCCCAGCGGGATCCGCTCCATGTCGGCGACCTGCTGCGCGGTCATCCCGTAGATCCCCGCCATCACCAGGGCGCGGGCCTGCTCCCGGGGCAGGGCCGCCACGGCAGTCCGTATCCCGGCCGACGTCTCGGCGGCGAGCGCCTGCTGCTCGGGGGTCTGCGTCACGATGTCGAGGAGGGCGTCCAGGTCCTCGGGGGCGACCGGGTTGGCCCGGCGGGCCCGGACCGCGTCGATCGCCAGATGGTGCGCGATCGCCGTCAGCCAGGTCCGTACCGAACCGCGGCGCGCATCGTAGACCTGGGCGTGCCGCCACGCCCGCTCGAACGTCAGCTGGGCGATGTCCTCGGCGAGCTGCGCATCTCCGACCACGGCGATGGCCACGCCGAACACCGTGCGCTGGAAGCGGCGGACGAACGCGACGGCGATCTCGGGATCACCCGTCGCCAGGCCCGACAGCAGTGCTTCGTCCGGCGCACGCCCGAGCGGGAGGCCCATTCTCTGCACATCAGTGGATACGTTCGGCCTCCCCGAATGGATTGGTTCGGGTTCGCGCGGAAACACCCCTTCATTCTCCTCCTCTCCCGGCCTCCGTTCCCGTCCGCAATCTCCCGGCGGCTGTCAGCCGTATCCCTGCCATGACAAGGACACGCACCACCCGGACCACTCGTGTGGGAACGGGGCTGGCGGCCGGAGCGCTCGCGGGGCTGCTGGCCGCCTGCGGGGGCGGCGGCTACGGAGCCGGAAACGGCCCGGCGGCGCCGCCCGCCCCACCCGCGCCCGCCGCGACGCAGGTCACGGCGGACCTCAGCGACTTCCATATCGCCCTGTCCCAGAAGACGTTCACGGCAGGGGCCTACTCGTTCACCGTCAACAACACCGGCCACCACGACCACGCCCTGGAGGTCGAGGGACCGGGCGGGGAGCAGCGCTCCAAGACCCTGGCACCGGGGGAGAGCGGGAAGTTCGACATCACCCTCAAGGACGGTACGTACGAGCTCTACTGCCCCGTCGACGGGCACAAGGACCTCGGGATGAAGGCGGAGATCACCGTGGGCGGCGCCGTGAACGGCTACTGAGCGTCCCGCCGGCGGCGGTAGGTTGCGTGCAGTCGTTACCCGGCGCAGCCGGGAGCAGTCGGCGGGAGCGGTCGAGGGGAGGGGAGGGGTATGCGGCACAGGGCGGCCGAGGCGATCGACGCGGGCGAGCGGCTGCATGCGGCGGCCGGCGCGCTGCTGGCCGACCACCGGCGGGCCGTCGAAGCCGTACGGGAGGCCTGGGCGCCGATCCACGCGGAGCTGGCCCGCCTCGAGCTGCGACGGATCCCCGTCGACCGGCTGGCCCAGGTCACCGAGGGGCGGCTGCGGGTGGCCGCCATCGAGGCGGCCGGGTTCGACACCGTGCAGCAGGTGCTGGACGCCGGACGCCACCGGCTGCGGCAGATCCCCGGGGTCGGGCAGCAGACCGCCGACCAGGCGCTCGGCGCCGCCCGGCAGCTCGCCGAGGCCGTCGGGGAGACCGTCGCCGTGCACCTCGACGTGGACCGCCCCGAACCCCGGACCACCGCACTCGTGACCGCCCTGCAGCTCCTCGTCGAGGCCGGGCCCGAAGCCCGCCGGGCCGTCGCGGCGGCCCGGCAGCTGGACGCCGGGCTCGGACCGCTGCTCGCCGAAGCCGGGCCCGCCGCAGGCCGGCTGCGGATGTGGTTCGCAGGACGGGAGCGGCGGGAGCGGGCCCTGGCCGCCGTCGGGGAGATCGGCCGGCTGACCGCGGAGGCCGCCGGGAGCGGGGTGCCCGTACTGCTCGGACAGGCCTCGGTCGACCTGCTGCGCGGCCCCGCCGGCGAGGCGGCCGCCTGGGTCGACTTCGAGCTGCGCTCCGCCGAGTACTACGGGCTGCTCACGGAGCTCACCGAGCACGCCGGGAGCGGCCCCGACCCGGCCGCCGCCCAGGGGTTCCTGCCCGAAGCGCTGGCCGAACGGGTCCGCGCCCAGGACCTCGACGCAACGCACCGCCGGGTCTCGCTGCGCGGGTACCAGTCCTTCGGCGCCCGCTTCGCCCTCGCCCAGCGGCGGGTGATCCTCGGCGACGAGATGGGGCTGGGCAAGACGATCCAGGCGCTCGCCGCCCTCGCGCACCTCGCCGCGCAGGGGCAGCGCCACTTCCTCGTGGTCTGCCCGGCCGGCGTTCTGATCAACTGGACCCGCGAGATCGAGGCGCGCAGCACCCTGCGCGCGGTCGCCCTGCACGGCCCCGGCCGGCACGACGCCTTCGCGGACTGGCGGGGGGAGGGCGGGGTGGCCGTGACGACCTTCCAGGCGCTGACCGGATTCCCCGAACTCGCCGCCGAGGAGCTGGGGATGCTCGTCGTGGACGAGGCGCACCACGTCAAGAACCCGCGCGCGCGGCGCTCCCTGGCGGTCGCCGCCTGGGCCGCCCGCTGCACGTACGTCCTCTTCCTCACCGGCACCCCGATGGAGAACCGGGTCTCCGAGTTCCGCAGTCTCGTACGGATCCTGCAGCCCGAGGCGGTCTCCGGGATCGGGGACGTCGA
The DNA here is from genome assembly GCF_040682115.1 of Streptomyces sp. NPDC051364. Classification (NCBI taxonomy): domain Bacteria; kingdom Bacillati; phylum Actinomycetota; class Actinomycetes; order Kitasatosporales; family Streptomycetaceae; genus Streptomyces; species Streptomyces sp. NPDC051364. Next base: position 380,001 of record NZ_JBFBAH010000004.1, on the reverse strand, counting down.
CTCGGTCGCCGGGTCCAAGGCGTTCCGCAAAGCGGTGGCGCCCGCGTACCTGCGGCGCAACCAGCGCGACGTACTCGCCGAGCTGCCCGAACTCCAGTGGACCGACGAGTGGGAGGAGCTGAGTGCCGCGGACCGGGACGCCTACCGGGCGGCGGTGCGGGCCGGCAACTTCATGGCGATGCGCCGGGCCGCGTACGCGAAGCCGGAGAAGTCGGCGAAGCTGCAACGGCTGCGCGAGCTGGTGGCGGACGCCGCCGCCAACGGGCTGAAGGTCGTGGTGTTCTCCTCCTTCCGCGAGGTGCTCGGGGCGGTCGAGGAGGCGCTGGGGCGCCGGCCGCATGCAGACAGCGGCCTCCTCTTCGGGCCGATCTCCGGGAGCGTGCCGCCGGCGCGGCGCCAGCGGCTCGTCGACGGGTTCGGCGCGGCGGCCGGGCATGCCGTACTGCTCGCGCAGATCGAGGCGGGCGGCATCGGGATCAACCTGCAGGCGGCGTCCGTGGTGATCCTCTGCGAGCCGCAGGTCAAGCCGACCATGGAGCAGCAGGCGGTGGCCCGCGCCCACCGGATGGGCCAGGTGCGCGCCGTACGGGTGCACCGGCTGCTGGCCACGGACGGGGTGGACCAGCGGATGCTGGAGGTGCTGGAGCGCAAGGCCCGGCTGTTCGACGCGTACGCCCGGCGCAGCGTGGTGGCGGAGTCGGCGCCCGAGGCGGTCGACGTCTCGGACACCTCGCTGGCCCGGCGCATCGTCGAGGAGGAACAGGCGCGGCTCGGCGCCGCCCGCTGACGGCTACCGCGGGGCGCGTCGAGAAGGAGGCGTCAAAGACCGCGGACCGAGGCGATCGTGAAGGACGCCGGCGTACCCGGGCCCATGGGACCGCCCTTGTCGAACTGGGAGCGGACCACGAGCGTGCGGCCCGGGGTGTGGCTCAGCGTGGTCGGGATCTGCAGGGACGGGTCGGTGATCGTCCTGGTCAGCCGGGCCCGGGTGCCGTCGGGGCTCAGGTGCCACCGGGTCAGGGTGTTCGTGGTGTTGTGGGCCACCCGCAGGGTGCCGTCGGGGGCGAGGTCGAGGCCGTCGGCGTGGGTGAGGTCGCCGCCCTGGAGGGCGACGCGGGATATCGCGCCGGTGCGCAGGTCGATGCGGTGGAGGTCGCCCGCGGTCATGTCCACGGTCAGCAGGAAGCGTCCCGCCGGGTCCGAGACGATGCCGTTGAGGGCGAAGCTGCCCGCCGGGGACGGGGTCAGGTGCCCGCTCAGGTCGTACGCGGGGAGCAGCGCGCCCGAGCCGGCCGCCAGCTGGGCCGGGGTCACGCGGTAGATCACCGAGCGGACGCTGTCCGTCAGGTAGGCGGTGCCGTCCGGGGTGATGGCCAGGTCGTTGACGAAGAGCCCGCCGCTCCCGGCGACCTCGAAGTGGGCCACGCGCCTGCGGGACGCGGTGTCGTAGACGGAGACCCCGGAGGTGGAGTCGGTCACCCACAGGCGGCCGCGGGCGTCGACGCGCAGGCCGTTCGCCGTGTGGCGGCCGTCGGTGCCGGCGGGCAGGAACACCTCGGCGGTGCGCTGTCCGGGGCGGGCCCGGTAGACGGTGCCGTCCGCGTACGAGCCGACGTAGACGGTGTGGTTGCGGGGGTCGGTGGCTATGCCTTCGGGGTAGACCTTCTCGCCGGGGAGGGTGAAGGCCGTCGAGATCCGGTTGTCGTGGGCCGGGGCGGAGGCCGGGGCGGGGGCCGAGGCGGCCGGGGCAGCCTGCGCGGCCGGGATCGCGCCCAGGGTGAGCGCCGTGGTCAGGGTCAGGAACGTGGCGGGCAGGAGCTTCTTCAGCACAGCGAGTGTCCTCTTCCGAGTAGGTGAACACGAAGATAGGTTAGAGCTCTAATGCTTGCAAGGGCCTTAGGATGCGGGGATGACCTCCATGCCTCCCGAGGAGCGCATCGGCTCGCACGTCAAGCGCGCCGAGCAGGCGCTTCTCGCGGCCAAGAACGCTGCGCTCAAGCCCGCCGCAGTAACGGTTCCGCAGTACGCCGCGCTGCTCTGGCTCTCCGAGAAGCCGGGGATCTCCGCGGCCGCGCTCGCCCGGCTGTGCGGGGTGACGCCGCCGACCATGAACACCGTGCTGAAGAACCTCCAGGAGCGCGGGCTCATCGAGCGCACCCCGCACGAATGGCACCGCAACGTGCTCGAGACCCGGCTCACGGAGGAGGGCCGGGCCGCGATGGAGCTCGCCGACGCCGGCGCCGTACGGGTCGAGCGGGCGCTCGCCACCGCGTTCTCGGCTGAGGAGCGGGAGCAGCTGATCAGCCTGCTGGGGCGGTGCGCGGAGGCGCTCGACGCCCAGAGGTGAGTTCTGCTGTCGGGGTTCCGGACACATGAGATTCCGACCATGTTTTTGCCGGGTTTTGGAACTGTCCGTGGGATTCGCACATCAGGGCTAAAGGGATACCCAGCCGTTCTGTCCCGGCCCGGGGCAGTCATGACCGTTCGGAGCGAAGTTCGTGCACCAAGACCCGCCCCGGCGTTCCCGCCGGGCGATATGGATATCCGCCGTCGTGGCCTTCGCGCTGCTGCTCGGCGGCGGAGGCTTCGCCGCCTGGAAGCTCGAGTGGTTCTCCGGCGACGGCGGCTCCGTGAGCTTCGGCAAGGCTCCCGCGTCCGCCACCCCCGATGCGGGCAAGCCGTCCCCGGATGCGCCGTCGGCCTCTCCCACGCCGACCGGCGATCCGGACGTACTCCTGCCGACCGGCCCGAAGTCCGACTTCAAGCAGACCGCCAAGCTCGACGACGGCACGATCATCGCGAAGACCCGCCTCGCGGGCGCGAAGTCCGGCTTCGAGGGCGACGTCTGGGTGTGGACGCCCAAGGAGTACAACGAGGCGAAGTACGAGAAGAGCGCCTTCCCGGTGCTCATCGCCCTCCCCGGCGGCAACGGCTTCCCCAGCAACTACTGGGCCGACCGCAGCCTGGGCCTGCAGAAGGCCATCAGCGAGGGCGTCCAGGCCGGTACCAGCCTGCCGTTCATCGTGGTCATGCCGGTGCTGAACCCGGACAGCAAGTACTACTACGACGGCGCCGACATCCCCGGCCAGCCCAAGATGGGCACCTGGATCGCCGAGGACGTCCCGGCGTTCACCAAGGCCAACTTCCGTACGTACCAGTCCCGCGACGGCTGGGCCTTCATGGGCTCCTCCTCCGGCGCCTTCGTCGGCATGAAGACGGTCCTGCAGTACCCGGACCGGTTCAAGGCCGTGATCGCCAGCGGCGGCGAGATCGTTCCCGACTCCCCGCTCTGGAAGGGCCACCAGGCGGAGATGGACGCGAACAACCCCGAGAAGCTCGCGAAGAAGCTGATCGACGGCAACGGCCCCGAGGTCTACATCAACTTCCAGGTCGGCACCAAGGAGACCGGGAAGGAGCGGATGACCAAGTTCCAGCAGCAGTACGGCAAGGGCCCCGTCAAGATGACCATCCGCGACATCCAGAACGGCGAGCACAACGGCTGGCACTACGTCCGGGGCATGAAGGAAGGCTCCCTGGAGTGGATCAGCAAGGTGCTCAAGGGCCCGAAGCCCCAGGCCGGCTGACCAGCCGGCTGACCACGCCGTACGCACGGAGCCCGGGAGCGGGGTGGCGCAGGCCACGTCCCGCCGGTCCCAGGCAACCCATCCGATCGTTGACACCTCTGTAAGGGGTGTAAGGGGGACCGATCGGTCTGACCCGCGCTCTTCGGGAGCGCCGGAGAAGGAACGGGACAAAACCGTGCAGCATGACCAGCTTCAGGGTGACGGCGACCTCATGACCGAGGAAGGCCCGCTGACCACGGGCCGTCGCCGCCCCAAGCGCCTGCGCAGGCTTCTGATCGGCGGTGCGCTGGCGTTCACGCTCGCCGCCGGCGGCGGCGCGGCGGCGTACAAGTACGGGCTCTTCTCGGACATAGGGGATCCGGTCTCCTTCGGGAAGGTGCAGGAGTCGGCCGCCGCGGCCGAGGAGATCCGGCCGGGGGTGAGCATGCCGACCGGGCCGAAGTCCGAGTTCGTCCGGACCTACCGGATGCCCGACGGCACGCAGATCGGCCGGACGACCCTGACCGGCGCGAAGTCGGGGTTCACCGGTGACGTGTGGGTGTGGGTCCCGAAGGAGTACGACGAGCCGAGATACGCCAAGAGCGCCTTCCCGGTGCTGATCTCCCTGCCCGGCGGCCGGGGCTACCCCACGAACTACTGGGGGACGGGCCCCGGCCTCGGCCTCCAGAAGGCCGTCAGCGACGGGGCGAAGGCCGGTACGAGCCTGCCCTTCATCCTCGTCATGCCGGTGCACAACGCGGACACCAAGCACCACTTCGACGCCTCGGACATCCCCGGCGAGCCCAAGATGGGCACCTGGATGGCCGAGGACATCCCGGATTTCACGAAGGCCAATTTCCGGACCTTCACCTCCCGGGACGGGTGGGCCTTCATGGGCTCCTCCGCGGGCGGATTCGGTGCCTTCAAGCACGTCCTGAAGTACCCCGACCGGTTCAAGGCGGCCATCGCGAGCGGGGTTGACATCGTCCCCGATTCCCCGCTGTGGAAGGGGAACACGCAGGCCATGGACGAGAACAACCCCGAGAAGCTCGCCGAGAAGCTGATCAAGGAGGGTGGTCCGGACGTCTACATCAACTTCCAGATCGGCACCAAGGAGACCGGCCGCGAGAGGGCCGAGAAGTTCATGAAGGAGTACGGAAAGGGCCCCGTGCACACCCAGCTCCAGGTGATCCAGGATGGTGAGCACAATGGAAAGTCGTACGTACGCGGTATGAGGGAGGGCGCTCTGGAGTGGATCAGCAAGGTCATGCTCGCACCGACCCCCGACCCCGGCGTGCGATGAACGTAGTCGTCAAGGGTGCGGCGGCGGCGGCCGCCGCCGGGGTGGCGGCGGTCCTGGCCGTCGGCTTCCTCAAGGCGACGGACGTGGACGCGCACGCGGTGCACGCCTTCCCCGGCGTCGGCGTCCTCATGGCGAACGGGGAGCACTGGTGCACGGCGAGCGTCGTCGACAGCCCCAAGGGCACGGTCGTCGCGACCGCCGCGCACTGTGTGGCCCCCGCGGGCGAGGACGGCGAGCCCGGAGCGGTCGCCCCCGACGGCCGGGCCATCGGCGATCTCTCCTTCGCCCCCGCCTTCACCGGGGAGGGCGTGGGCCGCCAGCCCCTCGGGGTGTGGAAGGTCCGCGCGGTCCACGTGGACGAGCGCTGGACCAGATGGGGCGAGGACACCGCCGACTTCGCCTTCCTCAGCATCGAGCCGGACGAGGACGGCCGCAGCGTGCAGCAGGCGGTCGGCGGCGCCGAGGAGGCCCCGAAGCCCGACTGGACCTCCGGGTACGAGCGCGAGGTGACGGTCGTCGGCTATCCGGAGTCGGACCGCAACCCGCAGAACAAGCCCATCTCCTGCACCACCCAGACCAGCCACGACCAGCAGGACCCCGCGATGCTGTACATCAGCTGCGCGGGCTTCTGGTCGGGCACCAGCGGCAGCCCCTGGATCGCAGACCGGGGCGGTCCGGGCCGTCCCGGGCGGCTGATCGGGGTGCTGAGCGGCGGGGAGACGGACGTGGACTCCACGGCCGCCCTGTTGGACGAGAAGGCCAAGGCGCTGTACGAGCAGGCCGCACGGGACTGAGCCCGGGCCCCCGCTACTGCCTGCGCTCGGTACTGACGATCACGCACACCGCCGCGACGACGACCGCACCGCCGACCAGGATCGGCCAGGTCATGGCCTCGTCGAGGATCAGCGCACCCAGCGCGACGGCGACGACCGGGTTGACGTACGCGTACGTGGCGACCAGCGACAGCGGCGCCGACTGGAGCAGCCATGCGTACGCCGTGAAGGCGACCAGCGAGCCGAACACCACCAGGTAGCCCAGCGCCAGCCAGGAGGCGGTGGAGTAGCCCGCCCAGTCCAGGTCTTGGTGCTCGCCGCGCAGCAGGCCGACGACGATGCCGCCGGCCCCGCCCGCGAGCATCTGGTACGCGCTGCCCGTGAACGGGTTGCCCGGCAGGGACAGCTTCGACGCGGAGAACGAGCCGAGCGACCAGAGCACCGACGCCACCAGCACCAGCAGCACCCCGGAGAGCTGCACCGCACCGCCGATGCCCGGACTGGTCAGCACCGCGAGCCCGGCGAAGCCCAGCAGGACGCCGCCCAGGGTGCGCAGCGGCGGCCGGTCGCCGGTGGCGGTCCGCAGCACCACCAGCCACATCGGCACCGCCGCGATGAGCAGCGCGGTCAGGCCGGACGGCACCTCGGTCTCGGCGAGCACGACGAGGCCGTTGCCGCCGAGGATCAGCAGCAGGCCGACCACGACCGCCGAACCGACCTGGGCGCGGGTGGCCCGGAGCGCGGCCGGCCCGTACCGCCAGGCGACGAGGCCCAGCAGCAGCAGGCCGGCCGCGATGAAGCGGGCACCGGCGGAGAGGAACGGCGGCATGGTCCGGACGACCACGCGGATGGCGAGGTAGGTGGAGCCCCAGAGGACGTAGACGAGGGCGAGCGCGGTCCAGACGGCGCCCGTGACCCTGCGGGCGGTGGATTCCGGCGGCTTGCTCTCAGCAGTCTCCGAGGTGCGCATGACGGGATCCTAGGGTCGTTGGCGCGTACACGCTTCCTGGGTCTCAGCCCTTGAGCAGGGCGTTCAGCTCGCCGTACGGGAGGGAGGCGTCGAGCGCGGTGTACGTGCCGCCCGCGATCAGCTCCTCGGCGGCGCGGCGGACCACGTCGTACGCGGCCGACGCGACCCAGGAGCCGAGGCTGACGCGGGCGACGCCGAGGGCGCCGAGCTCGGCGACGGACGGGGCGCCGGGGCCGACGAGGACGTTGAGCGGCGCGTCGATGCCCTTGGCCAGCTCGGTGACGGTGGCCGGGTCGGTGACGCCGGGGACGAAGATGCCGGTGGCGCCCGCGCGGAGGTAGGCGGCGGCGCGGGCGAGGGTCTCGTCGAGGCGGTTCGCCTCCTCCCCGAGGCCGAAGAGGAACGTGTCGATGCGGGCGTTGATGTACAGCGGGACCCCGGCGGTGTCGGCGGCGGCCCGGGCCGCGGCCACCCGCTCCGCGTGGTCGGCGGCGGCCCGGGTGCCGTCCTCGATGTTGATGCCGGCCGCGCCGGCGGCGAGCACCCCGGTGACCGTCTCGGCGACCCCGGCGGGGTCGGCGCCGAAGCCGCCCTCGATGTCGGCGGTCACGGGGACGGAGACGGCCTCGGCCACCCGGGCGACGAGGTCGAGGGCGCGGTCGCGGGTCAGGGCGTCCCCGTCGGGCGCGCCGAGGGACCAGGCGACACCGGCGCTGGTGGTGGCGACGGCGGGGGCGCCGGCGGCCTCGACGAGGCGGGCGCTGACTACGTCCCAGGCGTTGGCCAGGGCCAGCGGCGCGGCGGGGGTGTGGAGCGCGGTGAAGCGGCGGGCGAGATCAACGGTGGTGGTCATGGGACCAGTTCAGCAGACCGGGCCCGGCCCCGGCTTGCGATTTTCCGACGTGTAGGGGGCGCTGCCCCCGGGCCCCCGCGCCTCAAGCGCCGGCCGGGCTGGATGTGCCGGCGGGGGCTGGACTACGCGAGGCCTCCCTTCAGGCCTGCTCCGCACAGGGGGAGGACCGTCGTGCGGCCCTGGAGGGGATCGGTGGGCGCGAGCGGGCCCACCGCCGCCCAGCAGGCCGCCGCCGTCGGCTCCACGAAGAGCCCGCGCTGTGCCAGGTCCCGCTGGGCCGCGCGCAGGGCCGGCTCCGGGACCGTCAGGAAGGTGCCGCCGGACTTGCGGACCGCCGCCAGGATCTGGCGGGCCCGCGGAGGGGCCGGGATCGCGATGCCCTCGGCCAGGGTGGGCCGCTGTTCCACCGGGTCGGCGTCCTGCGCGCCCGCCGCGAAGGCCGTGGCGAGCGGGGACACCGCCTCCGCCTGTACCGCGATCAGCGCCGGCGGCTTCACCCCGCGCCGGGCCAGCTCCTCGACCGCCAGCGCCGCCCCCAGCAGCAGGGTGCCGTTGCCGACGGGGACGACGAGGGTCTCCGGGAGCCGGCCGCCGAGCTCCTCCCACACCTCGTACGCGTACGTCTTGGTTCCGTGCAGGAAGTACGGGTTGAAGACGTGGCTCGCGTAGAAGACCCCCGGGAGGTCGGCCGCCTCCCGGGCCGCCACCGCCGTCGCCTCCCGGCCGCCCGGTACGACGCGGACCGCCGCCCCGTGCGCCCGCATCTGCTCCGTCTTCTTCTCCGAGGTGCCCTCGGGCACGAAAACTTCACACTTCAGCCCGGCCCGCGCGCAGTACGCGGCCACGGCCGTCCCCGCGTTCCCGCTGCTGTCCGCGACGACCCGCTCCGGAGCCAGCCGCCGGGCCAGCTCCGCGAGCATCACCGCGCCGCGGTCCTTGAACGACAGCGTCGGCATCAGGAAGTCGAGCTTGGCGTGAATCCGCTCCCCGAGCGGGACCAGCGGGGTGTTCCCCTCCGACAGCGTCACGGAGAACGCCCCCGGCAGCGGCAGCACGGACCCGAACCGCCAGAGCGAGTTGGGTCCGGCGGCCGGTTCGAGCGGACTGGCCGGATCCGGTGTGAAGTCGAGATCCCACGGTCCTCCGCAGAGCGGGCAGCGCCAGGGCGCCGTCCGGGCATCCGCGCGCGTGGCGTCTTCGGGGCAGACGTAGCCGGGCAGTGCGTGCGTCATGTGCAGAGGGCCTTTGCTCATTCATGGCCGTTGTATGGCACGGATGTTACGCGTTCGCCGTCCTCTTGTGGTGGGGCGAACGCGTGGGCCAACCTTTTGGAGGCGGCAGCCCGGCAGACCCCGAAGGGGTTGTCATGCCCATGTCTTTCTGCCGCCTCACCCCCCGCAATGCACCACCTATGAGGAGGACCCCCCACATGTCCGTGATGCGTCACACCCGCCGGAAATTCGCCGGCATCAGCGCGACCGCCGTCGTGGCCCTCGCGCTCGGCGCGGCCGCCGCGTTACCCGCCTCCGCGGCCGACAACGGCCCCCAGGGCGTCATCGAGAACGCCGGCGCCCCCGGCTCGGTCGCCGGCAGCTACATCGTGACCCTGAAGGACTCGGCCGCCCGCTCCACCGCCGACAGCGGCAAGGCCGTCGCCCAGCGCTACGGCGCGACGATCGGCAGGACCTACAGCGCCGCCCTCAACGGCTACTCCGTCAAGGTCTCCGAGGCGCAGGCGAAGAAGCTCGCCGCCGACCCGGCGGTCAAGTCCGTCGTGCAGAACCGGACGTTCACCGTCGACGACGCCCAGGGCACCCAGCCCAGCCCGCCCTCCTGGGGCCTGGACCGCATCGACCAGCACCCGCTCCCGCTCGACAACAGCTACACCTACCCGGACAAGGCCGGCGAGGGCGTCACCGCGTACATCATCGACACCGGCGTCCGCATCACCCACGGCGAGCTCGCGGGCCGCGCCTCCTACGGCTACGACGCCATCGACAACGACAACACCGCCCAGGACGGCCACGGCCACGGCACGCACGTCGCCGGAACGGTCGCGGGCACCTCGTACGGCGTGGCCAAGAAGGCCAAGATCGTCGGCGTCCGCGTCCTCGACAACAACGGCTCCGGTACGACGGAACAGGTCGTCGCCGGCATCGACTGGGTGACGCAGCACGCCGTCAAGCCGGCCGTGGCGAACATGTCGCTCGGCGGCGGAGCCGACTCCGCGCTCGACACCGCCGTACGCAACTCCATAGCCTCCGGCATCACGTACGGCGTCGCCGCGGGCAACGAGTCCACGGACGCGAGCACCAAGTCCCCGGCGCGTGTCGCCGAGGCCATCACGGTCGGCGCCACCACCAACACCGACGCCAAGGCCAGCTACTCCAACTACGGCTCGATCCTGGACATCTTCGCCCCGGGCTCCTCCATCACCTCCTCGTGGGGCACCGGCGACACCGCCACCAACACCATCTCGGGCACCTCGATGGCCACGCCGCACGTCGTGGGCGCGGCCGCCCTGTACCTCTCGCAGAACCCCTCGAGCACCCCGGCCCAGGTCTCCGCGGCCCTGGTGGCCGCGGCCACCCCGAACGTGGTGACCGGCCCCGGTTCCGGCTCCCCGAACCGCCTGCTCTACGTGGGCGGCGGCACCACCCCGCCGAACCCGGGCACCCGCTTCGAGAACACCGCCGACTACGCGATCAACGACAACGCCACCGTCGAGTCGCCGCTCACCGTCAGCGGCGTCTCCGGCAACGCCCCGGCGGCGCTGAGCGTTTCGGTCGACATCAAGCACACGTACACCGGTGACCTGAAGGTCGACCTGGTCGCCCCCGACGGCTCCGTGTACACCCTGCACAACCGCAGCGGCGGCAGTGCGGACAACATCATCAAGGCCTTCACCGTCAACGCCTCTTCGGAGGTTGCCAACGGTGTGTGGAAGCTCCGTGTGAACGACAACGCCAACATCGACACCGGCAAGATCGACTCCTGGGCGCTCCAGTTCTGACCCACCGGGGGTGAACGCGGCCCAAGGCCGCGGTGAACTGCGGGGGCGACCGTCACGGCGGTCGCCCCCGCTGCGTACTATTTCGCGCATTCGTTCGCGCCCCCTGTGATGGAGCACCCCGCCCCGTGAGCACCCCGCCCCCGCCCTACTGGCCCGCTCCGCCCCCGCAGCAGGCGTACCGGGAGCCCGCTCTCAACGGCTTCGCGCTCGCGTCGCTGCTGGTCGGGCTGTTGTGCGTGCCGCCGCTCGGGGTCGTCTTCGGGATCGTGGCGCTCGTCCAGATCGCGCGGAAGGGAGAGCGGGGCAGGGCGCTCGCCATCGCGGGTCTGGCGGTGTCGCTCGCGATGACCGCCGCCGTCGTCTTCGCCGCGGACCGGGTGGCGGAGCGGCTGTTCGACCGGCTGGACACGCTCCAGCAGTTCGAGGGCGTCGAGGGCGAGTTGACCGCCGTGGACGACATGCGCGCCGGCGACTGCTTCAACGTCCCCGGCGCAGACCTGCTCGACCAGAGCCCGCTCATCTACCGGATCGCGTGCACGGAGGTGCACGAGGGCGAGGTCACCTCCTCGACCCGGTTCGACGACACGGTGTTCCCGGGCGGGCCCGAGCTGAAGAAGACCGCCACGGACACGTGCTGGAAGGCACAGGACGCGTACGCGATGGACTCGTGGGCGCTGCCCTCGTACGCGGAGATGTTCTACTTCGCGCCCTCGCGCGAAGCGTGGAGCGGCGGCGACCGGCGGCTGCTCTGCGTCATCGGCACGGCGGAGCGGGAGCACCGCGGCAGCCTGCGCAAGGACGCCGGGACGCTGAAGCCGGAGCAGGTGGCCTTCCTGCGCGTGATGAACGAGGCCGACCTGGCGCTGGGGGGCGGGCCGGAGGAGGAGCTCGACGAGGCGCTGCCGCAGTACCGGGAGTGGGCCCGCGAGGTCGACCGGGCGCTGGCCGCGGAGGCGGGGCTGCTGGACGGGGTGAAGGCCCGGCCGGAGCTGGCCGGGCCGGCGCGGGCGCAGCTCAAGGGGGTCGAGGCGGCGCGGGCGGCGTGGCAGCGGGCGGCTAAGGCGACGAGGCCGGCGGAGTTCCAGGACGCGTGGGACGCGGCCTCGGGTGCACTGTCCGTGGACACGGAGAAGGCGCTGCGCGGGGCGTATGGGCTCTCGACGAGGGTGCCGGACTGGCTCGCGGGGCAGCCGGGCGACTCGGACGGCGGCTCGGAGGGCGATCCTGACGGCGAGTCGGACGGGTCCTCTTCGGCCTCGGTGTGAGGAGCCGTCGAGGATAGCGCGCGGTAACGGGTTTCAGTGACCTGCCTTCATCACTTCGGGTGAAACTCTGGCCCTTGCTTGCGGTCTACAACCGTCGGTTGCCAGGGTGTAGCTGTCTGTCAACCTGATGGGAGTGGCCAGTGACTTTCGGTGAGCAGCCGGCCTATCTGCGCGTCGCCGGGGATCTGCGACGGAAGATCGTCGATGGGTCCCTGCCCCCGCACGCCCGGCTCCCCTCGCAGGCCCGGATCCGCGAGGAGTACGGGGTCTCCGACACCGTGGCGCTTGAGGCGCGCAAGGTCCTGATGGCGGAGGGGCTGGTCGAGGGCCGGTCCGGGTCGGGTACGTACGTACGGGAGCAGCCCGTGCCGAGACGGGTCGCGCGCTCGGGATACCGCACGGGCGGGACGTCGACGCCGTTCCGGCAGGAGCAGGCCGAGGCGGGCGCCCGGGGCACCTGGGAGTCCGGCAGTGAGCAGACGGCCGCACCGGTGGAGATCGCCGGGCGGCTCGGCATCGAGCCCGGCGAGCGGGTGATGCGGACGCGGTACGTGTTCCGCGACGCGGGGGAGGCGATGATGCTGTCGACCTCCTGGGAGCCGCTCGCGGTCACGGGCCGGACCCCGGTGATGCTGCCGGAGGAGGGGCCGCTCGGGGGCTCGGGGGTCGTCGACCGGATGGCCGCGATCGACGTCGTCGTGGACAACGTGGTGGAGGAGGTCGGGGCGCGGCCCGGCCTGGCCGAGGAGATCATGCTGCTGGGCGGGGTCCCGGGCCATGTGGTCCTGGTGATCGGCCGTACGTACTTCGCGTCCGGGCGGGCGGTCGAGACCGCCGACGTGGTGGTCCCGGCGGACCGCTACCGCCTGTCGTACCACCTGCCGGTCCGGTGAGCGGACAGGGCGTGCCAGGGTGTTGACCGGGCGGTGACGCGGGGGCGCGCGGCGTAACCCCGGGGCAATGTCCACGCGTGACGGGGTGTCACGGACTGCCGAAAGGCGCCGCAGGGAGGTGCGGTGGTGCTGTCGATGCCCACGGTGCGCCGGTTCTGAACCGGCGTACACGGCCCTGTCGTACGCATGGCCGGATGCGTACGCCTGAGGTACCTCTTCGTGAAAAACCGTATCCGCTCCGTAAAGGTCGGGCGTAAGCTCGGGCATATGCGCAATGCGGTTTCCCGGGCAGGTACATCGGCGGAGGGTCAAACGCGATGAACGACAGCGGTGCCCTGCTCTCATGGCTGGTCATACGTCAGGACGACAACGGCAACCGCTACCGGGTGGGCCGGTACCCCACCCGGGCCGAGGCCCAGAAGGTCGCCGACAGCCTCGAGGACAGAGGCCACAAGCAGCTGTACTGGGTCGAGCGGATCGGTCAGACGGCCACGACGAACTGAGTATCCGCGCGTTGGCATAGGCTCCGCCCCATGACGGTACGAGTGGTCGTGGGCGGAGCCCTTTGTCATGAGGGCCGCCTGCTGGCCGCCCGCCGCAGCGCGCCCCCGGAGCTGGCCGGACGCTGGGAACTGCCGGGCGGGAAGGCCGAGCCGGGCGAATCCGTCCCCGAGGCGCTCGTACGCGAACTGCGCGAGGAACTCGGCGTGGAGGCCGAGCCGCTCGAGCGGATCCCGGGGGAGTGGCCGCTCAGGCCCGGGCTCGTCCTGCACGTGTGGACCGCCCGGCTGCTGTCCGGGGAACCCGCGCCGCTGGAGGACCACGACGAGCTGCGCTGGCTCGGGCCCGGGGAGCTGGACTCGGTGGACTGGCTCGACCAGGACCGGCCCGCCGTTGCCGAGGTCGGACGCCGGCTGCGCGCCGAGCGCGACGAGCAGCACGCCAGGTCGCACGGGGGCGCGTGACGCGCGTGCGCTGGGCCGTCTGCGCCACAGTGCGCCGGTGCGTGAAGGATCGGGTGGTACGGCGCCTCGAATATCGGGTATGTCGCTATTAGTCCCTATCGTGTACTGCCCCTCGTGGCTCTGTCCCTGATGAATCGGACTGGGGTCGTTGTCGGCCCGGGAAGTGATCGGCGTGATCGACACAGACGGTGAATGCGCCGAGTGGGCCTTCCCCGCCGAACCCGGCGCCGTCCGCACCGCCCGGCACGCCGTGCGTGGCACGCTCGGTTCCTGGGGTCTCGACTCCGTCGGCGACGTCACCGTCCTGCTGGTCAGCGAGCTGGTCACCAATTCACTGAGGTACGCCTCCGGCCCCATCGGCGTCCGGCTGGTGCGGCGCAATCCGGCCAGTGGAAGTGTGACGGGGGGTGCCGCCTTGCTCGTGGAGGTTTCCGATCCGCTTCCGGATCCGCCCCGCGAACGGGTCGCGAAGCCGGACGACGAGGGTGGCCGGGGACTTCACCTGGTGGCGTCCTCCGCGCAGCGCTGGGGGACGCGGCACGGGAAATCGGGCAAGACCGTGTGGTTCGAGTTGGCACTTCCTGGTGAGTAACAAGGTGAAGGATGGCCGACGATCACAGGGCATGGCTCGAAATAGTCGGGACCTTTTTGTGATCGTGAACGCCGTGCCGTGCGGGGCCGTGGTGCTGAATACTTCGGTCATGGCCGGTCCGGTTGCGGTGAGCTGGAGGGGACGGTCGCGTGAGCGAGATACCTGCGCAGGCACATCAGGCCCGTGTGCCCGGGGAGACATGGCACGACTCCCTGTGGCACAGCAGCCCGCCTGGCTCGATATATGACTACATAAAGGTCGCGTCCTTCTCCATCGGACCCGACGGGCTCATCGACCAGTGGAGCCTGCGCGCCGAGGAGCTGTTCGGGCTGACCGCCGCACAGGCCGTGGGCCGGGACCCGGTGGACGCCTTCATGCCGCCGGAGCTGCGCGCCGACGGACACCGCAGGGTGGCCGAGATCCTCGACGGCAAGGAATGGACCGGCCTCGTCCCCTTCCGGATCCCCGGCGGGAACGGCGCGCACGGCGTGGCCGAGATCTATGTGATGCCCACCCAGACCGAGACCGCCGAGCGGGCCGCGCTGTGCGTCGTGGTCGACGTACGCGCGCTGCGCAGGATCGAATCCGATCTCGCCGCCTCGCAGGCCATATTCGGCCAATCTCCTTTCGGCTTCCTGCTCTTCGGCACGGACCTCACCGTGCAGCGGGCCAACCGCCGTTTCGCGACCGTCTTCGGCGGCGCCGTCGAGGAGCACCGCGGCCGCACGGTCCACGACTACCTCCCGCCCCAGGAGGCCGACCGGATGGCCGAGGCCCTGCGGCGGGTCCTGGAGACCGGCGACTCCGTCACCGACCTTCAGATCACCGGCGCCGCCCCCGGCAGCCGGGAGCACCGCCACTGGTCCATCAACCTCTACCGCGTCCACGGCGGCACCGGCCGCCCCATCGGCGTCGCAGGCCTGGGCACCGACGTCACCCGCCGTCACCTCGCCGCCCGCGAGGCCGCCGGGGTCCGGCGCAATCTCGCGCTGCTCAACGAGGCCGGGCACCGCATCGGGAACTCCCTCGACCTCGAGACCACCGCCCGCGAACTGCTGGACGTGACCGTCCCGGGCTTCTGCGACCTCGCCGCCGTCGACCTCTACCAGGGGCTGCTGCTCGGCGACGACGACCGGCCCGCCCGGCCGCAGGGCCCCGGCGTGCCCTCGCTGCCGCCCGGGCTGGGCGCCGGCCGGGCGCCCTCCGCGCCCCTGCGGCGCGTCGCCTTCGCCTCGGCCGTGTCGGACGCCCCGCTGTCCGGTCCGGGCACGCTGGTCTCCGTAGGGGAGATCCACCGCTACCCGGCGGCCTCGCCGGGGGCGCTCGCCCTGCGGACCGCGCGGCCGAGGCTGATCGAAGGCGGCGGATCGGACGACCTCGTGCAGTCGACGCTCGTCGTACCGATGGTCGCGCACGACACCGTCGTCGGGCTCGCCCAGTTCTCCCGTACGAAGGGCAGCGAGCCCTTCGGGGAACGGGACCGGGCGGTGGCCGTGGAACTCGCCGCCCGGGCCGCCGTCTGCATCGACAACGCCCGCCTCTACCGGCGCGAGCACGAGCGGGCGCTGATACTGCAACGCAGCCTGCTGCCGCCCGGGGACCCCGAGGCGGCCGGCCTGGACATTGCCTGCCGGTACCTGCCGGGGAACGCGGCCACCGAGGTCGGCGGGGACTGGTTCGACGTCATCGAACTGCCCGGGCACCGCACGGCGCTGGTCGTCGGCGACGTCATGGGCCGCGGGCTGCGGGCGGCCGTCGCGATGGGCGAACTGCGCACCGCCGTACGGACCCTGGCGCTGCTGGACCTGGAACCGGCGGAGGTTCTCACCGCATTGGACGAGATCGCCCGCGGGCTCGGCGCGCCCGGCGGCTCCCAGCAGGCCTCCCGGGCGGCGCTGCACTCGCGGGACGCGGACCGCTCCGAGGTGTACCTCGCGACGTGCGTGTACGCCGTCTACGACCCGGTGACCCGGCGCTGCACCATCGCCAACGCCGGCCACATGCCGCCCGTGCTGGTGGAACCGGCCGAACCGGGCGCCCCGCCGCGGCCCGCACTGCTGTTGGAGGTGCCGCCCGGGATGCCGCTGGGAGTGGGCGGGGAGCCGTTCGAGGAGGTGGAGGTGGACCTCCCGGAGGGGGCCCTGCTGGCCCTGTACACGGACGGGCTGGTGGAATCGCGGGACCACCCGCTGGAGGAAGGGCTGCGGGGGCTGCGGGACGCGCTGTCCGACCCGGTGCGGCCGCTGGAGGACGTGTGCGACCACGTGCTGAACACGCTGGACACGCGGCACGGTGAGGACGACATCGCGCTGCTGATGGCGCGGGTGCAGGGGCTGCCGGTGGAAGCGGTGGGGGACTGGCAGCTGCCGCGCGAGGCGCGGTCGGTCGGCCGGGCGCGGGAGCTGGCACGGGCGAAACTGCCGGGCTGGGGGCTGGAGGGGCTGCTGGACACCACCGAGCTGCTGGTGAGCGAGCTGGTGACGAACGCCCTGCGGTACGGGGAGGGCGAGATCCGGCTGCGGCTGCTGCTGGACCGCACCCTGGTCTGCGAGGTCTGGGACGGCAACCTGGTGCAGCCGCGGCGCCGCCGGGCCCGGGACACGGACGAGGGCGGGCGGGGGCTGCAGCTGGTCGGCATGCTGTCGGCGGGCTGGGGCACGCGCCGCACCCACCGGGGGAAGACGGTCTGGTTCGAGCTCCCGCTCCCGGGCGCGGCGGCGGAGGCGGTCTCGGAACTCTCGGCTGAGCAGCTGCTGGGCATGTACAACGGCTGACCGCGCCGCTGCCGGGGCTCAGCCCCCGGCAGCGGTCGCGCAGCGCTTTCGTCAGGCGGCCTTGCGGGATTTCAGGGCGGCGAGGCGGGCTTCGACCTCCGAGGTCTTGTCGAGGTCGTCCAGGGCCTCGAACTGGGCGTCCAGGGAGGACGCCGCCAGTTCCTGCCGGCCCAAGGCCCTGGCCTCCTCCCGGCGGACCTTGTCCTCGAAGCGGGCGATGTCGCTCGTCGGGTCCATGACGTCGATGTTCTTCACCGCGTCCAGCATGGTGTTCTGCGCCTGCGCGGTCTTCGCCCGGGCCACCAGCTCGTCCCGCTTGGCCGTCAGCTCGGTCAGCTTCTCCTTCATCGCGTCCAGCCCGGACTTGAGCTTGTCCACGACCTCCGTCTGCGCGGCGATCGTCGGCTCCGCCGTCTTCGCCTCCTTCTCCGACCGGAGCTGACGGCCGAGGGCGACCTTCGCGAGGTTGTCGAACTTGTCCGCATCCGCAGTGGACCCCTCGGCCCGCAGCCCGTCCGCCTTCCGGCTCGCCGCGAGCGCCTTGGCGCCCCATTCCGCGGCCGCCTCCACGTCCTCCTTGTGGTCCGCCTCCAGCATCCGCAGATTGCCGATCGTGGTGGCGACCGCCTGCTCCGCCTCCGTGATGTTGTTCGAGTAGTCGCGGATCAGCTGGTCCAGCATCTTCTGCGGATCCTCCGCCTGGTCCAGCAGCGCGTTGATGTTCGCCTTCGCGAGCTGGGTGACACGGCCGAGGATGGTCTGCTTGCTCATCGGTGACCTTTCACGGGGTGAGGGAGAGTGGATCAGAAGCGACCGCCGCCGCCCATGCGGCCACGGGTGCCGCCGCCGCCGAAGGAGCCGGGGCCCGGTCCGCCGCCCCCGAAGCCCCCGCCGCCGAAGCCCCCGCCGAAGCCCCCGCCGCCGCGGCCGCCGCGCAGGATCTCGCCCAGGATGATCCCGCCGAGGACCGCGCCGCCCATGCCGCCGCCCTGCTGCCGCTGCCCGCCGCCGCCGTACGGGTCCTGGTACGCCCGTACGTCCTGCTCGGCCAGCTGCTGCGCCTGCCGCGCCAGGCCGTCCGCCTGCTGCGCCTCCGCCAGCGCCGCCGCCGGGTCCGGGCCCGCGAGGGCCGCCGACCGCTCCATGCGCCGCTGCGCCTCCGCCAGCCGGGTGCGGGCCTGGCTGCCGACCGCGCCCCGGCTCGTGGTGATGTAGTCCGCCGCCGCGCCGATCGCGCTGCGCGCCGAGAGCACCGCCTGGTCCAGCAGGGCGGCCGCCCGCCGGCTGCCCGCCTCGCGCTCCCGGGCCCCGGCCAGCGCCTCGTCGAGGACGGCATCGGCCTCCTCGACCCGGCGCAGGGCATCGATCGGGTCGTACCGGCCGGCCTCCTGCGCCCGCCGTACGTCGGCCAGGACC
The DNA here is from genome assembly GCF_040682115.1 of Streptomyces sp. NPDC051364. Classification (NCBI taxonomy): domain Bacteria; kingdom Bacillati; phylum Actinomycetota; class Actinomycetes; order Kitasatosporales; family Streptomycetaceae; genus Streptomyces; species Streptomyces sp. NPDC051364. The sequence goes on along the minus strand of NZ_JBFBAH010000004.1, from coordinate 361,621 downwards.
GCCTCCGCCCGGCCGATGCGCCCGCGCAGATCCGCCGTGGAGGCCCCTTCCGCGGTGCCGGTCAGCAGGCCGCGGGCATCGGCGAGGTCGGTGTCCGTCTCCGTGAGCGCCCCGGGCAGCTTCCCGGCGGCCTCCGCCAGCTCCTGCGCCCGCCGCTCCACCGCGTCGACCAGCGTCGCCGCCTGGTCCACCGCGCCCTCGGCGGCCCGTACGTGCACGGCCGCCTTCCCGTTGTCGCCCGCTTCGATCGCCGCCCGGGCCTCGCCGAGGCTGGTCGTCGCGAACAGCAGCCGGTCCTTGGCCTGTTCGGCGTTGGAGGCCACGGGCGCGGACGCCGAGTCCGCGTAGTGCCCGGCCAGCGCGGTCAGGGTGGCCTCGGCCGTCGTCGTACGGCCCGTCAGGGCCCGGAAGTGCGCCTCCACCGTCGCCACGGCCTGCGGGGCGTTCTTCTCCAGGTCCCGCAGCCGGTCGAAGTCCGCCGACTCGGCGTCGAGCCGCCGGTTCGCCTCCGTACAGCGGGCCACGATCTCGTCGAGCATCCGCCGCCGGGTGGGGTCGTCCTCGGGATATGCGTCGTCGAGCTGCTGGCGCAGCCGGAACGCGGCCGTCAGCTCGCTCTGCGCGAAGGCCAAGGCCTCGGTGAACGTGCCGACCGCTGCGTCGCCGAACTGCGCGGAGGCGAAGCCGAGCTCCTCGGTGCTGGTACGGATCGCGTCGTCGGTCTCCACCAGCAGGGCCTTGGCCTTGCCGTCCAGCTCGGGCAGCGGCAGGGCGGTCGTGGTCGCGGGCTGCTCGCCCCAGCCCGTCGTGCTGCCGGCCCAGCCGGCCTTGCGCTTGCGGCGGCTGTACGCGTACGCCCCGAGGGCGCCGGCCGCGCCGACGACGACCACCGGGAGCACGTAGTCCCCGGCCCCGTTGCCCTCGCCCGCGCCGCCGCCGGGGTTCGCCACGCCGGGCGTGACGGCGGGCACGGGTACGGGCTTCCCGGCGAGCACGGCCCCGTACCCGTCGGCGGCGCCGATCGCGGCGCCCGCCCAGTCGTTCTGCTTCAGCGCGGGCTCGATGGCCGTACGGGCGACGTCCGCGAGCTGCTCCTGGGTGAACCCGGAGTCGACATCGGCCGAATAGGCGTACTGGCGCGCCCCGGTCGCCACCGCCAGCAGCACGTCGTCCTGGCCGAGGCCGTTCTTCTGCGCGGTGGCGTCCGCCCAGCTCTGGGCGGAGCGCCCGGAGAAATCGTGCACGTACGTCACGAAGAGCTGGATGCGATGGTCGGCGTACAGCTTGTCCAATGCGGCCGTGACGGCGGCCTTCCGGTCGCCGAGGGCGCCCACGCGGTCGGTGATCTGCCCCTGCTGGGACAGGGTGACGGGATCGTCGGCCCGAGCGGCCGGCGCCCCGGCCACCCCCCACCCGCCGAGCCCCAGCAGCGCGGCGGCCAGCACGAGCCCGGCCCGTACGGATATCCCGGCGGCGGTGCGTCTCTTCGCCCTGCTCCTCGACGGCATCACATTTGGGAGCGTATGGGCGCATTACCCGCGCCGCACCCGGGGATCGTCCCCGCACGGCCCCCGGCCCGGGGTGAGCGGCCCGGGCGGCGAGGGGTGGTCGGGGCCGGGTCAGGGCAAGGCTTGAGCCGAGAGGCTGGGGCGGGAGACGACGAGGTGGTCGGCGACCAGGAGGACGTCGTCGAGGGTGAGGGTGAGGGCTTGACCGCCACGGACCGGTCCAGCGACAGGTCGTGCCCGCGCCACACCTCGCCCATGCCGCCCTGGCCCAGCCGCTGGTCCAGCCGGTACCGGCCGGCCAGCTGATCCCCCACCCGCACCGCAAAGCCCTCTGACATCACGTCATGCGACGTTTTCCCAGGGGGCATTGTGTCCTGCGAAGTGAACGGCCGGGGGCGCTACAGGTCAGCACGCCTGCGGATCTTGTTGCCCAGCCATACCAGCGGGTCGTACTTGCGGTCCACCGCCCGCTCCTTCAGCGGGATCAGCGCATTGTCGGTGATCTTGATGCCCTCGGGGCAGACCTCCGTACAGCACTTGGTGATGTTGCAGTAGCCGAGCCCGTGCTCCTCCTGGGCCGTGCGCTTGCGGTCCAGGCCCGCCTCCGCCGCCGCGTCCAGCGGGTGCATGTCCAGCTCCGCCACCCGCATCAGGAAGCGCGGACCGGCGAACGCCTGCTTGTTCTCCTCGTGGTCGCGCACCACGTGGCAGGTGTCCTGGCACAGGAAGCACTCGATGCACTTCCTGAACTCCTGAGAGCGGTCCACGTCCACCTGCTGCATCCGGTACGCCCCCGGAGCCACCCCTTCCGGCGGCACGAAGGCCGGGACCTCGCGGGCCTTGCGGTAGTTGAACGACACGTCCGTGACCAGGTCCCGGACGACCGGGAAGGCGCGCAACGGCGTGACCGTGATCGTTTCGGCCCGGTCGAAGGTCGACATGCGCGTCATGCACATCAGCCGTGGCCGGCCGTTGATCTCCGCACTGCACGAACCGCACTTGCCCGCCTTGCAGTTCCAGCGCACCGCCAGGTCCGAGGCCTGGGTGGCCTGGAGACGGTGGACGATGTCCAGGACGACCTCGCCGTCGTGCACCTCGACGGTGAAGTCCCGCAGTTCCCCGCCTTCCGCGTCGCCCCGCCAGATCCGGAAGCTCGCGTCGTACGCACTCATGAGTAGAGCTCCTCTTCGGCGAGGTACTTGACCAGCTCGTCCTTCTCGAAGAGCGCGAGCAGGTCGGGGCGGACGGGTTCGGTACGGGTGCGGACGAGGGCGATCCGGTCGGCCGAGGGATCCGCCGGGGGCGGGTCGACCGGACGGCACAGCAGGTTCACGGGGCGCCACTCGCGCTCCATCGCCGGGCAGTCCTCCCGGGTGTGCCCGCCGCGGCTCTCGGTGCGCTCGAGGGCCGCGCGGGCCACGCACTCGCTGACCAGCAGCATGTTCCGCAGGTCCAGGGCGAGGTGCCAGCCCGGGTTGAACTGCCGGTGCCCCTCGACCCCGGCCCGGGCCGCCCGTACGCGCAGGCCCGCCAGCTTCCGCAGGGCCTCGGCCATCTCGCCCTCGCGGCGGATGATCCCGACCAGGTCGTTCATGGTCGTCTGGAGCTCCTGGTGGAGCGTGTACGGGTTCTCCGCGCCGTCGGCGGCGTGGAACGGGGCCAGCGCCTCCGCCGCCGCCGCGTCGATCTCCGCCTGGGAGACCGCGGGCAGCGCCTCGGCGAGGCCGGTGGCGTACTCGGCGGCGTGCAGCCCGGCCCGTCGGCCGAACACCAGCAGGTCGGACAGGGAGTTCCCGCCCAGCCGGTTCGAGCCGTGCATGCCGCCCGCGACCTCGCCCGCCGCGAACAGCCCCGGGACCCCGACCGTGGCCGCGGTGTCGGAGTCGACCGCGATCCCGCCCATCACGTAGTGGCAGGTCGGGCCGACCTCCATCGGCTCGGCGGTGATGTCCACGTCCGCCAGCTCCTTGAACTGGTGGTACATGGAGGGCAGCCGCCGTTTGATCCGCTCGGCCGGCATCCGGGTGGACACGTCGAGGAAGACCCCGCCGTGCGGGGAGCCGCGGCCCGCCTTGACCTCGGAGTTGATGGCCCGGGCCACCTCGTCGCGGGGGAGCAGCTCGGGCGGACGCCGGTTGTGGTCCGGGTCCTCGTACCAGCGGTCGCCCTCCTCCTCGGACTCCGCGTACTTCTCCTTGAAGACGTCCGGGACGTAGTCGAACATGAACCGCTTGCCCTCGCTGTTGCGCAGCACCCCGCCGTCGCCGCGCACCGACTCGGTGACGAGGATGCCCTTGACCGAGGGCGGCCAGACCATGCCGGTCGGGTGGAACTGCACGAACTCCATGTTCAGCAGGGGCGCGCCCGCGAGCAGCGCCAGCGCGTGGCCGTCGCCCGTGTACTCCCAGGAGTTGGACGTCGTCTTGAAGGACTTGCCGATCCCGCCCGTGGCCAGGACCACCGCCGGGGCCTCCAGGACGAAGAACCGGCCGGACTCGCGCTCGTAGCAGAAGGCCCCCGAGACCTTCTCCTGATCCTTCGAACTGCGATCCTTCAGAACCCGGGTGACCGTGCACTCCTGGAAGACCTTGAGCCGGGCCTCGTAGTCCCCGAACTCCTTGAAGTCCTCCTGCTGGAGCTGGACGATCTTCTGCTGGAGGGTGCGGATCAGCTCCAGGCCGGTCCGGTCGCCCACGTGCGCGAGGCGCGGGTACTCGTGCCCGCCGAAGTTGCGCTGGGAGATCTTCCCGTCCGGGGTGCGGTCGAAGAGCGCGCCCCAGGTCTCCAGCTCCCAGACCCGGTCCGGGGCCTCCTTCGCGTGGAGTTCCGCCATCCGCCACTGGTTCAGGAACTTCCCGCCGCGCATGGTGTCGCGGAAGTGCACCTGCCAGTTGTCACCCTCGTTGACGTTGCCCATGGAGGCGGCGATCCCGCCCTCCGCCATCACCGTATGGGCCTTGCCGAACAGGGACTTGCAGATCACGGCCGTACGGGCGCCCCGCTCGCGCGCCTCGATCGCGGCCCGCAGCCCGGCGCCGCCCGCACCGACCACGACCACGTCCCACTGCTGCCGGTCGACTTGAGCCATGTCAGAAGAACCTCGGATCCGTGAAGGCGCCGCCGGCCAGCAGGTACACGTAGAAGTCGCACAGGGCGACGCTGATGAGCGAGGCCCACGCGAGCTGCATGTGGCGGGTGTTGAGCCGGCTGATCCAGCCCCACAGCCGGTAGCGCACCGGGTGCTTGGAGAAGTGCCGCAGACGGCCGCCCATGATGTGCCGGCAGGAGTGGCAGGACAGCGTGTAAGCCCAGATCAGCGCGATGTTGACGAGGAACAGCAGCGTCCCGAGGCCCATGTGGCCCCACTCGTAGTGCTCGTCGCGGAAGGTCAGCGCCGTGTCGTACGTGAGGATGCCCGCGACCGGCAGCGCCGCGTAGAAGAAGTACCGGTGGATGTTCTGGAGGATCAGCGGGAAGCGGGTCTCGCCGGTGTACTTCGCGTGCGGCTCGGCGACGGCGCAGGCGGGCGGCGAGGCCCAGAAGCCCCGGTAGTACGCCTTGCGGTAGTAGTAGCAGGTCAGCCGGAAGCCGAGCGGGAAGATCAGGATCAGCAGGGCGGGGGAGAGGCCCCACCAGCTGCCGAACAGGTCCAGGTTGGGGCCGCCGCGCATCTCCTGGCAGTTCTCCGCGAGACACGGGGAATAGAACGGCGAGACGTACGGGGCCGCGTAGTAGTCGGCGTTGGCGAAGGCCCGCCACGTCGAGTAGACGATGAAGGCGAGCAGTCCGGCCGCGGTGACGGCGGGGGCCAGCCACCACCGGTCGGTGCGCAGGTGCCGGGCGGCGATCGCGGCCCGGGAGGCGTCGTGGACGCCGGTCAGCTGCCGGGGTGGTTCCGTGCCTGTGGCCAAAGGGGACTCCGGGTGGAGTGATGACGGATGACCCACGAGGCCCAGCCGCGGACGGCTGGGCCTGGTGGGGTGCGGGGTGCCGGCGTGTGCGGGGTGCGGGGCCGCGTACGCCAGGGTCAGGGTGCCCGGCGGTCGCGGGCGCCGAGACCCTCGTCGTCGGCGTCCTTCCACAGCGAGCTGTCGTACGGGGCGTCCGGAACGGAGACCATCCCCTCCTGGCGTGGGGCCCGCGGGGTGTCCGGGGCCTGCCGGGCGATGTCCTTCTCGAGCCGCTCGACCGAGCGGACCAGCTCGTTCAGGTTGCGTCGTACGGCGGTCAAATCATCTTGCAGGGACATGACTTGCCCTCACTTCCGCTGGTTGCGGTGGCAACGCTCATGTGCGCCTGCGAGTGTCCCGCCTCCCGTCCCCCGTTGTGAAGGGACGTGCAGCGATTGCGGGCGCGCAGGCGCAATCTGTGCGCCCCTCCCTGCCCCCATTTTGATCCCTCTTACGAGGGAACGCCCGTCCGTGACGCAAGTGGGATTGGTCCGCACGGGTGGGGTTCGCGGCGTGGCGAGGGTCGGCTGCGAGAGGTGCGGCGGGCTGTGGATTTCAGTGTGTTGCGACACCCAGTGTGATCAGCTCCATATACCGCCAAACGTGATCAAGCTGCCCCCTTTCACGCCCCGCCCCGGAGGTACCACCCATGTCCCAGAGAAGGCGCAGGTCCTTGGCGCTCCTGACCTCGGGAGTCCTCGCACTGCCGCTGCTCGCGGGCTGCGGCGCTGGTGACGACGAGGGCGGCCCCGTGGCCGCCGGCCAGGACATCGCGGCCACGACCCGCGACAAGGTCGCCGACGGCGGGGTGCTGCGCTGGGCCGTGGACAGCCTCCCGGACACCCTGAACACCTTCCAGGCCGATGCGGACGCCACCACCAACCGGATCGCCGGGGCGGTGCTGCCCCAGCTGTTCACGCTGGACGACAAGGGCCGGCCGGTGGCCAACCCGGACTACCTGGAGAAGGCCCAGGTCGTCGAGCGCGAGCCCAAGCAGGTCGTCCTGTACAAGCTGAACCAGCAGGCGGTGTGGAGCGACGGGCGCGAGATCGGCGCCGCCGACTTCGTGGCGCAGTGGCGGGCCCTGAACGGCAAGGACTCCGCCTACTGGACGGCCCGCAACGCCGGATACGACCGGATCGAGAAGATCGAGCGCGGCAAGACCGACCTCGAGGTCAAGGTCACCTTCGCCAAGCCGTACACCGACTGGCGCTCCCTGTTCTCCCCGCTCTACCCCAAGCAGGTCACCGGCACCCCGGACGCCTTCAACGAGGGCGCCCGCGGCACCCTCAAGGTCACCGCCGGACCCTTCAACCTCGGGGCGATCGACAAGAAGACCGGCACCGCCGCGCTGACCCGCAACGCCCGCTGGTGGGGCCGGCCGGCCAAGCTGGACACGCTGGTCCTGACCGCCGTGCCGCGGGCCCAGCGCCCGGCCGCGCTGGCCGCCGGGAAGGTCGACCTGGCGGAGATCGACCGTGCCGGCGCCGACCGGATCGCGCTGGCCGGCCGGGACGCGGCGAGTACCCCGGGTTCGGGCGGAGCCCCGGCGCACGCACCGGACGCCTCCGTGACCCCGGCCGAGGCCACGCTGTCGTGGGCGATCGCGTACGGAGCCGACGAGGGCAAGGCGGCGACGGAGCGGGAGAACCGGGCGCAGAACGCCGAGGCGGCGAAGAACTACGCCGACGAGCAGTCGGCCCTGCGCACCTTCACGGTCCGCAAGTCCCTGGAGCCGGCCTACACCCAGCTCGCCCTGAACGGGTCCGCCGGCCCGCTGGCCGACGAGCGGGTCCGGCGGGCGGTGGCCCGGGCCCTGGACCGCAAGGAATTGGCCGAGATCGTACTGAAGCCCCTGGGCCTGCCGGCGAAGCCGGTCGGCAGCCACGTGGCGCTGGCCGGGCAGCGGGCGTACGCGGACAACAGCGAGGCGCTCGGCGGCAAGGACATCCACGCGGCCGAGGCCCTGCTCGCGGACGCGGGCTGGCGCCGGGGCGGCAAGCTCACCGAGCCGGTGGGCGCGAAGGCCGGCTCCGAGAACGCGGAGGACGGCCAGGACGACTCGAAGACCCCGTCGGGTCCGGGCACCGGGAACGACGGCCTCTACATCGTGGGCGAGACCGACGAGCGCAACGGCGACAGCCTGGACCGGGGGCTCCCGGCGGTCAGGTCCGCGATCAAGACGGACGCGGAAACGTTCGCGCAGGGCGACCAGGGCGACCAGGGCGACCAGGGCGACGAGGGCGCCGGGAACGGCCCCCTCGCCCAGGGCGGGCGCCTCTCCCCGGTCCTGGCCGCGGCCCCGTTCGCGGACGAGCAGCGGGCCGCCCTCCTCGCCCAGGCCGAAGCCCTCGGCGCCGACGCCCCCGACCCGGCGGACCCGGCAGAGGCCGCAGACTCCGCCGGCGACGCCAAGAGCGGCCCGGCCCGCGACGGCGCCGCCCCCGAGCCCGGCAGGGTCGGGAGCAGCCCCAGCCCGGCGCCGGCCCCGGTCAAGCAGACCCGCAATTCCGGAAACATGCTGGCCAAGGACGGCAAGGCGCTCTCCCTGCGCTTCGTCCTCCCGGCCGGCCCCGGCTCCGAGGCCCTGCGCACGGTCGGCGAGCGGATCGCCCAGATGCTCCAGAAGGTCGGCGTGCACACCGAGCTGACGAAGGTGGCCGACGAGAGCTTCTTCAAGGACCACGTCGCCTCGGGCCAGTACGACCTGGCGCTCTACTCCTGGCCGGCGACGGCCTACCCGGCCACCGACGCCCGCCCCATCTTCGCCAAGCCGGAGCCGGCCGCCGACGGCTCGCTCCTCGTCGAACAGAACTACACACGGGTCGGCACCGACCACATCGACCAGCTCTTCGACCAGGCGCTCGGCGAGCTCGACGAGGAGGCCTCGCGCGAGCTGATGCGCAAGGCCGACGCCCGGATCTGGGCCGCCGTCGGCTCCATCCCGCTGTACCAGCGCCCCGAGCTGGTGGCCGCCAAGTCGAACCTGGCCAATGCCGGCGCCTTCGGCCTCGGCACCCCCCGTTTCCAGGACATCGGCTGGAAGAAGGCTCAAGCCGCCAAGGAAAAGCAGGAGAAGAAGAAGTGACAAAACGGGGCCAGACAGATTGAGCTTCGGCTCACAAGCTCAGATGTGACTCAAGTCGCTTGCCCGCCGGATCTCCGGCGGGCAAGGTCGTGTCACACCCATTGACCACGCCTGTTGACCCGCAGCAAACCCGCAGGATCCATGGCCGGGACACCCCACCCCACACCCGGCCCTTCTCAGTCGTCCGGCCTCTTGACAGACCCCCCGGCGAGCGGTTCCCGCCACGCGACGTACGATGGGGTAAGGCCGTGGCAGGTTTTCCGCCCGGTCGAGGCGCGCGTGCCGGACCGTACGCGACGCCATCCACGATCCCGGGAGAAGCGCCGAAGTGCCCACGCGCCACGACATCCGTAACGTCGCCATCGTCGCCCACGTCGACCATGGCAAGACGACCATCGTCGATGCCATGCTCAAGCAGGCCGGTGCCTTCGCCGCCCACCAGCACCTCGACGACCGCATGATGGACTCGAACGACCTGGAGCGTGAGAAGGGCATCACGATCCTCGCCAAGAACACGGCGGTGAAGTATCACCCCAAGGACGGCGGGGCCCCGATCACGATCAACATCATCGACACCCCCGGCCACGCCGACTTCGGTGGTGAGGTCGAGCGCGGTCTGTCGATGGTGGACGCCGTCGTTCTGCTGGTGGACGCCTCCGAGGGTCCGCTGCCCCAGACCCGCTTCGTCCTGCGCAAGGCCCTGCAGGCGAACATGCCGGTCATCCTCTGCATCAACAAGACGGACCGGCCGGACTCCCGGATCGACGAGGTCGTCAACGACACGTACGACCTCTTCCTGGACCTGGACGCCACCGAGGAGCAGATCGAGTTCCCGATCGTCTACGCCTGCGGCCGTGACGGCGTCGCCTCGCTGACCAAGCCGGAGGACGGCACCGTCCCCCCGGACAGCGACAGCCTGGAGCCGTTCTTCTCCACCATCCTGGAGCACGTCCCCGCCCCGGTGTACGACGAGGAGGCCCCCCTCCAGGCCCACGTCACCAACCTGGACGCCGACAACTTCCTCGGCCGTATCGCGCTGCTCCGCGTCGAGCAGGGCGAGCTGCGCAAGGGCCAGACCGTCGCGTGGATCAAGCGTGACGGCACCATGTCGAACGTCCGCATCACCGAGCTGATGATGACCGAGGCGCTCACCCGCAAGCCGGCCGAGGTGGCGGGCCCCGGTGACATCTGCGCCGTCGCCGGTATCCCCGACATCATGATCGGCGAGACCCTGGCCGACCCGGAGAACCCGATCGCGCTTCCGCTGATCTCGGTGGACGAGCCGGCGATCTCGATGACCATCGGTACGAACACCTCCCCGATGGTCGGCCGCGGCGGCAGCGGCAAGGGCGCGGAGGCCAAGTCCGCGGTCAAGGACCGCAAGGTCACCGCCCGCCAGGTCAAGGACCGTCTGGACCGCGAGCTGGTCGGCAACGTCTCGCTCCGCGTCCTGGACACCGAGCGTCCGGACGCCTGGGAGGTCCAGGGCCGTGGTGAGCTCGCGCTCGCCATCCTGGTCGAGCAGATGCGCCGCGAGGGCTTCGAGCTGACCATCGGCAAGCCGCAGGTGGTCACGCAGGAGATCGACGGCAAGGTGCACGAGCCGGTCGAGCGCATGACGGTCGACGTCCCCGAGGAGCACATGGGCGCGGTCACGCAGCTCATGGGCGTCCGCAAGGGCCGCATGGACAACATGTCGAACCACGGCTCCGGCTGGGTCCGCATGGAGTTCGTCGTCCCGTCGCGCGGCCTCATCGGCTTCCGTACGGAGTTCCTGACGAACACCCGCGGTACGGGTATCGCCCACTCGATCCACGAGGGCCACGAGCCGTGGTTCGGCACGCTGACCACCCGTAACAACGGTTCGCTGGTCGCGGACCGCTCGGGTTCGGTCACGCCGTTCGCGATGATCAACCTGCAGGAGCGCGGCGTCCTGTTCACCGACCCCGGCACCGAGGTGTACGAGGGCATGATCGTCGGCGAGAACTCGCGCTCCGACGACATGGACGTGAACATCACCAAGGAGAAGAAGCTCACCAACATGCGTGCGGCTTCCGCGGACAACACCGAGAACGTGGTGCCGCCCCGCAAGCTCTCCCTGGAGCAGTCCCTGGAGTTCTGCCGCGACGACGAGTGCGTCGAGGTGACCCCGGAGGCCGTCCGCATCCGCAAGGTCGTCCTGGACCAGAAGGAGCGCTCGCGCACCGCGTCGCGCGCCAAGTCCGGCAAGTAGTGCGGTAGTTCCCGGACGCCCCTAGGGCACCGTTCCAACGAGCAGCCCCTTCCCCACAGTTGTCTGTGGCGGGAGGGGCTGTTCGCGTTTGTCAACCGGATTGTTGCGTTCAGGTGTCCGCATTCCGACCGTGACACTCCGGAAGATGAGCTAACCGTCCGTTTCGCACGTGTCTGTCTCCTATCCGTTTGTCCGGATTTCGGGTTTTCGCCAGGGGGTGATGTTGTGAAAACGAGACCACTTAAGTGTGGTTTACGGTCTGGCGGTCCCTGAGGATGGCTCCATTGAGCTCGGGTCAATGGGTCACACGCTGTGGGGAGCGTCGACTCACGAGCACACACGATGGGGCCGGATTTCGCTGTCAGGGGTGTCAGCGAGGCCGGGTCCTTCACGTATCTATCGTGACTCCTGAGGAGGCAATTACCCATGCGCGGAGCAACGAGCGCCAAGTGGGTCGCGGGTGCCGTCATCGTGGCGATGGCCGCCACCGCATGCAGCACCAGCAAGGACTCGAACGCCGGCAAGTCCGGCGGCAACATCACCGTGGTGCTCGGCGAGCCGCAGCACGGCCTGGTGGGTCAGAACACCGCCGAGTCCGAAGGCGCTGAGGTCCTCAACGCGCTCTTCAAGGGCCTGGTCGACTACGACAACAAGACCAACGAGCCGAAGCTCGCGGTCGCCGAGGCCATCGACACCACGGACTCGAAGACGTGGACGATCAAGATCAAGGACGGCTTCACCTTCCACAACGGTGAGAAGGTCGACGCTGCGTCCTTCGTCCGTGCCTGGAACTGGGGCGCCAACCAGGACAACGCGGCCGAGGGTCTGCCGTTCTTCTCGAAGATCGAGGGCTCCGAGGAGCTCGCGCCGGGCAAGGACAAGAAGCCCACGGCCAAGGAGCTCAAGGGCCTGAAGGTCGTCGACGAGAAGACCTTCACCGTCACCCTGAAGGACCCGTTCTCCCAGTTCAAGACCATGCTGGGCTACAACGCCTTCTACCCGCTGCCCAAGGCGTTCGAGGCCGACCCGAAGAAGTTCGGCGAGGCTCCGATCGGCAACGGTCCGTTCCAGATGGACGGCGCCTGGGAGCACAACAAGCAGATCAAGATCAAGAAGTACGACAAGTACCCGGCCGAGGGCCGCGCCAAGCTCGACGGCGTCACCTTCAAGGTCTACGACAACCTGGACACGGCGTACAACGACCTGCGCGCCGACACCATCCAGATCGTCGACAAGCTCCCGATCTCGGCGATGGCCACCGTCTCCCAGGAGTTCGGCGACCGCTACATCTACAAGCCCGAGTCCGGCGTCGGCTACATCGGTCTCCCGCTGGAGCAGAACCCCGAGGCGTTCGGCAAGGTGGAGATCCGCAAGGCCATCTCCATGGCCATCGACCGGGACGCCATCACGAAGACCATCTTCAACGGCACCCGCAAGCCGGCCGACGACTTCATCAGCCCGATCATCCCGGGCTACCGCAAGGGCGCGCTGGGCGAGGCCGGGACCTACAACCCGACCAAGGCCAAGGAGCTCTACACCCAGGCGGGCGGTGTTCCGGGCAACAAGATCGAGCTCGGCTACAACGCCGACGGCGGCCACAAGGAGTGGATCGAGGCCGTCGCCAACCAGCTGAAGGCGAACCTCGGCATCGAGGTCACCGCCAAGCCGTACGCCAAGTTCGGCGACCTGCTGGACGACCTGGGTGCCTCGAAGTACAAGGGCGCCTTCCGCATGGCCTGGTCGATGGACTACCCGGCCGCGGAGAACTACCTCCGTCCGATCTTCTCGAAGGTCGCGATCGAGAACGGCTCCAACTACGGCCACTACGTGAACGAGGCGTTCGAGGCGAAGCTCGCCGAGGCCGACAAGGCCACCGACGCCGCTCAGGGCCTGAAGCTGTACCAGGAAGCCGATGACATGATCATCAAGGACCTGCCGTACATCCCGGTCTTCACGTACATGTCTTCTTCGGCCTACTCCAAGACCGTGAAGAACGTCGAGGTCGACGCACAGGGCCGCATGGACCTGGCGAACGTCGAGCTCAACTAACACCCCTCTTCACTAAGGGGATCCCGGGGGCGGGCAGGCGGAATCAGGTTTCCGTCTGCCCGCCCTTTCCCCCTGTTCTTCGTTGGAGGTCTGATGGGCCGCTACCTCATCCGCCGACTCATACAGGCGATCCCTGTACTGATCGGTGCCACGTTCCTGATCTACGCGCTGACGTTCGCCATGCCGGGCGCTGACCCGATCCAGCTGCTCGCCGGCGAGAAGAAGGCAGACCCGCTCGTCACGGCGATGCTGCGTGCCAAGTACCACCTCGACGACCCGTTCCTGCTGCAGTACTGGAACTACATCTCCGGTGTGTTCCAGGGCGACCTCGGTGAGACCCTCACCGGCCGCAAGGTCCTCGACCTGTTCTCCGAGGCGTTCCCGTACACGGTGAACCTCGCCCTCGTCGCCTTCGTCATCGAGGCCGCCGTCGGCGTGCTGGCCGGTGTCATGGCCGCCCTGCGCCGCGGCAAGTTCCTCGACCAGCTGGTGCTCATCTCCACGCTGATGGTCATCTCCATCCCCGTCTTCGTCACCGGCTTCGTGCTGCAGCTGACGCTCGGCGTGCAGCTGAAGACCAACTGGGGCATCGACTTCTTCCCCGTCTCCTTCAACGAGAACGACGGGATCCGCGCCTACCTCCTGCCGGCGTTCGTCCTGGCCTCCACGTCCCTCGCGTACGTGGCCCGCCTGACGCGCACCAGCCTGATGGAGACGATGCGCGCCGACTACGTCCGCACTGCGACCGCGAAGGGCCTGCCCCGCCGCCGCGTCGTCGTGAACCACGCGCTGCGCAACGCCCTCATCCCGATCATCACCTTCCTGGGCGCCGACCTCGGCTCCCTCATGGGTGGTGCGGTCATCACCGAGCGGATCTTCAACATCCACGGAGTCGGCGGCCTGCTCGCCCAGTCCGTGTACCTCAAGCAGGGTGCGGTCGTGGTCGGCGGTGTGACGATCCTCGTCCTCGTCTACCTGATCGGCAACCTGCTCGTGGACCTGCTCTACGCCGTGCTCGACCCGAGGATCCGCTATGCGTGACACAACTACGGTGGAGGACTCGATGACCGACACCCAGCTCGCCGGAGCCACCTCCGCCGGCGCCGCGGTCAAGGACGGCGGAAAGAAGAAGAAGGACCGCGAGGCCAGCCTCTGGTCCGACGCCCTGAGCGACCTGCGCCGCAACCCGGTCTTCCTGATCGGTGGGTTCCTCGTCGTCTGCATGCTGGTCATCTCCGCGTTCCCGCAGTGGTTCACCGACGGCAGCCCGTTCGACGCCACCGCCTGCACCCTGCAGAACTCGCTCAAGAAGCCGAGCGGGGACCACTGGTTCGGCTACGACATCCAGGGCTGCGACGTCTACACCCGTACGGTGTGGGCGGCCCGCAACTCGGTGATCGTCGGCATCGTCACCACCACGCTGGTCGTCGTCGTCGGCGGTGCGCTCGGCCTGCTGGCCGGCTGGGCCGGCGGCATGCTGGACAGCTTCCTGTCCCGCTTCACCGAGATCTTCTTCGCGATCCCGCTCCTGCTCGGCGGCATGCTGATCATGTCCGCCCTGCCGGGCAACGCCTGGACGGTCTCCCTGGTGCTCGCGATCCTCGGCTGGCCGCAGATCTTCCGCATCATGCGGTCCTCGGTGCTGCAGAACAAGAACAACGACTACGTGGTCGCCGCCCGCGCCCTCGGCGCCGGCACCCTGCGCATCACTGTTCGGCACATCCTGCCGAACGCCATCGCCCCCGTCATCGTGGTCGGCGCGATCAGCCTGGGTGTGTACATCTCCGCCGAGGCGGCCCTGTCGTACCTCGGTATCGGTGTCCAGCCCCCGGAGATCTCCTGGGGCCTCATGGTCAGCGACGCATCCGTCCGCTGGCTGCAGGCCCCGCACGTGCTCCTCTTCCCGGCCGCTGCGCTGAGCGTCACTGTGCTCGCGTTCATCATGGTCGGCGACGCGGTGCGCGACGCCCTCGACCCGAAGCTGCGCTGAGGAAGGGCGTACGTTGACCATCATCGACAAGACCTCGAACGTCCCCGCGCCGCGCTCGGCGCCGGAGGGGACCCCCCTGCTCGAAGTGCGCGACCTGCACGTCGAGTTCCACACCCGCGACGGTGTCGCCAAGGCCGTCAACGGTGTCTCGTACTCCGTGAACGCCGGCGAGACCCTCGCGGTCCTCGGCGAGTCCGGCTCGGGCAAGTCCGTGACGGCGCAGGCCATCATGGGCATCCTCGACATGCCGCCCGGCAAGATCGCGGGCGGTGAGATCCTCTTCCAGGGCACGGACCTGCTCAAGCTCCCGTCCGAGGAGTACCGCAAGATCCGCGGTTCGAAGATCGCCATGATCTTCCAGGACGCGCTGTCCTCGCTGAACCCGGTGCACACCGTCGGCGCCCAGCTCGGCGAGATGTTCCGCGTCCACCGCGGGATGTCCAAGAAGGACGCCACGGCCAAGGCCATCGAGCTCATGGACCGCGTGAAGATCCCCGCCGCCAAGGAGCGCGTGGGCGACTACCCGCACCAGTTCTCCGGCGGTATGCGCCAGCGCATCATGATCGCCATGGCGATGGCCCTCGAGCCGGACCTGATCATCGCCGACGAGCCGACCACGGCTCTCGACGTGACGGTCCAGGCCCAGGTCATGGACCTGCTCGCGGAGCTCCAGCGCGAGATGAACATGGGCCTGATCCTGATCACCCACGACCTCGGCGTCGTCGCCGACGTCGCGGACAAGATCGCCGTCATGTACGGCGGCCGGATCGTCGAGACCGCCCCGGTCCACGACATCTACAGCCGCCCCGCGCACCCGTACACCCGCGGTCTGCTCGACTCGATCCCGCGCCTGGACCAGAAGGGCCAGGAGCTCTACGCGATCAAGGGCCTGCCGCCCAACCTGCTGAACATCCCGTCGGGCTGCGCCTTCAACCCGCGCTGCCCCAAGGCGCAGGACATCTGCCGCACCGACGTGCCGGTCCTGCACCCGGTGACCGAGCAGGACGGCACCGAGCTGCCCGGCCGCGGCAGCGCGTGCCACTTCTGGAAGGAGCAGATCCATGGCTGAGCTCACCAAGAACGCCACCGAGCGAGAGCCGATCCTCCAGGTCCGCAACCTGGTCAAGCACTTCCCGCTGACCCAGGGCATCCTGTTCAAGAAGCAGGTCGGCGCGGTCAAGGCGGTCGACGGGGTCTCCTTCGACCTGTACCGGGGCGAGACCCTCGGCATCGTCGGTGAGTCCGGCTGTGGCAAGTCCACCGTCGCCAAGCTGCTGATGAGCCTGGAGAAGGCCACCGCCGGCGAGGTCTTCTACAAGGGCCAGGACATCACCAAGCTGTCGGGCAGGGCCCTCAAGGCCGTCCGCCGCAACATCCAGATGGTGTTCCAGGACCCGTACACCTCGCTGAACCCGCGCATGACGGTCGGCGACATCATCGGGGAGCCCTTCGACATCCACCCCGAGGTGGCTCCGAAGGGTGACCGGCGCCGCAAGGTCCAGGAGCTCCTGGACGTCGTGGGCCTCAACCCGGAGTACATCAACCGGTACCCGCACCAGTTCTCCGGCGGCCAGCGCCAGCGCATCGGCATCGCCCGCGGCCTCGCGCTCAACCCGGAGATCATCATCTGCGACGAGCCGGTCTCCGCGCTCGACGTGTCGGTGCAGGCGCAGGTCATCAACCTGATGGAGAAGCTCCAGGACGAGTTCGACCTGTCCTACGTCTTCATCGCGCACGACCTGTCGATCGTCCGGCACATCTCGGACCGCGTCGGCGTCATGTACCTGGGCAAGATGGCCGAGATCGGCAGCGACGCCCAGATCTACGAGCACCCGACGCACCCCTACACCCAGGCGCTGCTGTCGGCCGTCCCGGTTCCCGACCCGCAGGCCCGCGAGGGCCGCGAGCGGATCATCCTCACCGGTGACGTCCCCTCCCCGGCCAACCCGCCCTCGGGCTGCCGCTTCCGCACCCGCTGCTGGAAGGCCGAGGACCGGTGCGCCACGGAGGAGCCGCTGCTGGCGATCCCGACGCGCTTCCAGGGTGTGAACACCCCGGCCGCGCACGAGTCGGCGTGCCACTTCGCGGAGGAGAAGGCCATCCTGGCCGTCTGATCCCGCACCGCCGTATGCAGTGAAGGGCGCCCGGACCGGATTCTTCCGGCCCGGGCGCCCTTGCGTACGGGTCCCTGCGCCCGCCCCCTTGCGTAGGGCAGCGCGCCGAAAGGCAGTTGCGGGCACGCCGCTGCCGAGGGGACAGTGTCCGGATGGCCGAGACACCGTACGACCGCCGAGGCCGGCGCACGCCGGCCGTACGGCCCGCAGGGCCCGGGGACGCGTCCGACATCTGCGCCCTGCTCAATGCCGTCGACGTCTTCGAGATCGGCAGACCGGAGACCGACATCGGGACCGTCGAGGCCGATCTCCACCACCCCGACGTCGACCTCGCGAAGGACTCCTGGCTGGCCTTCGAGGGCGGCCGGCTCGTCGCGTACGCCCTGGTCTGGGCTGACTCCGGTCCCGGCAGGGTCGACTCCGACCACTACGTCCTGCCCGGCCACCGCGAGGCCGCCGTCCGGCTGCTGGAGCTGATGGAGGTCCGGGCCCGCGAGCTCACCGCCGGCGCGGGGGAGGCCGTTCTACGGCTCCAGCTCAACGTGAAGCCCACCCTCGACGCGGACCTGCTGCCCGGCCGCGGCTACCGCACCGTACGCCGCTACCAGGTGATGACCCGAGCCCTCGCGCCGGCCGCCGACCTGCCTCCCGCCCCGCCCGAGGGGCTCGTCCTGCGCGACTGCGCCGCCGACGAGGCCGACCGCCGCCGGGCCCACGCCCTGGTGGAGGAGACCTTCGCGGCCCACTTCGGCCATGTGGAGCGCCCGTACGAGGCATGGCTGGACCATCTCGACGCCCGCCGGCTCGACTGGTCGCTGGTCTGGATCGCGAGCCTGCCCGGCGCGGGCGACGTGGGCGTCCTGCTGAGCCGCGACGACCGCACCGGCATGGGCTGGCTCAGCCACATCGGCGTCCGCGCGGACCTGCGCAGCCGCGGCATCGGTGGCTTCCTGCTGCGCCACGGCTTCGCCGCCTACGCGGCCCGCGGCCGGGACACCGTCGGCCTCGGCGTGGACGTCCACAACGAGACCGGCGCACTGGCGCTCTACGAGGCGCACGACATGGGCCTGCACTACGCGGTGGACACCTGGGAGCTGAGTTTGCACCCGTGCGGGTGACAGGCGCGAGACGCAGGGGTGCAATCGAGTTCACCGGGAGCGCACGGAGCGGCACATGGGGTGACATTGGCGGGTACGCTGTGGCCCTGCCCTCGGGCAGCGGTCAGGGCTTGGCCGTCGCGAGGTTCCACGGAACCGAGTGAGAAGTCCCCCGGATCCGTCCGGGGGAAGGAGTCACAGGAGGCACTCCATGCGTGGAGCCATCCAAGCCCAGTGGGCCGCATGCGCGGTGGCCGTCGTCCTCGCGGCGACGGGCTGCGGCGGCGGCGAGAGCGGCGGCGGAGGCGGTGACGCGGGGATCGTCAGCTCCTCCTGGGGTGACCCGCAGAACCCACTGGAGCCGGCCAACACCAACGAGGTGCAGGGCGGCAAGGTCCTCGACATGCTCTTCCGGGGCCTCAAGCGGTACGACCCGAAGACCGGCGAGGCCAACAACATGCTCGCCGAGAAGATCGAGACCACCGACAGCCAGCACTTCACCGTCACGCTGAAGGACGGCTGGAAGTTCAGCAACGACGAGCCGGTCACCGCGCAGTCCTTCGTGGACGCCTGGAACTACGGCGCGGACGTGCGCAACAAGCAGAACAACTCCCCGTTCTTCTCCGACATCGTCGGCTACGCGGACGTCCACCCGGCGTCCGGCGAGCCCAAGGCCAAGACGATGTCAGGGCTGGTGGTCAAGGACCCCAAGACCTTCACGGTCGCCCTGAAGAACAAGTTCTCCACGTGGCCCGAGACCCTCGGCTACCAGGCCTTCTCCCCGCTGCCCAAGGCCTTCTTCACCGACCACGCCGGCTGGCTGAACAAGCCGATCGGCAACGGCCCGTACACGGTGGACTCGTACACCAAGGGCACCGGCATGAAGCTGCGCACCTGGGCCGGCTACCCGGGCGATGACAAGGCGCAGAACGGCGGCGTCGACCTCAAGGTCTACACCGACAACAACACCGCCTACACGGACCTGATCTCCGGCAACCTCGACCTCGTCGACGACGTCCCCGCGCAGCAGCTGAAGAACGTCAAGAACGACCTCGGCGACCGGTACATCAACCAGCCGGCCCTCATCATCCAGACCCTCACCTTCCCGCTGTACGACCCGCAGTGGAGCAAGGAGGGCATGGAGAACGTCCGCCGCGGCATCTCCATGGCGATCAACCGCGACGAGATCACCAAGCAGATCTTCCGCGAGACCCGCACCCCGGCCAAGGACTGGACCTCCCCTGCCCTCGGCGAGAAGGGCGGCTTCAGCGCCACGCTCTGCGGCGACGCCTGCAAGTACGACCCGGCCGCCGCCAAGAAGCTCATCCAGGACTCCGGCGGGCTCCCCGGCGGCAAGGTCACGCTGACGTCCAACGTGGACACCGGCTCGCACCGCGACTGGATGGACGCCGTCTGCAACAGCATCAACAACGCGCTCGGCGAGGGTCCGGTCTGCACGGTGAACCCCATCGGCACGTTCGCCGACTTCCGTAACCAGCAGAGCTCCTTCAAGCTGACCGGCCCCTTCCGCTCCGGCTGGCAGGCCGACTACCCGCTGATCCAGAACTTCCTCCAGCCGCTCTACTACACCGGCGCCTCCTCCAACTACGGCAAGTTCAGCAACCCGGACTTCGACAAGCTCGTCGACGAGGCCAACCAGGAGAGCGACGCGGCCAAGGCCATCGTGAAGTTCCAGGACGCCGAGAAGATCCTCGTCGCGCAGATGCCGTCCATCCCGCTCTGGTACCAGAACGGCAGCGCCGGCTACGCCGAGCGGCTCACGGACGTGGCGCTCAACCAGTTCAGCGTCCCCGTCTACAACGAGATCAAGGTCAGCTGACCCTCCGTCGGATCGATCCTGGAGCAGTCCATGGGACGTTATGTGATCCGGCGGCTGCTCCAGATGATCCCGGTGTTCATCGGCAGCACGTTCCTGATCTTCTTCATGGTGTACGCGCTCGGCGACCCGGTCGCGGCCCTCTTCGGCGACAAGGCGCCCGACCCCGCCACCGCCGCGCGCATCCGCAAGGACCTCTACCTCGACCGCCCGCTGTGGGAGCAGTACCTCCACTACATGGGCCAGATCTTCCAGGGCGACTTCGGCACGGCCTTCAACGGCCAGCCCGTCACCGAGCTGATGGCCTCGGCCTTCCCCGTCACCCTGCGCCTGACCATGGTCGCGATCTTCTTCGAGATCGTCGTCGGCATCACCCTGGGCGTGATCAGCGGGCTGCGCCGGGGCAAGTCCGTGGACACGAGCGTGCTGGTGCTCACCCTCGTCGTCATCTCCGTGCCGACGTTCGTGACGGGCTATGTGCTCCAGTACCTCTTCGGCGTCAAATGGGGCTGGGTCCGGCCCACCGTCTCCCCGGACGCCCCCATCAACGAGCTGATCCTGCCCGGCATCGTGCTCGCGCTGGTCTCCCTCGCCTACGTCACCCGGCTCTCGCGCACCTCCATCGCCGAGAACGTCAAGGCCGACTACGTGCGCACCGCCGTCGCCAAGGGCCTGCCGCGCCGCCGGGTCGTCACCCGCCACCTGCTGCGCAACTCGCTCATCCCCGTCGTCACCTTCATCGGCACCGACATCGGCGCCCTGATGGGCGGCGCCATCGTCACCGAGCGGATCTTCAACATCCACGGCGTCGGGTACCAGCTCTACCAGGGCATCCTGCGCAACAACTCCCCGACGGTCGTCGGCTTCGTGACCATCCTCGTCATCGTCTTCCTGCTGGCCAACCTGCTCGTCGACCTGTTCTACGCGGTCCTGGACCCGAGGATCCGTTATGCCTGAGCGCAACGAGCCCGTCTTCGACCCGCTGCAGCCCGGAGAGGGGGAGGCCATCGCGCCCACCGGCCTGGGCGGGCCCATAGACCTCGCGCTCGAGGAAGCCGAGAGTCTCGAGAAGAAGCTGGGCGACGCGCCCACCGGCCCGGGCGAGAAGCCCCGCTCCCTGTGGTCCGACGCCTGGCACCAGCTGCGCCGCAACCCCGTCTTCGTCATCTCCTCGCTGATGATCCTGTTCCTCGTGATCATCTCGATCTGGCCGCAGCTCATCGCGAGCGGCGACCCGCTCCAGTGCGACCTGTCCAAGTCCCAGCAGGGTTCCTCGCCCGGCCACCCCTTCGGCTACGACACCCAGGGCTGCGACGTCTACACCCGCACCGTCTACGGAGCCCGCGCCTCCATCACCGTCGGCGTCTGCGCCACCCTCGGCGCCGCCCTGCTCGGCTCGGTGCTCGGCGGGCTCGCCGGGTTCTTCGGCGGCTGGGGCGACTCGCTGCTCTCCCGGGTCGCGGACATCTTCTTCGGCATCCCCGTCGTCCTCGGCGGCCTGGTCTTCCTGTCCGTGGTCACCAGCACCACCGTCTGGCCGGTCGTCGGCTTCATCGTGCTGCTCGGCTGGCCGCAGATCGCCCGCATCGGCCGCGGCTCCGTCATCACCGCCAGACAGAACGACTACGTCCAGGCCGCCCGGGCCCTCGGCGCCGGCAACGGCCGGATGCTGCTGCGGCACGTCGCGCCCAACGCCGTCGCACCCGTCATCGTCGTCGCCACCATCGCCCTGGGTACGTACATCGCCCTGGAGGCCACCCTGTCCTTCCTCGGCGTCGGCCTGCGCCCGCCCACCGTCTCCTGGGGCATCGACATCTCCAACGCGGCCTCGCAGATCCGCAACGCCCCGCACATGCTGCTCTGGCCGGCGGGCGCGCTGAGCCTGACCGTGCTCGCGTTCATCATGCTCGGCGACGCGGTACGCGACGCCCTCGACCCCAAGCTGCGCTGAGGAGTGGGCACATGCTGCTCGAAGTCCGCGACCTCCATGTGGAGTTCCGTACGCGGGACGGAGTCGCCAAGGCCGTCAACGGCGTCAACTACTCGGTGGACGAGGGCGAGACGCTCGCCGTGCTCGGCGAGTCCGGCTCGGGCAAATCGGTGACCGCCCAGGCCGTGATGGGCATCCTCGACGTCCCGCCGGGCCGGATCGCGGGCGGCGAGATCCTCTTCAAGGGCAAGGACCTGCTGAAGATGAAGGAGGACGAGCGGCGGAAGATCCGGGGCGCCGAGATGGCGATGATCTTCCAGGACGCCCTGTCCTCCCTGAACCCGGTCCTCAGCGTGGGCGCCCAGCTCGGCGAGATGTACGAGGTCCACCGCGGCATGTCCCGCAAGGCCGCCAAGGCCAAGGCCGTCGAGCTGATGGACCGGGTGAAGATCCCGGCGGCGCGGGAGCGGGTGGGGGACTACCCGCACCAGTTCTCGGGCGGCATGCGCCAGCGCATCATGATCGCGATGGCGCTGGCCCTGGAGCCCTCCCTGATCATCGCGGACGAGCCGACGACGGCCCTGGACGTCACCGTCCAGGCCCAGGTGATGGACCTGCTGGCCGAGCTCCAGCGCGAGCTCAACATGGGGCTCATCCTCATCACCCACGACCTCGGGGTGGTCGCGGACGTCGCCGACAAGATCGCCGTCATGTACGCGGGCCGGATCGTCGAGGCGGCCCCCGTCCACGAGATCTACGCCGCGCCCGCCCACCCGTACACCCGCGGTCTGCTCGACTCGATCCCGCGCCTGGACCAGAAGGGCCAGGAGCTCTACGCGATCAAGGGCCTGCCCCCCAACCTGCTGAACATCCCGCCCGGCTGCGCCTTCAACCCACGCTGCCCGATGGCGCAGGCGGTCTGCCGCACCGACGTCCCGCCTCTCGCGCAGGCCGGCCCGGACCGCGCGAGCGCGTGCTTCTTCTGGAAGGAGTGCCTCGGTGGCTGAGTCCATCCTGGAGGCCAGGGACCTCGTCAAGCACTACCCGCTGACCCGGGGCATCCTCTTCAAGAAGCAGATCGGCGCCGTCAAGGCGGTCGACGGGGTCTCCTTCGACCTCGCCCGGGGCGAAACCCTCGGCATCGTCGGCGAGTCGGGCTGCGGCAAGTCCACGGTCGCCAAGATGCTGGTCAACCT
This sequence comes from Streptomyces sp. NPDC051364, assembly GCF_040682115.1. Lineage (NCBI taxonomy): Bacteria > Bacillati > Actinomycetota > Actinomycetes > Kitasatosporales > Streptomycetaceae > Streptomyces > Streptomyces sp. NPDC051364. Next base: position 338,629 of record NZ_JBFBAH010000004.1, on the reverse strand, counting down.
GGAACGCCCGACGTCCGGCGCGATCTCGTACAAGGGCGAGGACATCACCAAGCTGTCCGGCAAGGCCCTCAGAGCCGTCCGCCGCAACATCCAGATGGTGTTCCAGGACCCGTACACCTCGCTGAACCCCCGGATGACGGTCGGCGACATCATCGGGGAGCCGTACGACATCCACCCCGAGGTGGCTCCGAAGGGCGACCGGCGCCGAAGGGTCCAGGAGCTCCTGGACGTCGTGGGCCTCAACCCGGAGTACATCAACCGGTACCCGCACCAGTTCTCCGGCGGCCAGCGCCAGCGCATCGGCATCGCCCGCGGGCTCGCCCTGCAGCCGGAGATCATCGTGGCGGACGAGCCGGTCTCCGCGCTCGACGTCTCGGTCCAGGCCCAGGTGATCAACCTCCTGGCACGCCTCCAGAACGAGTTCGACCTGTCGTACGTCTTCATCGCGCACGACCTCTCGATCGTGCGGCACATCTCCGACCGGGTCGGCGTGATGTACCTGGGGCGCGTGGTGGAGATCGGGACCGACACCCAGATCTACGACCACCCCACCCACCCCTACACCCAGGCCCTGCTGTCGGCCGTGCCCGTCCCGGACCCGCAGGCACGCGCACACCGCGAGCGGATCATCCTGACCGGCGACGTGCCCTCCCCGGCCAACCCGCCCTCGGGCTGCCCGTTCCGCACCCGCTGCTGGAAGGCGCAGCAGCGCTGCACGGACGAGGTCCCGCTGCTGGCCGTCCCGGAGGCCTTCCCGTCCGGCCCGGCGGCCCACCCGTCGGCCTGTCACTTCGCGGCGGAGAAACAGGTCGTCCCGGCCCCGGGCGAGCTTCCCCCGCCTCCCGCCGCGCCGGCCCCGCCGGCGAAGGAATGACCGGCGCAGCCCCGAGGGGCGAAATCCGGCCACCCCCCGCGGATTCGCTCCGTCAGGGCCACTTTCCCGCCAACGCGGTTTACACGTAGGCAACTTGACCGTTTCTGTCCCGAGATCTGAGGCGTGCAGCCTGGGTCCCGTGCGGCCGTGCGGGTGCCGACAGTCGGCCGGGGAGGCGTACAGGCTCCCCGGCCGGCCTCCCCCGTGACCCTGCGCATGCGCGGCATGCGCCCCTCGTGCTGCCGGAATTCGATCGATGCGCTGGTACGGATAGTTATGATCCGTAGCGCACGGTGGGTATGACTCCGCCGAGCACTGAGTACGAGTACGCGTACCGATGTCCGCTCGACGTGGAGGTGAAACGCCGTGGCACTCTCGATCTCGGCCGTGGTGCTGCTGGCGATCGTCGTCTTCCTACTGGTCCGCCGGTCGGGCCTGAAGGCGGGACACGCCGTTGTCTGTGTGCTCCTCGGGTTCTATCTGGCGAGTTCGACCATCGCGCCGACCCTCAGCCAGCTGACCACCAACGTGGCCAGCATGATCAGTGGACTCAAGTTGTAGGCCGGTCCTCGTAGTCTTGGCCCCATGAACGGTCTTCCCGCCCGTCGGCTTCTCCTCGTGCACGCGCACCCGGACGACGAGTCGATCAACAACGGCGTCACCATGGCCAAGTACGCGGCCGAGGGTGCCCACGTCGCACTCGTGACCTGCACCCTCGGCGAGGAGGGTGAGGTCATCCCGCCCGGGCTCGCCCACCTGGCGCCCGACCGCGACGACACCCTGGGGGCCCACCGCATCGGCGAGCTCGCCGCCGCCATGGCGGAACTCGGCGTCACCGACCACCGGTTCCTCGGCGGCCCCGGCCGCTTCCGGGACTCCGGGATGATGGGCGCCGAGCAGAACCGCCGGCCCGGCTCCTTCTGGTCCACCGACGTGGACGAGGCCGCCGCCCACCTGGTCGAGGTCATCCGCGAGGTCCGCCCGCAGGTGCTCGTCACCTACGACCCCGACGGCGGCTACGGGCACCCCGACCACATCCAGGCCCACCGGGTCGCCATGCGCGGCGCGGAGCTGGCCGCGGAGGCCATGTACCGCCGGGACCTCGGCGACCCTTGGGAGATCGGGAAGATCTACTGGAACAGGGTCCCGCGCTCGGTGGTCGAGGAGGGCTTCGCCCGACTGGAGGCGGCGTGGGGGCACCCCCCGACGGCAGTCGAGGGGGAGGCCAAGGCGCCCTTCCCGGGGCTGGCTTCGCCGGACGACGTGCCCGGTGTCGTCGCCGACGAGCGGATCACCGCCGAGATCGGGGCCGACGAGGCGTTCGTGGCGGCCAAGGCGGCCGCGATGCGCGCCCACGCCACCCAGATCGCCGTGGAGGGGCCCTTCTTCGCCCTCTCCAACGACCTCGCGCAGCCGCTGTTCGCCCGCGAGTACTACGAACTGGTCGCGGGCCGTCCGGGCGCCCCGGCGGGCGAGCGCGAGCACGACCTGTTCGCGGGGGTGCAGGCATGACCGGAACCCTGACGCCCGCGCGGATCGCCGTCCTGCTCGGCCTGTTGGTGGCGGGAGTGCTGACCGGCATCGCCGGCTGGCTCGTCGTGGACCTGTGGTTCCCCGGCGGGCTGCTGCTGGGACTGCTGGCGCTCTTCGGGCTGTTCCTCGGCGGCCGGATCGCCGTCGGGAGCGGGCTCGGGGTGGGCGCCGGCGTGGTCGGCTGGTTCCTCGCGTACGTACTGCTCGGCGCCCCGCGCCCCGAGGGGGACTTCCTGCTCAGTTCGTCCGGAATCGGCATGTACGCCTACCTTTTGGGCGGGACGGTGCTGGCTGTGATGTGCGCCACGCTGCGCGGCCCGTTCGAGGGGCCGGTTTCGGCCGCGCAGTCCGGCAAGTGACGTGCCGTTGAACTCCGTCGAGGTGCGGGTTCACGGGGGTTGGGTGGGGGCTCCCGGGCTGCTCGGAGGGGCCCTGGAGGGGCCGAAGGGGAACCCCTGATTCCCCTAGGACAGTTGCGCGAGGGCGACGGCCAGTATGGTGGTCGGGCCGCCGAGCTGCCCGCGCACGGTATGACGGGCGGCGGAGCCAACCGGGAGAACCTGCCTTGAGTCGTAAAACCGACAGTTCGTCCTCCGGGCCCCAGGGGCGCGGTGGAGCCGCTTACCCCTCGGGTACACCGCCGTACGGAACCGGCCAGTACCCGTCCATGCCCGTGCCGTCCGGGCCCGGCGCGGCGACTGCCTCGGAGGAGAACCCTGTGACCTCGAACCCGTCCACGCCCGACACCGACGGGCCGAAGACCGAGACCACCCTGACGACCCGGATCCGGATCAACATCCCGGGTTCGCGGCCGATCCCGCCGGTGGTCGTACGCAAGCCGGTGGCGGCTGCCGCCGCCGAGCCGGAGCCCGAGGCCGAGCCCGCCGCCGAGCAGGCCGCGGCGGAGCCCGGGCCGGCCGCCGAGCCGGAGGAGCCGTCCAGCAACTGGTTCGCCCCCCGCAAGTCGGGCCCTGCGGCGCCCGCTCCGGCCCCGGCGCTGCCGACCCGTACCCCGGCCGCGGCGGGCCCTGCGCCTGCGCCTGCGCTGCCCCACCGCACGCAGGCCGGACCCGCCCCGGTGCTGCCGACCCGTACCCCGGCGCCGCCCGCCGGGGGCGCTCCGGGCGCTCCGGTGTCCGGCTTCGCTCCGGGTGCCCCCGGCCCCGCGGGCCCGCGTACGGGCGGCCCGGCACCCGGCTTCGACGCGCCCGCCCACGGCTTCGCCCCGCCGCCCGCTCCGGCCGGCCCCGGCTACGGCTACGGCCCCGGCCCCGACGCGCCCCTCTCGCCCCGGCGGCCCGGCGGCCCCGGCGTCGGCACGCCCCCGGGCCTCCCCGGCTACGGCGGCGGCGACGGCGGCCCCGCCACCGAGCCGTTCCCCGCGTACGGCGGCCCGGCAGGCCCCGGAGCCCCCGCGGGCCCCACCGGCGGCCCCGCGCTCGGCACCGTCCCGCTCGGCGCCGAGGCCCCCCGCTGGCCCGGACCGGAGCTGGACGAGCCGTTCCCGCCGGTCCCGACCCCGGTCCCCGCCCCGGCACCGGCCGCCCCCGGGCGCCCGAAGCCGGCCAGCGCCACGCCGACCAAGATCAAGAAGGGCCGCTCCAAGCTGGTCCTCGTCGGCAGTGGCCTCATCGCCCTGCTCGGCGTGGCCTACGGCGCCGGGCTGCTCCTCAACCACTCCGACGTCCCCAAGGGCACCACCGTCCTCGGCGTCGACATCAGCGGCAGCCGCGACGAGGCCGTCGGCAAGCTCCAGACGGCCTTCGGCAACCGCGCCGCGGCCCCGCTCACGCTCACCGTCGGCGGCAAGCCGGTCGAGCTCAAGCCCGAGAAGGCCGGCCTGAGCCTGGACGCCCAGACCACCGTCCGCAACGCGGCGGGCAGCGACTACAACCCCGTCACGGTCATCGGCTCGCTCCTCGGCAACGAACGCATCGCGGAACCCGTGATGCCGATCGACGAGGAGAAGCTCCAGGTCGCGCTCCAGGAGCTGGCCGCAACCGCCGGCACCGCCACCGAGGGCACCATCACCTTCGACACGGGCAAGGCCGTCGCCGTCGCCGGCAAGCCGGGTTCCACCCTGGACGCGGACGCCTCCGCCGAGCTGGTCAAGAAGGCCTTCCGCGACATGGTCGCCACCGGGAAGCCGGCCCCCGTCGAACTCCCCGTCGCCACCAAGAACCCCGTCATCGACCAGGTCGAACTGAACCGGGCCATGAAGGAGTTCGCGGAGCCTGCGATGTCCGCCCCCGCCACGGTCAAGGCCGGCGCCAAGTCCATCCCCTTCGGGGCCAAGTCCCTGCCCAAGATCCTCAGCATGCAGGTCGTGGACGGGCACCTGGTCGAGAAGTACGACCTGGAAGCCCTCAAGGCGACGTACGGGAACACCTTCGACGGCGTCCTGATCACGCGCGGTACGGGCGAGAAGACCGCGGTCACCCCGCAGGACGTCGCCGGCGCCCTCGGCACGGCCCTGCGCGGCAAGACCACCGCCGAGCGGACCGCCACCATCAACACCAACCCCAACTAAGCGGCCTCGGTGGAGTGGGGTGCGTTTTCGCGTCGTGCGGTGCGGTGCATCGCAAGGCGGAGCGGCACGTTTGTACTGGACGTACCAGGGTGCTGCGACAACGCGGCGAGGCGCCGTGCCGGGCGGCGCGGGGGCGTGCCCCACTCCACCGAGGCCGCTTAGCGGCCAGGCTGCACACGAGCCCCCGTCCGGCCTCCGGGCGGGGGCTCCGCCGTGGCCGCGCTGTGCTCGCCGCCGTATCCGCCGCAGGCCCCGCCACCTGGCGCGGCCGGGCCGTCATGCCGACCGCATGACATCTGTCATCCACCGGTCACGACCGCAGACACTGCCGCGCGCACCCCCGTACGGGGGAATCTTCGGTCATGACGACGACGACCTCGGCGCACACCGCCGCCGCACAGGACACCGGACCCGGCGCGGGCCCCGTGGTGGCCTTCCACGACGTGACCAAGAACTACGGCGCGGTCCGCGCGGTCGACGGCCTCTCCCTCGAACTCCACCCCGGCGAGACCGTCGCACTGCTCGGCCCCAACGGCGCCGGCAAGTCCTCCACCCTCGACCTGCTGCTGGGCCTGCGCCCCGCCGACTCCGGCACCGTCCGCCTCTTCGGCACCACCCCGCGCGAGGCCATCGCGGCCGGCCGGGTCGGCGCGATGCTGCAGAGCGGCGGCCTGATGGAGGACGTGACCGTACGGGAGATCGTTGCCCTCGGCTGCGCCCTGCACCCCCGCCGCCGCCCGGTCGAGGAGGTCCTCAGCCGCGCCGGGATCACCGAGATCGCCGACCGCATGGTCAACAAGCTCTCCGGCGGCCAGGAGCAGCGCGTCCGCTTCGCCCTCGCCACCGCGGGACACAACGACCTGATCGTCCTCGACGAGCCGACCACCGGCATGGACGTCACCTCCCGGCAGGCCTTCTGGGCCACGATGCGCGAGCAGGCAGCCCAGGGCCACACCGTCCTCTTCGCCACCCACTACCTGGAGGAGGCCGACGCGATCGCCGACCGGGTCCTGGTCCTCAACAAGGGCCGGCTGCTCGCCGACGGCACCGCCGCCGAGATCAAGGCCAAGGCCGGCGCCCGCCGGATCGCCTTCGACCTCGCCGGGGACGCCCCGGTGGACGAGGCGGCGCTGCGCGCCCTGCCCCACCTGACGGCCTACGAGCGCCACGGCGACACGGTCAGGCTCCAGTCGCGCGACGCCGACGCCACCGTCCACGCCGTGTACGCGCTGGGGCTCTACCCCCGGAACCTGGAAGTCGCCGGGCTGGGCCTGGAACAGGCCTTCATCGCCCTCACCGAGGCCGAGGAGGCCGACGCATCATGCTGACCACTGGAACGATCAGGCTCATCAAGCTCGAGACAAGCCGAGCCCTGCGCAACAAGAAGTACCTGTTCTTCACCGTCCTCTACCCGGCCGCGCTGTTCCTGATGCTCGGCGGCACCCTGAACGGCACGACGAAGGTCATGGGCACCGAACTGACCATGCCCGCCTTCTACATGGTCGCCATGGCCTCCTTCGGCGCCCTGACCGCCGTCCTGATGGGCAACAGCGAGCGCATCGCCAAGGAGCGCGAGAAGGGCTGGGTCCGCCAGCTCCGGCTGACCGCCCTGCCCGGCCGCGGCTACGTCCTGGGCAAGACCGCCAGCGCAGGCGTGCTCTCGCTGCCTGCCATCCTCGTCGTGTTCGCGGTCGCCGCGGGCGTCAAGGGCGTCCGGTTCGACGCCTGGCAGTGGCTGGCCCTCACCGGTTCCATCTGGGCCGGCAGCCTGGTCTTCGCCGCCCTCGGCGTGGCGATCGGCTACCTCGCGAGCGGGGACACCGTCCGCCCGATCACGATGCTGTTCTACTTCGGCCTCTCGATCCTCGGCGGCCTGTGGATGCCGACCGCGAACTTCCCGCAGTGGCTGCAGAACATCTGCGAGTGGCTGCCGACCCGGGCGTACGCGGGCCTCGGCCAGGCCATCGAGCTCGGAGGCGCACCACACCTGAAGGACGTGGCGATCCTGGCGGTGTACTTCGTACTGTTCACCGGTGCCGCCGCATGGCTGTACCGCAAGGACTCGCTGAAGGCATGACGGGTGTGACGAGCGTGATGGGTGCGACGGGAGCGACCGGTGGAACCGGCGCGACGGAGCCGATGACCGAGACCGGTCTGCTGGGAACGAAGGGCGGGCCCCGGGTCGGGCTCCGTCCCGAGAACCGCCGGCAGAAGATCGTGAAGTCGCTGTGGATCAGCGTCTGGCTGTTCTACCTCAGCGCCCCCGTCACCGACCTGATCAGCGGTGGACACAGCCTCGGGGCCCGGCTGCTCGGCGGCCTGGGCCTCGTGGCCTTCGTCGCCTGGTACCTGGTCCTGGTCTTCCGCACCGCCCGGCAGACCGAGGCACGGCGCGTGCTGCTCTCGGTGGCGGTCCTCTCCGCGCAGGCCACGATCCTGTCGCTGACCCTGGGCCGCGAATGGCTCGTCCTCTTCGTGTACGTGGCGATCGCCTCCGGCGCCGCGCTGCCGGGGGAGATCTCCCGCTTCACGGTGCCCGGCGCCACCGCCCTGCTCGCACTGACGGCCCTCGCGGTGCCGGGCGGCGACGCGTACCTGGCCGGGCTGCTGATCCCGGCCCTGATGGGAGGGTTCGCGATGGTCGGCATCCGCGCGATGATCCGGACGACGATAGAACTGCGCGAGGCGCGGGCCACGGTGGCGCAGCTCGCTGCGAACGAGGAACGCCTGCGGATGGCCCGGGACCTGCACGACCTCCTCGGCCACTCACTGTCCCTGATCACGCTCAAGAGCGAGCTGGCGGGGCGGATGCTGCCCGACAGTCCCGAGCAGGCGGCCCAGCAGGTGGCCGACATCGAGCAGGTCAGCCGGCAGGCGCTGGTCGACGTACGGGAGGCCGTGAGCGGCTACCGGCGGGCGACCCTGCCGGGCGAACTGGCCGGCGCGCGGACCGCGCTGACCGCGGCGGGCGTACGGGCGGACCTCCCGGCGGAGCCGGTGGAGGGCCTCCCCGAGGAAGTGGAGTCGGCGCTGGCCTGGTCGCTCCGGGAGGCGGTGACGAACGTGGTCCGGCACAGCGGGGCGCAGCGGTGCACGGTCCGGCTGGAGACCCTGCAGACCCTCGCCGGACCGGTGGTGGAGCTGTCGGTCGCGGACGACGGCGCGGGCGGCCCCGCGGAGGCGGGCAACGGCCTGACGGGCCTGACGGAACGCCTCGAGGCGGTCGGCGGCACGCTGTCGGCAGGCCAGACCGGCAAGAAGGGCTTCCGCCTGCTGGCCCGCATCCCCCTAGGATCGGGATCATGACCACACGCCCCATCCGGATCCTCCTGGCGGAGGACCAGTCCATGGTCCGGGAAGCCCTCGCGGCCCTCCTCGGACTGGAGCCGGACATCGAGGTGCTGGCCCAAGTCGCCCGCGGCGACGAGGTGGTGACGGCGGCCCGGGCGCACGACGTGAACGTCGCGCTGCTCGACATCGAGATGCCGGGCATGACGGGCATCGAGGCGGCGGCGGCCCTGCGGACCGCGGTCCCGGACCTCAAGATCGTCGTCCTGACGACCTTCGGCCGCCCCGGCTACCTGCGCGGCGCGATGGAAGCGGGAGCCTCGGCGTTCCTGGTCAAGGACGCCCCGGCCGCGCAGCTGGCGGAGGCGGTGCGCAAGGTCCTGGCGGGCGAGCGCGTCATCGACCCCACCCTGGCGGCGGCGGCCCTGGCGGAGGGCGCGAACCCGCTGACCGACCGGGAACGGGAGGTCCTGCGCGCCGCCGAGGAGGGTGCGACGAACGCCGAACTGGCGGCCCGCCTCCACCTGTCGCAGGGCACGGTCCGCAACTACCTCTCGACGGCGATCCAGAAACTCGCCTCCCGCAACCGCACGGAAGCGGTCCGCACAGCCCGCGAAAAGGGCTGGCTGTAGCGAACCCGGCCCCGCCGGCGTTCGAGGCGCGGGGTCCGGGGCGTAGCCCGGGTCAGTTCAGCAGGGCCCGCGCGGACAGCGCCTCGGCGCGGATGCGCCCCGCCGCTCCCGAATCGATCGCGTCGACGACCACCGCGTACGCCTCCAGCTCCGCCGCGCCGGAGGCGAACTCCCCCCGTTCCACCAAAAGCCTGGCCCGCTCGTACCGCAGCGACGCCGGATGCGACGGCAGCAGCAGCGACAGGTCCAGCGCCCACAGCGCCACCCCCGACTGCTCGGGCCGGGCCGAGGCCCACGCCCTGATGTTGTTCAGGATCCGCAGGACGATGTCCAGCGTCCGGGCCGGGGTACGCGGCTCCGCGGCCAGCTCCGCCGGACCGGCGCCCAGCGAGGCGCCCCCGGCGAACGGGTCCACCACCAGCCCCTCGTCCGGGTCCCCGAACCCCACCACGAAGTGCCCCGGCAGCCCCAGTCCGTACACCGGCGCACCCGCCCGCCGTGCGACCTCCAGCCAGACGACGGACAGGAGGATCGGCAGGCCCCGGCGCCGCCGCAGCACCTCGTGCAGCAGCGAGGACGACAGCCGGTCGTAGTCCGCAGGGGTGCCGTGGAAGCCCATCCGGCCGCCCAGCAGCTCGGTGACCGCCGAGGCCCACGCCTTGCCGCCGCGCAGTCCGTACGGCAGCATCCCCGCCAGCCGGTCCAGCTCGATCTGTGCCCAGTCCATGGCCCGTTCGTCCAGCTCCGGGTCCGCCTCCGCGGCGAGCAGCAGGCACAGCAGTGCCAGGTCGGGCCGCTCCGAGCGGGCCTCCTCCGCGAACCGCTCCCGGGACTCCGCGCTCATCGCGCCGCCCGGAAGTGGTGGTACGCGTGGTGCGTCGCGAAGCCCAGGCCGTCGTACAGCGCCCGCGCTCCCGCGTTGTCCGCCTCCACCTGCAGCCACGCCGCCGACGCGCCCTCCTCCAGCGCCTGCCGGGCCAGTACCGCCATCACCGCCGTGCCCAGGCCCGCGCGCCGGTGCGCCGGGTCGACCTCGACCGCCGCGAAGCCGGCCCACCGGCCGTCCACCACCAGCCGCCCGATCGCCCGTCCGGGCAGCGTCGCGAACCACACCGACGGCCCCGCGACGAGCACCCGCCGGGCCACCTCCGGGTCCTTGACCCGCCCGTACCGCCCGAGCCACTCCTCGTCCGGGGCGCGGGTCAGCCGTACCTCCGGGCCGGTGGCGGCGGTGTCCACGTCCGCGATCGGTGCCAGCGCCGCGATCCGGACCTCCGCCGACACCTCGTTCACCCAGCCCCGGCGCTCCAGCTCCCCGCCCAGCAGCTCCTGGGTGCCGACCGCCCCCGTCGCCGTCTGGACATACGCCGGAAGCTCACGTTCCGCGTACCAGGACGTCACTCGCGCGAGTGCTTCGTCCAGCGGGACCCCCGGGTCGCCGAGCGGCAGCACGGAATTGGCCCGCCGGGTGAACCCGCCGGCCGCGCGCAGCGTCCACTCGCCCAGCGGCTCGCTCTCCAGCGGCTGCCAGGCCCGCGCCCCGGTCCGCGCCAGCTCCGCGAAAGAGGCCGCGGGGCCCCGCCGCCGGGCCGGCGCCGGAGGTACGATCTTGCCCGCGACCAGCAACGATTCCGCGATGTGGACGGACTCGCCGCTCTTTCGTGTGATCGTCAGCACACCCTGGTTCCAGGATGTGAGAACTCCTACCGTGTCGGTGAACGACGGTGACCCGCTCGAGCCACTCTCCACCCGTCGTACAGAGACACGTTTACCCACGTCAGCCGGGGTAATACGGATCTCCAGCAGCCCACCGGCAGTGATTTCCACAGCTCTGTCCGCCCCTCCTGTTCGGATCGTGCCCGGGAACGGAGATACTAGGCGTGGGCATCGACGACGCCGCGCTCCCGCGCGATATGGAAAGCCCTACCGAGGAGGAACGAGAGCGTGACCTACGTCATCGCGGAGCCTTGTGTCGACGTCAAGGACAAGGCATGCATCGAAGAGTGCCCCGTCGACTGCATCTACGAGGGCCAGCGGTCCTTGTACATCCACCCGGACGAGTGCGTCGACTGTGGTGCGTGTGAGCCGGTCTGCCCGGTCGAGGCCATCTTCTACGAGGACGACACTCCGGAAGAGTGGAAGGACTACTACAAGGCGAACGTCGAGTTCTTCGACGAGCTCGGTTCGCCCGGTGGTGCCTCCAAGCTGGGCCTGATCGAGCGCGATCACCCCTTCATCGCCGCGCTGCCGCCCATGGGCGAAGGCCACTGACGGCCACTGCCCCACCCGGCAGAACGCGTGCTTCGGTCCCGTACGGCCCCCGTGCCGCGCGGGACCGAGTCGTTTGCCCGTACGTCCAGTACGTCCAGCACCAGTAGAGAGCAGAGAACACCGTGGCCGCAGTATCCGCACGTCTTCCCGCCTTCCCCTGGGACAAGCTGGAGCCGTACAAGAAGACGGCGGCGGCCCACCCGGACGGCATCGTCGACCTGTCCGTCGGCACGCCCGTGGACCCGGTCCCGCAGCTGATCCAGGACGCTCTCGTCGCGGCCGCCGACTCCCCGGGCTACCCCACGGTGTGGGGCACCGTCGCGCTGCGCGACGCGATCACCGGCTGGCTGCAGGGCCGCCTCGGCGCGAGCGCCGCCGGGCACCGCAACGTCCTGCCGGTCGTCGGCTCCAAGGAGCTGGTGGCCTGGCTGCCGACCCAGCTGGGCCTGGGCGCCGGAGACAAGGTCGCATACCCCCGGCTCGCCTACCCGACGTACGAGGTCGGCGCGCGGCTGTGCGGCGCCGAGGCGGTGGTCTACGACGACCCGACCGAGCTCGACCCGGCCGGCGTGAAGCTGCTGTGGCTCAACTCCCCGTCCAACCCCACCGGCAAGGTCATCCCGAAGGAAGACCTGATCCGGATCGTGGCCTGGGCGCGCGAGCACGGCATCCTGCTCTTCAGCGACGAGTGCTACCTGGAGCTGGGCTGGGAGGCCGAGCCCGTCTCCGTCCTGCACGACGACGTCTGCGGCGGCTCGTACGAGGGCATCGTCGCCGTCCACTCCCTCTCCAAGCGCTCCAACCTGGCGGGCTACCGGGCCGCGTTCATCGCCGGTGACGCCGACGTGATCGGCGAACTGCTGGAGATCCGCAAGCACGGCGGCATGATGACCCCGGCCCCGGTGCAGGCGGCCACGGTCGCCGCGCTCGGTGACGACGCGCACGTCGAGGAGCAGCGCGTGCGCTACGCCGCGCGGCGCGAGGCGCTGCGGGCGGCCCTGGAGGCGCACGGCTTCCGGGTCGAGCACAGCGAGGCCAGCCTGTACCTGTGGGTGACCCGGGACGAGGCCTGCTGGGAGACGGTCGCCCACCTCGCCGAGCTGGGCATCCTGGTCGCGCCGGGCGACTTCTACGGCGAGGCGGGCGCGCAGTTCGTCCGCGTCGCCTTCACGGCCACCGACGAGCGCGTCGAGGCGGCGGTCAAGCGCCTCGCCTGATCCGGCGCCGGCGCCGTGTCCGCACCCTGCACACAGGCCGAGGGGCCGGGAGTTCGTGCTCCCGGCCCCTCGGCGTTCCTGCTTGCGGCGGATCAGCCACCCAGGGGGAGGCCGTCCAGCGGCAGCCCCTGGGTGGGAACCGCGCTGGTGAGGTCGCCGGCCGGCACGGCGCCGGTCGGCAGGTTCCCGGTCGGCAGACCCTTGGCCGGCAGCCCGCCGAGCAGGGCGCCCGCGGTCTTGGTGACCTCCGCGGGGGCTCCGGGTACGGCCTTGGCGGCGGTGTCCGTCGCGGTGGCGGCAGCGGCCTCACCGGTGCCGACCACGTCGCCCGCGGTACCGTCGGCGTCCGCGGTGCCCGCGGCGTCCGGGTGGGTCAGGGCGCCCAGCTGAGGCACGGACTCCAGGCCCGCGGCGCTGGCCGCGCCGGCCGCACCGACCACGGGAGCTGCCCCGGCTGCGAGCAGCAGCGCGGTACGGGCGATCCGGCGGGTCAGGGGGAGGGACATGATGCTCCTAAGCGGTAGCGGCTGAGTACGCCGTGTACAACCGCTCAGGGGGCGGGTGGAGTTGCGGAGCCACCGGGTAAAGGATCAGTAATGCATCGTTTAATCGGCTTCCGCGAAAAGCTCATGAATACGCGCCGACCAGGGCTTCCGTCTCCCGGGGGCGGATCGGGCCGCCCTCCGGTTCACCCCCGTACGGGGGACGTCTCGTACGCGCGACCGTGCCGCGCGGCCGACGTGTCAGCGGGCCGCGGCTACGCGTCGGCACCGGCACCGGCACCGGCTCAGCGGGCCACGAAGATCCGTACCTCGTCGTGCTCGGCGCCGTAGGGATCACCGGCACCCGACTTCCCGCCCTGGCTGCCCTTCTGCTGCCACTTGCCCTTGGCCTCGCCCGCCACCCAGCCGTCCCGGCCGTACGAGACCCGCGCGATGCCCATTCCCCGCGAGTTGGCCACCGCCCAGCCGGCCATCGCCTTGCTGCCGCGCGCCGCGGACGCGCCGCCGTCCTGCTTCTCGACGAAGGTCACCTCGGCCTCCTTGACCTCCTGGCCCGCGGCCGGCGTCCGGCGCGGCTCCGCGGGAGCGGAGTGCAGCTTGTCCTTGGCGAAGATCCGGGTGAGCTCCGTCCGCACCTTCTCCGGGTCGCCCGGCGCGGTGGGCGCGGGCCCGCCGCACGTCAGCTCGCCGTCACCGGCGAAGGCGGCCGTCAGGACGGTCGCGTCCGGCTCGTGCTTCGCGTACGCCTGGGGGAAGCCGCTGAGCTGCACCTGCTGCGCGGCCTCCGTCAGCGGGAGCCGCGAGTACCCCTTGACCGCGACGAGGCGCTCGTAGAAGATCCCGGCCGAGTACACCGGGTCCATGATCTGCTGCTCGGTGCCCCAGCCCATCGAGGACCGCTGCTGGAACAGGCCCAGCGAATCCCGGTCGCCGTGGGGCAGGTTGCGCAGCCCGGACTCCTGCATCGCGGTCGCCAGCGCGATGGTCAGCGCCCGGTCCGGCAGGCCCTTGGCCACGCCGACCGCGGCTATCGTCGCCGCGTTGCCCGCCTGCTCGGGGGTCATGTCGACGAGGGTCGGATTCGTCCGCATGGCGGCCGTGCAGTGCGGGGCGCCGCCACCGCCGTTCGTCGAGTCGTACTGCACGGCGAAGTAGCCGATCAGCGCGAGCAGCACGAACGCACCGGCGACTTTGAGCAGCGGCCGGCGGCGGCGAGGACGGGGGTGATCGCTCTTGGACACGCCGCCCACCGTACTTGAGCCATGTGACGCGTCCACCGGCCGGACGTGGGACGTTCGTCGCAGCCCGGGGCGTTATGGTCAGAGCCATGTCCGAATCCGAGCTCGACCTCACCCTGGACGCCGCCGAGCTGACCGCCCGGCTCGTCGACATCCCGTCCGTGAGCGGCGACGAGAAGGTCCTCGCCGACCTGGTGGAACACGCCCTGCGGGGCCTCCCGCACCTCACGGTCGACCGGTACGGCAACAACGTCGTGGCCCGTACGAACCTCGGCAGGGCCGAGCGCGTCGTGCTCGCCGGCCACCTCGACACGGTGCCGATCGCCGACAACGTCCCGTCCCGCCTGGACGAGAACGACGTCCTGTGGGGTTGCGGAACCACCGACATGAAGTCCGGCGTCGCCGTACAGCTGCGCATCGCCGCGACCGTGCCCGAGCCCAACCGCGACCTCACCTTCGTCTTCTACGACCAGGAGGAGGTCGCCGCCGACCTCAACGGCCTGGGCAAGGTCGCCGACGCCCACCCCGACTGGCTGACCGGCGACTTCGCGGTCCTGCTGGAGCCGTCGAACGCCGAGGTCGAGGGCGGCTGCCAGGGCACCCTGCGCGTCCTGCTCCGGACCTCCGGCGAGCGCGCCCACTCCGCGCGCAGCTGGATGGGCTCCAACGCCATCCACGCGGCGAGCCCGATTCTCGCCAAACTCGCGGCGTACGAGCCCCGCAAGCCCGTCATCGACGGCCTGGAGTACCACGAGGGCCTCAACGCGGTCCGCATCGAGGGCGGCGTCGCCAACAACGTCATCCCGGACGCGTGCACGGTGACCGTGAACTTCCGCTTCGCCCCGGACCGCAGCATGGACGACGCGATCGCCCACGTCCGGGAGGTCTTTGCGGACTGCGGCGTCGACGAGTTCGTGATCGACGACTTCTCGGGCGGCGCCCTCCCGGGCCTCTCCCACCCCGCGGCGGCGGCCTTCATGGAGGCGGTCGGCGGCCGCGCCATGCCGAAGTTCGGCTGGACGGACGTGTCCCGCTTCAGCGCCCTCGGCGTCCCGGCCGTGAACTACGGCCCGGGCGACGCCCTGCTGGCCCACAAGGTGGACGAGCGCGTGGAGACGAAGGCGATCCTCCACTGCGAAGAACGACTCCGCGCCTGGCTGACCACCTGAATTCCGCTTCTCGTCACCTTTGTGCGCCTACCCTGATCCAACGATCAGCAGGAGGGAGCACATCATGGGCAACCCCGAAGGCAACGCTCGTCGTCGGCCCGAGGAGCAGCAGCTCGGGCCGGTGCTGCGCAGGCGGAGCCAGGTGCAGGCGGGCAGTACGACGGACCAGCGGCTGCTGGATTCGGCCGGGCCTTCCGAGTGGGTGCACACCGATCCCTGGCGGGTCCTGCGCATCCAGTCGGAGTTCATCGAGGGCTTCGGCACGCTGGCGGAGCTGCCGCCGGCGATCAGCGTGTTCGGCTCGGCCCGTACGCCCGCCGGCTCGCCGGAGTACGAGGCCGGCGTGCAGATCGGCAGCGCGCTCGTCGAGGCGGGCTTCGCCGTGATCACGGGCGGCGGCCCGGGCGCGATGGAGGCGGCCAACAAGGGCGCCCGGGAGGCCAACGGGGTCTCCGTGGGCCTGGGCATCGAGCTGCCCTTCGAGCAGGGGCTCAACCAGCACGTGGACCTCGGGCTGAACTTCCGGTACTTCTTCGTCCGCAAGACGATGTTCGTGAAGTACAGCCAGGGCTTCGTGGTGCTGCCGGGCGGACTCGGCACGCTGGACGAGCTGTTCGAGGCCCTGACCCTGGTCCAGACCCAGAAGATCACCCGGTTCCCGATCGTGCTGTTCGGGACGGAGTACTGGTCCGGCCTGCTCGACTGGCTCAAGAACACGGTGATCGCGCAGGGCAAGGCCTCGGAGCGCGACCTCCACCTCTTCCACGTCACGGACGACGTGGACGAGGCGATCGCGCTCGTCACCAAGGAAGTCGGCAAGTAGCCCCTGCCACTACGCGAGCCCCCGGCGGGCGACCGCCGGGGGCCGGTGGCCCTGGATCGAGCGGACCATGTCCAGGATCTGCCTGGTCTCCGCGACCTCGTGGACGCGGTAGACCTGGGCGCCCAGCCAGGCCGAGACGGCCGTCGTGGCCAGGGTGCCCAGCAGGCGCTCCTTGACCGGCTTGTCGAGGGTCTCGCCGACGAAGTCCTTGTTGGACAGGGAGACCAGCACCGGCCAGCCGGTGTCCGTCATCTCCGCCAGCCGGCGCGTGGCCTCCAGCGAGTGCCGGGTGTTCTTCCCGAAGTCGTGGCCCGGGTCGATCATGATCGCGTCCCGGCGGACGCCGAGTGCAGCGGCGCGTTCGGCAAGTCCGACCGTGACGCGCAGGATGTCCGCCACCACGTCGTCGTACGTCGTCCGGTGCGGCCGGGTGCGCGGCTCGACCCCGCCCGCGTGGGTGCAGACCAGGCCGACGTCGTGACGGGCGGCGACCTCCGCCAGCTTCGGGTCCACGCCGCCCCAGGCGTCGTTCAGGAGGTCGGCCCCGGCTTCGCAGACCGCCTCGCCGACCTCGTGCCGCCAGGTGTCGACGCTGATCACCACGTCCGGGTGGCGGCGCCGTACCTCCGCCACGAAGCCGACCGTGCGCCGGGCCTCCTCGGCCGCGTCGACGTGCTCGCCCGGGCCCGCCTTGACCCCGCCGATGTCGATGATCGCGGCGCCCTCGGCGACCGCCTGCTCGACCCGGTCCAGCGCGGGCTCGTCGCGGAACGTCGCGCCCTGGTCGTAGAAGGAGTCCGGAGTCCGGTTCACGATGGCCATGATCACCGGTTCGTGGGTGTCGAACTCGCGCCTGCCCAGTCGCAGCATCCCGTTCTTTCCTCCTCCGGCGGCCCTCGCGCCTCGCTGCGACCTTAACCTGGTGGCCGGTGGCCCGATGTCTCTCAGGGAGTTGCTCGTGTTCTGGTTCTTGCTGATCGCGCTGGTCGTGGTCGTCGCGGCGGTCACCCTGGCCGTGGTGGGCGGTGGTTCCGAGGCCGTGCTGCCCGAAGCGGAGCCGGACCGGGTGGCCGACGCGCTGCCGGAGAGCCGCCCGGTCGTACGGGCCGACATCGATGCGCTGCGGCTGCCGGTCGCGCCGCGCGGGTACCGGATGGCCGAGGTGGACGACGTACTGGAGCGGCTCGCGGCGGAGCTCGCCGAGCGGGACGCGCGCATCGCGGAGCTGACGGCGGCGGCCGCGCACAGCCGCGCGCAGGCGCAGGGCGGCGCGGTCGAGCTGCACAAGGAGGAGCGGTGACGGCCGTCGCGGGTCCGGACGGAGGCCTGCGCTGCCCCTGGGCGCTGGCCACCGAGGACTACATCGCGTACCACGACACGGAGTGGGGCCGCGCGGTGCACGGGGACGACGCCCTGTACGAGCGGCTGTGCCTGGAGGCCTTCCAGTCCGGGCTGTCCTGGCTGACGATCCTGCGGCGGCGGGAGGGATTCCGTACGGCCTTCGCGGGGTTCGTGATCGCCGAGGTCGCGGAATTCGGGCCGGCCGACGCGGAGCGGCTGCTCGCGGACGAGGGGATCATCCGCAACCGGGCCAAGATCGATGCCACGCTCGCCAACGCGAAGGTCCTGGCGGGGTGGGAGCCGGGTGAGCTGGACGCCCTGATCTGGTCGCACGCGCCGGAGCCGGGCCGCCCGGCCCCCGCGACGATCTCCGAGGTCCCGGCGGTGACGCCCGAGTCCACGGTCCTGTCCAAGGCCCTGAAGAAGGCCGGGATCCGCTTCGTCGGCCCCACGACGGCCTACGCCCTGATGCAGGCCTGCGGGCTGGTCAACGACCACCTGGCCGCCTGCGCCGCCCGTACCCCCGCCTGAGCTGAGCTGAGCTGAGCGGCGGGGGCGGGCGGCAACGGGAGTGCCGGGCTCAGCGGCCCAGGTACTTCGGCGGCTGCTTGGCGAGGAAGGCCTCGACGGCGATGGAGTGGTCCTCGGAGGCGCCGGCGCGGGCCTGCAGGGTGTCCTCGTGGGACAGGGCCTCCGCCAGCGAGCGGTCGGCCCCGTAGGCCAGGGACTCCTTCAGGGCCGCGTAGGCCACCGTCGGGCCGGCCGCCAGGGTGCGGGCCACCGCCTCGGCCTCGGCGTGCAGGGAGTCCGAGGGGACCAGGCGGTTCACGATGCCGAGCTCGTACGCCTCCTGCGCCTTCACAGAGCGGGGGAAGAGCAGCAGGTCGGAGGCCCGGGAGGCGCCGATCAGGCGGGGCAGGGTCCAGGAGACGCCCGAGTCCGCGGTGAGCGCCACCCCCGCGAAGGAGGTGTTGAAGGAGGCCGTGTCGGCGACGACCCGGAAGTCCGCCGCGAGCGCGAAGCCGAAGCCCGCTCCGGCCGCGACGCCGTTGACGCCCGCCACCACCGGCTTGGGCATCTCGGTCAGGGCGCGCACGATCGGGTTGTAGTGGTCCGCGACCGTGCTCATGGTCAGCGAGGACCCGTTCTTGCGGTCCGCCGCCAGGTTCCCGATGTGCTCCTTGAGGTCCTGGCCGACGCAGAACGCCCGGTTGCCGGCCGCGGTCAGCAGCACCGCGCGGACGGCCGTGTCCGCGGCCGCCGCCTGGACCGCGTCGCGGAGCGCCACCTTGGCCTCGGTGTTCATCGCGTTCATGGCGTCGGGACGGTTGATCGTGATTTTTGCGAGTCCGTCGGTCACTTCGTAGAGCACGCTGTCGGCCATGGCAGGGGGTCCCCCTTCGTCGCGGGCTTGGCTACCGGCCGGTACCGGCCGGTGCAAGGGCCAGCATGGCGGACCGGACCGTCCCGGGGCATGTGATGTGCGTCAAAGAAAGCGGAGGACGAACGCCGGGTGCGGCGGCGAAGTATCGCAGGCACGTCCCCGAAATGAGTGGTTTTGGCCGAGCGCGTTGCGCAAGCGTTCCCTGCCGATGTTGGTCATCGGGTCCTGACATGCGGGATAATGGCCAAGAAGCAATGTGTTCGATGCCGGGTTCCAGGCGCCTGAATGGGGCCGTCGGCTGACGATGAGCTGGTTTCAGGAAGGGGAACGAGCATGGCGGCCATGAAGCCGCGGACGGGCGACGGCCCGCTCGAGGTCACCAAGGAGGGGCGGGGCATCGTCATGCGCGTACCGCTCGAGGGCGGCGGTCGGCTTGTCGTCGAGCTGACTCCGGACGAGGCGGACGCCCTGGGTGACGCCCTGAAGAAGGTCGTCGGCTAACCAGTCGGCAGCACCGCGCACCATCTGCATTCCCGTATTCTCTGCGCTGCCCCGTCCGCTCTCCGCGGCCGGGGCAGCGTTGTGTCGTGTCCGGGGACCCCGTCACCGGACTGATCCCCTGCGCCTCGCGGAGCCCGTCGTGACCTTCTCCCCGCCTGCGCCGCCGGCCTTCGCCGAGTGCACTCCCCGCCAGAAGGCCGCCCGCGTCGTCTCCGACGGGCTGGCGCCGGCCAACATGGTCGTCGCCCTTCTCCTGCTCATCGGATGGCACGGCAGGGCGTCGTGGACCGGTCTCGGCTGGGGCCTGCTCGCCGCCCTGTTCTGCGGTGTGGTCCCGGTCGGGATCATCGCCTCCGGCGTCCGGCGGGGGGCGCTGACCGACCAGCACATCCGGGTGCGGAGGCAGCGGATCGTCCCGATGGCCCTGAGCCTGGTCTCCGTGGTCGCCGGGATCACCCTGCTGCGCGTCCTCGGCGCCCCCGGCGAGGTGTTCGCGCTCGTCGTCGCGATGCTCGTGGGTCTGGTGTCGTCCCTGCTGGTGACCGTCGGCTGGCAGATATCGATTCACATGTCGGTGGCCGGAGGCACCGTGATGATCCTGCTGCTCGTCTTCGGACCGCGGGTGCTCCCGGCGGCCCTGATCGCCGCCGCCGTCGCCTGGTCCCGGCTGGTCCTGCGGGCGCACACCCCCGCGCAACTCCTCGCCGGTACGGCGCTGGGCGGTACGTCGGCCCTCACCTTCCTGCTCCTGAGCTGAGCCGAGGCCGCTTGGTGCCGCGTCAGGCGACGTTTGCCCGTCAGGGAGCGGCGTCCGGTGCGTGCTCTCGGCGTGCCGGGCGTCGCGACGGGGCGAACGTCGCCTGACGCGGCACCAGCCGTACGGGCACTCAGCGCCGGACCGCGCACAGCAGGCCGTCGCCCACCGGGAGCAGGGCCGCCTCCAGTGCCGGGCTCTCCCGGACGCTGCGCAGCAGCTCCCGTACCCGCATCACCTCGATCTGCTGCGCCGCCGAGTCGACGGTGCGGCCGTCGGAGAAGACCCCCTCGAAGCACACCAGCCCGCCGGGGCGCAGCAGGCGCAACGATTCGGCGAGGTAGTCGAGGGACTCGGACGGGTCCCCGTCGCAGAAGACGAGGTCGTACCCGCCGTCGGCGAGCCGGGGGAGTACGTCGAGTGCGCGGCCCGGGATGAACCGGGCGCGGTTGCCCGCGAAGCCGGCGGCCCGGAAGGCCTGGCGGGCGAAGGCCTGCCGGTCGGCCTCGGGATCCACGGTGGTCAGCACCCCGTCGGGGCGCATGCCGTGGAGGAGGTGGATGCCGGAGACGCCGGTGCCGGTGCCGATCTCGGCGACCGCCTTGGCGTCCGCGGTGGCGGCGAGCAGGCGCAGCGCAGCCCCGGTGCCCGGGGAGACGGAGCGCAGGCCCGCTTCCCTGGCCCGGTCGCGGGCCCACCGCAGAGCGTCGTCCTCGGCGACAAACGCGTCGGCGAACGCCCAGCTCGTCTGC
The DNA here is from genome assembly GCF_040682115.1 of Streptomyces sp. NPDC051364. NCBI lineage: Bacteria > Bacillati > Actinomycetota > Actinomycetes > Kitasatosporales > Streptomycetaceae > Streptomyces > Streptomyces sp. NPDC051364. The sequence continues at coordinate 317,819 of NZ_JBFBAH010000004.1, read as the reverse complement.
CGGTTGCCGGTAATGACCCTCTCCTGTCCCCATAGTTGGCGCAACGGTGACTGTATCCGTTGACGTCGGGAACCCGCAGATGGGACCGGGCGTTGAAGAAAACAGCGGCGGAAAGACCCAGCGAGGCAAAAGGGGCGTAAGGGCGGGGCGCAGCCGGGATAGATGGGGACGGCACCGGGCAGATCGACGGCTCGGCGTGCCGAAGGCACGTGCAAAGTTACTGCAAAAATGCTTATCCGGAGCTGACGGGAGGGGTGGCTATGGTAGGGACTCCACTGGACACCACCAGAGCCGATAGGGGAGGTGCGGCTGCGCTTGTGGATCGTGGAGGCGTATTCAGACGCCTCTTCTGGTCGGCGGGTGAGCCGAAATCCGTGACCAACATTGCTGACCGCTTCCACACCGCTGCCACCGCAACCACCGCGACCTTTGCCGCCGATGCGGGCACCCAGGCGTGGACCCCTCCCTCATGGGAGGAGATCGTCAGCACGCACAGTGCGCGGGTCTACCGCCTTGCCTACCGTCTGACGGGTAACCAGCACGACGCCGAGGACCTGACGCAGGAGGTCTTCGTCCGCGTCTTCCGCTCGCTGTCCACGTACACGCCGGGCACGTTCGAGGGCTGGCTGCACCGGATCACCACCAACCTGTTCCTCGACATGGTCCGCCGCAAGCAGCGGATCCGGTTCGACGCGCTCGCCGACGACGCGGCCGAGCGGCTGCCGAGCCGTGAGCCGTCCCCGCAGCAGGTCCTCCACGACACCCACTTCGACGCGGACGTGCAGCAGGCGCTGGACACCCTTGCGCCCGAGTTCCGTGCGGCGGTGGTGTTGTGCGACATCGAGGGCCTCTCGTACGAGGAGATCGCCGCGACGCTGGGCGTGAAGCTCGGCACCGTGCGCAGCCGTATCCACCGGGGCCGTTCCCATCTGCGCAAGGCGCTCAAGCACCGGTCTCCCGAGGCCCGTGCCGAGCAGCGGGCGCTGGCGGGAGTGGCGGTGGGCGCGCCGGGCGCCGGGGGAGAGGGCGGAGCCGAGTGAGCGGAGTCAGTCCGTCTCCTGCCGAACAGCACCTGGGCGACCGTCTCGCCGCGCTGGTCGACGGGGAGCTGAGCCATGACGTGCGCGAGCGGGTGCTGGCGCATCTGGCCACGTGCGCCAAGTGCAAGGCCGAGGCCGATGCGCAGCGCCGTGTGAAGAGCCTTTTCGTGGAGAGCGCACCGCCGCCGCTGTCGGCCGGGCTGCTGGCCCGGTTGCAGGGGCTGCCGGGCGACGGCCTCGACGGGCCGCCCGGTCCGCCGGGTCCGCAGAGCCCGCCGGGGGCGGAGCTCTTCGGGTACGTGCCCCCGGCCGCACCGCAGCAGGGCTTCCGCATCCACGAGGTGGGGCGCCCGCGCCGCCGCTTCGCGTTCGTGGCGGCCGGGGCGGTCTCGCTGGCCGCGATCGCGCTGGGCGGTTCGCTGCCGGTCGACACCCTCGAGCCGAACGTACGGGGTGAAGCCCCGGCGACACGGCCCGGTCCCACGGTGTCGGTGGCCGATGCGGTGGTCCGGGACCGGGCGCCGAGCCCCGGGTTCGTGGCCGGCCCGCACCCCACGGGCCCGCTGCCACCGGTCCACCCCTCGATCTCCGCCTCACCCCGCCCGGTCTCCCTGACCCGCTGACACCCGGGGCGGGGGGCCCGGGAACCGGGGTGTGGCCCCCAGGGGGTGGGGGACCTGGTTGAATCTGCGGCAGATGCGCCGCCCGGCGGTGCTACAGGTACCCCCGGGGAGCGCCCATGGCCGACCAGCAGCAGTCCGACACGGCTCCGTCCTGGTGGAGCCGCCCCGCCGGCCCGGCGGCATCGGCCGGGGCGGAGCCCGGGCCGGAGGGCGAGCCGGGTGCAGGCTCCGATCCGGCGGCCGAGCCCGTGCCACACGCGTCGGTGCCGGGTCCGCGGTACGACCCGTGGGGCGAGCGGCCGCTCCAGGTCGCCGATCAGGGGAAGGCCCCGGGCGGGCGCGGCATCCGGCTGCGGCACGCCGTGGCCCTCAGCCTCGGCACGGCCCTCCTCGCCGGCGGCATCGGCGGCTGGCTCGGCGTCCTCGCCGAACGGCAGAGCAGCACCCGCCTCGAACTCCCGCAGGCCGCCGTCGAGAGCAAGGGCCGGGCCCCCGACAGCGTGGCCGGGATCGCCGCCACCGCACTGCCCGGCGTGGTGACCCTGCACGTCCGCGGCAGCGGAGGCAGCGGCACCGGAACCGGGTTCGTACTCGACCAGCAGGGCCACATCCTCACCAACAACCACGTCGTCTCCGACGCCAAGGACATAACGGTCACCTTCAGCACCGGCGAGAGCGTCGCCGCCGAACTGGTCGGCCGGGACGGCGGCTACGACCTGGCCGTCGTCAAGGTCGAAGGCGTACGGGGCCTGCAGCCGCTCTCCCTCGGGAACTCCGAGAACGTGAAGGTCGGCGACCCGGTGGTGGCCATCGGCGCGCCGTTCGACCTCTCCAACACCGTCACCGCCGGCATCATCAGCGCCACCGGCCGGCCCATCACTGCAGGCGGCGACAAGGGCGACGGCAGCGACATCAGCTACGTCGACGCCCTCCAGACCGACGCCCCCATCAACCCCGGCAACTCCGGCGGCCCCCTCCTCGACGCCAAGGCCCGCGTGATCGGCATCAACAGCGCGATCCGGGAGGCCGACGCAGGCGGAGACGGCGACGAGCGCGCGAAGCAGAGCGGCAGCATCGGGCTCGGCTTCGCCATCCCGGTCAACCAGGGCAAGCGCGTCGCCGAGGAGCTCATCCGCACCGGCCACGCCACGCACCCCGTCATCGGCGTCACCCTCGACATGGAGTACACCGGCGACGGGGCCCGCGTCGCCACCAAGGGCGAGGGCGGCAAGCCGGCCGTCACCGCCGACGGCCCCGGCGCCCGCGCCGGGATCCAGGGCGGCGACGTGATCACCAAGGTGGACGGGGTCCGCGTGCACGGCGGCGACGAGCTCGTCATCAAGATCCGGGCCCACCGCCCGGGTGATCCGCTCACCCTGACCGTGCTGCGCGACGGCCGGGAGCGCACCCTGGAGCTGGTCCTCGGTTCGGCGAACGGATCATGACCATACGGAGAATCCGAGGCCGATGGCGCACCGATGTATGGGCTCGTCGGCAAGGCCGGGTACCGTGTGTCGTGGCCCGAAGTGAAGAGAGCCGAGGAGCGGCAAGGTGTTCAACGACATAGGCGCACTCGAGCTGGTCACGATCGTGGTGCTGGCCATCCTCGTCTTCGGCCCGGACAAGCTGCCCAAGGTGATCCAGGACGTCACCGGGGTCATCCGGAAGATCCGCGCGTTCTCCGACAGCGCGAAGCAGGACATCCGGTCGGAACTCGGTCCCGAGTTCAAGGACTTCGAGTTCGAGGACCTGAACCCGAAGACGTTCATCCGCAAGCAGCTGACCGAGAACGAGGACCTTCGGGAGATCCGCAGCACCTTCGATCTCCGCAAGGAGCTGAACGACGTCACCGACGCCGTCAACAGCAGGGAGACGGCCCCCGCCCCGGCCCCCGCCCCGGCCGCCGCCGGCACCTCCGCCGCGCCCGCCGCCACCGGCCCGGACCTGCTGAAGAAGCCCGCCACCCCGGCCGCCGAGCAGCGCACCCCGTACGACGCCGACGCCACCTAGGTCGTGTCGTCCACATCCCGTCGGGCCGGCGAGGCCTGCGGCCGGTAAGACACCCCCTGATTCGAGCCTTCCCCGGTGATCCGGGGTCCGGTGGCTATCCTCCATGAGTCCGGACCCAGGACGCCCCAGGGTGGGGGTCCCCCCGACGAGATGTGGGGGAGGGCGCGTTCCGGACCCCACGGAACGAGAGGCCGCATCGATGGAGACGACGAGCAGTAGCCGGGTTGGGGTGCAGCCCGCCGAGGCGCCCGCTCCCGCTGCCGCACCAGCAGAACCCGCCGCACCGGCGGAGTCGGCGGCTGCAGCCGCCGAGCCCGCCCCCGCGCAGCCCCAGGAGGCCGCCGCGCCCGTCCCGACGGCCCGCCGGACGGCCGGGGGGTTCCTGGCGGCGGACTTCCCCTGGTACGGGCTGGACGGGGCCTTCACCGGCCCCCGCTGGCTCATGCAGGTGGGCACCGGAGCCGACGGCACCGTCGAGCACGGTTCCACCGGCCACGGCGACGAGCCCTCCGCGCGCGGAGAGCTCGCCACCGGCGAGAAGGAGCGCTTCGCGGTGGTCGTCACCGTCGCGAGCAACCCGCTGCGCCGCAGCAGCGACGGCACCGGCGTCCTGGAGGCCACGTCGGTCTCCTCGGCGGCCTGGCTGGCCGGCTCCGGGCTGCTGGCGTACAGCTGGCCCGGGCAGATGGACCACACCCTGCGCGACGACTGGCTCGACCAGCAGACCGAGGCCGCGTGGGAGCTCGCCGACGACCTCGACGGCGAGGACTGGTCGACGCTCTCGCTCCCCGTGGACGGGGAGCCGACGCCGTTCCACTACCGCGAGTCCGAGTTCGGGTGGGTGCTGGCCGGCTCGACGCGGGGCGGGGTGCACCTCGGTGCGTACGGGCGGGGAATGAGCGCGTACGGGATCGGCTTCTCGGTGATCGGCGACCTGGCCGCATACGAGTAGCCCCGGGTACGGGAAAGGGCACCGCCGGTCGGCGGTGCCCTTCACGTCGCGACGGTCAGAACTTGTTGCGCGGGGTGATGCCCAGGGACATGCCGGCCAGGCCGCGGGCGCGGCCGCCCAGCTTGCCCGCGATCGAGCGCAGCGCCGCACCGGCCGGGGAGTCCGGGTCCGACAGGACGACCGGCTTGCCCTCGTCACCGCCCTCGCGCAGCCGTACGTCGATCGGGATGGAGCCGAGCACCGGGACCGTCGCGCCGACCGTCTTGGTGAGGCCGTCGGCGACCCGCTGGCCACCGCCCGAGCCGAACACGTCGACCATCTCGTCGCAGTGCGGGCACGGCAGCCCGGACATGTTCTCGACGACGCCGACGATCTTCTGGTGCGTCTGCACGGCGATCGAGCCGGCCCGCTCCGCGACCTCCGCCGCGGCCTGCTGCGGGGTGGTCACGACCAGGATCTCCGCGTTCGGCACCAGCTGGGCCACGGAGATCGCGATGTCGCCCGTACCCGGCGGCAGGTCCAGCAGCAGTACGTCCAGGTCGCCCCAGTACACGTCCGCCAGGAACTGCTGGAGGGCCCGGTGCAGCATCGGACCGCGCCACACCACCGGCGCGTTGCCCGGGGTGAACATGCCGATGGAGATGACCTTCACGCCGTGCGCGGACGGCGGCATGATCATGTTCTCGACCTGGGTCGGGCGGCCGTCCACGCCCAGCATGCGCGGCACGCTGTGGCCGTAGATGTCCGCGTCCACGACGCCGACCTTCAGGCCGTCCGCGGCCATCGCCGCGGCCAGGTTCACGGTCACGGACGACTTGCCGACGCCGCCCTTGCCGGACGCGACCGCGTAGACGCGGGTCAGCGAGCCCGGCTTGGCGAACGGGACCTCGCGCTCGGCGGTGCCGCCGCGCAGCGTGGCCGCCAGCTCCTTGCGCTGCTCGTCGCTCATCACGTCCAGCGTGACGGCGACCGACGTGACGCCGGCGACGCGCTCGACGGCCTCGGTGACGTTCTTGGTGATCGTCTCGCGCATGGGGCAGCCCGACACCGTGAGGTAGACCGTGACGGCGACCTCGCCGCCGTCGCCGATCTCCACCGATTTGACCATGCCGAGCTCGGTGATCGGCCGGTGGATCTCGGGGTCGTTCACCGTCGCCAGCGCGTCGAGGATCGCGTCCTGCTCAGGCACGGCGGCGGAGCTTGTGTCGGTAGCCATGCCACGATGGTACGGCTCGGTAGCCTGCCTCCGGAAAGGCCGCTAGCGGTCGCCTTCGTCACTCTCGAGCGGGAATAGCCGCCGCTCGTCCATCTCTTTGATCAGGTCCTGGAACTCCGACCGGATCCAGTCGCGGGTCGCGACCTCGCCCAGACCCATCCGCAGCGCGGCGATCTCCCGGGTCAGGTACTCGGTGTCGGCGATGGAGCGCTCGTTCTGCTTGCGGTCCTGCTCCAGGTTGACCCGGTCCCGGTCGTCCTGCCGGTTCTGCGCGAGCAGGATCAGCGGGGCGGCGTACGAGGCCTGCAGCGACAGCATCAGCGTCAGGAAGATGAACGGGTACTCGTCGAACCTCAGGTGGTCCGGCGCGAAGATGTTCCACAGCACCCACAGGATGATGACCAGGGTCATCCAGACGATGAACCGGCCCGTGCCGAGGAACCGCGCCACCCGCTCCGACAGCCGCCCGAACGCCTCCGGGTCGTACACCGGAAGCAGCCGCCGCCGGTCCGACCGGGGCTGGTCCAGCCGCACCCGCGGCGACCGGGTCAGCGCGGTCGACCCGGTCGAGGAACCGGCCGTCCTGGCCCGCTGCCGCTCGGCGACCTCCTCCTCCCGGCCCGTGAGCCCCTGCTCGCGCGCGGACTCGCGGGCGTGCTCGCGCGCCAGCTCCCGCCGTACGCGGATCTGCTCACGGCGCCGTTCGCGCGCCGGCTCACCGCGTCGCTCACCGGGCACCGGGGACCTCCTCGGCGTGGTAGTCCGTCTCCCGCCAGTCGTCGGGCAGCAGGTGGTCCAGTACGTCGTCCACGGTCACCGCACCCAGCAGCGAACCGCTCTCGTCGACCACCGGTACCGCCACCATGTTGTAGGCGGCGAGATAGCTCGTCACCTGGGGCAGCGAGGCGTCCGGGCGCAGCGGCGGCAGGCCCGCGTCCACGATCGAGCTCACCAGCGTGAACGGGGGGTCCCGCAGCAGCCGCTGGAAGTGCACCGTGCCCAGGTACTTGCCCGTCGGCGTCTCGTCCGGCGGCCGGCACACGTAGACCTGCGCGGCCAGCGCCGGCGACAGGTCCGCCTGCCGTACGCGGGCCAGCGCGTCCGCGACCGTCGCGTCAGGGCGCAGCACGATCGGCTCGGTGGTCATCAGACCGCCCGCGGTGTTCTCCTCGTACGACAGCAGACGGCGCACGTCGGCCGCGTCGTCCGGCTGCATCAGCGTCAGCAGCCGCTCCTTGTCGTCCTCCGGGAGCTCCGAGAGCAGGTCGGCCGCGTCGTCCGGGTCCATCGCCTCCAGGACGTCGGCGGCGCGCTCCTCCTTCAGCTTGCCGAGGATCTCCACCTGCTCGTCCTCGGGCAGCTCCTCCATGACGTCCGCGAGGCGGTCGTCGTCGAGGGCGTTGGCCACCTCCGCGCGCCGCTTCGGCGTCAGGTGGTGCAGGACGTTCGCCACGTCGGCCGGGCGCATCTGCTCGAAGGTGGCCACCAGGCTCTCGGCGCCCTGGCTCTCCTCCTCCAGCGAGAAGCCGGTCACCGCCGACCACTCCACGGTCAGCGTCTCGCCGCGCCGGCGCAGCGCGCCGCCCTTGCCCTTGCGTACGAAGATCTTGTCGATCTCCCAGTCGCGCCGGGCCGGCAGCTGCTGGATGGCCACGTCGAGGACGGTGACCTCCTCGCCGGTGGTGCCCAGCGTCACCCGGCGGTCCAGCAGTTCGCCGAGGACCAGCCGCTCGGTGGGCCGCTGCTCGAAGCGCCGCATGTTGACGACGCCGGTGGTGATTACCTGCCCGGACTCCACGCCCGTCACCCGGGTCATCGGGAGGAAGATCCGGCGCCGGCTGACCACCTCGACCACCAGGCCCAGCAGCCGCGGCGGACGGCCGCCGACGCGGAGCATCGCGACGAGGTCGCGGACGCGGCCGACCTGGTCGCCGTTGGGGTCGAAAACGGGCACACCCGACAGATGCGAGACGAAGATCCGCGGGGCGCCACCAGCCATGCGAGCGCCTCCTAGAGCGTCGATCCTCAGTCCTGCCGCCCCTCAGGCTAGCCCGTGCCGCGGGAGACCGTCCTGGTGGGGCGGTCCGCCCGTGCGCAGGCGGGGGAGGCGGTCGGCCGGGCCGGCCGACCACCCGCCCGGCACGGTTGCTACGGGCGGGTACGCTGCCTGCTGCTCGAAGACGCACGACGAGAGGCACCTGCCCGTGACCGCCTACCTCCCCGCCGCACGGCTGCGCCGGGCGGCCTTCGCCGGTGTTCTGTTCGCGGGCCTGGCCGTCACCGGCGCGGGCTGCGGTGCAGACCCCGACGAGGGCACCAACGGGGTCGGCAAGCTCTCCGCCGACCAGATCGAGGACAAGGCGAAGGCCGCGGCCGGCGCCGCCGACTCGGTCCACCTGTCCGGCACGCTCGTCAGCGGCGGCAAGTCCTTCACGCTCGACATGCGGCTCAAGAAGGACGGCGGCTCCGGCGAGGTGAAGTCGCAGGAGGACACCTTCCAGGTGCTGCGGGTCGGGGAGCAGCTCTACCTCAAGGCGAGCGCCGCCTTCTGGGGCAAGTCCGACTCGGCCGGCAAGCTCGGCGACAAATACGTGAAGGTGCCCGAGAGCGACCCCACGTACAAGCAGTTCCGCGGGTTCACCGACATGCACGTGCTCCTCGACGGGCTGCTCGGACTCGACGGCAAGCTCGCCAAGGGCGACTACACCAAGGTCGGGCCCACCCGCGCGGTCCTGGTCACGGCGGACAAGGGCAAGGGCGGCAAGCTGTCGGTCTCCCTGGAGGGGACCCCGTACCCGCTGCGCCTGGAGCGGGCAGGCGGGGCGGGCCGGGTCGATCTCGTGGAGTGGGGCAAGGCCTTCCCGCTGGAGGCGCCCGCGCAGGACCAGACCGTCGACTACGGCTCCCAGATGCCGACGACCAAGGAGCAGAGCGGGTCGCCCGCCCCGGCCCCGAGCAAGGGCTCCGGCCAGGGCTCGAACCCGACGAAGTAGCCGAAGGGCAAGGAAAAGGAAGGGGACCGGCCCTAGCGGGCCGCCTTCTTCCGCTTGAGCAGCAGCTTCGGCAGGCCGGCCGGGATGGGCCGGCGGGTGACCGCGGGCGAGCCCAGCGGGGCCGCGGCCAGCGATCCGCCCGGCAGGTCGGTGCTCGCCGTCACCGGCTCCAGCCGCAGCAGCCGGCACTCGCGCGCCCACCGCTCGGTCATCTCCTCCGAGTCGGGCGCGTTCAGCCGCTTCCCCTTGAGCTCGGCGACCGCGGCCTGCCACTCCTCGCTGCGGGGCGCGAGCTCCCGTACGGTCGCGGTCCAGGCCACCAGCCGGCCGCCCTTGTCCTTGCTGCGCACGGTCACCTCGGCGGTCGCGCCGTCCGCGAGACCCGGGAACGGCTGCTCACCGGGACCGTCGCCCAGCACGTGGGCCGCGCCGTCCACCCAGGCGTGCCACAGGGCCCGGTCGGCCCCGGAGCCGCGGACCCAGATCAGGCCGGACTTCTTCGTGGCCTCCTCGACGAGGGCCAGGTCGAGCGTGCTGAGAGTCATGCGCACCAGAGTAGGGGGTGGCACTAGAGCCAGCCGTGGCGGCGCAGGGCGCGGTGGATGGTGAAGCAGATGGCGACGATCGTGGCCATCACCATCGGATAGCCGTAGCGCCACCGGAGCTCCGGCATGTGGTCGAAGTTCATCCCGTAGACCCCGCAGATCATCGTCGGGACGGCGATGATCGCCGCCCAGGAGGTGATCTTGCGCATGTCCTCGTTCTGGGCGACCGTCGCCTGGGCCAGGTTGGCCTGGAGGATCGAGTTCAGCAGCTCGTCGAAGCCGACGACCTGCTCGTGCACCCGCGCCAGGTGGTCGGCGACGTCGCGGAAGTACTTCTGGATGTCCGGGTCGACCAGCCGCATCGGGCGCTCGCTCAGCAGCTCCATCGGCCGCAGCAGCGGGGCGACGGCCCGCTTGAACTCCAGCACCTCGCGCTTGAGCTGGTAGATGCGGCCCGCGTCGCCGCCGCGCGCACTGCCCTTGGCGGGCGCGGCGAACACCGCGCTCTCCACCTCGTCGATGTCGTCCTGGACGGCCGCCGCGACCGCGATGTACCCGTCGACGACGTGGTCGGCGATGGAGTGCAGGACCGAGGAGGGGCCCTTGGCCAGGAGGTCGGGGTCGTCCTGGAGCCGGTGGCGCAGCCCCTTGAGGGAGCCCTGGCCGCCGTGCCGGACCGTGATGACGAAGTCCGGGCCGGTGAAGCACATCACCTCGCCGGTCTCCACCACCTCGCTGGTGGCGGTCAGTTCGGCGTGCTCCACGTAGTGGATCGTCTTGAAGACGGTGAAGAGCGTGTCGTCGTAGCGCTCCAGCTTCGGCCGCTGGTGCGCGTGCACCGCGTCCTCCACGGCGAGCGGGTGCAGCCCGAAGGTGGCGGCGATCCCCGCGAACTCCGCCTCGGTCGGCTCGTGCAGGCCGATCCATGCGAAGCCGCCGCCCTCGCGGACCCGGGCCATCGCCTCACGCGGCGTCAGGCAGGCTGATCCCAGAGCGCGTCGGCCGTCGCGGTACACGGCGCAGTCGACGACCGCGCTGCTCGCGGACGGGTCGCGGGTGGTGTCGTAGCCGGGCTGGGCCGGGGTGGACCTGCGCAGGGCCGGACGTACGGCGGCACGGAGGTAGGGCAGCATCGACATGGCAGGCTCCTTCGCACGCACGGCTGCGGACCGTACGGGTGGGAGGCCTTCCGCCGCTGCCGGCGGGCAGGGCCGGGCAGACGGAAGGAACAGGACGGGAGGACAAAGTTCTGCCGTCGCTCTTCGACTGATCAGATGATCAAACGGGCTGGAACGTGCCCGTACCGGGAGTGGAAGAGCGGTTGGTACTGCACGATCGACTTCGATCCATTGCAGCCCCACCTCCTCCGGCCGGTCCCCCGTGGAGGACGTCCTGTCGTCGGACGCCCTGAACAACTCTTCAAGAGTGTGGCCCCGACCAGCGGTCAACATTATCAGCCGACGGATGGTCAAGACCCGCGCTTTACCCGCCTCATACGAGTTCTATGCTCGCTTCATGGCAGAAATTCTGGCTCTCGTCGAAGCCCGGCTGCGCAGCGCACTCGGCGAACCCGACGCCCGCGCCGCCGTCACCTTCCTCGGCACCGACCGCATCGAAGTGCTCCGCTTCGCCGAGGGCGACCTCGTGCGCTACGCGACCCTCGGCATGTCCGCGCATCCGATGGGCGACCCGACCTCCGTGGTGGCCGACCCGTTGCGCGGACCGCGCGCCGAGCTCGTGCTGACCGTACGGGCGGGCCTGGCGCCCACCGACAAGCTGCTGCGGCCCCTCGCGGTGCTGGGCGCCTCGCCGCAGGTGGAGGGGCTGGTCGTGACCCCCGGCGCCTCGCTCGACGTCGGCGGCCCGCTGTGGGACGGGGCGCCCTTCACCTCCGTACTCGTCGCGGAGCCGGGCGGGCTGGTCGAGGACCTGGAACTCGACGAGCCCATGGACCCGGTGCACTTCCTCCCCCTCCTGCCGATGACGGCCAACGAGGCCGCGTGGAAGCGGGTGCACGGCGCGGCGGCGCTCCAGGAACGCTGGCTGTCGCACGGCACGGATCTGCGGGATCCTCTTCGTACCGCCGTGGCGCTGGACTGAGACATCCGGACGGGTGATCGTGTCTTGACGGGGCGCCGGGCGGGGAGGAGCGTGGCTTCTTATGAGGGGCGAACCAAGTTGCCCGAAGTGCGGCGGTCGGGTCAGGGCGCCCGGGCTTTTCTCCGACTCGTGGCAGTGTGCGGTGCATGGCACGGTGCACCCCCTGCAGCCCGTCATCCCGCCCAGCGTCGAAGGCCTGGGCGTCGTGGTGAACCGGGCGAAGGTGCCGGTGTGGATGCCGTGGCCGCTGCCGGTGGGGTGGCTGTTCACCGGGGTGGCCGCGGCCGGTGACGACCGCAGCGGGGGTCGCGCGACGGCGGTGGCCTGCACGGGCCCCGGACCGCTCGGCGGGTTGGGGGAGCTGCTGCTGGTCGCCGAGGAGTTGGGGGTCGGCCTCGGCGCGCGGTACGCCGGGATCGACGGTCCCGACCCCGGTACGTACATCGACGTCTCGGCCCCGCCGCACGCCAAGGTCGTCGCGGCGGGCCGCCCGACACCGCTGTGGCACGTGAAGGGAGCCCCGGAGGACCGGGCCGTGTTCGCCGGCGAGGCGCGCGGGCTGTGGCTGTGGGCCGTGGTCTGGCCGGAGCAGTCCGGCCTGCTGATGTACGACGAACTGGTGTTGACGGACCTGCGCGATGCGGGCGCCGAGGTCGAACTCCTCCCGTGCGGCGCGCTGAGCCCGCGCGTGCTGGGTCCGTAGCCGGACACCCCAAGGCCCCCGCCGGGGGCCGGGTGTCGGGTGGCGTGGCGCCCGTACGGCAGGCGGGCGGTACCCTGGGGTGTCCCCCCGTACCCGCGAGACCCCTGGAGCCCCGGCCGTGCGCATCGATCTGCACGCCCACTCCACGGCCTCCGACGGGACCGACACCCCCGCCGAGCTGGTCCGCAATGCGGCCGCCGCCGGGCTGGACGTGGTCGCACTGACCGATCACGACACCGTCGGGGGATACACCGAAGCCCTCGCCGCGGTGCCGCACGGGCTCACCCTCGTCACCGGCATGGAGCTGTCCTGCCGGCTCGACGGCATCGGGATGCACATGCTCGCGTACCTCTTCGACCCCGAGGAGCCCGAGCTCGCCCGTGAGCGGGAGCTCGTCCGCGACGACCGCACCCCGCGCGCCCACGCCATGATCGGCAAGCTCCGGGAGCTCGGCGTCGACGTCACCTGGGAGCAGGTCTCCCGGATCGCGGGCGAAGGCTCCGTCGGGCGGCCGCACATCGCCACCGCGCTCGTCGAGCTGGGCGTCGTACCCAGCGTGTCCGACGCGTTCACGGCGGACTGGCTCGCCGACGGCGGCCGCGCGTACGCCGAGAAGCACGAGCTGGACCCCTTCGAAGCCATCCGCCTCGTCAAGGCGGCCGGCGGGGTCACCGTGTTCGCGCACCCCGCCGCCGTCAAGCGCGGCCGGTGCGTACCCGAGTCCGCGATAGCCGAGCTCGCGTCCGCAGGCCTGGACGGGATCGAGGTGGACCACATGGACCACGACTCCGACACGCGCGCGCGGCTGCGCGCCCTGGCCGGCGAGCTCGGACTCCTCGCGACCGGGTCCAGCGACTACCACGGCAGCCGCAAGACCTGCCGCCTCGGGGAGTACACGACCGACCCCGAGATCTACGGCGAGATCACGCGCCGCGCGACGGGGGCCTTCCCCGTTCCGGGCGCCGGCGGAGCGACCGGCGCGTAACCGCGCTTCGCCGCCCCTTCTTCTTTCTTCGTAACACCCCTCTCTCCTGCAAGGCATCACTGTGTTCGACTTCGCCGTCTTCGGATCCCTATTTCTCACGCTTTTTGTGATTATGGACCCCCCGGGGATCACGCCGATCTTCCTCGCCCTGACCTCCGGCCGCCCCGCCAAGGTGCAGCGCCGTATGGCCTGGCAGGCCGTCTGCGTGGCCTTCGGCGTCATCGCCGTCTTCGGTATCTGCGGCCAGCAGATCCTGGACTACCTGCACGTCTCCGTCCCCGCGCTGATGATCGCGGGCGGTCTGCTGCTCCTGCTCATCGCGCTCGACCTGCTCACCGGCAAGAACGACGAGCCCAAGCAGACCAAGGACGTGAACGTCGCCCTCGTGCCGCTCGGCATGCCGCTGCTCGCCGGTCCCGGTGCGATCGTGTCCGTCATCCTCGCCGTGCAGAAGGCGGACGGGGTCACCGGCCAGGTCTCGGTCTGGCTGGCGATCATCGCCATGCACGTCGTGCTGTGGCTCACGATGCGCTACTCGCTCGTGATCATCCGGGTCATCAAGGAGGGCGGCGTCGTCCTCGTGACGCGGCTCGCCGGCATGATGCTCTCCGCGATCGCCGTCCAGCAGATCATCAACGGCGTGCTCCAGGTCATTCACACGGCCTGACCCGTTCCCGCGTACGCGAACGCCCCCGCACCGGATCGGTGCGGGGGCGTCTGCGGCATGTGCGGATTGAGCGGAGGTGTCAGGAGGACGCACTCTCGGCCGGTCGGATCAGAATGCGCTGGCCTACGGCGGCCGCCTGCTGCACGATCCGGTTGACGGAGGCCGCGTCCACGACGGTGCTGTCCACGGCGGATCCGTCGACATCGTCCAGGCGCAGAATCTCGAAGCGCATGGGGCTTCTCCCTTCGTCAGTGTTCTCCTTGCACTGTTCCAACGAAGTGTAAGAGGCAAACATTCCCTACGCTAAGGAAATTTTTTCATTCGCTAACTAAACCTGGGGGTGGGCGTCCCAGAACGCAGCCAGCGCACCGGCCGTGACCTGCGGATTCTCCGCATTGGGGGAGTGCTCGGTACCCGGTACGACGACCCGCTCAGCGCCCAGTCGATGTGTCATGTCGTCCATCAGCGGGACCGGCCACGCGTAGTCGACCTCGCCGGACAGCACGAGCTTCGGCAGGTCCACCCCGCTCAGCACGTCCACCCGGTCCGGCTCGGAGACCAGGATCCGGCCCGTGGCGATCAGCTGCTCGGGCACCGTGGCCAGCCACCGCCCGCGCAGGAAATCCGCGAGCTCGGGAGCGTCGGGCACCGCGTCCTCCGGGTCGAAGGACCGCATCGCCGTCCATACGCCCGGCATGTCTTCGCGCATTGCCTCCAGGGCGGAGACCAGCAGCTTCGTACGCTCCTGCTGGCCCTCGGAGATCGCGGCCGGGCCGCTGCTCATCAGGGTGAGGGAGGCGAAGGGCGCCGCATCGCGCAGTACGGCGGCCCGCGCGATCAGCCCGCCCAGCGAGTGGCCGACCAGGTGGACCGAACCCCCGCCCAGCGCGGCGGCCTGGGCGTGGACGTCCAGCGCCAGCTCGTCCAGCGCGTACGCCGATTCCTCGCGCGGTCCGGGGCTCTCGTGCTGCCCGCGCCCGTCAACCGCGACCACCCGGTACCCGGCGCCGGCCAGCGGCTCGAGGAGGCCGATGAAGTCCTCCTTGCTGCCCGTGAAACCGGGGACCAGCAGGGCGGTGCCGCGGACCGGCTCACCGGCCTCGTGCACGGCGAACCCGCCGCGGGCGGTGGACAGGACGTGCGCACGGGCACCGGACGGCAGCGTGAGGCGGGGCGGCTTGCTCATGGCCAGAGGTTACCGGCCCGTAGGGGCCTGTCCAGCCCGGGTACGCCGGTGGCCCCGGCCCCCTCGGAAGGGGACCGGGGCCACCGGACGGCGGAACGGGGGATCAGGCCTCCGTGGTCTCCGCGACGGCCTTGCGGGTCCGCGTGCGCTTCGGCTTCGCCGGGGCCTCCTCGGCGGCCGGCGCGGCCGGAGCCTCGACGACGGCAGCGGCGGCCTTGCGGGTCCGGGTGCGCTTCGGCTTGACCGGAGCCTCCTCGGCCACCGCGGCGGCCTCGGCGACGACCGGAGCGGCCTCTGCGACCTTGCGGGTCCGGGTGGTGGCGGTGCGGCGGGCCTTGACCGGGGGCTCCACGGGCGGGGCCACCTGGAAGTCCGGCTCCGGGGCCGCGTCGACGACCTTGCGGGTCCGGCGGGCCTTGACCACAGTCTCCGCGGCCGGAGCCTCGGCGATCGGGGTCACCTGGGCGAGGACGGGCTTCTGGGTCGGGACCCGGCGGGCCCTGACCGGCTCGGCCTTGACCGGCTCGGCCTTGACCGGCTCGGCCTTGACCGGCTCGGCCTTGACCGGCTCGGCCTGCGGGGCCTGCTGGAAGTCCGGCTCCGCCACGACCGGCGCCTCGGCGACCTTGCGGGTCCGGGTCCGGCGGGCCTTGACCGGGGCCTCCTCGGCGGGAGCCTCGGTGACCGGGGCCACCGGGGCGGCCTCGACGACCGGGGCGACCGGGGCCGCCTCGGCCACGGCAGCCGCAGCGGCGGCAGCCGTCGTCACGGAACGCGTCCGCCGGCGCCGCGGCTTGCGCGACTCGTCGCCGGCCGGAGCCTCGGGGGCCTCGGCCTCGACCACGGGGGTGACGGCAGCGCCCTCGGCACCGAGCTCCGACCCGCTCCGCGTACGGCGGCGCTGGCGCGGGGTGCGCGTACGGGCGGGACGCTCCTCGACCACCGCAGCGGCGGCGGCGGCCGGACCGCGGCCGCCACGGCCACCGCGGCCGCCGGTCTCGCCCAGGTCCTCGAGCTCCTCGGCCTTCAGGCCGGCCCGCACGCGCTCGGTGCGCGGCAGGATGCCCTTGGTGCCGGCCGGGATGTTCAGCTCCTCGAACAGGTGCGGAGACGTGGAGTACGTCTCGGCCGGGTCGTGGAAGTCCAGCTCCAGCGCCTTGTTGATCAGCTGCCAGCGCGGGATGTCGTCCCAGTCGACCAGGGTGACGGCGGTGCCCTTGTTGCCCGCGCGGCCGGTACGGCCCACGCGGTGCAGGAAGGTCTTCTCGTCCTCCGGCGTCTGGTAGTTGATGACGTGGGTGACACCCTCGACATCGATACCGCGCGCGGCGACGTCCGTGCACACCAGCACGTCGACCTTGCCGTTGCGGAACGCACGCAGCGCCTGCTCGCGCGCGCCCTGGCCCAGGTCGCCGTGGACGGCGCCGGACGCGAAGCCGCGCTTCTCCAGCTGCTCGGCGATGTCGGCCGCCGTGCGCTTGGTACGGCAGAAGATCATGGCCAGCCCGCGGCCCTCGGCCTGCAGGATGCGGGAGACGAGCTCCGGCTTGTCCATGTTGTGCGCACGGAAGACGTGCTGCTTGATGTTGGCGACGGTCACGCCCTCGCCCTCGGGCGAGGTGGCGCGGATGTGCGTCGGCTGCGTCATGTACCGGCGGGCCAGGCCGATGACCGCGCCCGGCATGGTCGCCGAGAACAGCATCGTCTGGCGCTTGGCCGGCAGGTAGTTCATGATCTTCTCGACGTCGGGCAGGAAGCCCAGGTCGAGCATCTCGTCGGCCTCATCCAGGACGAGGGCCTTGACGTGCGACAGGTCGAGCTTGCGCTGACCGGCCAGGTCGAGCAGGCGGCCCGGGGTGCCGACGATCACGTCGACGCCCTTCTTGAGCGCCTCGACCTGGGGCTCGTACGCGCGGCCGCCGTATATGGCGAGGACGCGGACGTTGCGGACCTTGCCCGCGGTCAGCAGGTCGTTGGTGACCTGGGTGCACAGCTCGCGCGTCGGGACGACGACGAGGGCCTGCGGGGAGTCGGTGAGCTGCGCGGGCGTGGCCCGGCCGGCCTCGACGTCCGCGGGGACGACGACCCGCTCCAGCAGCGGAAGGCCGAAACCGAGCGTCTTGCCGGTTCCGGTCTTCGCCTGGCCGATGACGTCCGTGCCGGAAAGGGCGACGGGGAGGGTCATCTCCTGGATCGGGAAGGGGGACACAATGCCGACGGCCTCAAGGGCTTCGGCCGTCTCGGGAAAGATCCCGAGGTCTCGGAACGTAGTCAGGGTGCTGCCTCTTCTGTGAGACGCGGCGCGAGGCGGCGAGGGGGGTCGTACCGTGCCTGGCTTGCAGTACTGCGCCCCGCCCAAAGTTCGGGAGAGCCATTACGAAGCTGCGCGGGACCACTAGCCTTCGCTCAAGCGCTTGTGCCGCTGAGGGGGCCCCTCGTGGAGAGGCGGTACGCATGGACGTACGCATCACGCCGAGGGCGGTCGGGTGGAGCCGATCGGGCCACCGACCGGGCATCCTCATTCGGATGGCCCGCCGAGTATCCGGCAGGCGCATTACCACTGTACCCCGGAATCGCGCAGCTGTGTCGGGTGAATTCACCTGGTAGTCGCGTTTGGGCGGACCGACAGTGACCGGATGCGGTGCCTTGCAGGGCGTTCCGGCGGGCTATTGTGCGGAGCATGTCCACCGTTGAAAACGCATCGCCCTCCGACGACAGCACCGCCGCCGAGGCGACCGGGATCGCTGCCCAGGACTGGGCGACCGCCTCCGCCTCGCCGCAGTACCGGGCCGCCGTCGTGGACCTGCTGGGCGCACTCGCGTACGGAGAGCTCGCGGCCTTCGAGCGCCTCGCGGAGGACGCGAAGCTCGCACCCACCCTCGACGACAAGGCCGAGCTCGCGAAGATGGCCTCCGCGGAGTTCCACCACTTCGAGCGGCTGCGCGACCGGCTGGCGGCGATCGACGCCGAGCCCACCGCCGCCATGGAGCCCTTC
Organism: Streptomyces sp. NPDC051364; assembly: GCF_040682115.1. Classification (NCBI taxonomy): domain Bacteria; kingdom Bacillati; phylum Actinomycetota; class Actinomycetes; order Kitasatosporales; family Streptomycetaceae; genus Streptomyces; species Streptomyces sp. NPDC051364. Next base: position 299,804 of record NZ_JBFBAH010000004.1, on the reverse strand, counting down.
GCCAAGGGCGTCGACGACTTCCACCGCCAGACCGCGCCGTCGGACTGGCTGGAGGGCCTGGTCAAGGCCTACGTCGGTGACTCGATCGCCAGCGACTTCTACCGCGAGGTCGCCAGCCACCTGGACACCGACACGCGCGCCCTGGTCGTGAGCGTGCTGGACGACACCGGCCACGGCGGCTTCGCCGTCGAGAAGGTGCGGGCCGCCATCGAGGCCGACCCGCGCTGCGGCGGCCGGCTCGCGCTGTGGGCCCGCCGGCTGATGGGCGAGGCGCTCTCGCAGGCGCAGCGTGTGGTCGCCGAGCGTGACGCGCTCTCCACCATGCTGGTCGGCGGCGTGGACGGGATGGCGGCCGGCTTCGACCTGGCGGCCGTCGGCGAGATGTTCACCCGGATCACCAAGGCGCACACGAAGCGGATGGCCGCACTGGGCCTCGCCGCCTGATCGCTTCACCTGCTCGCCCTCACCTGCACGTACGTCGGCCCCGGCGCGGAATACCGCGCCGGGGCCGACGTACGTGGTCAGTCGGAGGAGCCGGAGGAGTCGGACGAGCCGGAGGAGTCCGAGGACCGGTCAGCCCTGCGACGGGAGCGAAAACGGAGTCCGGTGGGACGAGCGCCGGGGCCCCGCGCCGGGACGCAGCAGCAGCGACAGCACCACCGCGGAGACCAGCACCGAGCCGACCAGGGTCGCGGTCAGCGTGTTGTGCCCCGGGCCGAGCGCGAACTGCGTGAGATAAGCCCCGAACAGCGCCCCCAGCAGCCCGCTGACCAGCACCAATCTCGGGGACGGCAGCCGCTGTGCGAGCACCCGTACGGCCACTCCGGCCAGGGCGAGGCCCAGGAGGGCAGAGCCGAGCGCTTCCATCAGCAGCATGTGGGCCTCCCGCAGGTCAGGGGCAAACCGGTTCACTGCGGTCCTACCCGAAGCGGAAGAAAGGGAAACGGCCCGGTGGAATCAACCACCGGGCCGTTCCACCCAGTTCTCGAACGCGGGTCGCGCTGCTTCAGAGCGCGCCGAAACCGACCTTGCGCACGTTCGGCTCGCCCAGGTCGACGTACGACAGGCGGTCGGCCGGCACCAGGACCTTGCGGCCCTTGTTGTCGGTGAGGCTCAGCAGCGGCTCCGAACCGGTCAGCGCGGCCGTGACGATGCGCTCCAGCTCCTCGGCGCTCAAGTCGCTCTCCAGCACGATCTCCCGGGGTGCGTGCTGCACGCCGATCTTGACCTCCACGGCTTTGTCCCTCCGATGGTCGGTTGTGCGCGATCAGCCGCGCCGTACCGGTCCACATTAGCCCGGAGAGGGGACGCGGATGCGGCGCTCCGGACACGCTCGCAGCGAACAGCGGCCGGTCAGGCCTGTTCCTGCGCGCCCTCCGTGCCGTGCAGCGGGAAGCCGGCGATACCGCGCCAGGCCAGCGAGGTCAGCAGCCCCACCGCCGTGTCACGGGCGACCGGGCTCTCGCTGGAGAGCCAGTACCGGGCCACGACCTGCGAGACGCCGCCCAGGCCCACGGCGAGCAGCATCGACTCGTCCTTGGACAGGCCGGTGTCCTCGGCGATCACGTCGGAGATGGCCTCGGCGCACTGCAGCGAGACGCGGTCGACGCGCTCGCGCACCGCCGGCTCGTTGGTCAGGTCGGACTCGAAGACCAGCCGGAACGCGCCGCCCTCGTCCTCCACGTACGCGAAGTAGGCGTCCATGGTCGCGGCCACGCGCAGCTTGTTGTCCGTCGTCGACGCGAGCGCCGTGCGCACGGCGAGCAGCAGGGCCTCGCAGTGCTGGTCCAGCAGCGCCAGGTAGAGGTCGAGCTTGCCCGGGAAGTGCTGGTACAGCACCGGCTTGCTGACTCCGGCACGCTCGGCGATGTCGTCCATCGCCGCCGCGTGGTAGCCCTGCGCGACGAAGACCTCCTGGGCCGCGCCCAAGAGCTGATTGCGTCGGGCTCGGCGCGGCAGTCGCGTGCCCCGGGGACGCGCTGCCTCCGTCTGCTCGATGGCTGTCACGCCGCCTCCCACTTTCTCTAAGAACACACAGTGCGCTCTGCGCCGCGCCGCCATCGTACTTTTCGGTAACCGAATCTGGAGGGTCGAAGCCGAGTTTTCTCGCTGTACGGACCGCCCGGAGACGCTGGTCAGCGGTACTCGGCAGGGGTACCGCGCGGTAGCTTTGAGCTGGGGGTACCCTCCCGGGCCGCCAGGCCCAGGGGGAGTCAGCGGTAGTCGTCCTCGTCCAGGGTCACCACCCGCGCCTGCTCGACGGCGTCCCCGTCCGCAGCCTCGTCGCGGTCCACCCCGGTGACCCGGTCGTCGTCGTCGGGCTGCAACTCGGCCAGCTGTTCCGCCGTATCGGCCTCGGGTGCCTCGGCGTCGAGGGTTTCCCGGAATCGGTCCTGGAAGGTATCCGGCTCTGCGGGGTCGACGGTCATGTGGCTCCCCTTCTTCCCTCACCCCCCTGGGCCTGCCCTACCTATGAGCCTAGGAGGATCGCGGATACCCCGCTACGCGGATCCCCATACATCTGTGATGCCGAACACAAGAGTCCGGACGTGATCGTCTCGTAACATTGGCCGCATGTCTTCGACCGAGCTGCCGGGTGTGCGATCCACATCCGAGCCGTCCTCCCAGGTGGGAGCCGTCCACGTCGCCGAGGGGGAGCAACTGCGCACCGCCGTGCTGCCCGGACTGGAGCTCGCCGTCCGGTCCCGGCCCCCGCGGCGTACGGGTCTGCCCCCCGCGCTGTTCGTCCACGGACTCGGCGGTTCGTCGACGAACTGGTCGGACCTCATGGTGCAGCTGGAGGACACCGTCGACGGCGAGGCCCTCGACCTGCCCGGCTTCGGCTGGTCCCCGCCGCCCGCCGACCGGGACTACTCGGTCACGGCGCTGGCCCGCGCGGTCATCCGGCACCTCGACGCCGCCGACCGCGGCCCCGTGCACCTCTTCGGCAACTCCCTCGGCGGCGCCGTCTCCACCCGGGTCGCGGCCGTCCGCCCCGACCTGGTGCGCACGCTCACGCTGATCTCGCCCGCGCTGCCCGAGCTGCGGGTGCAGAAGTCGGCCGTGCCGACCGCCCTGCTCGCCGTACCCGGGATGGCTTCCCTGTTCGGCCGGCTGACCCGCGGGCTGACCGCCGAGGAACGCACCCGCGGGGTGACCGACCTCTGTTACGGGGACCCCTCCCGGGTGACGCCGGAGGGCTTCGGGCACGCCGTCGCAGAGATGGAGCGGCGGATGGAACTGCCGTACTTCTGGGACGCGATGACCCGCTCCTCGCGCGGCATCGTCGACGCGTACACCCTCGGCGGGCAGCACGGGCTGTGGCGCCAGGCGCAGCGGGTACTCGCCCCGACCCTGCTGGTCTACGGTGGCCGGGACCAGCTGGTCTCGTACCGTATGGCGCAGAAGGCGGCGGCGTCCTTCCGGGGTTCGCGGTTGCTGAGCCTGCCCGAGGCCGGGCACGTGGCGATGATGGAGTACCCCGAGGTGGTGGCGAACGCCTTCCGGGAGCTGCTGCACGACACCGACCGAGATACCGAAGACGGCAGAGGCTGAGGACCGTGGGACGACATAGTCGCAAGGGGCCCGCTCCGGCCCCCGCCCCTGTCCGCCCGACACCGGCGGCGGAACCCGCAGCGGAGTTCCCGTACGGGGAGCAGGTGGCGTACGGGGAGCAGCCGCCGTACGCCGAGCACGTGCCGTATACGGAGTACCACCCTCCGTACCAGGAGCAGGCTCCGTACCAGGAGTACCGGGAGTACCCGGGCCACCAGGAGCACTTCCCGTACGAGGAGCAGCTCCCGTACGAGGAACCGCGCGGCGGCCACCCCGAGCAGCGCGAGCCCGGCGGCGCCTGGGGCGTGGGGCCCGACGCGGTCTACGGGGACTGGCGCGGCGTACCGCGGGCGCGGCGTTCGGCCGCCGCCGTCATGGACAGCGATACGCCGGCCTTCGGCACCCCGGCGGTCGGCTTCCCGCAGGTGACCCTCCCGCAGCCCCCGGCCGACGCCCTCACCTCCACCGGCTCGCACGGCCTGGTGCCCGGACCGCGTGCGCCGATGCCCGCGGCCGCAGCGGCGCCGCCCGTGGCGCCCGCCGCCCCTGCCGGACCCGTCGCTCCCGCAGCACCGGCCGATCCCGCCGATCCCGCCGATCCCGCCGATCCGGCCGAGGAACAGCCCGGGTCCGGTCGCGGGCGGAAGGTCCGTGCGTACACCGGGATGGCCGCCGCAGCCGTCACCACCGTGCTCGCCGTCGTCGTGGCCGTACAGATGGCCTCCGACGGCGACAGCGGCTCCTCGCCCACCGCCCGGGCCGCCGGCGACACCGACAAGCGCGCCGAGCCCGGCAGGTCCCCGGCCTCCCGCTCCGACGGCCGGGCGACCCCCGCCGCTCCCGCCGCGCCGGCCGCACCCGCGGTGGAGCTGTCGTACGAGCAGAAGATGGCCCAGCAGTTCCCCATCGACGAGAAGCTGAAGGGACCCGGGACCTTCGACACCGTCCCCGGGGTGGCTCCGGCGCCCGGCAAGGGCAAGAAGGTCCGCTACCGGGTCGACGTCGAGCAGGGGCTCGGCCTGGACGCGCAGCTGTTCGCCGAGGCCGTCCACCGCACCCTCAACGACGACCGCAGCTGGGGCCACGGCGGGACGAAGACCTTCGAGCGGGTGCCGGGCGGCGAGGCCGACTTCGTCATCACGCTGGCCAGCCCCGGCACCACCGGCGTGTGGTGCGCGAAGTCCGATCTGGACACCACCGTCGACAACGTCAGCTGTGACTCCGCGTCCACCGAGCGGGTCATGATCAACGCGTTCCGCTGGGCGCAGGGCTCGCCGACGTACGGCGCGGACCAGATGTTCGCGTACCGGCAGATGCTCATCAACCACGAGGTCGGCCACCGGCTCGGGCACGGGCACGTGAACTGCCAGACCCCGGGCTCGCTCGCGCCGATCATGCAGCAGCAGACGAAGTCGCTCGACATCGGCGGCATCCAGTGCAAGCCCAACCCCTGGGTGTTCCCCGGGAATTGACGCTCCCCTGCGGCGCGCCGCCGCCGTGGCGGGCCCGGGCCGGGGGCTCCCCGCGGAGCGGGAGAGGCCACGAGAGGCCCGAGGGCCGTAGGCCCTTTGTAGCGCGCTCGAACGCGGCCCGCAGGCGAAAGTTACGACTCTTCACCCCTTCCGGTGGCGCGACGGACAACCGTCCGTCGCGTCATCGGCATATCCGCTTGAGTTTCCCGCGGCGGGTCACCGGACCGACGGCGACCGCCTGAACGGGAGATCGGGGGTGCCACTCGTGCGGATCGGACTGCTCACGGAAGGTGGTTATCCGTATGCGACGGGAGAGGCGAGGCTGTGGTGCGACCGGCTGGTCCGCGGGCTGCCGCAGCACGAGTTCGAGCTCTACGCGCTGAGCCGCAGCGCCGAGCAGGAGGAGCGCGGCCGGGTCGTCCTGCCCGAGCACGTCACCCGCGTCTGGACCGCCCCGCTCTGGGCCCCGGCGGACGACGGCCGCACGTACTCCCGGCGTGAGCGCCGGCGCTTCGCCGAGTGCTTCAAGGACCTCGTCCGCGGGATCTGCGCGGGCGAGCCCGAACCGTTTGCGTCCGGCCTGTACGGACTCGCCGAACTCGCCCGGGAACAGGGCGGGTTGTACGCGGCCCTGCGCTCCGAGACCGCGGTGCGCGCGGTGGAGTCCGCCTGCCGGGCCCCCGGGGCGCTGCGCTCCGTACAGCGCGCCCAGGTGGCCGACCTGCTGGACTTCGTCGACGAACTGGAGCGGCTGCTGCGGCCGTTGTCCCTCGACTGGTACGAGGACCTGCGCGAGGTCGACGTCTGCCACGCGGCCGCCGGCGGGGTGGCCGCGCTCCCCGGCCTGCTGGCCAAACGCTTCTTCGGAGTCCCGCTGCTGGTCACCGAGTACGGGGTCCAGCTGCGGGCCCACTATCTGGAGCACTCGGCGGACGCCGCCTCCGGGCCCGGCGGCCCGGGAGCGGGCCGAGGTGCCCCCCGGCCCGCCGTCCGGGCCCTGCTCGCGGCCTTCCACATGCGCCTGGCCGCCGAGATCTACGCCCGGGCCGACCTCCTCACCCCCGGCAACGCGCACGCCCGGCGCTGGCAGGAGCGCTGCGGCGCCACCCGCGACCGGCTGCAGACGGTCTACCCCGGGATGGAGGCGGACCGATTCGCCACCGTCGGCGAGGACCCGGACTGCGGGGACCCGGACACCCTGGTCTGGGTCGGCCGGATGGAGCCCGCCAAGGACCTGATCGCGCTGCTCCACGCCTTCGCCGAAGTACGCAGGGCCGCCCCGGACACCCGGCTGCGGATCTTCGCGACCGCCGTGGTCCCCGGCTACCTCGCCGACTGCCGCTCGCTCGCCGCGCAGCTCTTCCCCGACGAGGCCGCCGACGCCGTCACGGCCGGGGAGAACCCCGTCACCTTCGAGGAGATCGGCGGGCCCGAGGCCCCCTCGCCGGCCGACGCGTACGGCTCCGGAAGGGTGGTCGTGCTGTCCTCGGTGATCGAGGGCTTCCCGATCACCCTCGCCGAAGCGATGCTCTGCGGCCGGGCCACCGTGTCCACCGACGTCGGCGCCGTGTGCGAGGTGATCGGCGGCACCGGCCTCGTCGTCCCGCCGCGCAACCCGCGGGCCCTGGCCGACGCCTGTCTGTCGCTGCTGCGGGACCCCGAGCGGGCCCTGCGGTTGGGAGCGGCCGCCCGGGCCCGGGCCCTGGAGCTGTTCACCGTCGAGCAGAACGTGGCCGCCTTCCGGGAGATCTACCTGCGGCTGCTGGCCCGCGGCCCGGCCCGGCCCGACGGCGGGATCCTCTTCGAGCAGCCCCCCGAGGCCCGGGTCCCGGGCCACTGGACGAGCCCCACCTGGGCGGCACCGGCCGCGGCTGCGGACCGGGCCCCGGCGGCCGGGACGGGCGCGCCGGGTGCGGGTGCGGGTGCGGGTGCGGGTTCGGCGGCCGGGCCGGTTCCGGTTCCGGCCCAGACCCCGACCACCACCACGACCACGACCACGACCACGGAGGCGACGGTATGACCCTGGACGAAGCCGCCCCCGTCGCCCCGGCCCCCCGCCGCAGGGCCGGCGGGGATCCCGTCAAGACGCTGCTGCACCGGCACCGGGCGCTGTGCGAGCGGGCCGTGGACCCGCTGGAGATCGCTGCCGGGCTGGAGGTGCAGGGCATCACCGACCGCACCGCCGCGCGCTTCCGGCACCGGGACGTGTTCTCGCTCGCCGAGGAGCTCTACGCCCGCACCCCGCGCGGGGACGAGCCGGCCGCGCCCCGCGCCGTCCGCCCGTCCGACGCCCGGGCGTTACGCGGCTTCGGGTACGCCCTGCTCCCCGGGGCCCTCGCGCTCGGGGCGGCCGCCGCCGGGGTGCCGTACGCCGGGCCCGTCGCCGTACTCGCCACCGTCGCCGCCCTGGTGTGGCCCGGCAGGCCCGGGCGGACCGGGCGGGCCGCCGCGGGCCGGTTCCCGTACGCCGCGCTCCTGCTCGCCGCGGCCGTCGTCGGCTGGGCCGTGCTGCGGCACGGCACCCCTCTCGGAGCCGGCCTCGCACTGGCCGCCGCCCCCGGCCACCTGGTCGGCGCCGTGTACGCCGCCCGCGCCCGGAGCCGGCTCGTCGGCAGCCGCGCCCTGGAGGACTTCGCCGACCGGGCCCGGCCGCTGCTGGTCGCGGCCGCCCTGGCCTTCGCCGCGACCGCCGCGGGGGCGGCCGCGCTCGCCGGGACACCGGCCGCCGTCGCCGTACCACTCGCCGTGCTGCTCTTCCTGACCCGGCTGCTGCTCGCGCACGGCGCCCCGCGCGGGCCCGTCACCGCAGCCCTGGCCCTCGCCCTGCTCCCGATTCCGCTGGCGGTGCCCGCCGCCGCGGCAGGGCTCCTCGTACACGCCGTCCTCGTGCTGTCCCGCGCATCCGCGCACGCCCGGCCCTGAGCCGGCTCCCTCCCGTCCCGCCGCCGCTGCGCCGCTCCGCCGCTCTTCGGAGCCGACGCCGAAGCGCCGTACCCCCCACCGGATCCCGAACCCAGACCCCGACCCCCGACCCCCTGCCCATCGACCAAGGAGACACAGGATGACCGGCCAGCCAACCAACCGAGGGGCCGCGCGATGAGGGTGCTGCTGATCGGAGCCAACGGATACCTCGGCCGCTACGTCGCCGACCGGCTGCTCGCCGACCCCGCCGTCCAGCTCACCGCGCTCGGCCGGGGCGACGATGCGGACGTCCGCTTCGACCTCGCCACCGGCAGCCCCGGCGCCCTCACCCGGTTCCTCGACGCCGTCCACCCGGGCGTCGTCATCAACTGCGCCGGCGCCACCCGCGGCGGGGCCCGGGAACTGACCCGGCACAACACCGTCGCCGTGGCCACCATCTGCGAATCGCTGCGCCGCAGCGGCTGCGGGGCCCGCCTCGTCCAGCTCGGCTGCGCCGCCGAGTACGGTCCCAGCCAGCCCGGATCGTCCACGGCCGAGGACGCCGTGCCGAGACCGGGCGGACCGTACGGCGTCAGCAAGCTCGCCGCCACCGAGCTCGTGCTCGGCTCGGGGCTGGACGCGGTCGTCCTGCGGATCTTCTCGCCCGTCGGACCCGGCACCCCGGCCGGATCCCCGCTCGGCCGGCTCGCCGAGGCCATGCGCCGCGCGATGCAGAACGGCGACGGCGAGCTCAAGCTCAGCGGGCTCGGCGTCCAGCGCGACTTCGTGGACGTACGGGACGTGGCGCGAGCCGTGCACGCCGCCTCGCTCTCCGCCGCCCAGGGCGTCGTCAACATCGGCACCGGGCGTGCGGTCCGGCTGCGCGACGCGGCGGCGGTACTGGCCCGGGTCGCCGGGTACGGCGGCGCCCTGCACGAGCTCGACGTACCGCAGCAGGGGCAGCACGGGCAGGGGCATGGACCCGGACACGGGGCCGGGGCCGGGCACGGGGCCGGGCACGGCGGCGGCCACGGGCTCGGGCTCGGGCCTCAGGGCCGCTCGCCCGGGCTCGCCGCCATCGGCTCCCCGCGCTCCGAGGCGACGGCCGAGCAGCTCGCCGCCGGCGGCGCGGCGCCCGCGTACCCGTACCCCGACGGCTGCGGCGCCTGGCAGCAAGCCGACGTGCGCACGGCCCGGGACCGGCTCGGCTGGCGGCCCCGGATCAACCTGGAGGAATCCCTCGCGGACATCTGGATGGAGGCGGCGTGCCGCATCTGACGACGGCAGCCACGGCGGCCGCCGCGACCGAGGCGGGCCGCCTCGGCCTCGGCGTCCCCGGCTACGCCCACCCGCTGCTCGCCCCCGTCGAATGGGCCGAGCTGACCCGGCCCGGGACCCCGCTGCACTGGACGGTGCTCAATGTCACGGACGGGCCGGGAGGCCGGCCCGACCCCCACTGCACGGAGGCCGCGGCCAAGCTCAGGGAGGCCGGCGGGACCGTGCTCGGCCATCTCGCGATGCGAGACGGTGCGCGGTCGTTCGGTGAGCTCGTCTCCGACGCCCACCGCTTCCTCGACTGGTACCGGGTGGGCGGCTTCTACCTGGCCGACGCCCCGGCGGACGAGGCCGAACTGGCCGAGGTGCGCCGGGTCGCCGACACCCTGCGCGGCCTCGGCGACGGCCTCCGTATCGTGCTGGGACACGGCACGCACCCGTACGAGGGCTATGCGGAGGCCGCCGACCAACTGGTCACCTTCTCCGGGGCCTGGGCCGACTACCGCTGGTCGCAGGTGGCGGAGTGGACCGCCGAGTACCCGCCCGAGCGCTTCTGCCACTTGGTCCACGGGGTGTCGCGGGCGCATCTGGAGGAGGCCGTCCGGATCGCCCGCTGGCAGGGCGCCGGCACGATCTGGTTCACCGACCGGCCAGGCGCCGCCGGGAGGGATCCGTGGGCCTCGATGCCCGCGTACTGGGACGAAATCGTCTCGCGGATCGGACCGGGTGTCTCGGAATGAAGAAGGGCGTGGCAGTGTTACGGGGAGAACCACCGTTCAGACTTTCCCATCTACGGAGTCCCCGTGTCGCTGCCACCCCTGGTCGAGCCAGCTGCTGAGCTCACCGTTGACGAGGTCCGTCGGTACTCCCGCCACCTGATCATCCCGGATGTCGGGATGGATGGCCAGAAGCGCCTGAAGAACGCCAAGGTGCTGGCCGTGGGCGCGGGCGGCCTCGGCTCCCCCGCCCTCATGTACCTGGCCGCGGCCGGTGTGGGCACGCTGGGCATCGTGGAGTTCGACGAGGTCGACGAGTCGAACCTGCAGCGCCAGATCATCCACAGCCAGTCGGACATCGGCCGCTCGAAGGCCGAGTCCGCCCGCGACAGCGTGCTGGGCATCAACCCGTACGTCAACGTGGTCCTTCACGAAGAGCGGCTCGAGGCCGAGAACGTGATGGAGATCTTCAGCCAGTACGACCTCATCGTCGACGGCACGGACAACTTCGCCACGCGCTACCTCGTCAACGACGCGTGCGTACTGCTGAACAAGCCGTACGTGTGGGGCTCGATCTACCGCTTCGACGGCCAGGCCTCGGTCTTCTGGTCCGAGCACGGGCCGTGCTACCGCTGCCTCTACCCGGAGCCCCCGCCGCCGGGCATGGTCCCGAGCTGCGCCGAGGGCGGCGTGCTGGGCGTGCTCTGCGCGTCCATCGGGTCCATCCAGGTGACGGAGGCCATCAAGGTCCTCACCGGCGTCGGCGAACCGCTAGTCGGCCGCCTGATGATCTACGACGCCCTGGAGATGCAGTACCGCCAGGTCAAGGTCCGCAAGGACCCCGACTGCGCGGTGTGCGGTCCGAACGCCACGGTCACCGAGCTCATCGACTACGAGGCCTTCTGCGGCGTCGTGTCGGAGGAGGCGCAGGAGGCGGCGCTCGGCTCCACGATCACTCCGAAGCAGCTCAAGGAGTGGATCGACAACGACGAGCCGATCGAGATCATCGACGTCCGTGAGATCAACGAGTACGAGATCGTCTCGATCCCCGGCGCGAAGCTGATCCCCAAGGGCGAGTTCCTGATGGGCACCGCCCTCCAGGACCTCCCGCAGGACAAGCGCATCGTCTTGCACTGCAAGACGGGTGTCCGCAGTGCGGAAGTCCTCGCCGTCCTGAAGTCCGCGGGCTTCGCGGACGCGGTCCACGTCGGCGGCGGCGTGATCGGCTGGGTCCACCAGATCGAGCCCGAGAAGCCGGTCTACTAGTCACGTCCCGGAGGGGCCGTTCCGCGCAGCTGCGGAACGGCCCCTCCGGGTGTCAGGCGCCCCACATGCTTCAGGCGCCCCGAATGCTTCAGGCACCCTGCGGCGGGGGCTCCGGTGCCACGGGCGTCCCCGACGGGTTCTGCGAAGGGGTGCAGACCGTGTCGGCGGCCGGCACCTTCCCGTCCAGCAGGTAGGAGTTCACCGCCTGCTGCACGCACTTGTCGCCGCTGTTGTACGCGCCGTGCCCCTCGCCCTTGTACGTCAGCTCCACGCCGACGCCGGGGCCGAGCCGCTCCACCATCTTGCGGGCGCCCACGTACGGGGTGGCCGGGTCCCCGGTGTTGCCGATCACCAGGATGGGCGCCGATCCGGGGGCGGAGACGTCCGGGGTCTCCCATGCGCCGGGGACCGGCCAGTCGGTGCAGCTCATCAGGGCCCAGCCGAGGAAGTCCCCGAAGACGGGGGACGCGGCACGGAAGCCGGGCAGCTTCGCCTTCGTCTGCGCGAGAGTGAACCGGTCCTTGAAATCGGCGCAGTTGATCGCCGTGTTGGCGGCGCCGATGTTGCTGTAGTGCCCCTGCTGGTCACGGCCGTTGAGCGAGTCGGACAGCGCCATCAGCAGCTGGCCCTGCCCGCCGTCGGCCTCGTCCAGCCCCTGCTCCAGCAGCGGCCACAGCTCCTTGGAGTACAGGGCCTGCGCGATGCCGTTGGTCGCGGCGGAGTCGGTGAGCATCCGGCCGCCGATGCCGGGGATGGGCTTGTCGGCCAGGCTCTTCTGCAACTTGATGATGTTGTCCTCGATCTCCTTGGCGGTGCTGCCCTGGAGCCGGCACTCGTCGCCGCGGTTCACGCAGTCCTGCGCGAAGTTGCCGAGGGCCAGCTGGAACCCCTTGGCCTGGCCCAGTGCCCCCTCCTCGGAGGTGTTCGTCGGGTCCACGACGGCGTCGAAGACGGCCCGGCCGACGTTCTTCGGGAAGAGGTGGGCGTAGACCCCGCCGAGCTCGGTGCCGTACGAGATCCCGAAGTAGTTCAGCTTGTCGTCGCCGAGGGCCTGGCGGATCCGGTCGAGGTCGCGGGCGGCGTTCTCGGTGCCGACGTACGGCAGCAGGTGGCCGGAGTTGTCCTTGCAGGCCTGCTGGTACTTGTCGATGTTGCCGACGAAGGCCTTCTCCTCGGCCGCTGTCTCGGGACTCGAGTCCTGGGAGTAATAGGCATCGAGCTGCTTGTCGTCCTCGCACCGGACGGGGGCGCTGCGGCCGACGCCGCGCGGGTCGAAGCTCACGAGGTCGTACCGCGAGCGGAGGGCCTCGTACTCCTTGGCGGCGCCGGGCAGCGTACTGATCCCGGACCCCCCGGGCCCGCCGAAGTTGAACACGAGCGACCCGAGCCGCTTGCCCTTGTCCCGCGCCTTGGCCCGGATCAGTGCGAGCGGAATCGTTTCTCCCTCGGGCTTAGCGTAGTCGAGGGGCACGTGGAGCGTGGCGCACTCCCAGTCCTTGGGCGGAGCCTGCCCGCCACCTTGGGCGACGGTGGGCGCCTCGCACTCCCCCCACTTGAGCGGCGCGGCCCCCTTGGTCCCGCCGGCCTCGGGCTTGCCCTCACCACTGTCGGAACACCCACTGACCCCGGCCAGCCCAAGGGCAGCCACCACGGCAACGGCACCCCGCACCACGTTTCGACCCATGCCCCCATCCTGCGTTCCCCTCGGACCCCTCGCCCCCGCGCTGACCCATTCGGGTCGGCTCGCCACTCGTGGTATCGGGTCGCTGCCGGAGCCGGAGCCGGAGCCGGAGCCGGAGCCGGAGCCGGAGCCGGAGCCGGAGCCGAAGGTATTGCCGGCCTGTCTTGTCAGCGGTACCAGTCTTGCCCGGTATGCGTGAGCGCGTTACGCAAGAAAGATTCCAGGCTGGGAGAGATCCACAGGCGGCTGTCGGTTTCGTGGTCCCACACAAACACCTCGCTACGGCTTGGGGTGCGGACAAAGGCGAACTGGTCCCCACCGCCGCTCTCACCGAAGAACATGAGTGGATCGAAAGGCATGTATAGATTCCGGTACGAGGGTTCGCTGCGGAATGCCATATTCACTTCGATGATCTGGTCGACCCCCCAGATCACATCGGTGCCATATTCGTCCGTAATCCCATTGGCCTCTGCGAGAAGCTCTCGCAATGCGTCGGGGAGGGGCTGGCCGAGTGCTTCCTCGAGGCTGGCCAGTCGAGAGAGATCGACTGGTGGTGCTGCTTCTGATCCCTCGTATTCAGCGACGAGTTCTCGCCACACGATATTTTATCCGTCCTGTATGTTGAATGCCTTGTGGTTACTCTATCGAATTCTCGGACTGAACCAGTGGCCAAGCATGTCGTCAACCACGCCGACGTGGTCGAGTACTTCCTGGCGAGTTGGATTCGGGTGCTGGTTGTAGAATTCGTTCCAGGAGATTCTGATTTGACTGAGATGGATGCGGCTGTTTATGTCGCCCTTCGGTATGCCGCGAAGATTTTCGAGGGAGTGGATTTCTTCAGGGCTGAAGAGTCCGGGGTAGCGCTTCAAGGTCTGCTGTTCAATTGCATGATGGACGACGACCTTGTCTTTCAGGCCAGGGTGCTCCTCGAAAAAGGTTTTTTTGTAGTTGAAGCTGTCGGTCCAGCCGACGCTTGCCTCCCCCCATGTTGGAACAGTCTTCCCTAGGAGGGTCTCCTTTTTCGCCTCCGCAATCTTTTGGGCGGCTTCACATGGTGTGAGACCCAGTGGGTCAGAAGATGTGAACGGGTTGTCGACGTAGACGGCGGGGTTGGGGGCGGGTGTGAGCCCCAGGGGGTCGGGTGAGAGGTAGCGGGCCGTTTCGGGGTCGTACGTGCGGAAGTAGTTGTGGTGGAGGCCGGACTCCGGGTCGTAGTACTGGCCCGGGAAGCGGAGCGGGGTGTAGGCCGTCGCGTCGCGGTTCCAGGTTGTGGTGCCCCACAGGGTGCTGCGGGTGCGCCACGCCGCCGTGCCGTCTTCGGCGAGGAGCTGGGTCGGGGTGCCGACCAGGTCGGTGACGATTGCGAAGAAGCGGTCGTCGACGTCGTCCTGGTCGATGCGTTCGGTCTGGGTGAGGGGGTGCAGGCCCTGGTGGGTCCAGGTGACGGTGACGCCGCTGGTGGTCTGTTCGCAGAGGGTGGTGCCGTCCCAGGTGAAGAGCGTTTCCTCGACGACCGCGCCCGTCTCCGACAGGCGCTGTTTGCCCGTGCGGCGGCCCAGGGCGTCGTACGTGTACCGCCACAGGGTGCCGTCCGGGGTGATGACTGCCGTGAGCTGGTCTTCCGCGTTCCATTCGTAGCGCCACGTGTCCGGCTTGCGGGACAGGCGGGTCTTCTGCCGGAGGACGACGCGGCCCAACGCGTCGTGCTCGTACCGGATCGAGCCCGCGTGGGTGATGCGGGTGCCCGCGTACGTGCGCTCGCCCTGGGCCTCCGAGCCCGGGTGGCGGGTCGGCCAGGAGGCGCTCGTCTGGTTTCCGGCCTCGTCGTAGGCGTACCGCTCCGACCAGGACGCGGCATCCACCGCCGTGACGCGCGCCGCCGTGTCGAGGGTGAAGGTGCGGGGGCCGGTCAGCGAGTCGTCGATGCCGGTGAGGTAGCCGTCCGCCCGGTAGCTGTAGCCGCGGCGCTGGAGGGTACGCCCGTCCTCGCCGATGACCGACTGCGCGGTACGGCGGCCCAGGTCGTCGTACTCGTGGGTGAGGGAGAGCGACGGGTTCAGCGTGCGGGTCAGCTCCTGGCCTGCCGCGTCCCGGTCGAAGCTCAACGTGCGACCCGCGGTGGTCAGCGTCGAGCGCCTCCCTGTCGCGTCGTACGCCCACGAGGACTCGGCCCCCGTGGGGGTGGTGCGGCTCGTGCGTCGGCCCAGGGTGTCGTAGCCGTACGTGAGGGTGCGGCCGTCGACCGTCTCCGAGAGCAGCCGGGCCGCCTCGTCGCGCAGCCAGGTGACCGTTGCGTCCGGGGACACCGCACTCGAGAGGGCGTCGAAGACGTCGTACGCGTACGTCGTGACCAGACCGGCGGCGTCCTTGCGGAGCACTTGGCCGAGCACGTTGTGCTGGTACGTCGTGGTCTCGCCCACCGCGTTGGTGCGTGCGCTGAGGCGGCCGGAGCCGTCGTAGCTGTACGTGAGGGTGCGGCCGTCGAAGTCCGTCTCGGCGGCCAGGCGGCCGGCCGGGTCGTAGGCGTAGTCCCAGGTGAGGCCCTGGGGGTTGGTGACACCGGTGAGGCGGAGCTGCGTGTCGTGCGCGAAGGAGTAGTGGGCGCCGTCCGGGCCGGTCCGGGCGACGAGGAGGTCGAAGTCGCCGTACTCGGAGACGGTCACCCCGCCCACCGCGTCCGTGTGGGTCAGGCAGTTTCCTTCACCGTCGTACGTCCACGATTCCGTGCTGCCGTCGGCATTCACGCGCTGGAGCAGACGGCCTTCGACGCTCCAGGCGAAGTGGGTGGTGTGGCCCAGTGGGTCGGTGACGGCCACCGGCCGCCCGAAGGCGTCGCGGGTGCACGTCGTCGTCGCGCCGAGCGGGTCCGTGGCGGACACCACCTGGCCCGCCGCGTCGCAGCGCACCGTCGTCGTATGGCCCGAGGCGTCCGTCACCGTGGACAGGTGGCCGCGGGTGTCGTACGTGAACCGGGTCGTGATGCCGGACGGATCGGTGACGGAGGTGCGGTTGCCGTGGTCGTCGTACGTCTGCCGGGTCACCCGGCCGGCGGGAAGGACGACCTCGACCGGCAGCCCCAGGGCGTTGTACGCCGCGTGGATCTCGCGGCCGTCCGGGCGGACCACCCGGGTGAGCCGGCCCTGTTCGTCGTAGCCGAAGCGGGTGGTGTGGCCGAGCCCGTCCGTGCGGGAGAGCAGGCGGTTGTACGCGTCGTGGGTGAAGTGGGTGGTTGCGCCCGCGGGGTCGATTTCCGCCGTGATCTGGGCGCGGTCGTTGACCAGGAACCGGGTCCGGTGACCCAGGGAGTCGATCAGTGTGGTGCGGCCCGGCTCGTACGTGAAGCGGACGTTGAGGTGGCCGTTGGTGCCGGACTGGGCGACGCAGCGGTGCTGCTCGTCGTAGACGTAGTCGAAATGGCGGTCGTTGGTGTCGGTCCAGGAGGTGATCCGGCCCAGTTCGTCGTAGCCGAAGTGCAGGGGGCGGCCGGAGGAGTTCGTGACGTCGGTGAGGTGGCCGTCCGTGTAGCCGTAGCGGAGGACCTGGGTGCCGTCGGCCAGGGCCAGGCCGGTTATTCGGCCGTCCGACGACGTCAGGCGCAGCTGGTGGCCGCCGCTGTGGGAGATGCCGCTCGGGGCGCCGGACTCGTCGTACGAGAAGGCGATCCAGGCGCCGTTGCGGTCGTCGACCTGCAGGAGGGCGCCGTTCTCCGCGAAGTGGCGGACGTGCCCGGACTCGGGGTCGGTCACCGTGTACGCGCCGTCGGCGTCGAGGGTGAGCGGCCAGCGCTGGCCGTGAGAGGGCAGGACGGCGATCCCGGGCTCGGGGACCGGGTAGGCGAGCAGGCTGCCGTCCTCGCGGACGAGGATGACGCCTTCCTCGTCGATCTCCAGACGCTGGTCGACCGTACTGGCCCAGGTCGGGCCGAACCACCGGCCCGAGCGGTACGAGGATTCGAAGGTACGGCTGAACACCAGAGGCAGTGAGCCGGGGAGCACGAGGTCCGTCTGCGGGAGGATCATCCGGCCCGTCGCCATGTCGACGGGGTCCTCACGGCAGGTCAGGTCCTCCTTCTTGGCGCGCGCCGCGGCTTCCTGCTCGGCCTGCTGCGCTGCCCGCGTCGCCTCCTTCCTGGCTGCGGTCTCCGCTCCTTCCTCAGCGAGGCGGACACTGGTGCGGGCGGCGCCGACCGTGCCCTTGGTGCCGAAGAGTTCGGGTACGAGTCGGCCCAGGAACTCGCTCGGGTCTTCCAGGAAGCTGTCGAGCATGGGACCGGGAATGCGCTCGGGGTGGGAGGCCGTGGAGACGAGGCCCGCCAAGGTCGTGTTGACGTGCTCCTCGTATTCGGCGGGGTGGGTGAGGTTGTAGGGGTCCGCGGGGTTGAGGCCGCGGCCGAAGTTGAGGAGGCCGGCCGTGCCCTTGACGACTCCGCCGAAGAAGTGGCCGAACTCCACTGCCTGGGCGCCTTCGTAGTCGGCGAACTCGGCCAGGAGCTGCTTCATCGCCGACGGTACGGCCGGGGCATGTTCCAGGGCTGCAGTGAGCGCCCGCTCGGCTGCCGAAGCGGCTTCGTCGCGCTGGCGGCGGGCCTCGTTGAGGTGGTCCTTTGCCTCCTGGCGGCCCGCCTTGCCCGGGTCGGCGCCGGGGACCGGTTCCGGTCCGGCGTCGCGGCCCGCTGCAAGGTCTGCCTTGTACGCCTCGGTTTTCGTCCTGTGTGCGTCCTCCG
The DNA here is from genome assembly GCF_040682115.1 of Streptomyces sp. NPDC051364. Taxonomy (NCBI): domain Bacteria; kingdom Bacillati; phylum Actinomycetota; class Actinomycetes; order Kitasatosporales; family Streptomycetaceae; genus Streptomyces; species Streptomyces sp. NPDC051364. The sequence continues at coordinate 282,215 of NZ_JBFBAH010000004.1, read as the reverse complement.
AGTCCTTCGACGCCTTCTCGGCGGCCTTGTAGGCGTCGATCGCCGCCTGGGCCTGGCGCTGGGCCCACTCCAGCGTCTCCATGTAGCGCAGGAGTGCACCGGCGGCCGCCTCGCAGGCGTCGGCCGCGTGCAGCCATTCCGTCGGGTGCATCGCGAACTTGGCGCGGAAGGCGTCGGCCGCCGCGCCCTTCCAGTGGCCCGAGTCCAGGGCGCGCATGCCCTGGCCGACCCGGTCGAAGGCGGCCTGGAAGTCCTGGAAGTGCTTGACGGTTTCGCGGATCGCGGACGGTGAGCCGTGCACCAGTTCGTTGGGCTGCTCGGTCTGGCCGAGTTCCTGCTCGCGTACGGATACTCCGAGTTTCGAGGCGACGTCGTCGCCGAAGTCCTCGACCTTGTCCGCCAAGTCGTGCGCGCCGGCCGTGTCGAGGGCTCTGCCGAGTCCCTCGGAAGCCTTGTCGACGACATGTCCGGTGAACTCTCTGGCGGAGTCCAGGCCCCTGTCGACGAGCCGTCCCCAGTCCGTCATCGGCCGTGTCCTTCCGGTGCCGGGCCGAGCACGTCCTCGACCGTGTCGTCCACTTCGCCGCGCAGTCCGGCCGCGTCGATGACCTGGTTGCTCAGGAGCATGTCGGAGCTGTTCACGTCGTGGGCCGCACCCTTCCAGGCCTCTTTGATGTTCCCCGAGGAGCGGTCGAAGGACTCGCGGCTGTAGTCGGCGTCGCGGATCTGCGTGAAGGGGTTGTCCGAGACGACATCGCCCCAGCCCTTCCCGGTGATGTCGTCCTCGGAGGCGTACGGGTTGCCCCAGGCCGCGTTCACGGCGACCTTGAAACTGCCCTGGATGTTCTGCTCCTGCTCGTGGACGAGGCCTGCCGACAGGCCCACGTTCGCCGCGAACGCGTTCCCCTGCTGGACCAGGGACCGCACACCCCACTCCCAGCGTTGGCAGAACGTCCTGAGGGTGGAGGCCAGGCCGTCGTGGCCCGTCTGCATGCCGGAGAGGCCGAGGTGCGAGAAACCGCGGCCCATGCCGGCCGTGCCGACCATGCCGAGTTCCTCCAGCTCGGACAGCGTGTCCGTGATGCCCTTCGCGATCTGGTCCAACGCCTGCTTCGAGACGTCCAGATCCGGCTGATCTCCGCTCACGCGGCAGCCTCCCCGTCGAGCGCTGCCGTGGCAGGAACGATTCCGCGCATGGGCGGGAAAACCGCGCCGTCGGGGCCGGCCGCGTTCAGGGCCACCCCGCACGGGAAGTCCAGCGCCGGGATGATCTCATCGAGCAGCAGGGCTCCGGTGACGCGCCGGTACGTCCATTCCCGCGAGGCATCGTCCCGCGCCACGGCGAACCGGGACAGCGCCTCCTCGTCGGAGAACGCGCAGATCCAGTCCAGGCCGCCGAGTTCGGCCGTCCACACGCCGCCCTGCTCGTCCAGCGGAACGAGCACCGCCCGGCTGCGGAAGTCCGCCAGCCGTTCCAGTACCGCTGCGCGGGCCGACTCGAAGGGATCGGCGACGGGTTCGTGCGCTCGCCCCGCGGCCTCCGTCCGGAGTCGGCCCCACTCCTCGTCGAACCCCATTCCGACACCCCCCACACCGTTTGCAATCGAACGCAATCCTGGGGGGTGTTCGAGAGGGATCCAACTTTGCGCCTTGACCGGCGCACATATTGAGACGGCGTCAGGGGCGGGAGAGGGTTTCGCGGGCTGCCGTGCGGGCCGTGGAGATGCAGGCCGCCACGCCTACTGCCTGCTGTACTTCGCGGGCACGGTGCCGTACGTGAAGACGATGATCCGGGAGCGGAACTCGCGGGCGTACCGACGGGGTTCGGTGGCGTACCACGCGGCGGCCCTGGTGGTGGCCGCCTGACTGTCGCCCTGGCCGGCGATCCCCTTCACGGCCCACCTGGCCCGTGCGGCCACCCTTCCCGGCCGCGGCCTGAAACCCCCGGCGGTGGGCGCGATCGGCAGCCGCCTCGGCGGCGCTCCTGGCCACGCTGGTGGCGGCGTTCAGCCGATGACGGCTGCCGCTGCGCGGTGCTTCCTCCCCGCCCCGCCCTTTCACCGTTTCCCCGGGCTCTGCCCGGACCCCGGCCCTTGGACACCGGGCGGACTCCGGCCCCGCCGGCGTTCGAGGCGCGGGGTTCGGGCAGAGCCCCGGAAGTGCGGCGCAGCCGGGGCCGCGCGACGGAGCCTTCGCCGCGGCCCGGCACCCCCGACCCCCGTGGAGCTAAATGGCTTCCTTGCGGGTCAGGTAGTTGAACGAAATCCACCCCGGCAGCACCGGCAGCCAGAACGTCATCAGGCGGAACAGCAGCACCGCCGAGATGGCGACCTCCTTGTCCAGCCCGGCCGCGATCAGGCCCAGCGTCAGCGTCGTCTCCACGGCGCCGATACCGCCCGGCGTCGGCGCCGCCGAGCCCAGTGCGTTGCCCGCAAGGAAGACCACCGCGATGCTCGCGTAGCTGATGGCCTGGCCGCCCCCGAACGCCCGGATCGACGCGTCCAGGCACATCACGAAGCAGCCGGTCAGCAGCAGCATGCCGCCGATGCCCGTCATGAGCTTCTGCGGCCGCTGGAGCACGTCCAGCATGCGCGGCACGACACCCGCGAACAGCGCCCGCACCCGCGTCGCCACGAACTTCCGCAGGAACGGCACCGCCGTCACCACCAGCACCAGCACCGCCACCGTGAGCAGACCCGCGATGACCGTCCGGGACGGGGTCATCTCAGGGGTCTTCTCGGTGCCCGTCAGGTAGCCGAAGGCCAACAGCAGCAGGACGTGGCTCGCCAGCCCGAACAGCTGCGAGGCACCCACGCTCGCCACCGCCAGCCCCGGCCGGATCCCTGCCCGCTGCAGGAACCGCGTGTTCAGCGCGACACCGCCGACCGCCGCCGGCGCCACCAGCTTCACGAAGGACCCCGCCACCTGCGCGACCACCGTCCGCAGGAACGGCACCCGCTCCGGTACGAAGCCCAGCAGGCTCATCGCCGCCGCGAAGTAGGTCAGCGCCGAGAAGGCCAGCGCGGCCCCCACCCAGCCCCACTGCGCCTCGCCGACGATCGTCGCGAAGTCCACGTGCGCCAGCTGCGTGAGCAGGAAGTACGCACCGAACGCACCCGCGATGAACGACACCAGCGTGCGTGGCCGGATCCGCTCCAGCCGGGCAGGCTCCACCGGCGCCTGCGGGCGGATCAGCAGCACCTGCTGGCGGATCTGGCTCAGCAGGTCCTCCTCGCGGGCCCCGTCGAGCGCGTCGTCCAGCGCCTTCTTCTCGGCCTTCTTCTCCGCGGCCGTGGTCGCCGTCGGCTTGGCTCCGGCCTTGCCGCCCGGCTTGCCTGCCTTGTCCGGCTTCGCTTCCTCCGCAGCCGCCTCGCGCGCAGCCTTCGCCGCCCGAGAGGACTCCAGTACGGCCTCGCGCTGCCGGTCGGCCCGCTCCCGGGCCAGCCTGCGCAGCGTCGCCCGGGTGGAGCGGCTCAGCGCGATCGGCTGGAGCAGCGGCAGGCAGTCCGCCACCGCGTCCGGGCCGAGCACCGACACCGCCGAGGCCACCGCGCGCTCCGCGCCGATCCGCAGGCCGAGCGTGGTCAGCAGCTGTGCGATGTCCATCCGGAGCACCAGGTCGCCGGCCGCGATCTCGCCGCCGCGCAGGTCGGTGAGGACGAGATTGCCGGAACGATCCACCACGAGCGCGTCGCCGGTGAGCCGCCGGTGCGCGATCCGCCGCGACTGGAGGGCCCGTACCTGCTGCCACGTGCTGCGGGTCAGTTCGTCGGTGATCTCCTCGTCGGCGAGCGCGTCGAGGGGCCGGCCGTCCAGGTGCTCGTACACGAGCATCACGGCGTCCGGGCCGAGCTCGGAGGTGGCGATCAGCTTCGGCGCGTTCGCCCCGGCCGCGATGGCCGCGTACGCGAGCAGCGCCTCCTGCTCCAGCGCCTGGCGCAGCGACTGGAGGCTGCGCCGCGTCGTGATGCCGCGCAGGGTGAGCCGGCGCCAGACCCGGTAGAAGAACCCGTGGGCCTGCTGCTCGCGGTCGACGACGGTGACGTCGAGCGGCGGGCCGTCCTCCAGCGTGACGTGGTACCGGCGGCCCCGGTCGCTGACCTCCGAGGGGTCGGCGCCGTCCGGGAGCTCCGCGCGCATGGCGCTGACCGGCTTGAAGCCGACCCGGCGCAGGCCGGCGAGGAGGGTCTGCCCGGTGGGGCGGACGTTCGGCGAGCCGACGGCGTACAAGGTCCCGTACGCGACGCTCCAGCCGATCAGCACGGTCAGGATGATCGAGAACGGGGTGGTGTACCCGCTCACCAGCATCGCGAAGGCGTCGAGCAGCAGCACCACCCACAGCGCGACCCGCCAGCGCGGCCTGCGGGTCATGCCGACGGCGGTCATGTACGCGATGACGGGCGCGAGGTAGCCGTGCACCGGGTCGGTGATGGGGCCGCCGGCGCTGGTGGGACGGGTGAGGGCGTCCTGAATGGTGTCGGAGGCTGCCTGGGAGACCCACAGGTCGGTGGCCAGGGTCACGCCGTGCGCGAGGACGGCGGCGAGCACGCCGTCGGCGATGCGCAGCCCGTCGCGCTTGATCAGCCGCTCGATGGCGAAGGCGACGGGTACGAGCAGCACGGCGATGCTGGACACCAGCCCGGCGACCTTGATCAGCAGATCGGGTGCGGCGCCGGTGCCCTGGGAGATGTCGGCCTCGAGGCCGGCGGTTGTGCGGTGCGCGAAGGCGGCGATGCCGAGGACGACGGCGATGCCGAGGATGCCGACGAGGAGGCGTACGAGGTCGGACGGCCGGTGGACGCGGGCGGCGAGCAGCGGCTCGTCGACCTCGACCTGGTCGGCGGACGCGGAGGCGCGCCCGTGCGGCCCCTCGGAGCCGGCCGCGTCGGGCTGGTCCCCGGCTCCGGCTCCGGCTTCGGCCCCGGCTCCGGAGCTGGCCCGGGCCCGGGGACCGGGTTCGGGTGCGGCTCCTGTCCCGGGTTCGGGTGCGGCCCGGCCGGGGAGCTCGTCGGGGAGCTTCCCGGGACGCGGGTCTGGGCGCGTGCCGTCGTCCTCAGCCGCGCCGTCCGGAGGGCTCACACCCTGCTCCTTCGTCGTCACATCCGTCTCTTCTTGATCACGTATCACCAGTCACCGCCCGGAAGATGGTGGCACGGACCGACCGGCGGGCGGGGCATCAGGGTGCGTGCCGGTACGGAAGGAAACCTTCCGGGAACCGGACCGTGATGTACGGCACCATGGGCGCAATGAGCGAAGAGCTGCCCGCGTACGCGGAGCGGGTGCTGGAGGCGGCCGAACGGATTCCGCCCGGCCGGGTGATGACGTACGGGGACGTCGCCGAATGGCTCGGCGAGGGCGGACCGCGCCAAGTCGGGCGCGTGATGGCCCTGTACGGGGGAGCCGTGCCCTGGTGGAGGGTGGTCAGGGCGGACGGACGGCCGCTGCCCGGCAGCGAGCACCGGGCCCTGGAGCACTACCGCGCGGAGGCCACCCCGCTGCGTCTGACCGCCGACGGCGAGGCCCGGCTGAACATGCCGCGGGCGCGCTGGGACGGGCAGGAGGGGCGCGCCGCACGGGACGAGGGTCACATCTGACAGCTTCGTCCATGCGGGGCCCGGGCGGGCGGTCGAGCGCCCGTACGGGCGACGGTACGGGGGACCGGTGAGGGCTGCCGCGGCCTCCCTGCCCGGACCTCGGGGAACTGCGCGGGACCCGCCGGTTGCCGTAGCGTTGCCCCTTCGGCGAGCGCGGCAGCGGCCGCGGAACCCGCAGCGAGCGCAGCAACCGCAGTAACCGCAGACCCACCAGGACCTGGACCGGCACCCCACGTGATCACCTCTCCATCCGACCGCTCCGAGCGGCGGCGTACGCGGACCCCTGACGCGTACCGCCTCGTGCGCACCGGGCCGCAGCGGGTGGATCCCCCTGTTCTGGACGCAGCGCAGCAGGCGGTGGTTGATCACACCGGCGGACCGCTTCTCGTCCTGGCCGGACCGGGTACCGGGAAGACGACCACACTGGTCGAGGCGGCCGCGGCCCGTGTCGAAGCCGGGACGGACCCCGCCCGGATCCTGATCCTCACCTTCAGCCGCAAGGCGGCCGTGGAGCTGCGCGACCGGGCCGCCCTGCGGCTCGGCGGGGCGCGGGCTCCGCAGGCCACCACCTTCCACTCCTTCTGCTACGGGCTGGTCCGCGCCCACCAGGACACCGACCTGTTCGCGGATCCGCTGCGCCTGCTGTCCGGGCCGGAGCAGGACGTGACCGTCCGCACCCTGCTGGAGGGCCAGCGCCACATCCGGTCCATCCGCTGGCCGGACGACCTGCGGGCCGCGCTGACCACGCGCGGCTTCGCGGACGAGGTCCGCGCCGTGCTCGCCCGCGCCCGCGAGCTGGGCCTCGGTCCGACGGCGCTGGACGCGTTCGCGACCCGGCTGGGCCGCCCGGACTGGAAGGCGGCGGCCGCGTTCCTCTCCGAGTACCTGGACGTCCTCGACATGCAGGGCACGCTGGACTACGCGGAGCTCGTGCACCGAGCGGTCCTGCTGGCGGAGCGCACCTCCTCCCTGACCCTCTCCTACGACGTGATCTACGTGGACGAGTACCAGGACACGGACGCCTCCCAGCTGCGGCTGCTGCGGGCGCTGGCCGGGCCGGCGGGCACGCTGGTCGCGTTCGGCGACCCGGACCAGTCGATCTACGCCTTCCGCGGCGCCGACATCAACAACATCCTGGACTTCGAGGGCTCCTTCCCGGGCGCGGCGGTGCACGCCCTGACGGTGGGCCGCCGCTCGGGCGCGAACCTCCTCGCGGCGACCCGCCTGCTGACGTCCCGCATGCCCGTCCCGCGCCTCCCGTCGGCCGCGGTGCGTGCCCACCGCGCCCTGGCCCCGGTCCGGGAGGGCGGCGGGGTGGAGGTGTTCACGTACCCCACGGCCGGGGCCGAGCTGGACAACATCGCCGACATCCTGCGCCGGGCGCACCTGGAGGACGGCGTGCCGTGGCAGGACATGGCCGTCCTGGTCCGCGCGGGCGGCCGCACCCTCCCGGCGATGCGCCGCGCCCTGATCTCGGCGGGAGTCCCGGCGGAAACGGACGGCTCGGACACCCCCCTCCGCCACGAACCGGCGATCACCCCCCTCCTCACAGCCCTCCGCGCAGCCGCCACCCCGGCCACCGCTGACCACGAGCCCTCGGCGGCCCCGGCATCCGCACCCGCGGACACGGCCGACCTCGGCCTGCCCGGCCACGGCATCGGCCTGGACCCCGAGCACACCGCAGGCGGGGGCAGCGACCCCGAGTCCGAGCCCGCCGCAGGCGACGGCGCCGAGTCCGAGCCCGCCGCAGGCGAAGGGTGGGTCGGGGTCGAGGCGGCGCTCGCGCTGCTGAGTTCGCCGCTCGGCGGGATGGACGCCGCCGATCTGCGGCGGCTCGGGCGGGCCCTGCGCGACGAGGAGCGGGCCGCCGGCATCAAGGTGCCGGCCCCGTCCGACGTCCTGCTCGCGCGCGCCCTCGCCGAGCCGGAACGGCTCACCGCCCACGACCCCGCCTACGCCCGCGGAGCGCAGCGCCTCGGCCTGCTCCTGCGCAAGGCGCGCGAGCTCCTCCAGGGCGGCGGCACCGCCGAAGAGGCCCTCTGGACCCTCTGGGAGGGCACCCCCTGGCCCCAGCGCCTGGAGCGGGGCGCCCGCCGCGGCGGCGCGGCCGGCCGCAACGCCGACCGCGACCTCGACGCCGTCTGCGCGCTCTTCGACACCGCCGCCCGCGCCGAGGAGCGCACCGGCGGCCGCGGCGCCCTCAACTTCCTCGAACAGCTCGAGGCCGAGGACATCGCCGCCGACACCCTCACCACCCGCGCCACCCGCTCCGAGGCCGTCCGCCTCATGACCGCCCACCGTTCCAAGGGCCTGGAGTGGCGCCTCGTCGTCGTGGCCGGCGTACAGGAAGGGCTCTGGCCCGACCTGCGCCGCCGCGGCTCCCTCCTCGAAGCCGACCGCATCGGCCAGGGCGGCCTCGCCGAGCCCCTCCCCCCCGGCGCGCTCCTCGCCGAGGAGCGCCGCCTCTTCTACGTCGCCGCCACCCGCGCCCGCGACCGCCTCGTCGTCACCGCCGTCAAGGCCCCCGCCGAGGACGGCGACCAGCCCTCCCGCTTCCTCACCGAGCTCGGCGTCACCCCCAAGGACGTCACCGGCCGCCCCCGCCGCCCCCTCGCCGTCCCCGCGCTCGTCGCCGAGCTGCGTGCCACCACCGTCGACCCCGAGGCCTCGCCCGCGCTCCGCGACGCCGCCGCCCGCCGGCTCGCCCGCCTCGCCGCGCTCACCGACGAGGACGACCGCCCGCTGGTCCCCGCCGCGCACCCGCAGCGCTGGTGGGGGCTGTACGAGCCCACCCGCAGCAGCGTCCCGCTGCGCGACCGGGACCGGCCCGTCGCCCTCTCCGGCAGCGCCCTGGACCAGCTCGCCAACACCTGCTCCCTCCAGTGGTTCCTGGGCCGCGAGGTCAAGGCCGACGCCCCCTCCACCGCCGCCCAGGGCTTCGGCAACGTCGTCCACGTCCTCGCCGACGAGGTCGCCTCCGGCCGCACCCCCGCCGACCTCGCCGTCCTGATGGAACGCCTCGACTCCGTCTGGGACGCCCTCGCCTTCGACGCCCCCTGGAAATCCCGCCAGGAGAAGGACAACGCCCGCGCCGCCCTGGAGCGTTTCCTGCGCTGGCACACCACCGACCGCGCGGGCAGGGCGGCCGTGGCCACGGAGCACGCGTTCGACGTCACGCTCGAAGCGGGCGACTACGCCGTCCGGATCCGGGGTTCCATGGACAGGGTCGAATCGGACCCCCAGGGGCGTGCGTACGTCGTCGACTTCAAGACCGGCAAGGCCGCGCCCACGAAGGACGAGGTCGCGCGGCACCCCCAGCTCGCCGTGTACCAGCTCGCCGTCCGCGAAGGCGCCGTCGACGAGGTCTTCGACGGGCTGCGCCCCGACGCGGGCGGCGCCGAGCTGGTGCAGCTGCGCCAGGGCGCCGCCCAGCGCGACGGCGGCGACGCGGTGCCCAAGATCCAGGCGCAGCAGCCGCTGAACGGCGAATGGGTCGGCGACCTGCTCGCCACCGCCGCCGGCCGGGTACTGGACGAGCGCTTCGCGCCCGCCACCGGCAAGCAATGCGACCACTGCTCCTTCCGCAGCTCGTGCAGCGCGCGCCCGGAGGGCCGCCAGACGGTGGAGTGAGTCACACGGCCGGAACCGCTGGGCCGGTGGTCTCCGGCCCGCGACCGACCGGCCGGTGAGACGGCGGCCGGGAGTGTCCGTGGGTCCGGCTAGCCTCTTCACGTGTCCGCGCGTCCGTCCGTCCTCACCGACCCCGAGCAGCTCAAGGAGCTCCTCGGCATCCCTTTCACGCCCGAACAGCTGGCCTGCATCACCGCCCCGGCCGCCCCGCAGGTCATCGTGGCCGGCGCCGGCTCGGGCAAGACCACGGTCATGGCCGCCCGCGTGGTCTGGCTGGTCGGCACCGGAGCGGTCGCGCCCGAGCAGGTCCTCGGCCTGACCTTCACCAACAAGGCCGCCGGCGAGCTTGCCGAGCGCGTACGCAAGGCCCTCGCGCGGGCCGGCATCAGCGACCCGGACCCTTCTCCCCCCGGCTTCGCCGGGGGGACCCCCACCGCCGAGGCCGACGCGGCCGGCGGCGAGCCGCGCATCTCCACGTACCACGCCTTCGCCGGCCAGCTCCTGAAGGACCACGGCCTGCGCATCGGCCTGGAGCCCAGCGCCCGGCTGCTCGCCGACGCCACCCGCTTCCAGCTCGCCGCGCGCGTGCTGCGCGAGGCCCCCGGCCCGTACCCGGCGCTCACCAAATCCGTCCCCGACCTGGTCAGCGACCTGCTCGCGCTCGACGGCGAGCTCTCCGAGCACCTGGTCACCCCGGCCGAGCTGCGCGCGTACGACACGGACCTCCTCGACACCCTCGCCACCACCAGGCTCACCAACGACGACCTGCGCAAGGTCCCCGAGGCCGTGCGCGGCCGCCTCGAGCTGCTGGAGCTGACCGAGCGCTACCGCGCCGCCAAACGCTCCCGCGACCTGCTCGACTTCAGCGACCAGATAGCCCTCTCCGCCCAGCTCGCCACCACCCGGCCCGAGGTCGGGGCGCTGCTGCGCGAGGAGTTCCGGGTGGTCCTGCTCGACGAGTACCAGGACACCTCCGTGGCCCAGCGGCTCCTGCTCTCCGGCCTGTTCGGCGGCGGCAGCGGGCACGCCGTGACCGCCGTCGGCGACCCCTGCCAGGCGATCTACGGCTGGCGCGGTGCGTCCGTGGCCAACCTGGACGACTTCCCCGAGCACTTCCCGCACGCTGACGGCAGCCCCGCCACCCGGTTCTCGCTCAGCGAGAACCGGCGCAGCGGCGGCCGCCTCCTCGACCTGGCCAACGAGCTGGCCGCCCCGCTGCGGTCCATGCACGAGGGAGTCGAAGCGCTGCGCGCGGCGCCGGGGGAGGAGCAGGCCGGCACGGTCCGCTGCGCCCTGCTGGACACGCACGCCGAGGAGCTGGAGTGGCTCGCGGACTCGGTCGCGCACCTGGTCCGTACGGGGACGGAGCCGCGCGAGATCGCGGTGCTGTGCCGGTCCGCGCGGGACTTCGCGCAGATCCAGGCCGTACTGGTGGCGCGGGACGTGCCGGTGGAGGTCGTGGGGCTGTCGGGGCTGCTGCACCTGCCGGAGGTCGCGGACCTGGTCGCGGTGTGCGAGGTGCTCCAGGACCCGGGGGCCAACGCCTCCCTGGTCCGGCTCCTCATCGGCCCGCGCTGGCGGATCGGCGCCCGCGACCTGGCCCTGCTGGGCCGCCGGGCGCGGCAGCTGATCGGCCGCGCGCCGGGAGAGGTGGACCCGGACGAGCGCCTCGCGGCGGCGGTGGAGGGCGTGGACCCGGCGGAGATCGTCTCGCTGGCGGACGCGCTGGAGACGTTCCTGGACGGTTCCGGGTCGGGGTCGTCCGAGGACGACCTGCCGTTCTCCCCGGCGGCCAGGGTCCGCTTCGCGCACCTGGCGCAGGAGCTGCGCGACCTGCGGCGTTCGCTCGCCGACCCGCTGATGGACGTACTGCACCGGGTGCTGGCCGCGACCGGCCTGGACGTGGAGCTGTCGGCGTCGCCGCACGCGCTGGCGGCCCGGCGCCGCGAGTCGCTGTCCGGCTTCCTGGACGTCGCGGCGGGCTTCGCGTCGCTGGACGGCGAGGCGTCCCTGCTGGCCTTCCTCGGCTTCCTCCGCACGGCGGTCCAGTACGAGAAGGGCCTGGACCACGCCCTCCCCGGCGGGGAGAACACGGTGAAGGTGCTCACCGCCCACAAGTCCAAGGGGCTGGAGTGGGACGTGGTGGTCGTCCCGGACCTGTGCGCGGGCTCGTTCCCGAAGGAGAAGGCCCCGGAGCCGTGGACCTCGTACGCCAAGGTCCTGCCGTACGGTCTGCGCGGCGACGCGGCCACCCTCCCGGCTGATCCGGCGTGGACCTCGGCAGGCCTGAAGTCTTTCAAGGCCGCGCTGAAGGAGCACAAGGCGGTGGAGGAACTCCGCCTGGGCTACGTGACGTTCACCCGCCCCCGCTCGCTCCTCCTGGCCTCGGCGCACTGGTGGGGCCCGACGCAGAAGAAGCGCCGCGGCCCGTCGCCCTTCCTGTCCTCGCTCTACGACCACTGCCTGGCGGGCCACGGCGAGATCGAAGCCTGGGCGGAGGAACCGGACCCGGACGCGGAGAACCCCTCCCTCGCCACGGAGTCCACCCCGGACCGGTCCTGGCCCCTGCCCCTGGACCCGGACTCGCTGGCCCTGCGCCGCGCGGCGGCGGCCCTGGTCGAGTCCCACCTGGCCACCCCGGCCCCGGACCCCTACGTCTGGCCCCCGGACTGCGAGGACACGTCGTACGCGGACGAACCCGCTCCTGCCGACGCCGACCTGTGGGCGGCGGACGAGGCCTGGGCCGCCCCGGCCACCGCCCCGGCCGTCCCGCACCCCCGCACCGAGGCGGACCCCCCCGATCCGTACGACGACGACCTGTGGCCGGAAGGCGACGACTGGGATTCCGCCGAACCCCCGGAGGGACCGGGCGCGCACGCCGCGGGCCCGGCCCCGCTCGGGGGCCAGAGCCGGGGCGGGCGCCCGGCCCGTGGAGCCGGAGCCCGGGGCACCGGGGCAGCAGCCGGCCTCACGTCCGAGGAGGCCCGGGCCGTCGTATCCTGGGATCGGGATCTCGACGCCCTCGAGGGCGAGCTCCGGCGTGCCCGCGCCGCCGTGCGCGACGTCGAACTCCCGGCCGCCCTCTCCGCCAGCCAGCTCCTCCGCCTCGCCGCGGACGAGCAGGGCTTCGCCCGCGACCTCGCCCGCCCCATGCCCAAGCCCCCGCAGCCCGCGGCACGCCAGGGCACGCGCTTCCACGCCTGGGTCGAATCCCGGTTCGACGAGCTTCCGCTGCCGCTCCTCGACGTCCTCGACCCCGCCACCGAGCTGCCCGGCTCCGATCAGGAGATCGCCGACGAGGCCGACCTCGACTCCCTCAAGGCCGCCTTCGAGCGGAGCGAGTACGCCGAGCGCACCCCCCACCGCATGGAGGTCCCGGTCCAGCTCACCCTCGCCGGCCGCGTCATCCGCGGCCGGATCGACGCCGTGTACCGCAACCACGACGACTCGTACGAGATCGTCGACTGGAAGACCGGCCGCACCACCGAGGCCGACCCCCTCCAGCTCGCCGTCTACCGCCTGGCCTGGGCGGAAGCCACCGGCACCCCCCTCGACCGGGTCTCCGTCGCCTTCCTCCACGTCCGCAGCGGCCGCGTGATCCGGCCCCGCAACCTTCCCGACCGGGCCCGTCTTGAGCGGATCCTCCAAGGCAAACCGGACACGGACAGTGACCGGCAACCCGACAGTTAGGCTCATGGGCATGAGCGAAACCCCGGCGGACAGCGTCGTCCGCACGTACATCGAGACCCACCGCGCCGCCTTCCTCGACGATCTCGCCGAGTGGCTGCGCATTCCGTCCGTCTCGGCCCAGCCCGAGCACGCGGACGACGTACGTCTCAGCGCCGAATGGCTCGCCGCCAAGCTCAAGGAGACCGGCTTCCCGGTCACGGAGATCTGGCCGACCCCCGGCGCGCCCGCCGTCTTCGCCGAGTGGCCGAGCGCCGACCCGGACGCCCCGACCGTCCTCGTCTACGGGCACCACGACGTGCAGCCCGCCGCCGTCGCCGACGGCTGGCACACCGACCCGTTCGAGCCGGTGATCCAGGGCGGCCGGATGTACGCGCGCGGCGCCGCCGACGACAAGGGCCAGGTCTTCTTCCACACCCTCGGGGTGCGCGCCCACCTGGCCGCGACCGGCGCCGAGGCCCCGGCCGTGCACCTCAAGCTGATCGTCGAGGGCGAGGAGGAGTCGGGCTCCCCGAACTTCCGCGCCCTGGTCGAGCGCGAGGCGGAGCGCCTCGCCGCCGACGTCGTGATCGTCTCCGACACCGGCATGTGGTCCGAGACCACCCCGACCGTCTGCACCGGCATGCGCGGCGTCGCCGACTGCGAGATCGACCTCCACGGGCCCGACCAGGACATCCACTCCGGCGCCTTCGGCGGGGCCGTGCCCAACCCGGCCACCGTCGCCGCCCGCCTGGTCGCGGCGCTGCACGACGCCGACGAGCGGGTCACGATCCCCGGCTTCTACGACAACATCGCCGAACTCACGGACGAGGAGCGGGCGCTGATCGCCGAGCTGCCGTTCGACGAGTCCGAGTGGCTGCGTACGGCCAAGTCTCACGCGGCCGCGGGCGAGAAGGGCTACTCCACCCTGGAGCGGGTCTGGGCCCGTCCGACCGCAGAGGTCAACGGCATCGGCGGCGGCTACCAGGGCCCCGGCGGCAAGACCATCGTGCCCGCCTCCGCCCACCTGAAGCTGTCGTTCCGCCTGGTGTCAGGGCAGGACCCGTACGAGGTCGAGGCGGCCGTCCGGGACTGGGTCGCGGCGCGGATCCCGGAGGGGATCCGGCACTCCATCGTCTTCGGCGCCCCCACCCGGCCGTGCCTGACGCCGTTGGACCACCCGGCGCTGCAGTCCGTCGTACGGGCCATGGGCCGCGCCTTCGGCGAGAAGGTCCGCTTCACCCGCGAGGGCGGCTCCGGACCCGCGGCGGACCTCCAGGACGTACTGGACGCGCCCGTCCTGTTCCTCGGCATCTCCGTGCCGTCCGACGGCTGGCACTCGCCGAACGAGAAGGTCGAGCTGGACCTGCTCCTCAAGGGCGTCGAGACGGCCGCCTACCTGTGGGGCGACCTGGCCGCCGACCACGGGAAGCCGGCCTGACGCAAGCACGCACCACCGCACTGCACGCACGACCGCACGCACCGCACGTACCGAGTCACGAGTCACTGAGCCTGCCTGTCCCACCACCGGGGGAGTTGGAAGTACCTGTGAGCACCCATACCGAGCAGCCGATCTCGCTCACCGCGCCCAGCGGAGTCGACCGCGCCGCGCACCACCGCCTCGACGAGGCCTGGCTCGCCGCCGCCTGGAGCCACCCGACGACGCGCGTGTTCGTCGTCTCCGGCGGTCAGGTCCTGATCGACGACACCCCCGACGGGGAGACCGGGATCGTGATGACCCCGGCCTTCGAGGCCCCGGTCACCGAGACGCACCGCTACTTCCTCGGCACCGACGAGGACGGCGTACGGTACTTCGCGCTCCAGAAGGACGCGCTGCCGGGCCGGATGGACCAGTCGGCCCGCGCGGCCGGCCTGCGCGAGGCCGGACTGCTGCTGTCCCCGCGCGACGCCGGGCTGATGGTGCACGCGGTGGCCCTGGAGAACTGGCAGCGGATGCACCGGTTCTGCTCCCGCTGCGGCGAGCGCACGGTGGTCGCGGCCGCCGGGCACATCCGCCGCTGCCCGGGCTGCGGCGCCGAGCACTACCCGCGCACCGACCCGGCGGTGATCATGCTGGTCACCGACGAGCAGGACCGCGCGCTGCTGGGCCGCCAGGTGCACTGGCCGGAGGGGCGCTTCTCGACGCTGGCCGGGTTCGTGGAGCCGGGCGAGTCGATCGAGCAGTCGGTCGTGCGCGAGGTGTGGGAGGAGGCGGGCGTCAGGATCGGCGAGGTCGAGTACGTCGCCAGCCAGCCCTGGCCGTTCCCGTACAGCCTGATGCTGGGCTTCACGGCGCGCGCCACCACCACGGAGATCACGGTCGACGGCGAGGAGATCCAGGAGGCCCGCTGGTTCTCCCGCGAGGAGCTGCGCGCGGCGTTCGAGTCGGGCGCGATGGTGCCCCCGTCGGGGATCTCCATCGCGGCCCGCCTGGTCGAGCGCTGGTACGGAGAGCCGCTGCCGCGCCCGCTCGCGTAAGGCGCGGGACGGAGGGCGCAAGGCCTCTGGACGACGTAAGGCTTCTCACACAGCAGAAGGCCCCCGCCGCGGCGGGGGCCTTTCTGTTCACGCAGCTCTGTTCACGCAGCGCGCCGAGCTGTGGCTCAGACGGCGAGGGCCTGCTTGACCTGGGCCAGGCTCGGGTTCGTCATGACGGCCTCGGTGCCGGCCGGAGACACCACGAGGACGGTCGGAACCGTCTGGTTGCCGCCGTTCGCCTTCTCGACGAATGCCGCGGACTCGGGGTCCAGCTCGATGTTGATCTCGTTGTACGCGATGCCTTCCCGGTCCAGCTGGGTCTTCAGCCGGCGGCAGTAGCCGCACCAGGTCGTGCTGTACATCGTGACGGAACCCGTGTCCTGCATGCTGCGCTCTCCTCTGTGGGGTCTGGGTGGTCCGAGTACTCGAACGTACGGGACCGCGGGGCCATTCCCGCACCCGCGGTACGGCTGGTACGTCAAGTACGTCACGTGCGTCAAGGAGGCCGGTACGACGAATGCCCGCACCCTGTGGACAAGTTTCCCGTGCGCCCCTGGAGACCTGGCAGCATGGCGGGGTGACATCAGCAACGCACCTCTCATCCTTCCCTGCCGGAGCCGACTCGGCCGACGCGGTGCTCCTGGGCCTGGACCCGGAGCAGCGCGAGGTCGCGACGACCCTGCGCGGGCCGGTGTGTGTGCTGGCGGGCGCGGGCACGGGCAAGACCCGGGCGATCACCCACCGCATCGCCTACGGGGTCCGCTCCGGCCAGCTGATGCCGGCGAGCGTGCTGGCCGTCACGTTCACCAACCGCGCCGCCGGCGAGATGCGCGGCCGCCTGCGCTCCCTCGGCGCGGGCGGGGTGCAGGCGCGGACGTTCCACTCCGCCGCCCTGCGCCAGCTCCACTACTTCTGGCCCAAGGCGATCGGCGGGGAGATGCCCCGGCTCGTCGAGCGCAAGGTCCAGCTGGTCGCCGAGGCGGGCGCGCGCTGCCGCATCCGGCTAGACCGCGGCGAGCTGCGCGATGTCACCGGCGAGATCGAGTGGGCGAAGGTCACCCAGACCGTGCCCTCCGACTATCCGGCGGCCGCCCTCAAGGCGGGCCGCGAAGCCCCCCGGGACATGGCGGAGATCGCCCAGATCTACGGGACGTACGAGCAGCTCAAGCGTGACCGCGGCATGATCGACTTCGAGGACGTGCTGCTGCTCACGGTCGGCATCCTCCAGGACCGGCACGACATCGCGGAACAGATCCGCACCCAGTACCAGCACTTCGTGGTGGACGAGTACCAGGACGTCAGCCCGCTCCAGCAGCGGCTGCTCGACCTGTGGCTCGGCGAGCGCGACAGCCTGTGCGTCGTCGGCGACGCCAGCCAGACGATCTACTCGTTCACCGGGGCCACCCCGGACCACCTGCTGAACTTCCGCACCCGCTACCCGCAGGCCACCCTGGTCAAGCTGGTCCGGGACTACCGCTCCACCCCCCAGGTGGTGCACCTCGCCAACGGGCTCCTCGCCCAGGCCAAGGGACGCGCCGCCGAACACCGCCTCGAGCTGGTCTCCCAGCGCGAGCCCGGCCCCGACCCGCTGTACGCCGAGTACCCCGACGAGCCCGCCGAGGCCGAGGGCGTCGCCATCCGGATCCGGGACCTGATCGCGGCGGGCGTCCCGGCCGGCGAGATCGCCGTGCTCTACCGCATCAACGCCCAGTCCGAGGTCTACGAGCAGGCCCTCGCCGACGCCGGGGTCCCGTACCAGCTGCGCGGCGCCGAGCGCTTCTTCGAGCGGGGCGAGGTGCAGAAGGCGATCCTCGCCCTGCGCGGCGCCGCCCGCTCCGGCGGGAACGACCCGCTGCTCGACGACGTCGTCGAACTCGGCTCCCAGGTCCGGGCCGTGCTCAGCTCCACCGGCTGGACCAGCGAGCCGCCCGCCGGCTCCGGCGCGGTCCGCGACCAGTGGGAGTCCGTGGCCGCCCTGGTCCGGCTCGCCGAGGACTTCGCCCGGAGCCGGCCCGGGGCCACCCTGGCGGACCTGACGGTCGAGCTGGACGAGCGCCGGGCCGCCCAGCACGCCCCGACCGTCCAGGGCGTCACCCTCGCCTCGCTGCATGCGGCGAAGGGCCTGGAGTGGGACGCGGTGTTCCTCGTCGGCCTGACCGACGGCATGGTGCCGATCACGTACGCCAAGTCCGACGAGCAGGTGGAGGAGGAGCGCCGGCTGCTCTATGTCGGCGTCACGCGGGCGCGGCTGCACCTGACGCTGTCCTGGGCGCTGTCCCGGGCTCCGGGCGGCCGGGCGTCCCGACGCCCCAGCCGCTTCCTGAACGGGCTGCGGCCGGGCTCTGCGGCCCCGGGCGGCCGAGCGGGCGCCACGGGCGCCTCGGCCGAGCGGGGGGTCCGCAAGCGGAGCCGCCGCGGTCCGGCGCTGTGCCGGGTGTGCGGCAAGACGCTGACCGAGGCCGGCGAGCTGAAACTGATGCGCTGCGACGACTGCCCGTCCGACATGGACGAAGGCCTCTACGAGCGGCTGCGGGAGTGGCGCGCGGGCCAGGCGAAGGAGCAGGGACTGCCCGCGTACTGCGTGTTCACGGACCGGACGCTCGTCGCGATCGCCGAGGCCGCACCGTCCGAGGAGGGCGAGCTCTCGATGATCTCTGGAGTCGGCGGCCGCAAGCTCGACCGGTACGGAGCCGACGTCCTGGCCATCTGTGCAGGTCAGGAGCCTGGGGGCGCGGAAACTGACGACGCGTAGAAACTCGTCGGAAAAATAGTTTGCACATGCCCAGCGAATCCCCATAGGTTCTTAGCAACGGAAACGGTGGCTTCTCCGAAGCTCCGGATCCGTGCTGTACTTATCCGAATACGTATGGGACAGGCCCCCGGGCCCCGTCCCCGAGACGCCGAGAGGAGGCGAGACCAGTGACCAGCTTCATCACCAGCACCAAAATGACCGATCGCTCGGTCGCCGCTTCCTGCACGCTCGGCTCCTCCTCGCTCCTCCCGCTCCTGGGTACCGGTCTGTCTGCGATGTCCGCTGACGGCCGCGCCCTGCTGGCCGCGCCCGCCGCGCGCCTTGTGAGCGAGCGGAATGAGCGACCGACCCAGGCACCGGTGGCAGTACTGGAAGCCCAGGCGCATGGCGCCTATGGGTTTGCGGCCGCAGCCGGTGCCGGATCCCAGACGAAGCAGACGAAGCAGCAGCACCACCTGATGTGGGCCTTCCGTGGGCTCGAACCCTGGAGTGATCCAGCCTGATTCCAAGATCAGGCCGGCGCCTTCAGGGCCGCGGAACCCCACCCGGGATCCGCGGCCCTTCTGTTTGTCCCCGAACGGGGACGACGGCACGAAGGAGCCTCGGGACTGGCAAGACCAGGTACCAGCCGCCCCCGGCCGAACCCGGCCGGAACGACTAGCCAACCAAGACGAGGAAGAAAACACCGTGCAACTCGAAGCGCACGCCCCGTCCGTACCGCAGACCCAGACGATCTCCCCGCCCGCAGTCCCGGAGGACTCCACCTTGACTCCCCTCACCGCGCTGACCGCGCTCGACGACGCCATCGAGAACCTCGGCGTACCCGTCGCCTGCCGTACCTACGACCCCGAGGTCTTCTTCGCCGAGTCCCCCGCGGACGTCGAGTACGCCAAGTCCCTCTGCGCCACCTGCCCGCTGGTCGAGGCCTGCCTCGCCGGTGCGCTCGAGCGCCGCGAGCCCTGGGGTGTCTGGGGTGGCGAGCTGTTCGTCCAGGGTGTCGTCGTAGCCCGGAAGCGCCCCCGTGGCCGCCCGCGCAAGAACCCGGTTGTTGCGGCATGACCGCCATCGGAACCATCGACCGCCCCGTGACGCACGACCCCTTGAAGCAGGCCTCCATGACCGCCCACACGACGAGCGAGCAGCCGTACGGCTCCGCCACCGCAGACTTCATCACCGCCGGCGCGATCACCTCGCGTCAGAACAGGACCCGTGAAATGCAACTCATCCCAGAAGCCCTGGCTCGTGCCCATATGGACGACCGCATGCGTGAGGTCGACGCCGAGCGTCAGGCCCTGCGCCTGGTCGCCGCCCGCCGCATGCAACGGCGAGCCGAGCGCGTGTCGATGCGCGCCCGGCGGGCGCTGGCCATGGCCGTCATGCACTGACAGTTGAAGAAGACAGGACGTCGGCCCTCACCAACCGGTTCACCGGAGGTGGGGGCCGACGTCCGTTTTCGGTGGTGCGCACAGGTCGACGACCTGTTGGTGCGTCAGGACCCGGTCCCGCCAGTTCCCGCGCCCTGATGACCCGGCGAGCCCGGCGGACCGCCGGCCGGCACGACGGACTCCCGCAGGGCCCCTAGGGTGCAGAGCATGCAGCGTGACACGAGGCGCGCGCCGATGGCAGTGAAGCCGGCCGAGCTCGCGCACAACCCGTTCAATCCGCGTATCCGGCTCGGCGACATCGAGGAGATAGCCCAGTCGCTGACCACCAGGGGACAGATCCAGGCCGTCACCGTCGTGCGGCGCGAGGCCTTCCTCGCCGTCCACACCGGGCAGGAGCACGTACTCGGCGAGGCGGACTACGTCGTGGTCGACGGGAACCGCAGGCTGGCCGCAGCCCGGGTGGCCGGGCTCGCCGAGCTGAGGATCGACATCCGTGACGAACTCGCGGCGAGCGCGGAGGAGATGCTCGAGGCGGCGCTGATCACCAGCATCCACCGCGCCGATTTAGGGCCGCTGGAGGAGGCCATGGCGATCCAGCAGCTGGTCCTGGCGTATGGGCGGCAGAAGGACGTGGCGGCGAAGCTCGGCAAGACCGCCGCCTGGGTCTCGCAGCGGCTCGCTCTGCTCAAGCTCACCGACGGCCTGAAGGACAAGGTCCGCAGCGGCGAACTCCCGGTGAAGGACGCCCGTCGCATCGGCGGGCTGGCCGCCGAACGGCAACAGGCGGAGGCTGAGCAGGCGATGAGCCGGGCCAAGTCCGCGCGCAGGACGCCGACTCCGTCCGCGACCCGCTCCGGCGCCCCGGTGGCCGATACCGGTGAACTGGTTAACCCGGTTAATCCGGTCCAGGTGTTCGCCGCATACGTCGACCGAGCCGTGGAGTTCGCGTCCAGCATGAAGGGTGTTGCCGCCGCGTACCGGGATGCCGCCACGGCCGACCAGGACGAGGCGGACCGCATGGTGACGCGCCTGCTGGAGCGGATGGACCGGGTCGCACGGCACCTGCGCGACCAAGAGGTTCCGGCCGTCCCCGGCTCGTCGTGCCGCACCGCGGGCGCGGCACAGCCCCTTGACGCCGACCTGGCACCGTAGGTGAAGGCGGGGCAAGCAGAAAGGAGTTGTGGGTGAACAGTTTCGCCGGGAGCAGTCTCGTCAACCGCCGCGTCAGGATCTACCGGAAGACGCCGGAGATCGTCGCTGTGCAGCGGGCACTGATCGCGGAGCAGTTCGCGGCATGCCAGCGGATCGCGTTCACCACGTGCTCCGATCCGCGCGTGGACATCGAATGCGTCGTCGAGGACGCGTACGCCCGGCTCTGCGCCGACTGGGTGCGTCAACAGAACCGGTCGGTGGAGTCGTTGCGCCGACTGGTGAAGTTCTACGCTCGCGAGGCGCTCAAGGACTTGCCGGACACCTGGTCCGGCAAGAGCTGGAGCAGCAACGAGTACGCCGTACTCTTCGCCGACGTCGCCGACCCCGAGGTGATGAAGGGGCTGCGGGCCATCGACGGGATGCCCGATGCGATGAAGCGGGTCTTCGAGGCCCGCCGGGTCTTCGCCTATCCCATGGCTCTGGCCGCAGACCGGCTCGGGGTCTCCATCAACTCGGTCGGGACCACGAAGGCGGATGCCCGCATCAGCGCCGTGACGGACCTCGACGCCGTGGTGACGTTCTTCGCAGATCACATGGAAGGAGGTTCCTGATGCCCGGCAAGGACGCTCGACACAGCGCACTGACCGACCAGCGCTACGCACGAATCATGGAGAAGGCCGATGCGATCCAGGCTCGGCAGCACCGGGAAGACGAACAGACCAGCGTGGTTCTCGGCACGACCTCGCTCGCCACCCTCACGGCCGCCGTGAGTCTGATGGTGACCCTTACCGCCGCGGACATCTCCACGGTTCTCATTCCCGTGATCATGTCCGTATTCGCGGTCATCCCTGGCGTGGTCACGCTCTACCTGCGCTTCAAGAACCGACACTGACAAGCGGGCCCGCCCTCTCACCGACCGTCTCTCACAACACCCGATGAGGGGCCGGCCCACGGCGTATCCGGAGGGACACACCATGTGCAATCGTTGCACAAGCAGCTCACAGACACCCGAGCAGCCGGAAATCAGTCCAGAACCGACCACGGGAGCGACGGCGGCGACCGAACTGCCGCCCAAGCCGGTGCGCTGGCTGCCCGATCCCGTCTCCCGGCTGGGCGCGACCTTCTACGCTTTCGCCGGCGCGGTGCTCTGGGAAACCCTGAGCTACGCGGCGCACCACGTCGACGTGACCATCACCTTGGTGTGAGCCGAGCGGGATGAGCCGAGTGGAGGGGAACCGTCCCCTCCGCCGGTGCGTTGCGGACGGTTCTCCACCCCTTGCGGGGATATCGTCTGGAGGTGGACCAGCCGAATCCCCACCCCGCCCCGTCGGGACCCGAGGCCCAGCCCGTCGTCTGCGCGCGCTGCGGCAAGAAGGCCCCCGACGGCGCCCCGCCCACCTGGACCTGCTCGGTGGAGAACGGGACCAGACAGTACTTCTGCGTCGACTGCGCGCGGGCCAACCTCAGGGCGATCGAGGGCCGCCTCGACTCGTCCTGGTGGTGACCTCGGGCCCCCGGGCCTCAGGCCCGCAGGGTCTGCGCGCTCACTCCTCGGGCAGGAACCCCGGGAGCCAGGACTCCAGTTCGCTCCGCAGCCGTACCGTCGCGCCCAGCTGGCAGAGCACCCCGATGGTGCTCAGCGTCACCCGGTGGATCAGCAGGTACGAGGGCGGCAGATTGATCTGCCGGCCCAACTGGTGTGCGGGGGACCGGGGATCGGCGATCCGGGCCGCCTGACCGCGCAGCCACGGCCGCGTGAAGGTGAACTCCTCGGCCTGGGCGGGCTCGATGATGGGCAACAGGTAGTCCAGCACCGCCTCCGGGTCCAGTTCGATGGACTCCTTCACGAACCCCTCGGCGCACAGGTGCCCGTAGATCCCCTCGGCGTCGCCCTCGAGCGTCATCCGCAGCGACGTGCCGATGGGCTTGGGCCAGCCGCCGGGCAGCCGGTCGACGGTGCCGAAGTCCAGCACGCCGAGGCGCATCCGGCCGTCCGCCCCCGTCAGCAGGCGGAAGTTGCCCGGGTGCGGATCGGCGTGCAGCAGCCCGGTGCGCGCGGGCCCCGAGAAGA
The DNA here is from genome assembly GCF_040682115.1 of Streptomyces sp. NPDC051364. Taxonomy (NCBI): domain Bacteria; kingdom Bacillati; phylum Actinomycetota; class Actinomycetes; order Kitasatosporales; family Streptomycetaceae; genus Streptomyces; species Streptomyces sp. NPDC051364. Next base: position 259,487 of record NZ_JBFBAH010000004.1, on the reverse strand, counting down.
GGAACCGGGCCAGCAGCTGACCGGCGCCGTTGCGCTCCTCCTCGGTGCCGTCCGCTATCACCTCCGACAGCGGGGTCCCCTCCATCCACTCGGTCACCAGCACCTGGTCGCCCTGGTGCACGACGTCCGGTACGACCACGTCCTCGTCGCCCTCGAACGCGTCCGCGTGGATCCGCTGGGCCTCGGCCTCGAGCTCGTAGTCCAGCTCCTCCGCGACCCGGTCCCGCAACTCCTTGATCAGCGGCTTGACGTCCATGCCGGGTATCAGCGGCCCCAGCAGCCCCGCGAACCGGCCCAGTTGCCTCAGGTCCGACAGCAGCGCCTCACCGGCCCCCGGGTACTGGACCTTCACCGCGACCTGCCGGCCGTCGTGCCACACCGCCCGGTGCACCTGCCCGATCGAGGCAGCCGCGGCCGGCTTGTCCTCGAACTCCTCGAAACGGTCGCGCCAGTCGGCGCCCAGCCGGTCCGCCAGCACCTGATGCACCGTCTCGGCCGGCAGCGGCGGGGCCGCCTCCTGAAGCTTGGTCAGCGCCGCCCGGTACGGCCCGGCGACCTCCTCGGGCAGAGCCGACTCGAAGACCGAGAGCGCCTGCCCGAACTTCATGGCACCGCCCTTCAGCTCCCCGAGCGTGCGGAACAGCTGCTCGGCGGTCCGCTGCTGGAGCTCGCGCGCCACGATCTCCGCAGACTTGCCCCCGATCCGCTTCCCCAGCCCCCAGGTGACCCGGCCCGCGAAGCCGAGCGGCAGCGCGGCCAGCTTGACGGTACGGGTGACCGCCTTCCGGGGAAGATCAGACATATGCCCCTCCAGTTCCCAGACTGCTGTGCCGCAAGCGGCGGTTCAGGATGACCCCTCGGCCAACCGCATCCTGTCATGGCGCCTCCGCCCCGCCCTGCCCGAGGCGCCCGCCCCGAACCCGGCACCGATCCAGCCGTCGCCGGACGGCATCCACCTCCATCGGACAGCATGACCGGACAGCGGATCGAGCGGTGAGCGGGAGGGCGGGCGCGACGGACGGCTTGCGTCGCCTCGTAAGAGCCTCATGACCCCACCGCCTGCTCCGCCGGGACCCGGGCCGCTGCGCAGGGGCAGGCGGCGTGGGGGTGCAGAGGGGTCCGTTCCCAGTGGAGGCCTGGGAGGGCGGCCTCCCAGCGGGAGGCCGTGGAGGCGGGGAGTTCGCCGTCGAGGAAGGACAGGGCGTGGGCCGCGGCGAGGCCGGCCACCGCCGTGGCCAGGCCCAGGTCGCAGGCCGCGGTGGTCCGGCGGCGGTGCGCCGAGCGCCACTGGACCAGCATCCGTGGCCAGGCCGGGTCCGCCTCGACCCGGTCGCGTTCCATGCAGCCCGCGCACGCCGTGACGCCCGGCAGCACCAGCGGCCCCACCAGCCCGGTGCCCTCCAGCACCCCGGCATACAGATGCGGGGTGCCCGTGGCGATCCAGTCGGCCGCGAGACCCGGATCCGGGGCCCACGCCTGCAGGCCGTCCCGGGGCGCGACCACCACCAGGGACACCCCCGGCTCGGGCCCCTCGTGCTCGGTGGTCCGCGGCGCGCGCCCCGGGGCCGATGAGCGGACCAGCCCGGCAGCGGCCTCCGCCCGCAGCCGGCCAATGCTGCCGGGCCCCAGCCCGCCCGGAGCCACATCCGCCGCCTCCACCCGGCCGCCGTCGAGGACCTCGACCCGGCCCACGCCCGCCCCCGCCAGGACCCCGGCGATCACCCCGCCGACCCGGCCGCTCCCGCGCACCTGGACCCGTATGGCCCGGCGCGCCGCAACACCCCGCAAGTCCCCTCCCGGGTCCCGGTGGACCAGCGAGAGCGAGCCCACATCGGGCCCGAGCCGCTCCAGGGTCTCCGGCCGCTTGCGCACCGCCTGGGCCCGCGGCCCACCCGCGGTCGCATCGTCCAGCAGCCCGGCCGCCGCCAGCCTCCGCACCAGCGCGTCCACCTGCCCCTCCGGCAGCCCCACGGCCGCCGCCTCCGCGCGCAGCAGCTCCATGCCCCGCGTTCCGTCGATCCGGTCGAGGAGCGATCCCGTCGCCGTGTCCACCGGGCCGAGCACCACCGCATGCGCAGGCGTCACCCCGAACTGCACCGTCTGCAGATCCCGCCACGCCCTCGCCAGCGCCGGCTTCACCTTCGGATACATGGCTTTCCCCCCTCGTACGAACTCCGCTTCTTTCCCTTCCCCTGCAGAGTGCCCGCCCGCCGCATTCCGTGCGCGCATTTGTCCACAGGCAAGGGTTATTAGGCATATGAGATGGAGAAAAAGGGTGTTTCCTGTACCGGCTCCGAATCGATCATGTTCGAACCGTGGAGCAGGGCGACTTCCGCCACGGCGAGCGGGTACGGTCTTGGGCGTGTCCGCCGACCCACAGCAGCGCGCCGTCGAAGTCCGCCGGAGCGCGCGCCGCCGCAGGACCGTATCCGCCTATCGCGAGGGTGACCGTACGGTCGTCCTCATCCCTGCCCGGATGTCCGAGGCCGAGGAGCAGCGCTGGGTGGGGGTCATGCTTGACAAGCTGGCCACGCAGGAGAGCAAGCGCACCCTCGGGGACGCGGAACTCACCGAGCGCGCCGAGCGTTTGTCCGAGCAGTACTTCAGCGCCCGTGCCCGCCCCTGCTCGGTGCGCTGGGTCACCAACCAGAACACCCGCTGGGGCTCCTGCACCCCGGCCGAAGGCAGCATCCGGCTCTCGCACCGCCTCCAGGGGATGCCGGAGTACGTCGTCGACTACGTGCTGCTCCATGAACTCGCCCACCTGCTCGTGCCCGGCCACGGCCCCCGCTTCTGGGAACTGCTCGAGGCCTACCCGCGCACCGAGCGGGCCCGCGGCTACCTCGAGGGAGTGGTCGCCGCCGAGCGCCTCCCCAAGGTCCCGGCGGCCCGCGAGGAATGACCCCGCCCGCGCACCGTCGGGCGCGGACGTCTCGATATGTACCGGGTCGGTACCGGCTTGGCCGGATGTCGGTAGATGCGGCTAGCCTGAGCGGCACGCATTTCACTGTCGGGATGGGGGACGGTCGTTACGTATGGCCAGGGAATTCCAACGCGGTCACAAGGCCAAGATCAGCGATCTGACGGCAGGCACCGATCTGTACGTGGGCGTCCAGATCGCCGGCCCCGGGCTCGCCTTCGACATCAGCTGCTTCGGTCTCGACGCCAATGAGCAGTTGTCGGACGACCGTTACTTCGTCTTCTACAACCAGCCGAAGTCGCCTGAGGAGTCCATTCAGCAGCTCGGCACGCAGGCCGGCGACACCGAGTCCTTCCGGGTGACGCTGGACCGCGTTCCGGCGGGCATCCACAAGCTGTCCTTCACCGCCACGATCGACGGCGCCGGGCAGATGTCGCAGATCGGCCCGGGTTACATCCGGATCGTGGCCGGCGGCGAGGAAGTCGTCCGGTACTCGTTCACGGGCGCGGAGTTCAGTACCGAGCGCGCGGTGATGCTCGGCGACTTCTACCTCAAGGACGTGTGGCGCTTCGCCGCCGTCGGCCAGGGCTTCGACGGCGGACTCGCCGCACTGCTGAAGAACTTCGGCGGCGAGGTCGCCGAGGAGGACCAGGCGCAGGCCCAGCAGCAGCCGCAGGCCCCCGCCCAGGCCCAGGCCGGCGCCGCGCCGGGATTCGCCCCGCCGCCGCAGGCCGCCGCCCCGGCGCCGTCCTTCGGCTCTCCGGTCCAAGCCCCGCAGGCACCCCAGGCCCCGCAGGCACCCCAGGCCCCGCACGTCCCGCAGCCGGCCCCGGCCCCCGCGCCCGCCCCCGTGCACTCGGCCCCGACCATGGTCGGCCCGATCACCACCCCGCAGGCCCCCGCGCCGTACGGCCAGCCGCCCCACGCCCCGCAGCCGCCCGGCCCGCCGTCGTACGGCCGGCAGCCGCAGCCCTCGTACGGCCAGATGCCCGGCCACGGCCAGGTCCCGCCGCCCGCCCCGGCCCCCGCGCCGTACGGCCAGCAGCCCCCCGGCTACGGCCAGGTCCCCGGCCAGCAGCCGCCCCCGTACGGCCAGGCGCCCGGGCAGATGCCCGGCCAGCAGCCCGGCTACGGCCAGGGTGCCCCGCAGGCCGCCGGCGCCGGCCTCGCGGCCGCCCTCCAGCCGTACAAGGAAGTCCCCACCGGCACCCGCTGGACCGCGCAGAACCAGCAGCTCATGCGGGTCGACCTGGCGATGGGCGGCCAGCCCGTCCTCGCCCGCCAGGGCAGCATGGTCCTCTACCAGGGCAAGGTCGACTTCAGCTACAAGGGCGCGGGCTTCGCCGGCCGTATCGTCGGCAACGCCACCGGCCAGGAGATGCAGCTGATGCGCTGCAGCGGCCGCGGCCAGGTCTTCCTCGCCGAGAACGGCGCGCACCTGCACGCCATCGAGCTCCAGGGCGACGGAATCTGCGTCTCCGCCGAGAGTGTCCTCGCCTTCGACGAGTCCCTCCAGCACGAGGTCCGTCGCATCGAGGGCCACGGCATCCCCGGCGGCGCCCTGTTCACCATGCTGTTCCAGGGCTCCGGCACGGTGATCGTCAAGACGCACGGCACGCCGGTCGTGCTGCCCGTCACCCCGACCACCTTCGCCGACAGCAACGCCATCGTCGCGTGGTCCGCGGCCTCCCAGGTGATCGTCTCCAGCCAGGTCCGGCTGCGGCGCAACGCCTACCCCGGCCACAGCGGGGAGACCGTGAACCTCCAGTTCCGCGGCGCTCCCGGCAACTTCATCGTCGTCCAGCCGTACGAGGTCTGAGGGAGCCCGTCATGAACGCAATGAACCAGCAGCTCGCGGGCTACGCCCCCACCCCCGTCACGGCCCGCATGGAGAACCACGGCCGGGCCATGCTCAAGGTCGCCATGCAGAGCGGCCAGGACCTCTTCGCGCGCACCGGATCGATGGTCGCGTACGAGGGCTTCGTCCAGTACGAGCCCAACCCGCCGGCCCTGCGCCAGATGGCCTCGCAGTGGCTCACCGGCGAGGGCGCCCCGCTGATGAAGTGCACCGGCGACGGCCTGCTCTACCTCGCGGACTACGGCGCCGACGTCGTCGTGATCAACCTCAACAACGACGCGCTGTCGGTCAACGGCACCAACCTGCTCGCCTTCGACGCCCACCTCCAGTGGGGCGTCGAACGGGTCAAGGGCATGGCCAAGTTCGCCGGCCAGGGCCTGTTCAACGTGCAGGTCGCCGGCACCGGATGGGTTGCGATCACCTCCCGCGGCACCCCGATCGTGGTCGACTGCGGCCGCGGCGAGGACGAGACGTACGTCGACCCCGACGCGCTCGTCGCCTGGTCCCCGAACCTCAAGGTGAAGGGCAAGCGCAGCTTCAAGGCCTCGTCGATGATCGGCCGGGGCAGCGGGGAGGCCTACCAGATGGCCTTCTCCGGCCAAGGCATCGTCGTCGTACAGCCCAGCGAGGACAGCACCGACCGGCTCCGGACCCGGGGCTGAGGGGGAGCGGACACATCATGCAGAGCGCACTTTTCGCCCACGCCGAGGCGCAGTCCCAGGAGCGGTACGCCGTCCAGAACCCGCAGCTGCTGCGGGTGACCCTGACCGGCTCCGACGACGTACTCGCCCGCAAGGGCGCGATGGTCGCCTACCAGGGGATCATCGACTTCGACGGCGAGTACCAGAGCACCACCCAGCGCACCGCCCGCGCCCGCACCGGCGAGGGCCTCGACCTGATGCGCTGCTCCGGGCAGGGCACGGTCTACCTGGCCAACCTCGCCCAGTACGTGCACGTCGTGGACGTGGACCAGGACGGCCTGACCGTCGACAGCAGCTACGTGCTGGCCCTGGACTCCACCCTGCACACCGAGGCCATCGCGGTGGACAGCCAGTACGGGATCTCCGGCTCCGGCAAGTACCAGCTCAACATCTCCGGTCGCGGCAAGGTCGCGCTGATGACCTCCGGGCAGCCGCTGATGATGCAGGTCACGCCCGACAAGTACGTCAACGCCGACGCGGACGCCATCGTCGCCTGGTCCACCTCGCTGCGCGTGCAGATGCAGGCCCAGACGCACTCCACCGGCGTCTGGCGGCGCCGCGGCAACACCGGCGAGGGCTGGGAGCTCAGCTTCCTCGGCACCGGCTTCGCGCTGGTGCAGCCGAGCGAGGTGCTGCCGCCGCAGAACGCCCAGCTCGGGCAGGGCCTCGCCGCGCAGTACGGCATGGGCCAGCACGGCGCCCACGCGCAGAACCAGAACAACGCCTGGAACTAGCGCGCCGTAACGGCATACGGAAGGGGCGGCTCCGCGGATGCGGGGCCGCCCCTTCCGTCGTTCCGGGGCGTCGTTCCGGGGGTCAGAGCCGCGCCCGGGTCGCCTCCATCAGCCGGACGACCGAGGTGTCGGCCACCGCCGCCACCTCCTCGTACGGGAACCAGCGCAGGTCCAGCGACTCCTCGCTGATCTCCGCCACCGCGTCGGCCGGCGCCAGCGCCGCGTACTGCACGTCCAGGTGCCAGTTGCACGGCGCCGGGATCGGGTGCCGGTCCAGCCGTACGGGGCCGCCCGGCAGCAGGGTCAGCCCGGAGGTGATGCCCGACTCCTCGACGGCCTCGCGCAGCGCGGCCCCGGCGAGGGTGGTGTCCTCGGGCTCGCAGTGCCCGCCCATCTGGAGCCAGATGCCGAGCTTCTTGTGCAGCGTCAGCAGGACGCGCCCGCCCGCCGGGTCGACGACCAGCGCGCTGCCGGTGATGTGCCCGGCCCGGCACGGCTTGTAGACCCCGTCGGGGTGCTCGGCCAGGTGTTCCAGATAGAGGTCTCGCAGCTCGGGCTGGCCCTCGTACCCCTTGAGGACCAGCACCGCGTCGTCGTACAGGCTCACTTCTTCGCTTCACCCTCGCCGTCGGAATCGCCGTCGCCCTGCTTGCCCTGGTCGCGCTTCTGCGCCGCCTCCCCGAGCATCTTGTCGATCTCGGAGAAGTCCAGCTGCTCGCGGTGCACGAACCCGTCCGGGTCGTCCAGGTCGGAAGCCGTCGGCAGCATGTCCGGGTGCTCCCACAGCCCGTCGCGGCCGTCCACGCCGCGCGCGTCGGTCAGCGAGGCCCACAGCCGCGAGGCGTCCCGCAGCCGGCGCGGGCGCAGCTCCAGCCCGACCAGCGTCGCGAAGGTCTGCTCCGCCGGACCGCCCGAGGCACGCCGCCGGCGCATGGTCTCGCGCATGGCGTCGGCCGAGGTCAGCCGGGGCTTGGCCGCCTCGTGCACGACCGCGTCCACCCAGCCCTCGACCAGCGCGAGCGCCGTCTCCAGGCGGGCCAGCGCGGCCTTCTGCTCGGGGGTGTCCTGGGGCTGGAACATGCCGCCCTGCAGGGCTTCCTGCAGCTGCTCCGGGTTCGACGGGTCGAGCTGGCCGACCACGTCCTCCAGCTTCGAGGTGTCGACCTTGATTCCCCGCGCGTACCCCTCGACCGCGCCGAACAGGTGCGAGCGCAGCCACGGCACGTGCGCGAAGAGCCGGGCGTGGGCCGCCTCGCGCAGCGCCAGGTACAGCCGCACCTCCTCGGGGGGGACGCCCAGGTCCTTGCCGAAGCTCTCGATGTTCAGCGGCAGCAGGGCGGCCTTGCCGGCCGGGCCCAGCGGCAGGCCGATGTCGGTCGAGCCGACGACCTCGCCCGCGAGCACGCCCACGGCCTGGCCGATCTGCTGGCCGAACATGGCCCCGCCCATCGAGCGCATCATGCCGAGCAGCGGACCCGCCATGGCCTGCATCTCCTCGGGCAGCACGCTGCCCATGGCCGCGCCGACGCGCTCGGCGACCGGGTCCACGAGCTCCTTCCACACCGGGAGGGTCGCCTCGACCCACTCGGCGCGGCTCCACGCGACGGCCGTGGTGGCGCCCGAGGGCAGCGAGGTCACCCCGTCCAGCCAGTGGTCGGCGAGGCGCACGGCCTCCTCGACGGCGGACTTCTCGGCGACGCCGACGCTCGTGTCCTTCACGCCGTCCGCCGTGCCCTGGGCGACGGTCTGGCGGGCGATGTCCTTGGCCATGTCCCAGTTCACGGGACCGCCCTCGTAGCTGAGCATCTGGCCGAGCTGCTGGAAGGCCGCGCCCAGGTCGTCCGGGTTCATCGAGCCGAACATCGCCGCGAACGGATTGTCCGCGCCGCCGGGGCCTCCGGCGCCGCCCGGCAGGCCCATGCCCGGGAACCCGAACGGATTCGGGCCGCCCTGACCGCCCTGATTGCCCTTCTTGCCCTCGTCGCCGTTCTCCGGCTCCTCCGGCGGAAGGCCGAATCCGAATGGGGTGTCGCTCACGGGTTTCCTCGGCTCGTAGGGCCGCCGGCAAGGCCGACGGGAAATGGTCCGACAACACCACCCAGCGTAGACACCACACCCGCTTCCGGGCTCGGTGCTCCGCCGACTCCTGGGCTGCGGCAGGATGGACATCACCTGGTAGGTACGCGTCACGACGCGTCCCTACTGAAGACAACCGCTGGAGACGCCTGGTGAGTTCCCCAGATCCGCAGGTTCGCGCGCCGCACGACGCCGAAAACCGCCCTGAGCACGGTGAGAGCGCCCATGGCGTTCGCCAGCCGCGAAACCAGCCGACACGAGGCCCTGTGATCGCCGTGACCGGCGCCGCCTCCGGGGTCGGGGCCGCCCTGGTGGCCCGCCTGGCCGCCTCCGACGAGGTCAAGCAGGTCGTGGCGATCGACGAGCGGCGCGGTGACTGCGCGGCCGCGCAGTGGCACGTCCTGGACGTACGGGACCCCGCGATCGCCGAGAAGCTGCGCGGCGCCGACGTGGTCGTGCACCTGGCGCTGGACCTCGACCTCGAGACGGACCCGGCGGCCCGTACGGCATACAACGTGCGCGGGACCCAGACCGTCCTGACGGCCGCCGCGGCGGCGGGGGTGCACCGGGTCGTGCTGTGCACCTCGGCGATGGTCTACGGGGCGCTGCCGGACAACGACATTCCGTTGTCGGAGGACTCCGAGCTGCGGGCCACGGCCGAGGCGACCGGCGTCGGCGACCTGCTGGAGATCGAGCGGCTGGGCCGCCGGGCGCCCCGGGCGCACCCCGGCCTGAACGTCACGGTGGTCCGCCCCGCGGTCCTGGTCGGCGGCACGGACACCGCCCTGACCCGCTATTTCGAGTCCCCGCGCCTGCTGGTGGTGGCCGGTTCCCGGCCGACCTGGCAGTTCTGCCACGTCGAGGACCTGGTCAGCGCGCTGGAGTACGCCGCCCTGGAGAAGGTCGAGGGCGAGCTCGCGGTGGGCTGCGAGGGCTGGCTGGAGCAGGAGGAGGTCGAGGAGCTGAGCGGCATCCGCCGCATGGAGCTGCCGTCGGCGGTCGCGCTGGGCGCGGCGGCCCGGCTGCACCGGATCGGCCTGACGCCGTCCCCGGCGGGCGACCTCGCGTACACGATGCACCCGTGGGTGGTCAGCGTCAGCGGGCTGCACGCGGCGGGCTGGCGGCCGCGCTGGACCAACGAGGAGGTGCTGGCCGAGCTCCTCCAGGAGGTCGCGGGCCGGCACACGGTCGCGGGCCGCCGCCTGGGCCGCAAGGACGCCACCGCCGCGGGCGCCGCGGGCGCGACGGTCGCCCTGCTGGGCGCCGCCGCAGTGGTCCGCGCCGCCCGCCGCCGTCGAGGCCTCTGACCCCCCGGCCCGGGCTCGGCGCCTCGCCCCGGGCCCGGCGGGCGGTGGGTGCCTCGGTCCGTTGCGGTGTGCGGAGCGAGCGGGGGTTCTGTAGGAGGCTCCATATCTGCAGGTCGTACAGCCGGTCGAATTGGCTATTCCGGGATGTGAGAGCGGTGGTGCACGATGGCTGCATGGCACCGCACTTCGACCACCCCGGCGAGCAGGCCGCTTCGGACCCGATCCGGCTGCTCGAGATCCGTGAGACCCCGCTCTCGATCGACGAGGTCTTCACGGCCGTCGGCGACGACGCGACGGGCGGTACGACGCTCTTCGTCGGAACGGTGCGCAACCACGACAGTGGGGCGGACGTCGACGCGCTCGGCTACTCCTGCCACCCGACGGCCGAGGCCGAGATGCGCCGCGTCGCCGAGCGCGTGGTGGCCAAGTACCCGGTCCGCGCCCTGGCCGCCGTCCACCGGGTCGGCGACCTGTCCGTCGGCGATCTCGCGGTGATCGTGGCCGTGTCCTGCCCGCACCGCGGCGAGGCCTTCGAGGCCTGCCGGATGCTGATCGACGACCTGAAGCACGAGGTCCCGATCTGGAAGCACCAAACCTTCTCCGACGGCACGGAGGAGTGGGTCGGCGCCTGCTGATCAGGTCGGGGGACCCGGGCGCGGGGAGGTTTTCGCGAACCGGTACTGTCCCACCCGTTCGGCCGCGCAACACGCCCTCGATTTGCGTAACCCCCTCCCGGGCACGAGCGTTGAAGCCACCAACGACACGTACTTTCGGGGCAGGGAGGCACGTCCATGGCGTCATTGGCGTGGTTGCTGATTCCGCTGTTCGCCGCGATCGGAGCGGCGATATGGGGCAGCTGGGCGGCGCGCGACCGCACTCAAGGTGACATATCCGAACTCGCGGGCTACGCGAGGTTCCGTGAAGCGATGGACAAGGCCGATCAGGCCAGGGCGAAGGCAGCGGCCCATTCCGGTTCCGACGCGGTATGACGCGTCCCGGGCGAGGCCCCCTGAGAATCCGCTGAGAGTTCCGCGTACGGCCCCCGTACGTACCGGCCCCGGCGGCCGCCCGTCAGGGCCGTCCCGTACTGTCGATCCATGCCACGCCGCACTGCGACGATGCTCGCTTCCACCCTCATGCTGTTCGCGCTGCTCTGCGCAGGGGTGTTCATCAAGGTCCCGTACTCGGAAATGAGCCCGGGCCCGACGGTGAACACGCTCGGGGACTCGCGAGGCGAGCCCGTCATCAGCATCGCGGACCACAAGACGTACCCGGCCGGCGGGCACCTCAACATGACGACGGTCCGCGTCACGGGCGCCGACTACGACATGAACCTGCTCGAAGCGGTCTACGGCTGGCTGTCCGACGACAACATCGTCGTCCCGCACGAGAACCTCTACCCGGACGGGAAGACGGAGGAGCAGTCCACCCAGGAGAACGCGGAGGAGTTCAGCCAGTCGCAGGAGAGCGCCAAGGTGGCGGCCCTCAAGCAGCTGGGCACGCCGGGGGTCAGCACCCGCGTCGTGGTCTCCACCGTCGTCAAGGGCAGCCCCGCCGAGGGCAGACTGCACGCCGGTGACGTGATCCGGGCCGTCGACGGCAGCCCGGTCAACGCCCCCGAGGACGTGGCCAAGCTCGTCACCAAGCACAAGGCCGGCGAGCCGGTCGAGTTCACCATCGTGCCCGTGGCCGAGGCGGCCGAGGCCGAGAAGGCGCACCGCGAGCCCACCGGGTCGACCAAGGTCGTGATCACCACCGCCAAGGCGGAGGGCGACGGGCACGCCATCGTCGGCATCCGGGCGGGCACCGACCACACATTCCCGTTCACGATCGACATCAAGCTCGCCGACGTCGGCGGCCCGAGCGCGGGCCTGATGTTCGCCCTCGGCATCGTCGACAAGCTCACCCCGGGCGATCTCACCGGCGGCAAGTTCGTCGCGGGCACCGGCACCATCGACGACGCGGGCAAGGTCGGCCCCATCGGCGGCATCCAGATGAAGACGATCGGCGCCCGCCAGGCCGGCGCCGAGTACTTCCTGACGCCCGCCGAGAACTGCTCCTCCGCCGCCCAGCACATCCCCGACGGCCTGACCCTCGTGAAGGTCTCCACCATCGGCGACGCCACGAAGGCACTGGAGAAGATCAGCAAGGGGGACACGGCCGGGCTGCCGCAGTGCGGCAAGCCCTGACCGGTCCGCCGGGAACGGGTCGGCCGGACCCGCTCAGTCCAGGAACGTCGCGGCCAGCGCGTCGGCCAGGCCCGGGACCAGGCTCGCGCCGGTCAGCACCTCGGTCGACGAGTCCTTCTCGCGCAGGCGTACGGCCGACTCCCGCGACCCGTCGCGCAGCACGCCCACGGTGAGCCGCACCTCCTGCCGGTCCGGGTGTGCGGCGACCCACTTGGCCAGCTGCTTGTCGCCCAGCCCCTCCGGTACGGAGGCCTCCGCGGACGGCGGCAGCATCAGCCGCTCCACCGTCAGCGCGCAGCCGACGATCGACGCGGGCCAGGCGATGGTTCCCAGGAACTTGTCCAGCGGCGTGCCCTTCGGCACCTCGTCCTGCTCGATCGGGGTCAGCTGGCTCTTTCCCGCGTCGTCCTGGTCGAGGCCGAGCTGGCTCGCGAGCCGGGGCTCCGACGTGCGGAGCCTGGCGGTGTCGACGAGCGCGAAGAGCCGGGCGGGCTTGTCCCAGCCGAGGGTGGAGGCGTACTCGTCGATCTCGAGGACGGCACGCGTCAGGGGGGTGGCGGCCATCGGCGTGCCGCCCGGGGAAGGCGAAAGGTTGGACATGGACAACATCCTGCCTCCTCTCCACCCGATAACGGGAACTGACTAAAGCCTCAGTAAGTTGAATGAGTGGGCCCTACCATCGGGGGCCCAGCTTGAGAAATGTCAGTAACGAGACTCAGCGACTTTCGAGGTGCGCACCTTGGCTTTCCAGATGCCGGACCGCGGCGGAGGCCCCTCCGGGCCACGGATGAGAGTCGGCCGCCCCTCCCGGCGTGCCCGAACCCTTCTGATGACCTTGGGCGTACTGGCCGTCCTCGGCATGGCGTTCATCATGTTCGCGGGCTTCTGGACGGACTGGCTCTGGTTCCGCTCCGTGAAGTACTCCACCGTCTTCACCACCACCCTGTGGACCAAGATCGGCCTCTTCGCCGTCTTCGGCCTGCTGATGGCGGGTGCCGTCGGGCTGAACATCTGGCTGGCGTACCGGCTGCGGCCGCCGCTGTCCGCGATGTCGATGGAACAGCAGAGCCTCGACCGGTACCGGATGAGCGTCGCCCCGTACAAGAAGTGGCTGCTCCTCGGGATCGCGGCGCTCGTCGGCATGATCGCGGGTGCCTCGGCGGCGGGCCAGTGGAAGACCTGGCTGATGTACGTGAACGGGGTGCCCTTCGGGCAGAAGGACCCCCAGTTCCACCTGGACGTGTCGTTCTACACCTTCGACCTGCCCTGGTACCGCTTCCTGCTCGGCTTCGGCTTCGCCGCGGTCGTGCTGTCGGTGATCGCCGCGGTCGTCGTCCACTACCTGTACGGCGGGCTGCGCGTGACCAGCCCGGGCGCCCGCGCCACCGCCGCGGCGACCGGGCACCTGTCGGTGCTGCTCGGCCTCTTCGTGACGCTCAAGGCGGTCGCGTACTGGCTCGACCGGTACGGCCTCGCCGTGAAGTCCAGCGACTTCAAGGCCGCGGACAACTGGACCGGCCTGCGCTACGTCGACGCGAACGCGTACCTGCCGGCGAAGACGATCCTCGTCGCCATCGCCGCCATCTGCGCCGTGCTCTTCTTCGCGACGCTGTGGCGCCGCACCTGGCAGCTGCCCGTCATCGGCTTCGGCCTGATGGTGCTCTCGGCGATCCTGATCGGCGGGCTCTACCCGGCGATCGTGCAGAAGTTCCAGGTCCAGCCGAACGAGCAGGCCAAGGAATCGCCGTACGTCGAGAAGAACATCAAGGCGACGCGTGACGCGTACGGGATCGACCAGTCCGACGTGAAGGACTACCCGGGCGTCCCGCAGACCGAGGACAAGACCAAGCTGCGGCAGGCGGCCAACACCACGGCCAGCGTCCGGCTCCTCGACCCGAACATCGTCTCCCCGGCCTTCCAGCAGCTCCAGCAGGTCAAGGGCTACTACGCCTTCCCGTCCACGCTCGCCGTCGACCGGTACAGCGGCCAGGACACGGTCATCGGGCTGCGCGAGCTGAACATCGGCGGCATCCCGAAGAACAACTGGATCAACGACCACTTCAAGTACACGCACGGCTACGGCGTGGTCGCGGCCAAGGGCACCACCGTGAAGGACGGCGCCCCCGACTTCACGCAGTCCGACCTGCCCTCCAAGGGGATGTTCGGCACGGACTTCGAGCAGCGCATCTACTACGGGGAGCAGACGAAGCAGTACTCGATCGTCGGCGGACCGCAGAAGGAGCTCGACTACTCGGACGACAAGGGCGAGAAGGAGACGAGCTACAAGGGCGACTCCGGCGTCAACCTCGACAACCCGGTCAACCGGGCGGCGTACGCGCTCGCGTTCAACGAGCCGCAGATCCTGTACTCCGGCGCCATCGGCGACGGCTCGCGGATCCTCTACCACCGCACGCCCAAGGAGCGCGTCGAGGCCGTCGCCCCGTGGCTGACCATCGACGGCGCCCCGTACCCGGCGGTCATCGACGGCCGGATCAAGTGGATCGTCGACGCGTACACGACGACGAACGGCTACCCGTACGCCTCTCGCACCACGCTGGGCCAGAGCACCGCGGACTCGCTCACCAACAGCCAGCGCGCGGTGGTGGCGCAGGAGAACCAGGTCAACTACATCCGCAACTCGGTCAAGGCCACCGTCGACGCGTACGACGGCACGGTCAGCCTGTACCAGTGGGACACCGAGGACCCCGTCCTGAAGACCTGGATGAAGGCGTTCCCGGGGACGGTCAAGCCCAAGAGCGACATCTCCAAGCCGCTCATGGACCACCTGCGCTACCCGCAGGACCTCTTCAAGGTCCAGCGCGAGCTGCTCACCCGGTACCACGTCACGGACCCGCAGACCTTCCTCAGCGGCAGTGAGGCCTGGGCCGTCCCGGACGACCCGACGACCAAGGCCGGCACGGCGGTCCCGCCGTACTACCTGTCGATGAAGATGCCGGACCAGAAGGAGAAGGACCAGGTCTTCTCGCTCACCACGACGTTCACGCCGAACGAGCGGGACAACCTGAGCGCCTTCATGGCGGTCAACGCCGATCCGGGCACCCCGGACTACGGCAAGATCAGAATCCTGAAGCTGCCGACCAGCAAGCCGGTCGACGGCCCCAAGCAGGTGCAGAGCAAGTTCCAGTCCGAGCCGAAGATCGCCGAGTCGATCCGGCTGCTGCGCGGCGGCGACTCCGAGGTGGAGTACGGCAACCTGCTCGCGGTGCCGCTGGACGGCGGGATGCTGTACGTGGAGCCGGTGTACGTGCGCAGTTCGGGGCTGAAGTACCCGCTGCTGCGCAAGGTGCTGGTGACGTACGGCGGCCAGACCGCGTTCGAGGACTCCCTGGAGAAGGCGCTGAACGTGGTCTTCGGAGCCGAGGCGCCGACGGTGCCCACGACCCCGGTGACCCCGCCCGGCGAGGGCACCACCACGCCCCCGACCGCCACGGACCCGACGGTCAAGACGGCCCTCGACGATGCGAAGAAGGCGATCGAGGCAGCCGAGAAGGCCCGCCAGGCAGGCGACTGGGCGGCCTTCGGCAAGGCTCAGGACGACATCAAGGCGGCGCTGCAGCGGGCGATCGACGCGGAGGCGAAGCTGGCGGCTCCGAAGCCCGGTACGTAGTTGGAAGGGATGCAGCGTTGGAAGGGACGCAGCGTTGGAAGGGACGCAGCGTTGGTAATGGCTCAGTCCCGCGTCGTGATACTGTGGTTTCACCGACGCGGGGTGGAGCAGCTCGGTAGCTCGCTGGGCTCATAACCCAGAGGTCGCAGGTTCAAATCCTGTCCCCGCTACTGAAGATGAAGGCCCGGATCCATGGGATCCGGGCCTTCGTCATGTCCTGGTTCATCAGGTCATTCGTCATGTCCAGGGGGACACGCGGGGGTCATGAGGTAGCTGAGACGGGTGAGTTGGGGTGGGGGCGTGTTTGACTTATCTCTCTGTGGGCATGTCGACAAAACGCTGTAGTGACCTCACAGGCTGCGACATACCAGGTGTACGCGGGTAGCAGGTGATGCGACGATGGGATTTATGGGGGACAGGTCAACTCTGCTGGAGACAGGGCGGTTTGTGAGGGCGGAAGTCGAATCGGGCGCAGAGGCCAACGAGGAGGCTCCGGTCGTTAACGCGCAGACCGCACTGACCGATGCGGATTTCGCGGAAGAGATGTTCGCCGAGACCGACCCGGCGAGCGACACCGAGCTGGAAGCACGGCACCGGGTCGCGGCCGACCGGGGCGACCCGGGCGCGATGAGCGTGCTCGGGGCGCTGCTGCTGCGCCGCGGCGACCTGGCCGGCGCCGAGCCGTACCTGCGCGGCGCCACCGCGGAGGGGGACCGTGCCGCCGCCAACAACCTCGGCGTGCTCCTGCTCCAGCGGGGCTACCCCGAGGAGGCCGCCGACTGGTGGCGGGTCGCCGCCGTCGCCGGATCCGCCCCGGCCGCACACGCACTGGGCCGCCACTTCCGCGAGCGCGGGGACGAGCCCGCCGCCGAGTACTGGCTGCGCCAGGCGGCCGAATCCGGCCATGCCCTGGGCGCGTACGGGCTCGCCGACCTGCTGGAGCACCGCGGCGACAAGGGCGTCGAGCGCTGGCTGCGCCAGGCTGCCGAGCAGGGGCACCGCGAGGCCGCGTACCGGCTGGCCCGGCACCTGCGCAAGGGCGACCCCGCCGAGGCCGAGCAGTGGTACCGGCAGGCCGCCGCGCGCGGGCACCGGCGGGCAGCGCTGCACCTGGGTGCCCTGCTGGAGGCGCGCGGGGAGCTCAAGGAGGCCGGACGCTGGTACCTGACCTCCGCCAAGCAGGGCGAGGCACGGGCCGCGTGCGCGCTCGGCTTCCTGCTGCGCGACGCCGGCGACGAGGAGAGCGCCGTCGCGTGGTGGAACCGGGCCGCCCAGGACGGCGACGGGAACGCCGCCAATGCGCTGGGCGCGCTGCACGCCGCGCGGGGGGAGACCCAGACCGCGGAGAAGTGGTACCGCACCGCCATGGACGCAGGCGACCAGAACGGGGCGTACAACCTTGCTTTGCTGTGCGCTGCACAGGAGCGGACCGCGCAGGCCGAGCAGTGGTACCGGCGGGCGGCCTACGCGGGCCACCGCGAGGCGGCCAACGCCCTCGCGATCATGCTGCTGCAGGCCGGCGACGCGGCGGGGGCCGAGCCGTGGTTCTCGAAGGCGGCCGAGGCGGGCAGCGTCGACGCCGCGTTCAACCTCGGGATCCTGTTCGCGAGCAGGGACGAGGACCGGGCGGCGCTGAAGTGGTACGAGCGGGCCGCATCGGCCGGTCACACCGACGCGGCGCTGCAGGTCGGCATCGCGCTGGTCCGCGACGGCGAGGACCGGGCGGCCGAGCGGCACCTGCGCTGCGCTGCGGGCGGCGGCAGCGCGGAGGCGGCGTTCCGGCTGGCCGCGCTGCTGGAATCGCTGGCTCCGCCGCCGGAGCCGGTGGCGCTGGGCGAGCCGGTCGGCGGGGCCCCGCGCACCGAGAGCGAGGAGTGGTACGAGCGGGCCGCGGAGCTGGGGCACCGGCGTGCGCAGGTCCGGGTCGGGATGCTGGCCGCTGCGCGGGGCGATCTGGCGGTCGCGGCGCGGTGGTACCGGGAGGCGGCCGAGGCCGGCTCCCGGAACGGGGCGTTCAACCTCGGCCTGCTGCTCGCCCGCGAGGGAAACGAGCCGGAGGCCGCGCTGTGGTGGACCCGGGCCGCGGTGGCCGGGCACGGCCGGGCGGCGCTGCGGCTGGGGCTCCTCGCTGCGCGGCACGGGGACCTGGCGGAGGGGCAGAAGTGGTGCGTCCGGGCCATGGAGCTGGGGCCGGCGGAGGTCTCCGAGCGGGCCGCTCGGCTCCGCGAAGCCCTCGCCGAGGAGCTCTCCGCCTGACCCGTGGCCGGGGTTCCGCCGCCCTGCGGGTGCGGCGCTGTTGCCGGGGGCTCTGCCCCCGGACCCCCCGCCTTGAACGCCGGCGGGGCTGGATCGGGGCCCCATCGTTAAGCGATTTGCATCTGTCGGGAAGCGTCGCGTAAAGTCGTGTTTACCGACGCGGGGTGGAGCAGCTCGGTAGCTCGCTGGGCTCATAACCCAGAGGTCGCAGGTTCAAATCCTGTCCCCGCTACTGAAGGCTGAAGGCCCGGATCCTCTGGATCCGGGCCTTCAGTCGTTTCACGACAAAAAGACGGGCCCGAGAGCATCGCTCCCGGGCCCGTCTTCGTTCTCGTTCGTCACGCCCCCGCGCAGGACGGGCACAGGCCCCGGTACGTCACCTCGACCGCCGACACCACGAAGCCGAAGCGCTCCGCGTCCGGGAGGTCGGCCAGCGGGTTGCCCGACGGGTGCACGTCGCGGATCGCGCCGCACCGGGCGCAGACCAGGTGCTGGTGGGGCTGGTGGGCGTTCGGGTCGTACCGCTTGGCCCGGCGGTCCGTGGAGACCTCCAGGACCTCGCCGAGGGACACGAGCTCGCCCAGCGTGTTGTAGACGGTGGCGCGCGAGATCTCCGGCAGCTTGTCCACCGCCCGGGCGTGCACCTCGTCGGCCGTCAGGTGAACGTGGTCACCGTCGAGCACCTCGGCCACGACACGCCGCTGTGCGGTCATACGCCATCCGCGTCCGCGAAGTCGTTCCAGCAGGTCACTCATGGACACCAGCCTAACAGCGAGGGGATTCGGTGTAACTCCCGAACCTGTGCGGAGTTGGATCCTTACTTGACTTAGACAATGTCCATTGTAGGATCGAGTACGGCAAAGGCCAAGGACGGGACACGCAAGGAATGACGCAGGAGGCGCACGTGACGCAGGGACCGCTCACCACGGAGGCCGGGGCTCCGGTCGCCGACAACCAGAACAGCGAGACGGCCGGCGTCGGAGGTCCCGTTCTGGTCCAGGACCAGCTGCTCCTCGAGAAGCTGGCGCACTTCAACCGCGAGCGCATCCCGGAGCGCGTGGTGCACGCCCGCGGCGCCGGTGCGTACGGCACCTTCACCCTCACCCGTGACGTCTCGCAGTGGACCCGGGCGAAGTTCCTGTCCGAGGTCGGCAAGCAGACCGAGACCTTCCTGCGCTTCTCCACCGTCGCGGGCAACCTCGGTGCGGCCGACGCGGTGCGCGACCCCCGCGGCTGGGCGCTGAAGTTCTACACCGAAGAGGGCAACTACGACCTCGTCGGCAACAACACCCCGGTGTTCTTCATCAAGGACGCCATCAAGTTCCCCGACTTCATCCACACCCAGAAGCGCGACCCGTACACCGGCTCGCAGGAGGCGGACAACGTCTGGGACTTCTGGGGTCTGTCGCCCGAGTCCACCCACCAGGTGACCTGGCTGTTCGGCGACCGCGGCATCCCGGCGTCCTACCGCCACATGAACGGCTACGGCTCGCACACGTTCCAGTGGAACAACGAGGCCGGCGAGGTCTTCTGGGTCAAGTACCACTTCAAGACCGACCAGGGCATCGAGAACCTCACCCAGGCCGAGGCCAACCGGCTCGCCGGCGAGGACCCCGACTCGCACCAGCGCGACCTGCGCGAGTCCATCGAGCGCGGCGAGTTCCCGACCTGGACCGTGCAGGTCCAGATCATGCCGGCGGCGGACGCGGCCGAGTACCGCTTCAACCCGTTCGACCTCACCAAGGTGTGGCCGCACGAGGACTACCCGCCGATCGAGATCGGCAAGCTGGAGCTCAACCGCAACCCGGAGAACGTCTTCGCCGAGGTCGAGCAGAGCATATTCAGTCCGGCGCACTTCGTCCCCGGCATAGGCCCGTCCCCGGACAAGATGCTCCAGGGCCGCCTCTTCGCGTACGGCGACGCCCACCGCTACCGCGTCGGCATCAACGCCGACCACCTGCCGGTGAACCGCCCGCACGCCACCGAGGCGCGCACCAACTCCCGTGACGGCTTCCTGTACGACGGCCGCCACAAGGGCGCGAAGAACTACGAGCCGAACAGCTTCGGCGGCCCCTTCCAGACGGACCGTCCGCTGTGGCAGTCCACCGCGGTCACCGGCGGCACGGGCAACCACGCCGCCCCGGTGCACTCCGAGGACAGCGACTTCGTCCAGGCGGGCAGCCTCTACCGCCTGATGTCCGAGGACGAGAAGTCCCGTCTGATCGAGAACCTGTCCGGCTTCATCGCCAAGGTCTCCCGTGACGACCTCGCCGAGCGCGCGATCAACAACTTCCGCCAGGCGGACGGTGACTTCGGCAAGCGGCTGGAGGCCGCGGTCCAGGCCCTCCGCGGCTGATTCCCCGCTCGCCGAGAGCTGAAGGGCCGGACCCCGACGGGGCCCGGCCCTCCGGCTTGCGCCGGTACGTACGGGTGCTACGCCGGTACGGTGCTGCGCCGCGCCGGCACCCAGCAGCGGATGACATCGCGTACGGACACGATGCCGACGGGCCCGCCGTGCTCCAGCACGATCAGATGGCGGAAGCCGCCGTGGACCATGGCCTCGGCAGCCTCCTGGACGGTGGCCTGCGGGGTGCAGAACACCACGTTGTTGGTGGTGTGTGCGCCCACGGACTCCCGGTCGGGATCGTGTCCCGCGCCGAGGGAGTTGAGGATGTCGCGTTCGGTCAGGATGCCGATCCCACTGTGGTCGGGATCGAGGACGACGGCTGCGCCGACCCGTCGGCCGGACATCAGGCAGGCCGCCTGCCGGAGGGTGTGGGCGGGTCCGAGGGTGAGGATCACGGTGCTCATGGCGTCGCGGACGAGCATGAAGAGAGCCACCTCCTGGGGAGAGTCCCTCCGCTTGGGTGGGTGCGCCCGGTGAAGGTCCGCACCGAACGGCACGGAACTTAGAGAAGGCCTTCACAAGCGCACAAGCGGATGGAGTCTCAGATTCCCATGGACACGGAGGGTCATCAAGAGGGCGCACCCGGTTGTCGGGCGCAGGGCACGGACGGCTCAGGCGCGCGGGCGCAGATATCCCAGCATCTCCTCGTGCAACAGCCCGTTCGAGGCCGCCGCGTTCCCGCCGTGCACGCCCTCCGCGCCGTCCAGGTCGGTGAACCGGCCGCCCGCCTCCTGGACCACGACCGCGATGGCCGCCATGTCCCACAGGTTCAGCTCCGGCTCGGCGCACAGGTCCAGCGAGCCCTCCGCGACCATCATGTACGGCCAGAAGTCGCCGTAGCCGCGGGTCCGCCAGCACTGCCGGGTCAGGTCCAGGAACCCGGCGAGCCGGCCCTGCTCCTCCCAGCCGCTCAGCGAGGAGTACGCGAAGGAGGCGTCGCCGAGGGTGCCCACCTTCGAGACCCCGAGCGGTACGGGCGCAGCGTCCAGCGCACCGCCGGCGTACGCGCCCCCGCCCTGCGCCGCCCACCAGCGGCGGCCCAGCGCCGGCGCCGAGACCACGCCGACCACCGGCCGGAAGACCCCGTCGGCATCCTCCGCCATCAGCGAGATCAGCGTGGCCCAGACCGGGACGCCGCGCACGTAGTTCTTCGTACCGTCGATCGGGTCCACGACCCAGCGGCGCGGACCGCTGCCCTTGAGGCCGTACTCCTCGCCCAGGATGGCGTCGGCGGGCCGCGCGGCCTCGATCCCGGCCCGGACGATCTCCTCGGCGGCCTTGTCCGCCTCGCTCACCGGGGTCATGTCCGGCTTCGTCTCGACCTTCAGGTCGAGGGCGCGGAAACGCTGCATCGTGGCGGCGTCCGCCGCATCGGCGAGCTGAAGGGCAAGGCGGAGGTCATCGTCATACTCGGGCATGGCCGAACAGTATCGGGACTCCCCGGACCCGGCGAACGGCGTCCACGGAGCGACCGGCAGGCGCCCTTGACAGGATCTGTCGGTCCGTCAACTCTGGCGGGAAGGCCGAGCGGGGAAGTCGAGCGGGGAGGCGCGGATGCCGGCAGCCCGGGAGTCCTTGCTGGAAGCGGCGGGAGCGGCGCTGTTGGCGCGCCCCTGGCCGTCCGTGCGGATGGTCGACGTGGCGGCCACCGCCGGGGTGTCCCGGCAGACCCTCTACAACGAGTTCGGCGGCAAGGCGGGCCTGGGCCGGGCCCTGGTGCGCCGCGAGGCCGACTGGTACCTCGAAGGGGTGGACCGGGTCCTGCGCTCCCCGGCCGGGGCCGCCGAGCGCCTCGCCTCGGTTGCGGAGTGGACCGTACGGGCGGCCCGCGCGCGTCCCCTCGTACGGGCCCTGCTGACAGGGTGCTGGGACGGGAACCTACCGATGCCGCCCGGGCAGGGAGTGCGGCCGGGCGTACCGGCCCCGGGGCCCGGGGAGCTGGCCCGGGCCGTCCGCGACCGGGCCTCGGTGGCGCTCACCCCGGGGGAGGGGGCGCAGCGGTGCGAGCTCGCCGTGCGCCTCGCGCTGTCCTACGTGATAGCCCCCGGCGAGGAGCCGGGGCTCGGTGAACTGATGCGGCTGCTGCGCCTGCTCAGTGAGCCGAACCGGACAGCTGGAGGCCGATGACGCCCAGGATGACCAGCGAGATCGAGACGAGTTTGAGGGTCGAGACCAGATCGCCGAGGAAGACCATGCCGTAGATGGCCGTCCCGGCGGCCCCGATGCCCGTCCACACCGCGTAGGCCGGGCCCACGTCCAGTTTCTTCAGAGCCAGGGTCAGCAGCCCGAAGCTGCCGAGCGCGAACGCGGCGAAGGCGATGGTCGGCCACAGCCGGGTGAACCCGTGGGACAGCTTGAGGCAGACCGCGAAACCGGTCTCCAGGATT
This sequence comes from Streptomyces sp. NPDC051364, assembly GCF_040682115.1. Classification (NCBI taxonomy): domain Bacteria; kingdom Bacillati; phylum Actinomycetota; class Actinomycetes; order Kitasatosporales; family Streptomycetaceae; genus Streptomyces; species Streptomyces sp. NPDC051364. The sequence continues at coordinate 237,024 of NZ_JBFBAH010000004.1, read as the reverse complement.
CCGGCGACGACCACCAGCAGCCACGCCATGGCGCATGCCTCCCCGCGTCAGGTGACGTCATGTCACGTGGTGCGATTATGCATTTACCAGACGTGGTGCTCGGCAAACCCCGCCGGACGATCAGTCTCCTTCGCGGCGCTCGCGGGTCTGGAGCAGCCGCCGCAGCGAGTACAGGCGCGCCGGATCCGCGTGGCCGTCCTCCACCCACTTGTCGAGCGCGCAGTCCTGCTCGTCGTGGCTGCAGGCCCGCGGGCAGCCCTCCGTACCGGGAACCAGTTCCGGGAAGGCCAGGATCACCCGGGACGGGTCCACGTGGTGCAGGCCGAACGAGCGCACGCCCGGGGTGTCGATGACCCAGCCGTCGCCGCCCGGCAGCGGCAGTGCGAGCGCCGAGGTGGTGGTGTGCCGGCCGCGGCCGGTCACCGCGTTGACGTGCCCGGTGGCGCGCTGGCGGCCCTCGGCGACCAGCGAGTTCACCAGGGTGGTCTTGCCGACGCCCGAGTGGCCGACGAAGGCGGTGATCCGGCCGTTCAGGCGCTCGCGCACCCGGTCGGCGGCGTCGCCGCTCGCCAGCTCCTCGCGGTTGGTGACCACGTAGTTCAGGCCGAACGTGGAGTAGATCTCCAGGATCTTGTCCGGGGAGGTCAGGTCCGACTTCGTGAGCACCAGCAGCGGCTCCAGCCCGGCGTCGTACGCGGCCACCAGACAGCGGTCGATCATCCGGGGCCGCGGCTCCGGGTCGGCCAGTGCCGTGACGATCGCCAGCTGGTCCGCGTTGGCGACGACCACCCGCTCGTACGGGTCGTCGTCGTCCGCGGTGCGCCGCAGGACGGACTTGCGCTCCTCGATCCGCACGATCCGCGCGAGGGTGTCCTTCTTGCCGGTCAGGTCGCCCACGATCCAGACCCGGTCACCGACGACCGCCGCCTTGCGGCCCAGCTCACGGGCCTTCATCGCGTGGATCGTGCGGCCGTCGACCAGGCAGGTCAGCCGGCCGCGGTCGACGGTCAGGACGAAGCCCTCCGCCGCGTCCTCGTGCTTGGGCCGGATGGTGGTCCGGGGCCGGTTGCCCTTGGGGTTGGGCCGCTGGCGGATGTCGTCCTCGTCGGTGTGCTTGCCGTACCTGCGCATGACGGGCCCTACGCTCCCGCTCCCGAGAGCATGTCAGCCCACATCCTGGGGAAGTCCGGCAGGGTCTTCGCGGTCGTCGCCACGTTCTCGATCTCCACGCCCCCCACCGCCAGGCCGATCACCGCGCCCGCGGTGGCCATCCGGTGGTCGTCGTACGTGTGGAACACGCCGCCGTGCAGCGGGCGCGGGCGGATGTGCAGGCCGTCGGCGGTCTCGGTGACCTCACCGCCGAGCCCGTTGATCTCCGCGGTCAGCGCCGCCAGCCGGTCCGTCTCGTGCAGCCGCAGGTGCGCGACCCCGCGCAGGGTGGACGGGGAGTCCGCCAGTGCCGCCACGGCCGCGATGCCCGGGGTCAGTTCGCCGACCTCGCTCAGGTCCACGTCGATGCCGTGGATCTTGCCGCTGCCGGTGAAGACCAGGCCCGCGTCGGTCAGCTCGCAGGAGCCGCCCATCTCGGTGAAGATCCGGCGCAGCTCGTCGCCCGGCTGGGTGGTGCGGCGCGGCCAGTCCGGGATGGTGACCGTGCCGCCGGTGATCAGAGCCGCCGCCAGGAACGGCTGCGCGTTCGACAGGTCCGGCTCCACGACCATGTCGCGGCCCAGCAGCGCGCTCGGCGCGACCCGCCACACGTTCGGCTCGCCGCCCGCCTCGGGGGTGTCGACCTGGGCGCCCGCCGCGCGCAGCATCTCCACCGTCATCCGGATGTGCGGCATCGACGGCAGGGCGGTGCCCACGTGCCGGACCTCGACGCCCTGGTTGAAGCGCGGGCCGGAGAGCAGCAGCGCCGAGACGAACTGCGAGGAGTTGGAGGCGTCGATCTCGACGACGCCGCCCTCCAGGGCCCCGCCGCCCTGGACCGTCAGGGGCAGCGCGCCCCGGCCGTCGTCGTCGATCCGGGCGCCGAGGGTGCGCAGGGCGCTGATGACCTGGCCGAGCGGGCGCTCGTAGGAACGCGGGTCGCCGTCGAAGCGGATGTCGCCGGCGGCCAGGGTGGCGACGGGCGGCAGGAAGCGCATGACCGTGCCCGCATTGCCGACGTCGACCGTGGCCGGGCCGTGCAGGGCGGCCGGGATGATCCGCCAGGCCTCGCCGCCGGAGCCGTCGCCGGAGCTGGAGGACGCGGTCTCCTCGATGCCGACGCCCAGCGCGCGCAGCGCGTCCGCCATCAGCTGGGAGTCGCGCGAGCGCAGCGGGCGGCGCACCCAGCCCGGCTCGGCGGCGAGCGCGGCCAGGACGAGGGCGCGGTTGGTGACCGACTTCGACCCGGGCACGGTGACGGTGGCGTGGACGGTGCCGTCGGCGAGCGGAGCGGGCCAGAGGGCGTGAAGCGCGGGGGTCTCGGTCATGGCCCCCACTTTAGTGGTTCCTCCCGGACGCAGATCTTGATCGCGCCGCCGTAGCGGGGCCGGGCGGGGTCCGTCTCAGAGGTTGAGAAGCCAGCGCCCGCCGCCGATGAGCGAGCACAGTGCGACGGCGTGGAACAGGAGCAGCCAGGCCACCGGGTGGACGTGGGTGAGCCGCCCCAGCTGGTCCGCGTCGGAATCCGGCGCCCCGCCGTGCCGGCGCTTGGCGCCCAGCTCGAAGACCGGCCGCACGCCGCCCATCAGCAGGAACCACACCACCAGGTACGCGAAGACCGCCTGGACCTCGGCCGGGGCGAGCCAGGAGACCAGCACGAACGCGGCGCCGGACAGCACCACCGTCAGGGCGCCGTACGCGTTCCGGATCATCACCAGCATCGCCAGCAGCAGCGCGGTGGACGCCCACAGCAGCAGCGTGATCCGGTGGGCCGACAGCAGCGCGGCTCCGCCGAGCCCGAGCAGCGAGGGCGCCGGGTACCCGGCAGCGGCGGTCAGGATCATCCCGGGCCCGGTCGCCTTGCCGACGCTGACGGTGACCCCGCTGGTGTCGGAGTGCAGCCGGATCCCGTCCAGCTTCCGTCCGGTCAGCAGCGCGATCAGCCCGTGGCCCCCCTCGTGCGCGATGGTCACGGCGTTGCGGGACAGCCGCCACAGCGGGCGCGGCCCCACGACGGCCAGCGCGGCCACGCCCGTCACGATCACCAGCCACAGGGCCGGCGGGGTCTGTATGCCGGTCAGCCGGTCCCACAGGCCGGCGGTCGTGGTGCTGTCCATAGAGTGGCGGACTCCTTGCGGTGGTGGGCGGGTGAGATGGCAGTGTGGCAGCCATGTGCGGAAGGTATGCAGCGAGTCGTGGGCCCGAGGACCTGGTGGAGGCCTTCGGCATCGAGCGGTGGGAGCCGGAGGAGACCCTGGCACCCGACTGGAACGTGGCGCCGACGAAGGAGGTCCACGTCGTCCTCGACCGTCCTGTGAAGGACGCTCCGGATCCGCGTCCGGTTCGTCAGCTGCGCACCCTGAAGTGGGGGCTCGTCCCCTCCTGGGCCAAGAACCCCGACGGCGCCGCCCGGATGATCAACGCCCGGTCCGAGACGCTGGCCGAGAAGCCGTCCTTCCGCCGGCCCTTCGCACAGCGCCGCTGCATCGTCCCCGCCGACGGCTACTACGAGTGGGTCACCGCCCACGACGAGCGGCAGCTCGAGGTCGAGGGCAAGAAGAAGCGGGCCCGCAAGCAGCCCTACTTCGTGCTCCCCGCCGACGGCTCCGTCTTCGCCATGGCCGGGATGTACGAGTTCTGGCGCGACCCGACCCTACCCGGCGACCACCCGCAGGCCTGGTGGGCGACCTGCTCGGTGATCACCGCCGAGGCCGAGACCGGGCCGCTGGCCGTGGCCCCGGCCGAGGGCCCTGCCTCGCTCGCCGAGATCCACCCCCGGATGCCGCTGATGCTGACCCCGGACCGCTGGGACGCCTGGCTGGATCCGGCCCGCACCGACACCGGCGAACTCCAGGCCCTGCTCACACCGCCGCCGGGCGGGATGATGCGCGCGTACCCGGTGTCCGCGGCCGTCAGCAACGTCCGCAACAACGGGCCGGAGCTGCTCGACGAGCTGGCCGCGCCGCAGGAGTGCACGCTGTTCTGACCCGTGCAGGATGGGTCCATGACCACCCGTACGCGTACCGAGAGCGTCGACACCCCGGCGGGCGAGGCCCGCATCACCTGGCATCCCGCACCCGCCCGCACGGCCCGCCTCGTACTGGCCGTCAGCCACGGCGCCGGCGGCGGGATTGAGGCCCGCGACCTCCAGGCCCTGGCCGCCGCCCTGCCCGCGCAGGGGGTCACCGTGGCGCTGGTCGAGCAGCCGTGGCGGGTCGCCGGGAAGAAGGTGGCCGCCGCGCCCAAGGTGCTCGACGAGGGCTGGCGGGGCCTGTGGCCGGCGCTGGCCGAGCCCGGGCTGCCCGTCGTGGCGGGCGGGCGCAGCGCCGGGGCCCGGGTGGCCTGCCGGACCGCCGCCCAGCTGGGGGCGGCCGGGGTGCTGGCGCTGGCGTTCCCGCTGCACCCGCCGGGCCGGCCCGAGAAGTCCCGGGCCGAGGAGCTGACCGGTGCCGGGCGGCCCACCCTGGTCGTCCAGGGCGGCCGGGACCCTTTCGGGCGGCCCGAGGAGTTCCCGCCGCCGACCGCGCAGGCGGTGTACGAACTGGTGGAGGTCCCGCACGCCGATCACGGCTTCGCGGTGCCGAAGAAGGCCGGTCCGACCCAGGAGGAGACCCTCGAGGCGATCACCGGGGCCGTCACCGCATGGCTCGCCCGACTTCCCCTCTGACGTGATCCCGATCACCTTTCGGAGCCTGCCCGGCAGAGGCCTCAAACCCCGGGAATGCACGGCCCCGCCCTTCTGTTGTGCCGGATGTCGGAAACGCACGGGAAATCGTCGGAGGAGAGGGAGCGCATGACCCAGGTCATCAGCCAGCACCGTCCGCAGGCGGCAGGCCTGGACTGGACGGTCCTGCCCGGGCCCAAGCGCAGCCTGGTTCAGGCGGCGGAAGGCCGGGATGGTCGACTATTCTCCGATTCGAGCGGGTCCGCTTTCGGAGCCGTCACGCAGTCGGAGGAGGTGGGTCCTGTCGCTGGGACCGACGAAGGCCACGCGGAGGAGACAACCCCGGAGCGCAATGCGCGCTTCGAGAGGGACGCCCTCGGCTACCTCGACCAGATGTACTCGGCCGCACTGCGCATGACGCGCAATCCGGCCGACGCCGAGGACCTGGTCCAGGAGACGTACGCGAAGGCATACGCGTCCTTCCACCAGTTCCGCGAGGGCACCAATCTCAAGGCGTGGCTCTACCGCATTCTGACCAACACGTTCATCAACTCCTACCGCAAGAAGCAGCGTGAACCGCAGCGCAGTGCGGCGGAGGAGATCGAGGACTGGCAGCTGGCGCGCGCCGAGTCGCACATGTCGACGGGACTGCGTTCCGCCGAATCGCAGGCGCTCGACCACCTGCCCGATTCAGATGTGAAGGAAGCGCTTCAGGCCATTCCGGAGGAGTTCCGCATCGCGGTCTATCTTGCCGACGTAGAGGGCTTTGCGTACAAGGAGATCGCGGACATCATGGGTACACCCATCGGTACGGTCATGTCGCGACTGCACCGTGGCCGCCGTCAACTCCGCGGAATGCTGGAGGACTATGCCCGTGAGCGCGGGCTGGTCCCCGCCGGCGCGGGAGAGTCGAACGACCTGAAAGGCTCGGGCTCATGAGCTGCGGAGAGCCGCACGAGACGGAGTGCTCTGAGGTCCTGGACCACCTGTACGAGTTCCTGGACCACGAGATGCCGGACAGTGATTGCACGAAGTTCGAGACACACTTCGGCGAGTGCAATCCCTGTCTGGAGAAGTACGGTCTCGAGCAGGCCGTGAAGAAGCTGGTGAAGCGCTGCTGCGGTTCGGACGACGTGCCGACCGATCTGCGCTCGAAGGTCATGGGCCGGATCGAGCTGATCCGTTCGGGCCAGGCCGTCCCCGATCATGACGTGACCGCGGATCCCGCCACCGGCTGATCGAACAACTGCCCCTGGAAACCCACTTCGTTCACCCGAAGGTGCTAATCCGGGGGCGCCCGTACGGCGCAATACGAAAATGTGGCCCCCTGTACAAGGGGCCACGCCTATTCTCCCCAAGCGGTGCCGGTGCGATCCGGCGGTACCGGGTGCGCACGGCACAGGGGAGGAGAGCGCCATGCGGGTACTTCCCCCGGCGGCGCGCCCCTCCCTCATGCGGGCCGCCATCCTGTGCGCCGTCCTCGCGGCATTCGCCTGCACCGCCCCGGCCTTCGCCGATTCCGGCACCCCCTGGCCCGTCGTCGGGCTGCTCGCCCTCCTCTGCCTGGGCTGCGAACTCGCCAAGCTGTGCCCGCTGCCGGGCAGCCGCCGCCGGGTCCTCGAGGGCATCGGCTCCTTCTTCCCCGTGGTGCTCGCCGCCGTCTTCCTGCTGCCGCCGGCCGCCGCCGCCCTCGTTGCGCTGCCCGGCGGGTTCGCCCAGGCCGTGGTCCAGCGCCCCGCCCGGGTGCGCCGGGTGTGGCACGCGGCGCAGCAGGCCACGGCCGCCTGGGCCGCGGGATGGACGTTCGCCCTGCTGGGCGGGCCGGCCGCGCTCGGCGGAAGCCCCTTCGAGGGGTCTTTCGGCGCGGCCTTCGGGGGGTCCGGGCCGCCCGGCGCGGCCGGCCGGCTCGCGGACTTCCCGTACGCGATGCTCCCCGCGGCGGCCGCAGCCGCCGCCTTCTGCCTCGTACTGAGCGCCCTCGACGCGGGCATCCTGGCCGCCGCCGAGGGACGGCCCGCGCGGACCGCGTGGCGCGGACGGCTCACCGGCTCCCTGGCCCCGCACTGCGTGCACGGCCTCGCCGGGCTGATGATGGCCGTCATGTGGCGCAGCCCGTACGGGCTCCCGGCCGCGCTGCTCGTCCTGCTGCCGATGTACATCTCCTCCTGGGTCTTCGCCCAGTACCACCGCGAACGGGCCGCCCACCAGGCCACGATCCGGGCGCTCGTCCAGGCCGTCGACCTCAAGGACCGCTACACGCGCGGCCACAGCGAGCGCGTCGGCCAGGCCTCGGCGATGATCGCCCGCGAGCTGGGCATGGCCGAGGGCCGGCTCGAGGCCGTCCGGATCGCCGGGATCCTGCACGACGTCGGCAAACTCGGCGTCCCGACCCGGCTGCTGCGCAAGGACGGGCCGCTGACGCCCGAGGAACGCAGGGTCATCGAGCTGCACCCCGAGTACGGGCACGAGATGGTGCGCGGCATCGGCTTCCTGGGGGAGGCCCGGTCCGCGATCCTGCACCACCACGAGCGGGTCGACGGCACCGGTTATCCGTACGGGCTGGCCGGTGAGAAGATTCCGGTCCTGGCCCGGGTGGTGGCGGTGGCCGACGCCTTCGACGCGATGACCTCGACCCGCTCGTACAGCAGGGCCCGGCCGGTGCCGGTGGCGCTGGCCGAGCTGGAACGGTGTGCGGGGGCGCACTTCGACCCGGCGATGGTGCACGCGCTGGTGGACGCGATCGGCCGGGACGGCTGGCACCCGGTGGTCACCGCCGACGACGACGTGCAGGTGATCCCGGCCGGTTCCGCTTCCGCTTCCGGCCGTGCGCCGGCGGCCGTCGCCGCAGCCGCAGCCGCCGCCGCTCCTGTCGCGGCCGTCCCCGCCGCGGCCGTCCCGGACCCCGGCGGCTCCGGGCTGTCCGGGCTCCCGGCCCAGGGTGCCCGCCTGGGCGTGCGGACCGTGGACCCGCGGGCCGGGCAGGAAGCGGACGGCGGGGGCGGGGCATGAGGGGCGCGGTCGTGTGGACGGTGCGCGGGGCCGCCGGGGTACTCACCCTGGCCGGGCTCGGGCACACCCTCTGGTACGGCGTCGTCGAGCCCGGCACCGCCCTGGCCTTCGGCGCCCTGATCGCCTGCGGCGAGCTCGCCCGCCGTGACACCCGTGACCGCCGGGCGGACGGCGACCCCCGCGCCGTCCGGGACGGGGCCGAGGAGCGCCAGCCCGCACCGCTGGGCTCCGCCGGCGCCCTCGCGTACGCCCTGCTCGGCCCGAACGCCGCCCAGTCCACCCACCACGGGGTGCTCCAGATCGTCGCGGTGGTCGTCGCCGCGGCACTCGCCGGGATCGTCCCGCACATCGCCCGGGGCCGTGGTCCCGCCGCCGACCACCTGGCCCGCCGGGTCCTCACCGTCGCCTTCGCCGCCGTCTGTTTCCAGCCGCTCTACAACTCCGGCCGGCTCGAGCACGGCATCGGGCAGGGCCCGTACCTCGTCCTCTTCCTGCTCTTCCTGCTCGGCCTCACCGCCCTCTGCGACGCCGTGCTCGCCGCCGCGCCGGCCGACGCCCGTACGGGCCGGCCGTACGGGCCGCTGCTGCGCGACGAACTGCGCGCCCAGCTCGGCATCGGCTCGGCGATCTGCGCCACCGGGGTCGTCATGGCCCTTGGCGTGGCCGTCGCCGGGCTGTGGGCCCTGCCCGTCTTCTGCCTCCCCCTGCTGCTGACCCAGCTGTCCTTCCACCGGATCACCGCGATCCGCACCACCTACCGCCAGACCATCACCTCCCTCGCCCGGGCCACCGAGATCGCCGGCTGTACCCGCCCGGGGCACTCCCGCCGCGTCGCCGTGCTGAGCTGCGCCGTCGGCCGGGAGCTCGGGCTGTCGGAGCGGGAGCTCACCGTGCTGGAATACGCCGCCCTCATGCACGACATCGGCCAGCTCTCCCTCGTCGACCCGGTCCGGGCCGGGGCCACCGCCGGGCTGCCCGCCGCCGAGGCCCGCCGGATCGCCGTGCTCGGCGGGGAGGTCGCCCGGCAGACCGGGGTGCCCGCCGAGGTGGCCGTGGTCGTGGAGCGGCAGGCGGACCCGTACCGGGACCAGCCCGTCGCGGCGCGCATCGTACGGGCGGTCAACGCGTACGACGACCTGCTCGGCGGGACCCGTCACCCGGGCGGCTCACTGGCGGCCCTGGAGCAGCTCCGGCTGGGCACCGGGCGCGACTACCAGCCAGAGGTCGTGGAGTGTCTTGCAAGGGTTCTGGCCAGGGGCGGACGTGACAGAGTCGGTCAAGTCCCACTTGGGTAACCCATGGGTAATGAGCGGCCGTCCGAGTGGGCATGGTTGGATGCCAGTAGGAGTGTCCGTGAGGGTGTCCGCAAGGCTGCACCGTTGGACCGGCAGGCGGGAATCGTGAGGATCTTCGGGAAGGTACGGCATCGGCCCTCCGCTTCGTGGCGGCAGGCCACCGACCGCGCGTTCACGCTGATCGGCGACGGGCGGTACGAGGACGCGGGTGCGCTGCTGACCAGAGCCGCGGACCTGGAGCCCTGGCTGTCCGAGTCCTGGTTCAACCTCGCCCTGCTGCACAAGTTCCGGCACGACTGGGAGCAGGCGCGGGCCGCCGGACTGCGCGCCGTGGCCCTGCTGGACCGCGAGACCGGCGCCCCGGACTGGTGGAACGTCGGGATCGCCGCGACCGCGCTGCAGGACTGGCCGCTGGCCCGCCGGGCCTGGCAGGCGTACGGGCTGAAGGTGCCCGGGGACGCCGCCGCCGGCGGGAAGAAGAACAGCGGCGAACCGGTCGGCATGGAGCTCGGCAGCGCCGCCGTACGGCTGTCCCCCGAGGGGGAGGCCGAGGTGGTCTGGGGCCGCCGGCTGGACCCGGCCCGTATGGAGGTCCTGTCGATCCCGCTGCCCTCCTCGGGACGCCGCTGGGGCGAGGTCGTCCTGCACGACGGGGTCCCGCACGGCGAGCGGGTCACCGCGGCCGGGCCCTCGTACCCCGTCTTCGACGAGATCGAGCTGTGGGCGCCCTCGCCGGTGCCGACCTGGGTGGTGCTGCTGGAGGCGGCCACCGAGGCGGACCGTGACGCGCTGGAGCAGCTGGCCTCGGACGCCGGCTTCGCCGCCGAGGACTGGTCGTCGTCGGTGCGGCTGCTGTGCCGGACCTGCTCGGAGAGCGTGATGCCGAGCGGCGAGGGCGACGGCGAGCACCTCGACCCGCACGACCACAGCGAACCGGGGCATCCCGGACCGCTCGGGCACCGTACGAACGGTTCCGGCCCGCTGTGGGTGCCGGAGCGGGAATGCGGCATCGCGGCGCCGGCCGGCCTGGTGCGCGGACTGCTCGACGGCTGGGTCGCGGACAGCCCGGAGACCCGGGAGTGGCGGGATCTCGAGGAAGTCTGCTGACCGGGCACCGTAGGCTGTACCGGCACATTGGTGAACGGGTGGACTTACGGAAGGCGTACGGCGGACATGGCGCAGCAGGAGAACGAGGTCGTCGAGCTTGTGAACGACGGGTACGTCGTGGACACCGAGGACTGTGCGGAGCGCGAGCTCGCCCACCGCGAGCGCGGCACCGCCCGCCCGATCACGGTCGTCGGCAACCCGGTCCTCCACCACGAGTGCAAGGACGTCACCGAGTTCGGCGACGAACTGGCGCAGCTGATCGACGACATGTTCGCCAGCCAGAAGGCCGCCGAGGGCGTGGGCCTGGCTGCGAACCAGATCGGTGTCGACGCCAAGGTCTTCGTCTACGACTGCCCCGACGACGACGGCAACCGCCACACCGGTGTCGTGGTCAACCCGAAGCTCGTGGAGCTGCCGGCCGGCTCCCGCGTGCTCGACGACTCCAACGAGGGCTGCCTGTCGGTCCCGACCGCGTACGCCGCGCTGGCCCGCCCGGACTACGCCGAGGTGACCGGCCAGGACGCACAGGGCAACCCGATCAAGGTGCGCGGCACGGGCTACTTCGCGCGCTGCCTGCAGCACGAGACGGACCACCTGTACGGGTACCTGTACATCGACCGCCTCTCGAAGCGCGACCGCAAGGACGCCCTGCGCCAGATGGAAGAGGGCACCCCGCGCTACGAGACGGTCCCGAACGCCTGAGCCTTCCCCAGGCGCCTACGGGATACGCCTAAGCCACGGCCTGCGGGCCCCGGAACGTGCGGCGGAAGGCGTTCGGGGTCGTACCGAGGGCGCGCAGGAAGTGGTGGCGCAGGGCCGCCCCGTTGCCGAAGCCGCTGCGGCCCGCGATCGCGTCGACCGTGTCGTCCGTGGCCTCCAGGAGCTCCTGCGCCAGCAGGACGCGCTGCCGCAGCACCCACTGGTACGGGGTCGTCCCGGTCTCCTGGAGGAAGCGGCGGGCGAAGGTGCGCGGTGACATGTGCGCGCGCTCCGCGAGCTGCTCGACGGTGATCTCCTCGTCCAGGTGGCGGGCCATCCACCCGATCACCTCGCCCACCGTGTCGCACGCCGTGCGCGGCAGCGGCCGCTGGATGAACTGCGCCTGGCCGCCGTCCCGGTGCGGCGGGACGACCATCCGCCGGGCGATGGTGTTGGCCACCTCGGCGCCGTGCTCCTGGCGGACGACGTGCAGGCACGCGTCGATGCCCGAAGCCGTGCCCGCGGCGGTGATCACCGGGCCCTCGTCCACGTACAGCACGTCGGGGTCCACCCTCGCCTTCGGGAAGCGGCGGGCCAGGGTGGACGAGTGCATCCAGTGCGTGGTGCAGCGCCGGCCGTCCAGCAGCCCGGCGGCGCCGAGCACGAAGGCCCCGCTGCACACGCTCAGCACCCGCGCCCCCCGGTCGACGGCCCGGCGCAGCGCCTCCAGCAGCGGCTCGGGGTACTCCCGGGTCACCGCCGCGCGGTCGGCGGGCACGCAGATCAGGTCCGCGCTCTCCAGCCGCTCCAGCCCGTACGGGACGACGATCTCGAAGTGCCCGTCGCCGATGGGGGAGCGCCGGTCCTCCGCCGAGCACACGGCGAAGTCGTACACCGGCAGCCCCATCTCACTGCGGTCGATCCCGAAGACCTCGCAGAAGATCCCCAGCTCGAACGGGGCGACGCCATTGACGAGGGCCACGGCCACGTTGTTCAGCATGACTCCAGTGTGGCAGTAATTCGCCCTTCCATGACAGTCCTGCCACTGTCCGGTTTTTGCCGCACTGAGGAGAGTGGAGCCATGAACACGTTCCTCGACTACCTCGTCGTCCTCGCCATCGCCGCCTTCCTCCTCGGCCCCGCGCTCTACGGCGCTCTGCGCGACCGCCGCATCGACCGGCAGCTACGCGCGGCCAAGCAGCACGCGCAGGTCATCCGGAATGGGCATGGGAGTGCGCAGCCCCGCCGCCGTACGCCCCGTGTTTCCGTACGGCACGCGCCCGGTCACTGACCCGGCCCCCGCGACCAGGATCCGCACCACCTGCCCCACCGTCTCCGCCCCGTCCCGGCAGCGCACCGCGAGCCGGAACATGTGCCAGTGCGCACGGGTGTGGGGCCAGGCCCAGGCCTGGGAGATGATGTGGGCCCGCTCCAGGGCGGTCCACATGGCCCGGGTGTCGGGCGCGGCCTCACGGGCGCGGCGCAACTCGGCTTCGAAGGCCTCGCGCACGGCGGGCGGCATGGTCTTCCCCGTGCAGGCGGCGACGCATTTGCTCATCATCTTTCGCATGCGTCCACGGTGCGGCCGACAGGGCCTTCGGCACTTGAACGAACCTGCTACATCCACTGGATGGTGCGGGTGAAGTCCGACGGCGTGATCCCGAACATCCGCCGCCACACCCGGCTGAAATGCGCCCCGTCGGCGAAGCCCGCACCGTGTGCCGCGTCCGTCAGGGAGTGCCCCCGGGAGGCGAGTTCGACCGCGTGCATCAGCCGCAGCCACAGCACGTACGGGCGGAACGGCAGCCCCAGCTCGGACCGGAAGAGGTGCGCGAGGCGGCTCTCCGACAGGCACGCCACCTCGGCCGCCCGGGACAGCCGTACGTGCTCCCGCCCGGGCAGCCAGTCCAGCACCCGCACCAGCCCCGGATGCGGATCCGCGCCCGGAAGCGGCCCCTGGGGCAGTACGGAGTCCAGCGCGCAGGCCGCCTCGAAGGGATCGGCGGGCAGCGCATCCGGTACGAGGTCCCCCGCGTCCCCCGCCAGCGCCGCGAGCCGGCGCCCGGTGACGGAGAGCGGGTCGTAGTGCAGCACCACCCCGCGCGGAACCCCGCTCAGCACGGAATGCCGCACCCCGGCCGGGACCACGTAGGCCCGGCACCGGAACGGCTCCCCGCCCGGCCCGGCCATCAGCAGCTCGTCCCCGCCCAGCGCGGCGATGACCTGCACGGAGTGGTGCGCGTGCGCGGTGGCGGACCCGACGGCGCCCCCGTACAGCACGCCCCCGGGCCGCAGCCGCGCCCGCCCGGCCCACCCGCTCACGGACACGACGAAGCGCCCCCGCCCAGGACCCCGGTGACCGGGATGTTCCTCCCCATGGGCGGGGACGCTATCAAGCGACCGGAGCCGGCGACTTAGAAGTCTTCGTCCAGGTCGACCGTGCCCTCGACCGCAACCTGGTAGGCCGACGGGCGGCGCTCGAAGAAGTTCGTCAGCTCCTGGACGCCCTGCAGCTCCATGAAGGAGAACGGGTTCTGCGAGCCGTACACCGCGGGGAAGCCGAGGCGGACCAGGCGCTGGTCCGCGACGCACTCCAGGTACTCGCGCATCGACTCGGTGTTCATGCCCGGCAGGCCGTCACCGCACAGGTCGCGGCCGAACTGCAGCTCCGCCTCGACGGCCTCCTTCAGCATGTCGGTGACCTGCTGCTGGAGCGCGTCGTCGAAGAGCTCCGGCTCCTCCTTGCGGACGGTGTCCACGACCTCGAACGCGAAGTTCATGTGCATGGTCTCGTCGCGGAACACCCAGTTGGTGCCGGTGGCCAGGCCGTGCAGCAGGCCGCGCGAGCGGAACCAGTACACGTACGCGAAGGCGCCGTAGAAGAACAGGCCCTCGATGCACGCCGCGAAGCAGATCAGGTTCAGCAGGAAGCGACGGCGGTCGGCCTGCGTCTCCAGCCGGTCCAGCTTCTCGACCTCGTTGATCCACTTGAAGCAGAACTGCGCCTTCTCGCGGATCGACGGGATCTCCTCGACCGCGTCGAAGGCGGCCGCGCGGTCGTCCGGGTTGGGCAGGTAGGTGTCGAGCAGCGTCAGATAGAACTGGACGTGCACGGCCTCCTCGAACAGCTGGCGCGACAGGTACAGACGCGCCTCCGGGGAGTTGATGTGCTTGTAGAGCGTCAGCACCAGGTTGTTCGAGACGATCGAGTCGCCCGTCGCGAAGAACGCGACGAGGCGGCCGATCATGTGCTGCTCGGCGGGCGTCAGCTTCGCGAGGTCGGCGACGTCCGAGTGGAGGTCGACCTCCTCGACGGTCCAGGTGTTCTTGATCGCGTCCCGGTAGCGCTCGTAGAAGTCCGGGTAGCGCATGGGGCGGAGAGTCAGCTCGAAGCCCGGGTCGAGCAGGTTCTTGTTGGTGGAGCTCATTACTGGCAGGCCTCGCAGGACTCGGGGTTCTCAAGGGAGCAGGCCAGCGCCTCGGCGTCGGCGACCGCCTGGGGCAGCGCGACGGGGGCGGCCGCCTGCGCGGCGCGGGCGATCTTCGTCGCCGGGCGCGAGCGCAGGTAGTACGTGGTCTTCAGGCCCTGCTTCCAGGCGTACGCGTACATCGAGGACAGCTTCCCGATGGTCGGCGTCTCCAGGAACAGGTTCAGCGACTGCGACTGGTCGAGGTACGGCGTACGGGCCGCCGCCATGTCGATCAGGCCGCGCTGCGGGATCTCCCACGCCGTGCGGTACAGCTCGCGCACCTCGGCCGGGATCCAGCCGAAGCCCTGGACCGAGCCGCTGGAGTCGCGCAGGGCCTCGCGGGTCTGGGCGTCCCACACGCCGAGCTGCTTCAGCTCCTCCACCAGGTAGCCGTTGACCTGGAGGAACTCACCGCTCAGCGTCTCGCGCTTGAAGAGGTTGGAGACCTGCGGCTCGATGCACTCGTACACGCCGGCGATCGAGGCGATCGTCGCCGTCGGGGCGATGGCGAGGAGCAGCGAGTTGCGCATGCCGGTCTCGGCGACGCGGGCGCGCAGGGCGTCCCAGCGCTCGGGCCAGGCGCGCTCGGTGTCGTAGTGGTCCGGGTGCAGGACACCGCGGGCCGTACGGGTCTCCGACCAGGCCGGGAGCGCGCCGTGGCGCTCGGCCAGGTCGCAGGAGGCCTCGTACGCGGCGAGCATGATGCGCTCGGCGATCTTGGTGGAGAGGGCCTTGGCCTCGGCGGAGTCGAAGGGCAGGCGCAGCTTGAAGAAGACGTCCTGCAGGCCCATCGCGCCCAGGCCGACCGGGCGCCAGCGGGAGTTGGAGCGCTCGGCCTGCTCGGTCGGGTAGAAGTTGATGTCCACGACGCGGTCGAGGAAGGTCACGGCGGTGCGGACGGTCTCGTCCAGCCGCTCCCAGTCCATCTCACCCGTCTCGGTGAGGACGAACGCACCCAGGTTGACCGAGCCGAGGTTGCAGACAGCGGTCTCGCCGTCGTTGGTGACCTCGAGGATCTCGGTGCACAGGTTCGAGGAGTGCACGACCCGGCCCGGCTCGGCGGTCTGGTTCGCCGTGCGGTTGGAGGCGTCCTTGAAGGTCATCCAGCCCTGGCCGGTCTGCGCGAGGGTGCGCATCATCCGGCCGTACAGGTCGCGGGCGGGCATGGACTTGCGGGCCAGGCCGTCCGCTTCGGCCTTGCGGTACGCGGCGTCGAACTCGTCGCCCCACAGGTCGACCAGCTCGGGCACGTCGGCCGGGGAGAACAGCGACCAGTCGGCGTCCGCGTTCACGCGGCGCATGAACTCGTCCGGCACCCAGTGCGCGAGGTTCAGGTTGTGCGTACGGCGCTGGTCCTCGCCCGTGTTGTCGCGGAGCTCCAGGAACTCCTCGATGTCCGCGTGCCAGGTCTCCAGGTAGACCGCGGCGGCGCCCTTGCGGCGGCCGCCCTGGTTCACGGCGGCGACGGAGGCGTCGAGGGTCTTCAGGAACGGCACGATGCCGTTGGAGTGGCCGTTCGTACCGCGGATCAGCGAACCGCGGGCGCGGATGCGCGAGTACGAGAGGCCGATGCCGCCGGCGTGCTTCGACAGGCGCGCGACCTGGTGGTAGCGGTCGTAGATCGAGTCGAGCTCGTCCAGCGGGGAGTCCAGCAGGTAGCAGGAGGACATCTGCGGGTGCCGGGTGCCGGAGTTGAAGAGCGTGGGGGAGGACGGCAGGTAGTCGAGGCGGCTCATCAGCCGGTAGAGCGAGGCCACTTCCTCGACGGCCTGGACACTGTCGTTCTCGGCGAGGCCGCAGGCCACGCGCAGCATGAAGTGCTGCGGGGTCTCGACGACCTGACGGGTGATCGGGTGGCGCAGCAGGTAGCGGCTGTGCAGGGTGCGCAGGCCGAAGAAGCCGAAGCGGTCGTCGGCGCCCTCGGCGAGGGTGTGCTCGACCAGTGCGTCCAGGCGGCTCGCGTGCAGCGCCACGAACTCGGCGGTGCGGTCCGCGATCAGGCCCTCGCGGTGGCCGACCGCGACGGAGGCGGAGAAGGAGGTGGCCCCCTGGCCCGCGGCTTCCTCGGCGACGGCCAGCGTCAGCAGCCGGGCGGCGAGCCGGGAGTACGCCGGGTCCTCGGAGATGAGACCGGCGGCGGCCTCCGTGGCCAGCCCGCGCAGCTCGGCCTCGTCGGCGGCGGCGCTGCGCCCGCGGAGCGCGGCTGCGGCGACCCGGCCCGGGTCGGTGTCGGGGAGGTCGGCGGTCAGCTCGGTGAGGGTACGCAGCAGTGCGGCCCCAGGTCCCCCGGTCTCGATTCCGGTGTCGGACGGGTCGGACTCGGCGCGCGGTGCGGAAGGCGCGATGGTCACGGGGGGAGCTCTCCCTCGCTCGGCTCCGGGACACCTTCGGTGCGGGCGCGAGCGGGCGCGCGCGGGGCAGGGCCTGGCTGGGCACGCTCACACCGCACGGCGTCCACCGGCCCAACCGCGGGGCCCGGACGTGTCGGCACCCGGTTCGGTCGAGCCGGGCGCACTGTCGGCAGGTCCTCGGACTTGCGGTGACACCAATGGGTGTACTTCATACCGTTGCGGGACAGTTCCGGATTCGCACCGGATTCCCCTGCGGCGACAGCGAGCATGAGCATACATGTGGGGGCCGCTTCCTGTGCGACCCCCTAGATGTTGTGTCGGCGTGGCTACAGTTCGAGACCGTACGTGAGCAGAGTGAGGCCGGGGACGGGCTCCCAGTCCCGTTCGGGCGTGCGGACGAAGCCGAGCCGTTCGTAGATCCGGTGGGCTCCGACCATGTCGTCCGTGGTGGACAGAACAAGGCGCCGTACGCCCTCGATGACCCTCGCCCGCTCCACGCAGGCCCGTACGAGCGCCTCCCCGGCGCCCCGCCCGCGGCCCTCCCGGGCGACGGCCAGCATCCGGAACTCGGCCTCGCCGGCTCGGGCGATGTCGCACAGCGGGCTCCCGGGCGCGGCGAACGCCACACCTCCGAGGAGCCGTCCGTCGCTCGCGGCGGCGACGAGTATCACCCCGTCGCGCGCCCGCCCGGCCACGTCCCGCAGCCGCGCGAGGTACGGATCGTCCTCGCCGAACGTGAGCAGCCCGTCCCCGAGATAGGCCTGCGCGGTGATCTCCCCGAGCGTTCCGTACTCCGCCGCCAGCGCTTGCCTGATCACGATGTCCATGCGGTCGAGTGTGCCGTACGGGTGTCAGCGCCCGGCGCTATCGTCGGAGACAGCACCGTCGAGGAAGGCGAGCGAGGCATGACCGTGATGACAGACCGGCCCCACATGCTGACTGAGGACTTCGAAGCCGTGGCGCGCATAGCGGCCCGCGAGAGGGAGGGGACGCGGCTGGAATTCATCGACGGGATCATCAGGAGCAAGGCCATGCCGGACGGCGACCACGGGATGATCATCCAGTGGCTCACGCGGATCTGCATGCAGCACCGCCCCGAGCTGTGGCTGCATCCGGGGCAGGGCATCAAGGCCCAGGAGTACCGGGCCGGCCGGGCGATTCCGGATGCGGCGCTCGCGCATTCCGAAGCATTCGTCGGGCAGGGGGACTGGGTCGACCCCGATCCGATCCTCATGGTCGTAGAGGTGACCTCGTGGGATTCGGACACCCACCGGCGCGACCATGTCGAGAAGCCCCGCGCCTACGCGGAGACGGGTATCCCCGTCTACCTCCTGATCGACCGGGCCAAGTGCCAAATCTCCGTCTACAGCCAGCCGAACGGCCGACAGTACGAGAGCATCCACATCGTGCCGTACGGCACGGACATCGCGCTCCCCGAGCCCGTCGGCATCACCCTGCAGACCGAGGTCCTCAAGGACTGGGTGCGCTGAGGGACGGCGAAGGGCCCCACCGATCCGGCGGGGCCCTTCACATACGTGCTCAGCAGCAGCGGAAGCCCTCGCGGGGGTCTGCCTCGCGGGCGTCCGTGCGGGCGCGTTCGAAGGCGCGGCGGGTCAGGACCTCGGCCGCGGGGTCGTGCGCGCGGGCGTGCGCGACGTAACGGTCGTACGCCGCCTCGCCCGAGAACTCCCGTACGAAGAACCGCGCCTTCGCCAGCGCCGCGCGGACGCCGCTCACGCCACCGGCTCCTTCACGCGGCCGCCGCCCGAGTCCAGGCCGGCGGCGGCGAGCTCCGCCCGCTCCTCCGGCGTCGCGATGAGCCCGGCCGGGGCGATGATCTTCGACTCGGTCCACGGGACCTCGGACAGCCTGACCGTCTCCGGGGCGGCGATCGCCTTGAAGCAGGTCCGTGCCGCGTCCAGCAGCACGATGATGATCAGGATGGCGAACAGCGCCGACAGTGCGCCGTCCACCGTGGCGTTGGTGACCACGGTGTGCATCTCGTCCATGTTCTTGGCGGGCGGCAGCACCTTCCCGGCGTCGATCCCGGTCTGGTACTTGTCGCGCTGCGCGAAGAAGCCGACCTTCACGTCGTCGGAGAACACCTTCTGGTAGCTCGCGGTGAGCGTGACGGCCACGTCCCAGGCCAGCGGGACGCCGGTGACCCACGCCCACTTGAGCCGCCCGGACTTGACGAGCAGCGTGGTGCAGACGGCCAGGGCCACCGCCGCGAGCAGCTGGTTCGCGATCCCGAACAGCGGGAACAGCTGGTTGATGCCGCCCAGCGGGTCCTTGATGCCGACCCACAGGAAGTAGCCCCAGCCGCCGACGACGAGCGCGCTCGCCAGCCACACGCCCGGCTTCCAGCTGATGTCCTTGAAGGACTTGTGCACGTTGCCGAGGGTGTCCTGGAGCATGAACCGGCCGACGCGGGTGCCCGCGTCGAGGGTCGTCAGGATGAACAGCGCCTCGAACATGATCGCGAAGTGGTACCAGAACGCCTTCATCCCGGCGCCGCCGACCACGGACGAGAAGATCTCCGACATTCCGAGTGCGAAGGTCGGCGCGCCGCCCGTACGGGACAGCAGGCTGGCCTCCTCGACGTCCTTCGCGGCCTGCGCGAGGTACTCGGGCGACACGGCGAAGCCGAAGTTGGTCACGGCCTGCGAGGCGGTCTCGACGGTCGTGCCGATGACGCCGGCGGGGGAGTTGACCGCGAAGAACAGGCCGGGCTCGATGATGGTGGCCGCGATGATTGCCATGACGGCGACGAAGGACTCCGTCAGCATGGCGCCGTAGCCGATGACCCGGACCTGGGTCTCCTTCTGGATCATCTTCGGGGTGGTGCCCGAGGAGACCAGTGCGTGGAAGCCGGACAGGGCGCCGCAGGCGATGGTGATGAAGACGAAGGGGAACATCGACCCGGCGAAGACGGGCCCGTCCCCGCGGGCGGCGAAGTCGGTGACCGCGGGCATCTTCAGCGTCGGCATCGCCAGCACCACGCCCACCGCCATCAGCGCGATGGTGCCGACCTTCATGAAGGTGGAGAGGTAGTCGCGGGGCGCGAGCAGCATCCACACCGGCAGCACCGAGGCGATGAAGCCGTACGCGACCATCCAGAGGACGAGCGTCTCCTTCTCCAGCGTGAAGGTGCTCGCCAGCGAGGACTCGGCGACCCAGCCGCCCGCGACGATGGCGAGCAGCAGCAGCGCGACGCCGATGACGGAGATCTCGGTGACCCGGCCCGGCCGCAGCACGCGCAGGTAGAAGCCCATGAAGAGGGCGATCGGGATGGTCATGCCGATGGAGAAGACACCCCAGGGGGAGTGCGCCAGGGCGTTGACGATGACCAGTGCGAGCACGGCCAGCAGGATGATCATGATGGCGAACACGGCGACCAGGGCGGCGGCTCCGCCGACCGGGCCGATCTCGTCCCGGGCCATCTGGCCGAGCGAGCGCCCGTCGCGGCGGGTGGAGAAGAAGAGGGTGACCATGTCCTGGACGGCGCCCGCGAAGATGACGCCCGCGACGATCCAGATGGTGCCCGGCAGGTAGCCCATCTGCGCGGCGAGCACGGGGCCCACCAGCGGACCGGCGCCGGCCACGGCGGCGAAGTGGTGGCCGAAGAGCACGCGGCGGTCGGTGGGGTGGAAGTCGACACCGTTGTCAAGGCGTTCGGCCGGGGTGGCCCGCGTCTTGTCGACCTTCAGGACCCGGTGGGAGATGAAGCGCGCGTAGAAGCGGTAGCCGATGGCGTACGAGCCCAGCGCGGCGGCGAGCAGCCAGGCGGCCGAGATCTCCTCGCCGCGCGAGAGCGCCAGGATGCCCCAGCCGAGGGCCCCGATGAGGCCGACGAGCACCCAGACGGCGATCGCCTTCGGGGTCATGCCGCCCGAGGCCATGTCCCCTGATGCGGAAGGCGAGTCCGCCGCCGTGCCCGGACTCGCCGCGTTCCGTTCTGTACCTGTTGCTTCCGGTTCCGGCATGATCCTCGTCCCCTCGTTGATCATCTGCTTAAGCGCAGGGAATCTACGGGGGCCGCCCGGTGAACGTAAGCCCCCGTCCGTATAGCGGAACGAGAGTCAACTACGAATCACACGGCGGGGCGCTGGAGTCGGGCGACGAACTTGTAACGATCGCCGCGGTACACCGACCGGACCCACTCCACGGGTTCGCCGTCGGCGTCCAGCGAGTGGCGGGAGAGCATCAGCATCGGCAGGCCGACGTCGGTGCCCAGCAGGCCCGCCTCGCGCGGGGTGGCCAGGGAGGTCTCGATGGTCTCCTCGGCCTCCGCGAGCCGTACGTCGTACACCTCGGCGAGGGCGGTGTAGAGGGACGTGTACTTGGCCAGCGAGCGGCGCAGCGCGGGGAAGCGCTTCGCCGAGAGGTGGGTGGTCTCGATGGCCATCGGCTCGCCGCTGGCGAGGCGCAGCCGCTCGATGCGCAGCACCCGGCCGCCCGTGGCGATCTTGAGGAGCCCGGCCAGGGTGTCGTCTGCCGTCACGTAGCCGATGTCGAGGAGTTGGGACGTGGGCTCCAGCCCCTGGGCCCGCATGTCCTCCGTGTACGAGGACAGTTGGAGCGGCTGGGAGACCTTCGGTTTCGCGACAAAGGTGCCTTTGCCCTGAATACGCTCCAGCCGGCCCTCGACGACGAGCTCCTGGAGCGCCTGGCGCACGGTGGTGCGCGAGGTGTCGAATTCGGCCGCGAGCGTGCGCTCCGGCGGTACCGGCGTGCCGGGGGGCAGCGTCTCGGTCATGTCGAGCAAGTGCCGCTTGAGTCGGTAGTACTTGGGCACACGCGCCGTGCGAGTGGCTGCCCCGCCTTCCGGCTCCGTGGTCGCCCCTTCGGTGGACATCGCCGCCCGCCTTCCCGACTCCAGTTTCGCTGCCGTCACCGGCTCCTCCGATATGTGCGGTCACATCGTGACACGGGTGGGAGGGCAGGCCTCCTCCCTCCCCCAGGTGTCGGTCCGGTAACGGACCGATCACCCGCTCATTAGACCCTTGACACCCCTAAAGGTCTAGGCCAAGCTCCGGTTACTGGTCTAAACCAATATGGATCAGATCCCGGCCCCAGGGCAGTACTTGGTGCATGTCACCGCGGCGGGCGAGGGAAGTTGCAGGCAGCATCCCTGAGGAGGGTGGCGTGAAGCGCAAGCTCATCGCGGCGGTCAGTGTCGCGGGCATGATGGTCGGAGTCGCGGCGTGCGGCAACGGCGGCGACGACAAGGGGAAGACCGACGCGGGCGGCGCCAAGGAGATCACCGTCTGGGTGATGGACGGTTCCGCGCCCAAGGCCTGGATCGACGCGGTCAACGCGGAGTTCTCGGCCAAGCACCCCGGTGTCACCGTCAAGGTCGAAGAGCAGCAGTGGAAGGGCATCCAGGAGAAGGTCACCACGGCCCTCTCCGAGAACACCCCGCCGGACGTCCTCGAGCTCGGCAACACCCAGAGCGCCGGCTACGCGGTCACCGGCGGCCTCGCCGACCTGACCAAGGACAAGTCCAAGCTCGGCGCGGACGCCTGGCAGAAGAGCATGCTCGCCTCGGCCGAGTACGAGGGCAAGCTCTACTCCGCTCCCTGGTATGCGGCCAACCGCGTCGTCGTGTACGACAAGAAGGCCTTCGCGAAGGCCGGCGTCACCCCGCCGACCACCCGCGACGAGTGGATCGCCGGCCTCGAGAAGCTGAAGGCCGCGGACCCCGCCTCGCAGCCGATCTACCTCCCCGGCCAGAGCTGGTACGTCCTCGCCGGCTTCCTCTGGGACGAGGGCGGCGACCTCGCCGTCAAGGACGGCGGCAAGTGGAAGGGCGGCCTCGGCACCCCCCAGGCCGCCTCCGCGATGGAGTTCTACAAGAAGCTCCAGTCCTACTCCACCGCCCCGAAGGACAAGGACGAGGCCACCCCGCAGCAGTCCACCGACGTCGTTCCCAAGGGCGGCGTCGCCTCCTGGATCGGTCTCGGCTGGGAGGCCGGCGGCGCGGAGAAGGCCCTGAAGGAGGCGGGCAAGGAGGCCGACTTCGGCTACTTCCCGATCCCGGGCAAGACCGCCGACAAGCCGGGCACCGTCTTCCTCGGCGGCTCGAACCTCGCCGTGGCCGAGCGCTCCAAGAACAAGGAGCTCGCCAAGGAGTGGCTGGCCCTCGCCGCCGGCAAGGACCAGATGACGAAGTACGCCGCCGAGACCAAGGGCGCGCTGCTCCCGAACCAGGCCGCCGCGAACTTCACCCCCGCCGCGGGCTCCTTCGCCGAGGCCATGGGCAAGGGCGGCGTCAACGGCCGCATCACCCCGGTCACCCCGGGCTGGGCGAACGTCGAGACCGAGCCCAACCCGCTCAAGGAGTTCATGACCAAGGTCCTGAAGGGTGAGGACGCCGCCAAGGCGGGCGCGGACGCGGACAAGGAAATCGCGAACCGCATCAACAAGTAGCACGTAGCACCGGGGGTGCGGCGGCGCCCACGCGCCCGCCGCACCCCCGGTCGCGCATCGACAGACCTGTGCGACGCCCGACCGCAGCCGAGGTAACCAAGACATGACCGTGCAATCCCAGGGAGCGGCGACCGCTCCACAGGACGCACCACCGAAGTCCGCCGGACGGCAGCAGACGCCGCCCACCACCACCGGGACCGCTCCCTCGTCTCCTCGCCGGGGCAGAACGTCGCTCCCCTCGGGCTGGCTGCCGTACCTCCTGATCGGGCCCGCGGTCCTCAGCCTGGCCACGCTGCTGCTGTACCCGCTGGTCAAGAACGTGATCCTGTCGTTCCAGAAGGTCGACAAGATCGAGTTCATCCAGCGCAAAGCGCCCTTCAACGGGGTCGAGAACTACACCCAGCTGCTGGGCGACGCGCACTTCTGGACCGTCGTCGTGCGCACCTTCGCCTTCACCGCGGCCAACGTCGCGCTGATCATGGTGATCGGCAGCCTCCTCGGCATCCTGCTGAACCGGCTCGGCACGTGGATGCGCCTGGTCCTGTCGATGGCCCTGGTGATGGCCTGGGCCATGCCGATCGTCGCGTCCGTCACCGTCTTCCAGTGGCTGTTCGACGAGCAGTTCGGCGTCATGAACTGGGTCATGCGCACCCTCGGCTTCTCCGGCTACGAGCAGCACAACTGGTTCGAGTCCGGCTTCTCCACCCTGGTGATCGTCACCGTCCTGGTGGTCTGGGGCTCCGTCCCCTTCGTCGCCCTCAACATGTACGCCGGCCTGACCACCGTCAGCGGCGAGCTGTACGAGGCCGCGCGGATGGACGGCGCGAACGGCTGGCAGACGTTCTGGCAGGTCGTCTTCCCGAACCTCAAGCCGTTCTTCCTCGTCACCACGTTCCTCGAGGTGATCTGGGTCTTCAAGGCCTTCACCCAGGTCTACGCGATGAACCGCGGCGGCCCCGACCGCGCCTCCGAGACCCTGCCCGTCTTCGCCTTCGTCGAGGGCCAGAGCCAGGGCCACTACGCGCTCGCGGCTGCGATCTCCGTCCTGACGATCGTGATGCTCGTGATCGTCATGTCCTTCTACTTCCGCCTGATCCTGAAGCAGGAGGAGGAGCAGTGAGCACCACCACCGCGCCGAAGCCCGCACCCGCCGCGCCGAAGAACGCGAAGCCCGCACAGCGGCTGCGCACGCGCCGCCCGCTCCGCCCGGGCACCGTGGCGAAGAATCTGGGCGCCCTCGTCCTGGCCGGCGTCTTCGTCTTCCCGGTCTACTGGATGTTCTCCTCGGCCCTCAAGCCGTCCGGGGAGATCCTCTCCAAGGACCCCGTCTTCGTCTTCACCCCGACGCTGGACAACTTCACCAAGGCCACCGGCGTCGACTTGTTCTGGACGTACGTGCAGAACAGCCTGCTCGTGACCGTCGGCGCCGTCGTCCTCGCCCTGGTCGTCGCCCTCGCCGCGAGCTTCGCCATCGCCCGCATGAAGTTCAAGGGCCGCAAGGGCCTCGTGCTCGGCGTCATGATGGCGCAGATGGCCCCCTGGGAGGTCATGGTCATCGCGATGTACATGATCGCCCGTGACGCCGAGATGCTGAACAGCCTCCCGCTGCTGACCGCGATCTACTTCGTGATGGTCCTGCCCTTCACCATCTGGACCCTGCGCGGCTTCATCGCCGCCGTCCCGGTGACGCTGGAGGAGGCCGCCCAGATCGACGGCTGCACCCGCGGCCAGGCTTTCCGCAAGGTGATCCTGCCGCTGCTGGCCCCCGGCCTGATGTCCACCTCGCTCTTCGGCTTCATCACCGCCTGGAACGAGTTCGCGATGGTCCTGATCCTCAACAAGGACAAGACCGCCCAGACCCTGCCCCTGTGGCTGACCCAGTTCCAGACCGCCTTCGGCAACGACTGGGGCGCCACCATGGCCGCGTCCTCGCTGTTCGCGGTCCCGGTCCTGGTGATCTTCGTCTTCCTGCAGCGCAAGGCCGTCGGCGGCATGACCGCCGGCGCCGTGAAGGGATAACGCCACATGACCGTCCTTGCGCACGGCGTCACTGCATCTGATGCGAACGATGACTTGACCCGCGACGCCCTCGCGGTCCTCCAGCCCGGCTTCGAGGGCACCACCGCCCCCGCGTGGCTGCTCCGCCAGGTCGGCGAAGGGCTCACCGCCGTCGGCCTGTTCGGCCGCAACATCACCTCGCCCGAGCAGCTCGCCGCGCTCACCGCGCAGCTGCGCGCCGAACGCGACGACGTCCTCGTCGCCATCGACGAGGAGGGCGGCGACGTCACCCGCCTCGAGGTCCGCGGCGGCTCGTCCTTCCCCGGCAACCTGGCCCTCGGCGCCGTCGACGACACCGCGCTGACCCGGGACGTCGCCCGCGAGCTCGGCCGCCGCCTCGCCGAGTGCGGGGTCAACCTCAACTGGGCCCCGTCCGCCGACGTCAACTCCAACCCGGACAACCCGGTGATCGGCGTACGGTCCTTCGGCGCCGACACCCACCTCGCCGCCCGGCACACCGCCGCCTACGTCGAGGGCCTCCAGGCCGCCGGCGTCGCCGCGTGCACCAAGCACTTCCCGGGCCACGGCGACACCAACGTCGACTCGCACCACGCCCTGCCGCGCATCGACGTGGACCTGGACACGCTGGTGGCGCGCGAACTGGTGCCCTTCCGGGCGGCCATCGAGGCCGGCACCAAGGCCGTGATGAGCGCGCACATCCTGGTGCCCGCCCTCGACCCGACCCGCCCGGCCACGCTCAGCCCGCAGATCCTGACCGGCCTGCTGCGCAAGGAGCTCGGCTACGAGGGCCTGATCGTCACCGACGGCATGGAGATGAACGCCATCGCCGGGACGTACGGCATCGAGCGCGGCTCCGTCCTCGCCATCGCGGCCGGCGCCGACGCGATCTGCGTAGGCGGCGGGCTCGCCGACGAGGCCACCGTGCTGCGGCTGCGCGACGCCCTGGTCGCGGCCGTACGGGAGGGTGCGCTCCCGGCGGAGCGGCTCGCCGACGCCGCCGCCCGGGTACGGGCGCTGGCCGCATGGACCCGGCAGGCCCGGGCCGCCGCCGCGCCGGGCGCGCCGCTGGAGGGGAGCGCGCCCGGCATCGGCCTGGCGGCGGCCCGCCGCGCGGTGGCCGTCTCCGGCACCGCCGCGCCCGTGTCCGCCCCGTACGTCGCCACGCTCGCGCCCGTCGCGAACATCGCGGTGGGTGACGAGACCCCGTGGGGCGTGGCGGCCGAACTGGCCGCGCTGGTACCGGGAACGGGGTCCGGGGTGTTCCCGGAGGGCGCCACGGCCACGGACATCCTGGCGGCGGCGGGCAGCCGCACGGTGGTCGCGGTGGTCCGCGACGCGCACCGCCACCCGTGGATGGCGCAGGCCCTGGACGCGCTGGTCGCTGCGCGGCCGGACACGGTGGTGGTCGAGATGGGCGTCCCCCGGGCCGAGCCCCGCGGCGCGTTGCACATCGCGACGCACGGAGCCTCGCGCGTCTGTGGCCGCGCAGCCGCCGAGGTGATCGTCGGGGTCTGACCACCCCTGGCGCGCGGCTGCGACGGGTCCGGCCGGGAACTCCCCGTGAGCCCCGGGCCGGACCCGTCGGCGTGCGCGCCGCCCGCCCGCTCAGTGCAGGGCGTCGAGGAGGGTGGCCCCCGCGATCAGGACGAGCGAGCAGCCGAGGAGGTCGACCGCCCGGGCGATCAGCCGGTACTTCCGCGTGGCCAGCACCGAGAGGTCGGCGAGCTGGGCGCACCGCTCGACCTCCGGGTGGGGTACGGCGGCCAGCAGGGCGGCCAGGTCGGCGGGGCGGCCGGCGTACTGGGCGTAGTGCGCGAAGTACCCGTTGCCCTGGAGGCGGGCGACGCCGACCGGGCGTACGCAGTACAGCAGCTGGGCGAAGCTGCCCGCCAGGCAGAGGATCCCCGCCCAGGCGGCCCATTCCACGCCGTTCCAGAGCGTGAAGATGCCCTCCCTGCGGACGACGAAGGTGGCCACGATGCCCGCCGCGATCGCCGAGAACAGGGCGAGGAGCGTCGCCGCCTTCTGGTCCGCCCTGGCCAGTTCCGTACGGACCTCCAGGAGGGCCGCCTGGACGTCCTGGAGGCTAGACGGGGCTGTCATCGGCGGCGCTCCTCACCACCAGCTGACCGGCGATGCCCTTGGCGTTGCGGCTCACCAGCAGGGTCGCGGGCTCGCCCGTCTGGTGCCCGGCGGCACCGTCGCCGAGGAAGACGAACAGGCTCTGCCGGGTGCCGCGGGTGTCGGTGGCGTCGACGAAGGCGAACCCCTTGTGGGCGAGGACGCGCTGGAAGGTTCCCTCGATCCGCTGGCCCTCCTGGACGCAGGCCCCGGCGACCGGCCGCTGGCCCGGCTTGAGGGGCGGCAGCGGAACGAAGCGGACGTTCTGTCCTTCCGCGAGGTCCTCTTCGCTCACGATGAAGCGGCGGTCCACGTAGTGGTCGCCGTGTTCGGTCGTCCCGATGAAGCCGCGCCCCTGCTCGGAGTCCCAGCGCACGACCACGCCGTCGAGCGTCTCCTCCGGGGGGTGCGGCAGGGCCCCGGGGCCGGGCTGCGGGGGCACCATGGCGTGCGTCTGGGCCCGGTTGATGGCCTCGGTGAGCACCGTGTTCTTCACCCCGAAGGCCTTGCGGTGCCAGATGACCTCGCGGTACTTGATCGGCTTGGCGAAGCCCTTGAGGTCGACCTTCTCCTCGTCGGAGAGGTAGTCGTCGGGCGAGTACTCGAGAACCAGTCCCATCTGGGACTCGACGCGGCTCATGTTCGCCGAGGCGACCGTCGCGCTGTCCACCCAGATGGCCTGCGGGGCGCCGGCGCTGCACAGGCGTGCGGCGAGGTCGACCACGGAGCCGCTGTAGTCGAGGCCGCCGCCGGGCGCCTCGTACTCGACGACCCGGCCGGTCGCGATGCCGATGGTGGCCAGGCACTCGTTGAGGACGCCCGCGCTGTTCTCCGAGCGCAGCATCTCCTGGATCCGGATGGCGGCCCGGATCGCCTCGGCTGCGCGTTCCCCGTCGAAGGCCGCGAGCGTGCCGTCGCCGAGGTACTTCACCACCGTGCCGCCGTGTGCCCGGACGGCCTCGGTGGTGATGTCGAGGAACTTGCCGATGGTCGGGAGCCAGCCGACCTCCCCCGACTTGCCCTTCATCTCGGTGGATCCGGAGAGGTCTGCGAAGAGGATGACCCGGTAGGGCCGGTCGGGATTCCGCAGTGCTTCCTGGAAGAGAGTGAAATGGTCAATCGCCAACGGGTACCCCCTGGATCGCCGTGCTCGTGCCGCGTACGCGAGCTGCATTTCTGCGTGCGGAAGCCGGCGCCGCCGGCGCCCACCCCCGCTTTCGAGTCTAGTGATCCATGTCACGGTTTATGTGAACTTCCCGAACTGAAGCGGTCGTTCACGAGCACGGGGCCCGGCCCGGGGCGCGGCGAAGGGCCGGTTTGCCCGCTGCAGGGGCGGCTTCCAGGGGTCGTTGCAGCACGTGGCCGGCTGTCAGGGCCCGGCCTTCTCACGCGTGGCGCGGCGCCGCCTAAAGCCCCTGCCACGCGGGCTTGTTGGCGTACGCGTGCCGGAAGTAGTCCGCCAGCTTCAGCTTGGACGCGGCGGCCTCGTCCACGACCACCGTCGCATGCCGGTGCAGCTGCAGCGCCGACGCCGGGACCAGCGCCGACAACGGCCCCTCGACGGTCTGCGCGACGGCCTCCGCCTTGCCCTCGCCGGTGGCGAGCAGGATCAGGTGGCGGGCGTCGAGGATGGTGCCGATGCCCTGGGTGATGACGTGGTGCGGGACCTGGGCTATGTCGTTGTCGAAGAAGCGCGCGTTGTCGACGCGCGTCTGCCCGGTCAGCGTCTTGATGCGGGTGCGGGAGGCGAGTGAGGAGCAGGGCTCGTTGAAGCCGATGTGCCCGTCGGTGCCGATGCCGAGCAGCTGGAGGTCCACGCCGCCGGCCTCCGCCAGCGCGCGGTCGTACGCCTCGCACGCCGCGACGACGTCCGCGGCGGAGCCGTCGGGGCCCATGAAGGCGGCCTCGGACAGGCCGAGCGGCTCGACGACCTCGCGGAGCACGACGGCGCGGTACGACTCCGGGTGCCCGGCCGGCAGGCCGACGTACTCGTCGAGCTGGCAGATGCGGGCCTGGGAGGCGTCGACCTCGCCGGCCTTCACCTTGGCGGCCAGGGCTTCGTAGATGGGCAGCGGGGTAGACCCGGTCGCCACGCCGAGCAGGGCGTCGGGCCTGCGGCGGACCAGGGCGGCCATGGCCTCCGCGATGAGCTCGCCGCCTGCCTGGGCGTCCGGGACGATGACAACTTCCACGCGGGGCCTGCCGATCTGGAGTGGGACAGTGTGGTATAGACCAAT
Source organism: Streptomyces sp. NPDC051364 (assembly GCF_040682115.1). Lineage (NCBI taxonomy): Bacteria > Bacillati > Actinomycetota > Actinomycetes > Kitasatosporales > Streptomycetaceae > Streptomyces > Streptomyces sp. NPDC051364. The sequence goes on along the minus strand of NZ_JBFBAH010000004.1, from coordinate 207,471 downwards.
CTAGCAGAGGCGGGGCCGCCCCAGGCCGGTCTCCGCCCACTCCCCTCCCTCTCATGGTGATCCGGTTCCCGGCCCTCGGCCTCCCGGCGCCAGGACGTGCAGCGCAGCCCCGCTCGCGGGATTCTGGAACGCGGAGGTGGGGCGCATGCCCGCTGTGGAGCGGCACGGGAGCATCATGGCCGCCGAGATCGCGCAGCAGCCCGAAGTGTGGCGGCGGATCCTCGCCGACGAGGCCGGGCCCGTCGCGCGGACGGCCCGGGCGATCGCCGAGCGGCAGCCGCGGTTCGTCCTGCTCGCCGCCCGGGGGAGTTCCGATCACGCAGCGCTCTACGGGAAGTACCTGCTCGAGGTCGGGCACGGACTGCCCTGAGGGCTCGGCTAGGAGCAGGTCGAGCAGGCGACCACCGGGTTCGCGCTGCCCGTCGAGGGCGTACCCGAGGAGCTGCAGCCCCTGCTGGAGATCCTCCCGCTCCAGCTCCTCGCGTACGAGGTGACCGTCGCCCGCGGCCAGGACCCGGACGCCCCGAGAGCACTGGCCAAGGGTCACGGAGACGCACTGAGCGGCCTCGGGGAAGTGGGGCACGCCCCCGCGCCGCTCAGAGCAGTGACAGCTGGAGGCCGCCCGTCGCGTCCAGGTGCTGGCCCGTCACCCAGCGGGAGTCCGCCGAGGCCAGGAACGCCACCACGTCGGCGACTTCGTCGACCGTGCCCACCCGCCCGAAGACGGAGCGGGAGGACGCGTGCGCCCGCGCCGCGGGGTCCGCCAGCCAGGCCGCGTTGAGGTCGGTGTCCGTGATGCCGGGACCCACCGAGTTCACGGTGATCCCGCGCGGGGCCAGCTCGGCCGCCAGGGACCGGGTCAGCGCGTTCACCGCGCCCTTGGCCGCGATCGTGGCCAGGATCGCGGGCAGGGCGATCTCCGGGGTGCCGGTCACATTGACGATCCGGCCCCCGTCCCGCAGCCGCGCCAGCCCGTGTCTGATCACGAAGAACGGCGCCTTCGCGTTGAGCGCGTGCACCCGGTCGTACGTCTCCTCGTCGGTGTCCGCGATGCCGGCGAACGTGGCGGCGCCCGCGTTGTTCACCAGGATGTCGACCGCGTCGGTGTGCAGCGGGTGCGCCTCGTACGCCGCCCACAGGGCCTGCGCGTCACCCGGAACCCCGAGCTCGGCCCCGATCGCGAACGCCCGTCCGCCGGCCGCCCCGATGGCCGCGACCGTTTCCTTCGCCGCTTCCTCGTTCCGCCCGTAGTGCACGGCGACCAGCGCCCCGTCCCGGGCCAGCCGCTCCGCCACCGCCCGCCCGATACCCCGGCTGCCGCCCGTGACCAGTGCCGTCTTCCCCTTGAGCACGCCCATGACGCGCCTCCCTTCAGAATTTGATAGTGGTCGCTACAGAAAGGGACCGTACCAGATTTCGTAACGCCCGCTATAGAATGAGCCCATGGTGACCGGACAGCGCGGCAGGCCCCGCTCCTTCGATCGCGGCGCAGCCCTCGACAAGGCGATGCTCGCTTTCTGGGAGCGCGGCTACGAGGCGACCTCGATCTCCGACCTGACCGCCTCGCTCGGCATCAGCGCGCCCAGCCTGTACGCCGCCTTCGGCGACAAGCGCAAGCTGTTCGACGAGGTCGTGGTGGTCTACGGCGGCCGCTACGCCGACTTCGCGGGCGCGGCCCTGGCCGAGGAGCCCACCGCCCGGGCCGGCCTGCGGCGCGTTCTGCGCGAGGCGGCCGAGATCTACACCGATCCGGCCCACCCGCCGGGATGCCTGGTGATCAGCGCGGCCGTCAACACCACCTCGCAGGAGGTGGCCCAGGCCCTGTGTGAGCGCCGCAACGCCAACCTGGAGATGTTCGAGCGAAGGATCCGGGCGGACGTCGCCTCCGGCGCGCTGTCTGCCGGCACGGACACGCAGGCGCTGGCCCGCTACGCGCTGGCGGTGCTCGTGGGGATGTCCCAGCAGTCGCGCGACGGGGCGAGCCGGGAAGAACTGGAAGCGGTGGCGGAACTGGCGATGGGGGCCTGGCCGCAGTAAGCGGCCGCGTAAGCGGGCGAACACGCCCCGCGGTTCCGCCCCGAAAGAATTCCGCCCGGAAATTCCTCTGGGCCACGGTGCCGGGACGGGACCCTCAGCCCGTCCGGCACCGTAGCCCGGAGTACTTACGGCCGGCGGGTGTGCGGTTCCCTCCGGCCGGTGGGAGGTGCCTGCGCAGTCAGGGCAGAGCGCGCGGCTTACCTCGATCCGTCCTCCTGTGCGGGGAGGGCGGAAGCTTACGCCAATTGTGGACTAGACCATTCTGTTCTGTCCATCCAATGACGGGCTCTGCCATCCCGTCACTTCCTCCAACAGTACGCGGACGGAGCCCCTCCTGGATACTCCTGAGTAGTCGCCGTGGGGAAAGTCATGGCCTCTACCCGGGGTACGCTCGCCACGTGCCCTCCATGAACGACCTCGTACGCCAGCACACCGCTCTCAGTGAAACCGACCTGGAGTGGCTCCACCTGCTGGTCTCGGAGTGGCAGTTGCTCTCCGATCTCTCCTTCGCCGACCTCGTGCTGTGGGTTCCGACCCTCGACGGCACCCGGTACGTCTCGGTCGCACAGATGCGCCCCAACACGGGCCCCACCTCCTACCAGGACGACATGGTCGGCCACCTGGTACCGCGCGGCCGGCGCCCGCTGCTGGACGCCGCGCTCGACGAGGGCCGGATCGTGCGCGAGGGCGACCCGGAGTGGCGCGAGGAGGTGCCCGTCCGCGTCGAGTCCATCCCGGTGCGCCGCGAGGGCCGGGTACTCGGAGTGATCGCCCGGAACACCAACCTGCTCACTGTGCGTACACCCAGCCGGCTGGAGCTCACCTACCTCCAGTCCGCCTCCGACCTGGCCCAGATGATCGCCGCCGGAACCTTCCCGTATCCCGGCCAGCAGGTGGACATGGACGCCTCCCCGCGGGCGGGCGACGGCCTGATCCGGCTCGACGCCGACGGGGTGGTCACGTACGCGTCCCCGAACGCGCTCTCCGCATACCACCGGCTCGGCCTGGCCGCCGACCTCGTCGGCCAGCACCTGGGCACCACCACCGCCGAACTCGCCCCCTCCCGCGGCCCGGTGGACGAGGCGATCGTCAAGCTCGCCAGCGGCTGGGCCCCGCGCGAGACCGAGATCGAGGGCAACAGCGGGGTCATCCAGCTGCGCGCCATCCCGCTCAAGCCGAAGGGCATCCGGATCGGCTCCCTCGTCCTGTGCCGGGACGTCACGGAACTGCGCCGTCGCGAACGCGAATTGATCACCAAGGATGCGACCATCCGGGAGATCCACCACCGGGTGAAGAACAACCTGCAGACCGTGGCAGCACTGCTGCGGTTGCAGGCCCGCCGGATGGATTCCGAGGGCGGCCGCGAGGCGCTCAACGAAGCCGTGCGCCGTGTCGGTTCGATCGCGATCGTGCACGAGACGCTCTCTCAGAACCTGGACGAGCGCGTCGAGTTCGACGAGATCGCCGACCGCGTCATCGCGATGGTCGCCGAGATCTCGCCGGGCAAGGTGGAGTGCCGGCGTACCGGCCGGTTCGGGATCCTGGACGCGGAGGTCGCCACTCCGCTGTCGATGGTGCTGACCGAGATCCTCCAGAACGCCCTGGAGCACGCCTTCACCCAGGGGGAGGGCGGCCGGGTGGAGGTGTCCGCGACCCGCACCGGCACCGGCCGCGCCGACGGCCGGCTGCTGATCACGGTGCTCGACGACGGCTCCGGTCTGCCCGAGGGCTTCGACCCGCAGCGCGCCGGAAACCTCGGGCTGCAGATCGTACGGACCCTCGTGGAGGGCGAGCTCGGCGGCACGTTCGACATGCTCCGGGCCGAGCCGCGCGGTACCAAGGTCGTCCTCGACGTCCCGGTCAGCCCGCAGAAGTAGTCACGCCGTGTGACGAAAGGTGTCCCGGACAGCACTGAGCCCCGGACCGAAGGTTCTCGGTCCGGGGCTCAAGAGCACGTTGCTGAGCGCTTGTCAGGTGCTACGCGCTGCGGCTCGAGGCTCGAAAGTCGATGTCAGGCGGTGGCGTTACGCGCCCGATTGCGAGCGGCGCGGCGCTTCATCGCGCGGCGCTCGTCCTCGCTGAGACCGCCCCAGACGCCGGAGTCCTGACCGGACTCGAGCGCCCACTGCAGGCACTGCTCCATGACGGGGCAGCGGCGGCAGACGGCCTTGGCTTCCTCGATCTGCAGCAGCGCAGGACCGGTGTTGCCGATGGGGAAGAAGAGTTCCGGGTCTTCCTCGCGGCAAACGGCGTTGTGACGCCAGTCCATGGCTGCTCCATCTCCTTGTATTGCGGGCAGGTTGCTTGTGAATGTGAACGCTTTCACGAATCCCCCCGTGAGGGAAGGGCGACCAGCCAGTTTCCTGGAAGGTCAGTCAGGGACTCGTGGAGGGGTTCTGGCGGTCTGTGTGGGTGCCGGGTTTTGCGGGCTGTCCCGATCGCCATGAAGAGATTCGCAAACCTCGGACGGGGATACAACCCCTTCCGGAAAGTTTTTTTTGATTCGTCGGTGTCTACTAGGTCACAGCCCTACATCGTGAGGGTGGACCGGCGTGTAAACGTTCGAGTGAAAGGACTTTGGGCCCTTCCGCTCACACAATCACACGCAGTGCACGGCGTACGCCTGTGAACCGAACGCTGGTGCGCAGGCCGAGGTGGTCTCCGTCCATCTGGAACGGAAGCGGAACCTTCGAATGCAAGGTGAAGTCGGTCAGATCGTGCAGAGACACTGCGTGCTTGCCGTGCGGACCGCGCTCAGGAGTCGAGGTCAGGAGCTGTGTGGCGTAGCGGGCGACGGCCGGAGTTGACAAACGGTTGAGTGCCAATACGTCAAGCGCAGTATCGAACGACGCCTCCGGAGAGGCGTAAAGCGGGCGATTGCCCAGATACGTCCACGGCGAGGTGTTGCAGATTATCGACAGCACCAGGCCCGTGACGGGATCCGCGCCGGGGCGCTCCAGCGTCACCGTGCCGTGGCGCCGGTTCGGGTCGTCCCAGAACTGGCGCATCAGCTGTCGTACGTACAGGGCGTGGGTCGAACGCTTGCCGCGCTCCCGCTGCTGCTCGACCCGGCCCACCACCCCCGCGTCGAAACCGAAGCCCGCGCAGAACGTGAACCAGCGCGCCGGAACCGACTCGTCCTCCGTTCCCGGGGTGCCGGCCGCCAGTCCGAGGCCCACCGTCCGCTCGCGCTGCTCCCGCAGTGCGTCGAGCAGGGCGCCCGTCGCCTCGACCGCGTCGTTGGGCAGCCCGAGCGCGCGGGCGAACACATTGGTCGAGCCGCCGGGGACCACCGCCAGCCGGGGCAGCCGCTCCGGATCCGGCCCGCTGTGCAGCAGCCCGTTGACCACCTCGTTGACCGTGCCGTCGCCGCCGAGCGCCACGACGAGGTCGATGCCGTTCTCGGCAGCCGTGCGGCCCAGGTCCCGGGCGTGCCCGCGGTACTCGGTGGTCACCGCCTCCAGCTTCATCTCGCTGGCCAGGGCATGGGTCAGGACATCGCGCGTGCGCGCACTGGTGGTCGTCGCTGCTGGGTTGGCCACGAGAAGTGCACGCATGACCGCCAGCCTACCGACCCGTTCATATGCAGCCCATACTGCCCGTCCCCTCCGGGGGCGGGGGCGCGCGGCTACCCTGCTGTGGTGAGTACGAAGCCCACCCCCGCCACGGCCCAGCCGACCGCCCCGCTGCCCGGACGGCTCACCGCCGCCGCCGCGCTGACCGCCCTGGAGGGCCTGGCGCTGGCCGGCCTCGGCGTCTACATGCTGTTCGTGGGCATCGCCGGCGACCCCGACTCCCCACAGCAGGCCGAGACCGGCGGGATCACCCTGCTCGCGCTCGCCGTGCTGCCTTTGATCGCGGCCCGGGGGCTGCGCCTGGGCCGCCGCTGGAGCCGCGGGCCCGCGCTGATCACCCAGCTGATGGCGCTGCCGGTGGCGTGGACCCTGTACTCCACGGGCGGTGCGATGATCGCCGCCGCCGTGGCGCTGGCCGTGGCCGCGGTGGCCGTCGTGGCCCTGCTGGTGAACCCGACGGCGACCGAGGCACTGGGAATCGGGCCCGGCGAGCAGACCCGATAGGTCTGACAGTCGGTACGAGCCCTGCGGCTCGTACCCGTACTCCTACTCCTCGACCAGGAGCTTCTCGCGCAGCTGGGCCAGGGTGCGGGCCAGCAGGCGGGAGACGTGCATCTGCGAGATGCCGACCTCCTGTGCGATCTGCGACTGGGTCATGTTGCCGAAGAACCGCAGCAGCAGGATCCGCTTCTCCCGCGGAGGCAGCCCCTCCAGCAGCGGCTTGAGCGACTCGCGGTACTCGACGCCCTCCAGCGCCTCGTCCTCCGCGCCCAGCGTGTCCGCGACGGCCGGCGATTCGTCGTCGGTGTCCGGGACGTCCAGCGAGAGCGTGCTGTAGGCATTGGCCGATTCCAGCCCCTCCAGCACCTCCTCCTCGGAGATCCCGAGCCGTTCGGCGAGCTCGTGGACCGTGGGGGAGCGGCCGTGCTGCTGGGACAGCTCCGCCGTGGCCGTGGTCAGCGAGAGCCGCAGCTCCTGCAGGCGCCGCGGCACGCGCACGGCCCAGCCCTTGTCGCGGAAGTGCCGCTTGATCTCGCCGACCACGGTGGGCGTCGCGTACGTGGAGAACTCGACCCCGCGGTCCGGGTCGAACCGGTCCACCGACTTGATCAGGCCGATCGTGGCGACCTGCGTCAGGTCGTCGAGCGGCTCACCGCGGTTGCGGAACCGCCGGGCGAGGTGCTCGACCAGCGGCAGGTGCATCCGCACGAGCCGGTTGCGCAGCTCCGCCTTCTCCACCGAGCCGTCGGGCAGCGCCCGCAGCTCGATGAACAGGGCCCGCGCCCCGCTGCGGTCGCGCGGATCGGGCAGCGCCGTGGGCACCGGCAGCACCGGTGTGGGCGCCGGTGCCGGTTCCGGTTCCGTGTCCGGGGCCGTGGCAGCGGCCCCGGGTGGCTGTGAGGATTGTGGTTCTTCGTGCTGGTTCTCGCTCATAGGGCCCGCCCGTCGCTCCGCCGAGTCCAAAAAGCCGTCTTCCGCATCCGCGTCAGCCGGGTGCGGCCGGGCGTGCTGCTGCTCCGGGATGCCGCCGTCGACCTCGTGCCGTACCCGGGGCCGATCCCCGCCCCGCACCGGGATCTCCCCGCCGCTCACGCCGGGCCTGGACCCGCGCCGCGCTGTTTGTAGAGGCTGATGCTCACCGTCTTGTCCTCCTCGACGGTGGACTCGACCTTGCCGGCCAGCGCCGACAGGACGGTCCAGGCGAACGTGTCGCGCTCGGGCGCACGTCCGTCCGTGGTCGGCGCCGAGACGGTCACCTCGAGCGAGTCGTCGACCAGCCGGAACACGCAGCTGAGGACGGAGCCCGGCACGGCCTGCTGAAGCAGGATCGCGCAGGCCTCGTCCACCGCGATGCGGAGGTCCTCGATCTCGTCGAGGGTGAAGTCCAAACGTGCCGCGAGGCCGGCCGTGGCCGTTCGCAGCACCGACAGGTAGGCACCCGCAGCGGGCAGCCGGACTTCCACGAAGTCCTGGGTCCCGGGCTCGCCTGCGATCTGGGACACCCTCACCTCCAAGGTGGTACGAGCTCTGTTCGCCGGTGACGCTACCGCGATCCGGGCGATCGTGTCGCGGCACCCCTCATGACGCCCGTTCCAGACATCCATGCCCACGGCCAGTGACTGATGGTAAGCCCATGGGTACGCACAGTGGCTAGAGGTCTGCGGGCCCAAATCAGGGGAACCGGCGGAGGGTTGACCTACCCCGGTTCAGACGATCGAACCGTCGACAAAACACCACCGCCACGTCTCGCCCGGCTCGAAGCTTCGCATGACCGGATGGCCGGTGCTCTGATGGTGCGCCGTGGCGTGCCGGTGTGGGGAGGAGTCGCAGCACGCCACGTACCCGCACCCCAGGCACATCCGCAACTGCACCGGATGACTGCCGAGCACCTGGCATTCAGGGCAGGTCAGGGCAGTCGGGACAGGCTCGGGGCGCGGCAGTTCGGGAACGTGGGTGCACTCGCTCATGATGACCAGCGTACTGACGTGCGGGCGCCGCAGGACGACATGCCGATCAGCGACGACGAGCGAGGGTGGATCTTCGATGGAGGTATTGCCACTGGTGGCGCTGGTGGCGGGCAGCGCGATCGTTGCCGGGGCCGCCCGGTGGACGCGGGTGCCCGCGCCCCTGCTGCTGGTCGCCGCCGGGCTGATGGCCGCGTACATCCCGGGCGTGCCTTCGTACGCCCTCGACCCGCACATCGTGCTGCCGCTGCTGCTCCCACCGCTGCTGTACACGGCCGCCGTGGACAGCTCGTATCTGGACCTGCGCGCGAACATGCGGCCCGTGGCGCTGCTGTCGGTCGGGTACGTGCTCTTCGCGACGGTCGCCGTCGGGTACGCGGCGTACCTGGTGGTGCCGGGGCTGTCGCTGCCGGTGGCGCTGGTGCTGGGCGCGGTGATCGCGCCGCCCGACGCGGTGGCCGCGACGGCGATCGCCCGCAAGCTCGGACTGCCGAACCGGATCACGACCATCCTGCAGGGCGAGTCCCTGGTGAACGACGCCACCGCGATCACCGCGTACAAGGTGGCGCTGGCCGCGGCGGTCGGGGTGAGCGCCGGCTGGGCGGGCGGGATCGCGGAGTTCCTGCTGGCCTCGGTGGGGGGCGTCGGGGTGGGCCTGGTGCTGATGGTGCCGATCCACCACATGCGCAAGCGGCTGCGGGAGCCACTGCTCCAGAACACGCTGTCGCTCCTGATCCCGTTCGTGGCGTACGCGGCGGCCGAGCGGGTGCACGCCTCGGGCGTGCTCGCGGTGGTCGTGGTGGCGCTGTACCTCGGGCACCGCAACTGGCAGGTCGACTTCGCGACCCGGCTCCAGGAGGAGGCGGTGTGGAAGATGGTCGCCTTCATCCTCGAGTCGGTGGTCTTCGCGCTGATCGGCCTCCAGCTGCCGGTGGTCCTGAAGGGGCTCGCGGAGTACGCGGGCTGGGACGCGGCCTGGTACGCGCTGGCGGTGTTCCTGGCGGTGGTGGTGGCCCGCTTCGTATGGGTCTTCCCGGCGACGTTCGTGCCGCGGCTGTCGGAGCGGATCCGGAACCGGGAGCCGGACACCACCTGGAAGGCGCCGGTGATCGTGGGCTGGGCCGGAATGCGGGGGGTGGTCTCGCTGGCGATCGCCTTCTCGGTGCCGATCAGCGTGCCGCACCGGAACCTGATCCTCTTCCTGACCTTCACGACGGTGATCGGCACGCTGGTGGTGCAGGGCCTGACGCTGCCGCCGCTGATCCGGCTGCTGCGGCTGCCGCCGCGTGACCTGCACGCGGAGACACTGGCGGAGGCGCAGGCCCAGAGCGAGGCCTCGCGGTCGGCGGAGGACCGGCTGGCGGAGCTGCTGGCGGAGCCGGAGAACGCGCTGCCGCCGCCGCTGGCCGAGCGGCTCCGTACGGTCATGGAACGGCGGCGCAACGCGGTGTGGGAGCGGCTGGGGGAGGTCAACCCGGTCACCGGCGAATCGGCGGACGACGTCTACCGGCGCCTCGCGCGGGAGATGATCGCCGCCGAGCGCGAGGTGTTCGTGACCCTGCGGGACCACCGCCGGATCGACGACGAGATGCTCCGGGGCCTGCTCCGCAGACTGGACCTGGAGGAAGCGGCGGCCTACCGCGAGGACGCGGCCTGATCCCCCGCGCAGCGGGCTACGGGCGGCCGGTGACGACGGCGGTCAGGGTTGTCCCCGGCGGGAAGGTGCCCGACTCCGTGAGGGCCGCCAGGGCCCACAGCAGCTTGGCCACGTAGATCCGCTCCACCGGGAACCCGTGCCGCTCCTCGAAGTCGGCGGCGAACTCGTCGAGTACTGCGGGGACGCGTGCGTAGCCGCCGTGGTGGAAGCCCTCCGCCAGGCTCCAGAGCCCTGCCGGGCCCCCGAAGGCCGCCTGCTGGAGGGAACGTATCTCCGCCCCCAGGAACTCACCCGCCAGGACGGGAACGCCCAGCGCCCGCTGGCCCGGGGCCAGCCCCGCCGCCAGCCCGGCCAGCGTGCCGCCCGTACCGCAGGCCACCGCGACCGCGTCGGACATGCCGCGCAGCTCCCGCCCGAGCTCCGCACACCCCTGCAGGGCGAGGGCGTTGCTGCCGCCCTCGGGGACGACGTACGAGCCGGCCGCGCCGGCCCCCGCCAGCAGCCGGGCCAGCACCTCGGGCTCGGCCTTGCGGCGGTACTCCGAGCGCGTGACGAAGTGCAGCCGCATCCCGTCCGCCGCGCACCGGGCCAGGGAGTCGTTGAGGGGCCGGCCGGCGAGCTCGTCCCCGCGGACGATCCCGACGGTCGGCATCCCGAGCAGCCGCCCGGCCGCCGCGGTGGCCCGCAGGTGGTTCGAGTAGGCCCCGCCGAAGGTCGCCACCCCGGGGAAGCCCCCCTCGACGGCGGCCCGCAGATTCGGCGCGAGTTTGCGCCACTTGTTGCCGGGCAGCTCGGGATGCACGAGGTCGTCCCGCTTCAGCAGCAGCCGCACCCCGTACTGCCCGAACCGCTCGTCACGAACCTCCAGCAGCGGGGAGGGCGGCCGGGGCTGCAGGACGACGGCGGGGTCGGGGGAGCGATTCACCCACCCATTGTCCGCCGCGCGCCGACTCGTGGCCGGATCGGCGACCTCCTGCCCGCCCGGCGCGGGCAGGGTCGACGGGGTGTCGGTCGTGGGGCGGTTATTTCAGGCGTTCGCCGACGCGGGCGCGGAACGCATCCATCGTGAAGCCCCTGGGGTCGGGCTTGCCGGGCTGCCATTCGAGGTGGCCGATCACCGAGCGTTCGGTCCAGCCGTGGACCCGGCAGACGGCTGCCGCCGCGCGGGCCATGGCGTCGAGCTGGACCTCCGGCCAGGGGTCGTCGCCGTCGCCGAGGTTCTCGCACTCGAAGCCGTAGAAGTGCGGGTTGCCGTCGGTGTTCGCGCGGCGGTCCGGCGGGAGCCGCTTCTCCGCGATCACCGCCGCCAGGACGTCGGAGTCGCCCTTCCCGGCGTGGTTGGCGCGGCCGTAGCCGACCAGGTGGACCCGGCCGTCCTTGGTGATCACCCCGTGGCAGAGCGGGCCGGGGAGGTCCTCGTCGCCGTCACGGCAGAGCTCGACGGTGAACTTGGTGCCGTGCGTGACGGTGTGGTGGATCATCACTCCGTTCACCGGCCCCCACGGGCCCTTGTGGTTGCGGTTGTGGGTGCGCCAGGCGCCGACCTCGACGACGGTCAGACCCTCGTTCCGCAGCGCGCCGATGAACCGGTCCGCGGACATGGGTGCGGACATGGCCGCCTCCTCCGGGTGCGTGGTGGTCACCTTGCGTGTCCACCTCGTTGCACTCCGGTGTAATGGAGGCCGCCCCTCCGGGCTAGTGCCTTCGTACAGTGAGCGAGCCGATCCGGACACTCGTCCCGACCGGCCCACCCGTCACGGGAGTTACGCAGAGGCCGAGGCTGAGGCCGAGGCCGACGCCAGCCACAGGTCCGGGCCGAACACCTCGTAGTGGATGTCCGCGGCGCGGACCCCCTTGGCCAGCAGCTGCGCGCGTACGGCCCGCATGAAGGGGAGCGGCCCGCACAGGTACGCCGTGGTGCCCGGGGCCACCGGGACGTCCGAGAGGTCGAGGCGGCCCTCGCCGTCGCCCGGCTCGGCGCCGGCCTCGTACCAGAAGCGGGCCGAGGCGTCGGGCAGCTTGTACGTCAGTGCCCGGTGGTCGGCCCGCAGCGCGTGGTCGGCGGGGGAGCGGTCGGCGTGCAGGACGGTCACCGAGGCGGCGTGCCCGGTGTCGGCGAGGTGCGCCAGCATCGAGAGCATCGGGGTGCAGCCGATCCCGGCCGAGGCGAGCAGGACCGGGGCCGCGGAGTCGCGCAGGACCAGGTCGCCGTACGGGGCCGAGACCCGCAGGGTGTCGCCGGTCGCGATCCGGGCGTGGAGGTGGTTCGAGACCTCGCCGTCGGGGCCCGCGCCCTCGGGGCCCGCGGTGGCCGGGCCGTGGACCCGCTTGACGGTGATCGAGCGGACCGGGGCGCCGGGGGCCGCGGAGAGGCTGTACTGGCGTATCTGACGGGCCCCGTCGGGCAGTTCGACCTGGACCGAGACGTACTGGCCTGGCTTGAAGGAGGGGGCCGGGGAGCCGTCCGCCGGGACCAGGTGGAAGGTGGTGCAGTCGGCGGTCTCCTCGATGCGGGCGGCGACCGTCCAGGTGCGCCAGACGTCGCCGGCGAGGACCTGCTGCTCGGCGTAGAGCCGCTCCTCGATGGCGATCAGGGCGTTGGCCATCAGCCAGTAGACCTCGTCCCAGGCCTCGGCCACCTCGGGGGTGACCGCCTCGCCGAGGGTCTCGGCGATCGCCGCGAAGAGGTGGCGGTGGACGACCGCGTACTGCTCGCGGGTGACGCCGAGCGAGGCGTGCTTGTGTGCGATGCGGTGCAGCATCACGTCGGGGCGGGTGTCCGGGGTGGGATGGGAGAGGACTCGAGTGAACGAGGTGAACTCCAAAGGGTGCCCACGCCCGGACGGAGTAGTCCCACCCTTTTGTGTAATGGTCCCACCATGTTCCGTACTGGAAGGCTGCATCCCGCAGATCCATGGAGTGATCGAAAGGGAAACACATGTCGGTCCAGGCAGGTTCCGAACCCGAGGTGCAGACACCGCAGCGGAGTCTTGCGACATCGGCCGCGAGGAACTTGGCAACCACGACCAAGTCCGCCCCGCAGATGCAGGAGATCACCTCGCGGTGGCTCCTGAAGATGCTCCCGTGGGTGTCCGTCCAGGGCGGCACGTACCGGGTGAACCGGCGGCTGAGCTACTCGGTCGGCGACGGACGCGTGGAGTTCATCAAGACCGGGACCCAGGTCCAGGTCATCCCGGCCGAGCTCGGCGAGCTGCCGCTGCTGCGCACCTACGAGGACCTGGAAGTGCTCTCCGAGCTCGCCCAGCGGTGCCGGCAGGTCGACTTCGAGGCCGGCCAGGAGCTGACCTCCTTCGGGAGCGCCTCCGACCAGGTGTTCCTGCTCGCCCATGGACGCATCGACCAGGTCGGCCCCGGCCCCTACGGCGAGGACGCGGTCCTGCGGACCGTCGCGGACGGCGCCTACTTCGGCGAGGACTCCCTCGTCGACGAGGAGGCGATCTGGGAGTACACCGCCCGCGCCGTCACCTCCGGCACCGCGCTCGTCCTGTCCCGCCAGGACTTCCAGCTCCTCGCCGACCGGGTCGACTCGCTGCGCGCGCACGTGGAGGCCCAGCGGGCCCTGCCGGCCCAGCGCACCAACAAGTACGGCGAGGCCGCGATCGACCTCTCCGCCGGCCACCGGGGCGAGGCCGTCCTCCCCGGCACCTTCGTGGACTACGAGGCCAGGCCGCGCGAGTACGAACTCTCCATTGCACAAACGGTCCTGCGGGTGCACACGCGCGTCGCCGACCTCTACAACCAGCCGATGAACCAGACCGAGCAGCAGTTGCGGCTCACGGTCGAGGCGCTGCGCGAGCGCCAGGAGCACGAGATGCTCAACAACCGCGACTTCGGCCTGCTCCACAACGCCGACTACGACCAGCGCATCCAGCCGCACGACGGCGGGCCCAGCCCCGACGACATGGACCAGCTGCTCAGCATGCGGCGCGGCTCCAAGCTGTTCCTCGCCCACCCCAAGGCCATCGCCGCCTTCGGCCGCGAGTGCAACAAGCGCGGCCTGTACCCGGAGACGATCGACGTCGACGGGCACCGGGTGCCGTCCTGGCGCGGGGTGCCGATCTTCCCGTCCAACAAGATCCCGATCAGCGACGCCCGCACCACCTCCATCCTCTGCATGCGCACCGGCGAGGACGAGTCCGGCGTCATCGGCCTCCACCAGCCCGGGATCCCGGACGAGATCGAGCCGAGCATGTCGGTGCGCTTCATGGGCATCAGCGAGCAGGCGATCATCTCGTACCTGGTCACCGCCTACTTCTCCGCCGCGGTGCTCGTGCCGGACGCGCTCGGCATCCTGGAGAACGTCGAGATCGCCCGCTGGCGCTGAGCGGCCGGCCGAGCAGTACGACCGGGGATCGGGGACACGCCATGGGCACCACTGAGGCGATCACGACCGGCGAGGGGCAGGAGGCCGCGGCCCTGCTGGAGCGGACAAGAGAAACGGTCAACCCGGAACTGCGCCGCACCGTCGAGAACCTCCCGGGGTCGATGCGGCGCGTGGCGATGTACCACTTCGGCTGGGAGCACGCGGACGGCACCCCGGCCGCGGGCAACGCGGGCAAGGCCATCCGCCCCGCCCTCGTGCTCGCTGCCGCCCAGGCCCTGCGGGGCCCGGACGCCAAGACGGCCGAAGGCGCGGTACGGGCGGCGGTGGCCGTGGAGCTCGCGCACAACTTCACGCTGCTGCACGACGACGTCATCGACAAGGACACCAAGCGCCGGGGCCGGCCCACGGCCTGGACCGTCTTCGGGGTACCGGACGCGATCATCACCGGCGACGCCATGATGGCGCTCGCGCTGCGGCTGCTGGCGGAGGATCCGCACCCCGCCTCGGTGCAGGCCTCGGCGCGGCTCGCGGCCTGCGTCATCGAGCTGTGCGCCGGCCAGCAGGCGGACTGCGCCTTCGAGCAGCGTCCCTACGTCTCGCTCGACGAGTGCCTGACCATGGCGACGGCCAAGACCGGAGCCCTGCTGGGCTGCGCCTGCGCGCTCGGCGCGCTCTACGCCGGCGCCGGGCCGGACGAGGTCGATGCGATGGACGCCTTCGGGCGGGAGGCCGGGCTGGCCTTCCAGCTGATCGACGACCTGATCGGCATCTGGGGGGATCCGGGGCACACGGGCAAACCCGCCGGGGCCGATCTGATCGCCCGCAAGAAGTCCCTCCCCGTCGTGGCCGCGCTCACCTCGGGCACCGCGGCCGGCGAGGAGCTGGCGGCCCTGTACGCGGGTCCCATGGCCGAGGACGACGTACGGAAGGCCGCCGACGCGGTCGACCGGGCCGGCGGGCGCGACTGGGCGCAGGCCCATGCCGCGGACCGGATGGGCCGGGCGGTGCAGCTGCTGTCCCGGGCCGTGCCGGACCTCGGGGCGGCGGGCGGGCTGCTGGCGCTGGCGGAGTTCGTCACCCGGCGGACCCGGTGAGCCCGTAGCGCGGAGAAGGCCGTACCCGAGCCCCCGTACGCAAGCTGCCCATGCGAGCCCCCTACGCAGGCCCCCTGCGCAAGCCCTGTTCCGGCACCGCATCGTGCCGGAACGGGGCTTTCCGCTGTTCCGGCGCCAACTCTAGGATCGCCCGCGGCAGTTGAAACGTGAGCGAAGGGTGTGACCAGTGGCGCTGGAGATACGTCAGGCGGATCAGTCGGACCGGGACGCGGTGGCGCGGCTGCTCGACGAGGCCTTCCGCACCGACCCGGTGAGCAGCTGGGTCTTCCCGGATCCGGAGCACCGGGCCGCGGTGCACGGCAGGTTCCTGGGCGTGTTCGTGGACGTCGCGCTGGCCGAGGGCCGGATCGACTACGCGGTGGACGGTTCGGCGGCGGCGCTGTGGCTGCGGATCCCGGCCGGGGATCCGGAGGGGGAAGCCGCCGAGGACGACGTCCCGGCGAAGATGCGCGCTGTCGCCGACCCCGACAACGAGCGGTGCGAGCTGGTCGGCAGGCTGACGGGCGCGGTGCACCCGACCGCCGAGGAGCACGAGTACCTGCTGATGATCGCGGTCGCCCCGGGCCGGCAGGGCGAGGGGCTCGGGACCGAGCTGATGCGGCCGGTGCTCGAGCGCTGCGACCGCGAGGGCGTGCCGGCGTACCTGGAGGCGAGCAGTGAGCGCAGCAAGGGGCTGTACGAACGGCTCGGCTGGGAGTTCACGGGCGAGGCGGTGCAGCTGCCGGAGGGGCCGCTGATGTGGCCGATGTGGCGCAAGCCGCAGGGGACGACGTCATCCCGTTCGCGCTGACCGCAGCTCGCGCCGCACTTTCGCAAGCGCTGAAAGCGGCCGAACGCGCGGAACCGGCCTACCGTGGAGGTATGGCCGGTGAACAGCACCAACAGCAGGATCGGCGCCACCCGCACCCGCCCGACCCGGTGGACCCGCAGACCGCGCACGAACAGCTCGCGTGCCCGGTCTGCGGGCGCCCCGTCGCAACCGTCATCCGGCGGCGCAAGGCGCTGGGGATCTTCATTCCGGAGTGGGTACCGGGTCCCTGCCGGAACCCGGACTGCGCGGAATACGTACCCGAGGTGGGAAAGCTGCCCTAGCTCGTCAGCTCTTCGAGCCCAGCCCCGACGCGGCCAGCCCGTTGCGCCACAGCTGGTCCACGCGCGAGCGCTCCGCGCTGTTCGGGTTGGCGTTCTGGCACGAGGTGCCCGGGCCGCCGCCCGACATCAGCTCGGAGCAGGGGCCCGAGTAGTGGTCCGGCAGACCCAGCACGTGGCCGGTCTCGTGCGCGGTCACCCGGGTGGAGTTGTACTGCTGGTTCTGCCGGTAGTCGAGGAAGATGTAGCCCCGGCCGTGGCCGTCCGTGCTCGCGTACGAACCGCGCGAGTCGTTGCCCTCGTTGTACGAGAAGTTCCCGCCGGAGGAGACCTCCTGCAGCTTCACGTTCGAGACCGAGCTGTTCCATATCTGCGTGGAGCGGGATATCTGGCTGCGGAAGCTGGGCGCGTTGCGCGTGTTGTAGGTGACGGTCACCGCGAGGACGGCCGGGTTCGCGGCGCGCTGCTCGGCGACCGAGTGCTGCACGGCCTCGAAGAAGGCGCGGTTGGCGTCCTGGTTCTCCTGCGACGCCTCGTACGCCGCGTACGTCGCGGCATTGCCGACGGGCGCGGGGGCGGCGCTGGCGTTGGGGACCACGCCGAGGGCAGCCGCGAGGCCGAGGCCGACGGTGGTGGCCAGTACGGCCTTTCGGGACATACGGGAGTGGCGCATGTGGGGGGCTCCTACTCGATCCAGTGGGGGGTGGGTCGTTCGGTACCGGAGTCTGCGGGAGCGGGAGCGGCCGGCGGATGATGTCAGCCACCGATAGCGCCGGCCTATCGGGGAGATTTCGGAAGGTCAACTTCCATGAGAATGGCGGGATTCGGTGGGGTATCAGTGGCTGGTGCGGTCCGCTGGGACCGGCCTACTCTCGGGTCATGGAGCTCGAGGTGAGGCACCTGCGCGCACTGTGCGCCATTGCCGACGCCGGCAGTCTGCACAAAGCCGCGCGGCAGCTCGGCGTGAGCCAGCCCTCCCTGACGACCCAGCTGCGCCGCATCGAACGCGCCCTGGACGGCGAGCTGTTCCTGCGTGAACGCACCGGCTGCCGGCCCACTCCGTTCGGCCGCACGGTCCTGGGCCGGGCCCGCCCGCTGCTGGCCGAGATGGCAGCGCTCGTCGCCGAGGCCCGGGCGCTGGCCCGCGGTCCGCGGCTGAACATCGGCTCCACCGCCAGCCGGGCGATACCGGGGTGGCTGCGCCGGATCCACCGCCGGATGCCGGACTTCGAGACCTCGCTGGTGGTGGACGTGTCCGCCAACGCCCTGCTGCGGATGGTGGCTTCGGGGCAGCTGGACGTGGCGTTCGTCCACGAGGTGGAGGGCAGCCCGCTGCGGGTGCCGGCCGGGCTGGAGCTGCGGGTCCTGATGGAGCGGGAGCCGCAGTTCGTGTCGATGTCCCGGGACCATCCGGCGGCACGCCGGCCGGTGGTGGAGTTACAGGACCTGGCGGCCGACCGGTGGACGGTCGACCCCTCTGTGGACGGCGAATGGGACGGCCTGCGCCGGGTGTTCGCCGGGGCCGGGCTGGACCCGCCCGTCCTGCACGCCGACTACCACACCGCGACCTCGCTGATCGTCTCCGGCGAGGCGGTGGCCCCCTGCCAGCCGACCTCCGGGCCGCGCGACGACATGGCCATACGGCCGCTGTCCGGCGACCCCCTAGCGGTCCGGCTGCTGCTGGCCACGCGGCCCGGTGCGCATGCCGAGGTCTTCGAGGACCTCCGGGCGGCCTACCGCGAAGCCGCCCTCCGCACGCCGCCGTACCGCGCCTGGCTCCACCACCACGCCAGCCCCCTCCTGGCGGCGTAGCCGCCGATGGCGGGGTGACCAGCGCCGATGCGCGTCATGCGGACCACGGGGAAGGGAAGCGCGGGTCGGGCAAGTAGGCGCAGTAGGTCCCGGTACGGATGGTGCGGTCGACAGCGGTGCGGCCGTCGCCGACCAGCTCGCCCAGGACCACTCCGACCGTGTCGCCACGGTCACCCTGCTGGAGCTCTCCCTGCTGTCGGTACCTGCAGGAGCGGCGTTCTTCGAACAGGTGGCGCCGGCGTTCGAGGCGTACGCCGACGGGGACGCCGAACGGGCCGTGCGGCTGTTCATGCCCGTCGTCAGCGGGATGGACTGGGACCACTGCCGGACACTGCTCGACGAGCGGGTACCCGGCAGCGGCGCGCAGGCGGTCAAGGACGCCGACACGTTCTTCGGGATCGAGCTGCCGTCCCTGGCCGAGTGGCGCTTCGGCCCTGATCAGGCCGCGGCGATCGGCCGGCCGGTGCTGTCCGTGCTCGGCAGCGACACCCGGCCGCTGTGGGTCGAAGTCGCCGAGTTCCTCCGCTCGAACGTGCCCGACGTCGAGGAGTACGTCGCCGAAGGCGTGGGCCACCTCCTCCACATCGAGCAGTCCCGGCCGGTCGCCGAAGCCATGGCCCGGTTCCTCGAGCGTCACCCCATCGCGTGCTGAGCGCCGAAGGAGGCGCTTGACTTCGGGCATCCGCGATATATCGTGTTAGCCAGAAGACGCGATATGTTGCGTGCCGTGTCCGTACGCCGAGGAGGATCAGCACCATGGCAGAGCAGAAGACGTGGTCGGTCGCCGAACCGCAGAAGCTCACCTTCGAGGAGCCGGTGACCGAGCTCCGCGTCCGCCTCGTCGGCGGCACGGTCAACGTCGTCGCCGACGAGGGTCCGGCCCGCCTCGAGGTGGCCGCGGTCGACGGGCCGCCGCTGTACGTCGTCCAGGAGGGCGGCACCCTCACCGTGTCCTACGAGGACCTGCCCTGGAACGGGTCCCAGGACCTCAAGAAGTGGTTCGAGGGCAAGCCCTGGAAGGCCTGGTCCCGCTCCGGCAGCGGCCGCAAGGCCTGGGAGCGTCGGGCCACCGTCACCCTCACGGTCCCCGCCGCCACCCATGTGCACCTGGCAACGGTCAGTGCCACCTCCGTCGTCTCCGGCATCGGCGCCGACACCGACGTCAGCGGGGTCTCCGGCGACATCACGCTGGTCGGCCTGTCCGGCAAGGTCAACGCGAAGACCGTCTCCGGCGGCGTCGAGGCGCAGTCCCTCACCGGCGGGCTCGGCTTCCACTCCGTCTCCGGCAGTCTGACCGTGGTCGACGGCGCCGGCGGCACCGTACGCGCCGACTCCGTCAGCGGCGACATGCTCATCGACCTGGCCCTCGACGCGGCCGAGCCGCGGCCGGTGGACATCTCCCTCAACTCCGTGTCCGGGCAGGTCGCGATCCGCCTTCCGCACCCGGCCGACGCACGGGTGGAGGCCAACACGGCCACCGGCGGCGTCTCCAACGCCTTCGAGGACCTGCTCGTCTCCGGCCAGTTCGCGGCCAAGCGGATCACCGGCACGCTCGGCGCAGGCACCGGAACCCTGCGGGCCACCACCGTCTCGGGCTCCATCGCCCTGCTGCGCCGCCCGGCCGCCGACGCCCCGGCCGCCCCCCTCGTGCTCGACAAGAAGGTGCTCTGACATGCCGCCCGTCTTCGCCCACGGCCGCCTCCGCCTCTACCTGCTCAAGCTGCTGGACGAGGCACCGCGTCACGGCTACGAGGTGATCCGGCTGCTGGAGGAGCGTTTCCAGGGCCTGTACGCGCCCTCCGCGGGCACGGTGTACCCCCGGCTGGCCAAGCTGGAGGCCGAGGGCCTGGTCACGCACGCCACCGAAGGCGGGCGCAAGGTGTACTCCATCACCGAGGCGGGCCGCGCCGAACTCGCCGACCGCGGCGGTGAACTCGCCGACCTGGAGCTGGAGATCCGAGACTCGGTCTCCGAGCTGGCCGCCGAGATCCGTGACGACGTACGGGGCGCGGCGGGTGCCCTGCGGCGCGAGATGCGGGCCGCGGCCTCCGCGACGGCGACCCCGGTCGAGGACGCGTCCTGGGCGGCGGCCAAGGAGGAGCTGCGCAAGGCCAAGCAGGAGTGGAAGGAGCAGGCACGCCGGGCGAAGGACGAGAGCCGCAGGGCCCGCGAGGAGGCCCAGCAGGCCCGCCGCCAGGCCAAGGAGGCGCAGGAGCGGGCGCGCGAGGAGGTCATGCGGATCGCGGGCCAGCTGCAGGAGCAGTTCGCGAAGTCGGGCGGGGTGCTGGGCAATCTGGCCGGTTCCTGGCTCGGCGGCAGCACCGGCGGCAGCACCGGCGGCGCGAGCGGCACGAGCAGTACGGGCGGCGGTACGGGTACCGCCGGCGCCGCGGCGGCGGACTCGCACTGGGCCGAGGACCTCGCCCCCACCGGCGACCCGGCCCGCGACCTGGACCGCCTGCTGGACCGCTTCCGCGACGACGTCCGCGATGCGGCCCGCGACCACGGCGTCACCCCGGCCAGGCTGGCCGAGGCCCGAGCCCACCTCGCGGCGGCGGCGGACCGCCTCGCGGAGGCGCTCCGGCCGCCGCGGTAGACCGCGAGTCCGGCCGCGGATCGGCCTGGGGGATCCGGCCGCGGATCAGGCCGCCAGGCCCGCCTCGGCCGCCGCGTACGTGACGCCGTGGTCTGCCAGGACCTCGGCGGCCGTGCCCGGGCGGGAGAGCAGCGCGAGCAGCAGGTGCAGGGTGGCGATGTGGCGGTCGTGGCGGCCCAGCGCGATGCGCAGGGACTGCTCCAGGGCCTTCTTCGCGCCCTGGGCGAAGGGGACGTGGCGGCTCTCCGGCTCCGGGCGGCCCAGCGCCGAGCGGAGCGAGGAGCCCAGGGTCCGCCGGCGCGGGGCAGCCGAGGCGAGTGCGCCCTCGCCGTGGGTCTCCTCGACCCGGGAGACGATCTCGGTGACGTCGATGCCGAGGCCCGCGAGGGCCTCCTCGTCCGCCCGGGACATGCCGCCCCGGCGGCGGGCCGCGGCGAGGTCGGCCGTCACCGCGGCGCGGTCCACGCCCAGCGGGTCCAGTGCGCCCCGGTCCAGCAGGGCCAGGAGCAGGTGCTCCTCGGTGACCGTGGCGGCGCCGGCCCGGCGGGCCTCGGCCACGGCGCCCGTCACGGTGTCCCGGGCGTCCTGCGTGAAGCGTTCGAACATCAGACCCTCCCGTGCTTCTTGTGTACGGCCTGCCGGCTGACGCCCAGCTCGGCCGCGATCTCCTGCCAGGACCACCCCTGTGCACGGGCGCTGCGTACCTGTACGGCCTCCAGCTGCTCCAGCAGCCTGCGGAGCGCGGCCACGGCACGCAGGCCCACGCGGGGGTCGCGGTCCCCGGCCCGCTCGGCGAGATCGGTCGCTTCTGTCATGCCTGTCAATTTAGGTTGACGGGCATGCCGGTGTCAACCACCGTTGACGCGACGGGAGGGTCTCCGGCTACACCGTCAGGACGATCTTCCCGAACAGGTCGCCGGCCTCCAGCTTCTCGAAGCCCTCCCGCGCCCGGTCGAGCGGCAGGACCTCGTCGATCACCGGCCGCACCCCGGTCGCCGCGCAGAAGGCGAGGAGGTCCTCCAGCTCGTCCTTGGACCCCATCGTCGAGCCGACCACCTTGAGCTCCAGGAAGAAGATCCGGGTCAGCTCGGCGTGCGCGGGGCGGTCCCCGCTCGTGGCGCCCGAGATGACCAGGGTGCCGCCCGGACGCAGCGACTTGACCGAGTGCGACCAGGTGGCCGCGCCGACCGTCTCGATCACCGCGTCCACCCGCTGCGGCAGCCGCGCCCCCGGCTCGTACGCCTCCACCGCGCCCAGCTCCACCGCCCGCTTGCGCTTGGCCTCGTCCCGGCTGGTGGCGAAGACCCGCAGGCCCGCCGCCTTGCCGAGGACGATCGCGGCCGTCGCGACCCCGCCGCCGGCACCCTGCACCAGCACCGAGTCGCCGGGGCGCACGCCCGCGTTCGTGAACAGCATCCGGTATGCCGTCAGCCACGCCGTCGGCAGGCACGCGGCCTCCTCGAACGACAGCTCGGCGGGCTTGCGCAGCACGTTCCAGGCGGGGACGGTCACCTGCTCCGCGAACGTGCCCTGGTAGCGCTCGGTCAGGATCGAGCGCGGCTCGTCGGGGCCGACCCCGTGGCCGGTCTGGCCGATCACGGAGTGCAGGACGACCTCGTTGCCGTCCTGGTCGATGCCGGCGGCGTCGCAGCCGAGGATCATCGGGAGTTTGTCCTCGCCGAGGCCGACCCCGCGCAGCGACCACAGGTCGTGGTGGTTGAGAGAGGCGGCCTTGACGTTCACGGTCACCCAGCCGGGGCGGGCCTCGGGGGCCGGGCGCTCGCCCAGCACAAGGCCGCTCAGCGGCTGGTCACGGTCGATTCGGGCGGCGTAGGCAGCGAACATGCCGCGACGCTACCGCCCGGTAGCGCGGCGGGCCAGCCCTGTCGGGGCTCTGTGGGTGAGGCCTTCGTCGCACGGCCGCCCGTACGGATCGGTGGCCGTCGGCGGGAACCGGACGGGGGTGTTCCTGCGTCCGTACTGGGCCGTCCGGCGGGCGAGCGGAACCATTCGTTTCGCGCTCAACTAAGCGTGCCACGTGCGGTCTTGTGTGACCGAGAGGGGGAAGCGGAACGTCGGGATCAAGCCTCGAGTGGCGGTAATATTCACGCCATGCCGCCCGCTCGTCATGAGCCTGCCACCTTGTGGCCGCATTCTCATTGACGAAGCGTCAGCTTCGTCGAGGCGCTGAGGCGGAGCATCCCCTCCCGGTTCGGGGGCGGGGAGGGTGTGCCCAACAGAAGAGGGGCCCTGCCGGATGAAACATCCGGCAGGGCCCCTCTTCTGTGCTGCTGCCGGGTCAGACCAGGCGGGCCACGCCGTCGGCCTTGGCCGCGGCGGCGACCGCGGCCGCAACGGCCTCGGCGACGCGCTCGTCGAACGGCGACGGGATCACGTAGTCGGCGGCGAGCTCGTCACCCACGACACCGGCGATGGCGTCGGCGGCGGCGATCTTCATGCCCTCGGTGATCCGGCTGGCGCGGACCTTCAGGGCGCCCGCGAAGATGCCCGGGAACGCCAGCACGTTGTTGATCTGGTTCGGGAAGTCCGAGCGGCCCGTTGCCACGACCGCCGCGTACTTGTGCGCGACGTCCGGGTGGACCTCCGGGTTCGGGTTGGCCATGGCGAAGACGAAGGCGTCCTTCGCCATCGAGGCCACCGCCTCCTCGGGCACCGTGCCGCCGGAGACGCCGATGAACACGTCCGCGCCGTTCAGGGCCGCTTCCAGGGAGCCGGTCTGGCCGGTCTTGTTCGTCAGGCCCGCGATCTCCGCCTTGACGTCCGTCAGGTCGGAGCGGTCCGCGGAGACGACACCCTTGCGGTCGGTGACGCAGACGTCGCCGATGCCCGCGTCCACGAGGATCTTGGCGATGGCGATGCCCGCCGCGCCCGCACCCGAGATCACGGCGCGCAGGTCGCCGAGCGTGCGCCCGGTCAGCTTCGCCGCGTTGCGCAGGGCGGCCAGGGTCACGATCGCCGTGCCGTGCTGGTCGTCGTGGAAGATCGGGATGTCCAGGGCTTCCTGGAGCCGGCGCTCGATCTCGAAGCAGCGGGGGGCGGAGATGTCCTCCAGGTTGACCCCACCGAAGGACGGAGCGAGGCGGATGACCGTCTCGATGATCTCGTCCGTGTCCTTGGTCGCGAGCGCGATCGGCACCGCGTCCACACCACCGAACTGCTTGAACAGGATGGCCTTGCCCTCCATCACGGGGAGGGAGGCCTCGGGACCGATGTCACCGAGTCCGAGCACGGCCGTACCGTCGGTGACGACGGCGACCACGTTGGACTTCCAGGTGTACTCGTTCACCAGCTCGGGCTGCTCCGCGATGGCGCTGCAGACCTTCGCCACGCCGGGCGTGTACGCGAGGGACAGGTCATCCTTGTTCTGGACCGGCACCGTGGCCTGGATGGCCATCTTGCCGCCCCGGTGCAGCGCGAACACCGCGTCCGGGTTGTTGTCCGTCGCGCTGTCGCTGCGAGGATTGACGATCTCCGCTGCCACTTTCTTGGCCCCTTAGGTTTTTGAATCGTTGAGGGTGACCACACCTGGTTAAGGGGTGGGCGGGCACCGCGTCCGTACTCCGCATCGACGGTTGGCCCGTCTCCGCGAAGGGGAGGTTCGTACGCGCGGGCGCGCCGCACGCGCGCCCTGAGCCCCGGATGAGGGGTGTAAGGATCCGTTGTACCCGAAGAACGCTCACCCAGACGAGTCGATTCCGACTCGGCAGTAGACCTCTTGTCCTGTTTTTGGCGAAAGGTCCAAACACCTCTGTCCAACGGGCGAGACGGACCGCAAATAGTCCGTCAAAAGGGCCAGGTCACAGCGGTTTCTGCGGCGCTCAAGGCCACATTCCGCAGTCCTGTTGGGTACCCCCACCCACCCGTTATCCGATTTTGACCTGACGAACTGCCTGAATGCGTCAGTCCGAATGGCAAGATGCCGTAATCACACGAGGTCGCGACACTCGAAGGTGCGTGCCGACCGCTCTCGGATGCTCCACCAGCCAGCCGGAGGAACCAGCTCATGACCGCAAGCACCACCCGTCGTACGACCGCCGCCCGGTCCCGGATCGCCGCGGTCGGCGCGATCGCGGTCGCCGGAGCCCTGATTCTCACCGGCTGCGGAGACCAGACGGACAAGGCTTCCACCAGCCCGTCGGGTGCGGCGAACAGCAGCGCGCCGCTCTTCTCCAAGCTCCCGAAGAAGATCCAGGACGCCGGTGTCATCAAGGTCGGCACGGACTCGACCTACGCGCCGATGGAGTTCACCCAGGGCGGCAAGATCGTCGGTGTCGACCCCGATGTCGCGGCGGCCCTGGGCAAGCAGCTCGGTGTGAAGTTCCAGTTCGAGTCGGGCACCTTCGACACGCTGATCGGCAGCATGCAGACGGGCCGCAGCGACCTGGTCATGTCCTCGCTGACCGACACCAAGGCCCGCCAGGAGGGTCTGGACGAGAAGGGCGCCAAGACCGGTGCCGGCGTCGACTTCGTCGACTACTTCTCCGCCTCGACCGGCATCCTGGTGAAGAAGGGCAACCCGGAGGGCATCAAGACCCTCGACGACCTGTGCGGCAAGAAGGTCGCCGTCCAGCGCGGCACGACGTACGAGCAGTCCGCCAAGGACCAGTCCGAGAAGTGCAAGGCGGCCGGCAAGGGCGAGGTCGCCATCGAGTCCTTCCCGACCGACGCCGAGGCCCAGACCCGCGTGAAGGCGGGCGGCGCCGTCGCCGACCTGAACGACTCCCCGGTCGCCGCGTACATCGCGCAGACCGCCGGTGGCGGCAACGACTTCGAGGCCATCGCCAACCCGACCGACGCCGGCCTCTTCGGCATCGCCGTGGACAAGAAGAACACCGAGCTGCGCGACGCGCTCAAGGAAGCCCTCGACGCGGTCGTCAAGGACGGCACGTACAAGGCCGCCCTGGACAAGTGGAACGCGGGCTCCGGCGCCGTGACCGAGGCCAAGATCAACGCAGGCTCCTGACCTCCGCGCAGACCGCAGCACACTGAAGGGCAGTCACTGTGACTGACAAGCTCGACAAGGTCCCGGACCCGGCGGACACCCCGCCGGCCGGGACCGCCCACCCCGAGATGATCCGCGCCATCCCGGTCCGCCACTACGGCCGCTGGATCAGCGCCGTGGTCGTCATCGGACTGGTCGTGGCGCTCGCCATCGCCTTCTCGCAGGGCAACGTGCGCTGGGCGACCGTCCCGGAGAAGCTGTTCGACCCCACCATCCTGCGTGGTGTCGTCAACACGGTCTGGATCAGCGTCGCCTCGATGGCCCTGGGCCTGGTGCTCGGTGTCCTCTTCGCCGTGATGCGCCTCTCGAAGAACCCGGTGACCAGCACCATCTCCTGGTTCTACATCTGGCTTTTCCGCGGCACCCCGGTGTACGTGCAGCTCCTGATCTGGTTCAACCTCGCCCTGATCTTCCCGATCCTGAACCTCGGGTTCTACAAGGACGAGATGACCCAGGTCATGACGCCCTTCCTGGCCGCCCTGCTGGGTCTCGGCCTCAATGAGGGCGCGTACATGGCGGAGATCGTCCGGGCCGGCATCCAGTCGGTCGACGAGGGCCAGACCGAGGCCTCGCACGCGCTCGGCATGACCCGGATGCAGACCATGCGCCGTGTCGTGCTGCCGCAGGCCATGCGGGTGATCGTGCCGCCGTCGGGCAACGAGTTCATCAACATGCTCAAGACCTCGTCGCTCGTCGTGGCCGTGCAGTACTTCGACCTGCTGCGCGCGGCCCAGGACATCGCGTCCACCTCGTTCGCGGTGATGGAGATGTTCTTCGTCGCGTCGATCTGGTACCTCGCCCTGACCAGCGTGTTCAGCGTCGGCCAGTACTACCTGGAGCGCCGCTACGCCCGCGGTTCGCTCCGCTCGCTGCCGCTTACGCCGCTGCAGAAGATCAAGGCGAAACTGTCCCGCTTCTCGAACCGCAAGGCGGTGGCCTGATGACGACTGCCATGGTGAAGGCCGAGGGCGTCCACAAGTCCTACGGTGCGGCGCACATCCTCAAGGGCATCGACCTGGAGGTCGCCCCGCGTGAGGTGTTCTGCCTGGTCGGCCCGTCCGGCTCCGGCAAGTCGACCTTCCTGCGGTGCATCAACCACCTGGAGCAGGTCAACGCCGGACGGCTGTACGTCGACGGGAACCTCGTCGGCTACCGGCAGAAGGGCGACAAGCTCTACGAGCTGAAGGACAGCGAGGTCGCGGCCCAGCGCCGGGACATCGGCATGGTCTTCCAGCGCTTCAACCTGTTCCCGCACATGACGGCCATAGAGAACGTCATGGAAGCCCCGGTCATGGTCAAGGGCGAGTCCAAGGCGGTGGCGCGCGAGCGCGCCGTACGCCTCCTGGACCGCGTGGGCCTCGGCGACAAGGGCGGGAACTACCCCACCCAGCTCTCCGGCGGCCAGCAGCAGCGCGTGGCGATCGCCCGCGCGCTGGCCATGGAGCCGAAGCTGATGCTCTTCGACGAGCCCACCTCGGCGCTCGACCCGGAGCTCGTCGGCGACGTCCTCGACGTCATGCGGGACCTGGCCGAGTCGGGCATGACCATGATCGTGGTGACCCACGAGATGGGCTTCGCCCGCGAGGTCGGCGACAACCTCGTCTTCATGGACGGCGGCGTCGTGGTCGAGTCCGGCCACCCGCGCGAGGTGCTGGGCAACCCGCAGCACGACCGGACGAAGGCGTTCCTGTCCAAGGTGCTGTAACCGCGGTGCTGTAACCGCGCAGAACGGTCGAGAGGGGCGGTACGGGATTCCCGTACCGCCCCTCTCGCATGCCGCTCGTATGTCGCGGAAGTTCTCACTTTCCTACAAGGGCACTACTTCAGTCCTAGGACCAGCCCGTCGGAGGGCGAGCGCCAGATCGTCCGGGCCTCCGCGAAGCCCGCCTCGCGCAGGGTCCGGGCGTGCCAGGCCTCGTCGGGGGTGTCCCCGTCGGCGTGCTCGCCGTAGATCTCGAACCGGCGCTTCGTCGGCTCGGCGAGCACCGGGTCGGCGGCCGCGAGGGCCCACCAGTCGGCCCAGTCCAGCGCGCCGGCCGCCCGTGCCCGGTCCATCCCGGCGTGCCGGTGGGCGCGCTCGGCGGCGTTGATCCGCGGGGTCGCCGGGTCGGGCATGTGGTCGGCGTTCATGAAGACCCCGCCCGGCCGCACCAGTGGGGCGAGCTGCCCGTAGAGCACCGCGAGGTCCGGGCTGTGCAGCCAGTGCAGCGCGGTGGCCGTGAGGACGGCGTCGTACGTGTCGTACGGGAGCGTCGAGGTCCAGCCGGGGTCCTTGAGGTCGGCGGTCACGAACGTGACGCGCCGGTCGCCGTCGAAGTGGCCCCGGGCGATGGTCAACAGCGCCGGGTCGAGATCGACGCCCGTACTGGTGGATTCCGGGAACCGCTCGAGGACGCGGTCCGTAATACTTCCCGTACCGCACGCCAGATCGAGCACCCGGGGGGTGGGGCCCACGAGTGCCTCGACCATGTCCAGCATGACCCGGAAGCGCTCCTCGCGGTCGGGCATGTACCACTCCTGCTGCCGGTCCCAGCTCTCCTGCCAGGCCTGCCAGTCGGTCGTGGTCTCCGCCATCACTGACCCCTCCAGTCGTAATACCCTCGAATAAGTCTCACCCGTTACCCGAGACACTAATCCGCAGCCGTAAGGACTACAAGTGGAACTGGCCCATTACTCGGACTATGCCGTGCGCCTGGTCAACACCGAGGAGCCGGCCCGCAACAAGGATTCGCTCACCTCGGTGGACGCCGTCCGGGGCCTCTTCGGCACCGGGGTCCAGGCCGCCCGCCGGGTCACCGACGCCGACGTCACCCGCTTCCGCAACGTCCGCGGCCGGCTGCGCGCCGTCTTCGAGGCCGCCGACGGCGGCGACCACGTCCTCGCGGTCGACCTGCTGAACTCCCTGCTCATGGAGTTCCCGGTCAGCCCGCAGGTCTCCGGCCACGAGTACCTCGACGACGAGGGCCGCCCGAACTGGCACATCCACCTCGCCGACCACCCCTCGAACGCCTCCGCCGGCTACGCCGCGCTCGCGTCCTTCGGCCTGGCCTTCCACCTCACCGAGCACGGCCCCGACCGCCTCGGCCTGTGCCAGGCCGCGCCCTGCCGCAACGCCTACCTCGACACCTCCACCAACCGCTCCCGGCGCTACTGCTCCGACCGCTGCGCCACCCGGGCCAACGTCGCCGCCTACCGGGCCCGCAAACGGCTGGAAGCCGAGGCGTCCGGCCAGAGCGGCCGCAGCGCCGACGCGGCCCAGGACAGCCGCGCCCTCAGCGAACTCTGATCCGCCGCGCGCGGCCGGAAGCGCAGCACCGCCGTCGCCAGCACCAGCTCCTCGGGCACCGTCCCGTAGTCGGTGCTGTCGCCGGTCTCGTTGTACGGGTTGTCCCCGAGCACCCACCAGCCGCCCGACCGCCGCTCCACCGCCCGCTTGACCACCAGCAGGTCCTGCTGGAACGGGTGCCGCAGCACCACCACGTCACCCGGGCGCACGGCGGCCCCGTACCGGACCACCAGCCGGTCGCCGTGCAGCAGCGTCGGCACCATTGAGGGCCCCGCCACCTCCAGCACCTCGAACGCCGCCCGCGAGCGCCTTCTCTCCACCGTGCCCGACCTCCTCGCCCGCTCTCGACTCACTGCGCATGCTGCCGCACACTCCCGTACGTTCGCTCACCGGTCCGCACGCCACCCTGGACTTTTGTCCTAAGCCCACGGGGCCGCTCGCGAAATCCCCTTTCCCACGGAGTAATCTCCCCTCTTGAGAAGACGATCACGAGGAGGACAAACTCCATGCTTTCCCGCCTCTTCGCCCCCAAGGCGAAGGTCTCCGCCCACTGCGATCTTCCGTGCGGCGTGTACGACCCTGCCCAGGCCCGCATCGAGGCCGAGTCCGTCAAGGCCGTACAGGAGAAGTACCAGGCCAACACGGACGCTGACTTCCGCGCGCGCGCCATCACCATCAAGGAGCAGCGCGCCGAGCTCGCCAAGCACCACGTCTCGGTGCTGTGGAGCGACTACTTCAAGCCCCCGCACTTCGAGAAGTACCCGCAGCTGCACACCCTGGTCAACGACACCCTGAAGGCCCTCTCGGCCGCCAAGGCGTCGAACGACCCGGCGACCGGCCAGAAGGCTCTCGAGCTCATCGCCGAGATCGACCGCATCTTCTGGGAGACCAAGGCCGCCTGATCCAGGCCTGCTCTCCTGCACGAAGGGGCCCGACCGTCACCGGTCGGGCCCCTTCGCCGTGCAGGGACTGCGCGTGGACCACTCGTCCCCCCGTGGGACCACTCGTCCGCTGGTGGGACTACTCGTCCTCGTCGTCCTCGTCGTCCAGCCGCGCCAGCCACGTGGCCAGGCGCTCCACGGGGACCTCGAAGTCCGGGTTGAGGTCGACGAAGGTGCGCAGCTGCTCGGCGAGCCACTCGAAGGTGACCTCCTCCTCGCCGCGCCGCTTCTCCAGCTCCTCGATGCCGCGATCGGTGAAGTACAAGTCGGGCTCCGTGCCGTGATGAAGGTGTGCAGGGGATGTTTCCCGCCAGGATAATCCGCATGCCCGGCGAGACCTCCCGCCCTACCGGCCCCGGCGCTAGCCTGGACTGCCAGACACCTGAGGGGGCAGGGGATGCCGGACGGGCGCACGGGCGGCGCCGCGCGCGCCTACGAGCTCCTCGAACCCCTCGTCCAGGCGGCCACCGTGCGCGTCCACGCGGCCCCGGACGGGTATGCACCCCATGGGACCGGTCCCACCTGGGGGAGTGGCTTCTTCATCGCCCCGGGCTGGGTCCTGACGTGCGCGCACGTCGTCGGTGAAGGGGGTGCAGCGGTGCGTCTCGTGGGGCGTGAGCTCGGCATCACCTTCTCCTCCGGCGCCGGCGGCGCCACCGGGACCGTCACCGGCCGCGTCGAGTGCGTCCTGCCCGAGCGGCTCGAGGAGCGCCGGCCCGCCCGGCACGCCCTGTGGGACCTGCCCGACCTCGCGCTGGTCCGGATCCTCGCACCGATCACGCACGCCTGCGTACGGCTCACCGACCGCGCCAGACCCCGCCTCGACGAGGTCGCCTACTTCGGCTGCACCGAGGACCTCGGCACCCCCGAGATCACCGGCCGCACCACCCGCCTGCGGGGTACCGCCGCCGCCGGCGCCGCCCTGCGCCTCGGCGGCGACGACGAGATCGAGCCCGGCATGTCCGGCGGCCCGGTCGTGGACCTGGCCCGCGGCGAGGTCGTCGGCGTGGTCAAGGCCCGCCGGCACACCGGCGGCGGCGGACTCGCCGTGTCCGTCGTCCAGTTACGCACCCTGCCGCTGGCCGCCACCGGCCAGGTCGGGCTCTACCGCCGCGTCATGCAGGCCCACGACCTCTACCACTACGACCAGCACCTGAGCGATCTGGGCAGCCGCCGCACCTGGACCGACGTCCACGACGAGCTCCCGGCCGGCGGCGACCCGTACGAGGGCCGCAGACGGCTCACCGCCGCCGAACGCACCACCCTGTGCGGGCTGCTTGCCGAACTGCCCCCGCCGCGTTCCTCGGAGGCCGTCCGCGCCCTGGTCGAGGCCGCCCGCGGCGAGGAGCCGGACCCGGGCCTGCCGGCCCCGCTCAGCTGGCGCGACGGGCTCGGCATGCTCCACGACCCGCCGGCCGGCGCCGGCGAGGCCGCCGCGATGCTCCGGTACGCGACCGACGTGAGCGTGGCCGACCACCGCGAGCCGCCCTCCCCGGGCTCCGACGAAGAGCTGTGGGACTGGGTACGGGCGACGGCCGAGCGGCTGTGGCGGCCCCTGCGGCGGGAGTTGGGCGAGCGCCACGAACAGGGCCTGGTACAGCGGGACCGGCGCCGCCGGGACGCGGCCCCCGGGCACACGAACGGGCACGCACGCCCTGTCGACGGGCTGACCCGCGGGCCGTCGGTGCTGCTGGAGGCGTGGGCGCACGGCTGGGAGGACGTCTACGACTGGCGCGTCTCGGTGCTGGCCGGGCCCGCCCACCCGGGGCGGCTGACCCCGGTGGACTCCGGCGTACGGGTCACCCGCGCGGGCCTCGCGGAGGCGCTGCGGGTCCCGCTCGCCGAGGCCTTCCGACGCTGCGACACCCACGAGGCGGCAGCCCTCCTCGAAGTCGCCGTGGCGCCCGAGCTGTTCGGCCTGCCCGTGGACACCTGGACCGTGGCGGGCCGGGTGCCGCTGGGCGTCCAGCGGCCGGTGGTGTTCCGCCACCAGGCCGGCAACGGCGACACCCCGCCCGACGACGAGTCCGTCCACCGCCGAGCCGACCGCTGGGCCCGCGTCCAGGCCGGGCCGCTGGCCGACGAGCGGGCCGACTGCGCGCGCGGGCGTCCCCGGACCCCGGCGCCCGAATGGCTCGACGCCCTTCCGGACAACACCGTGCCCGTGCACTGCCGGGCCGCCGACGCGGAGCCCACCCGCGGCTCCCTCCACGCGGTCCACGACGCCGGATACGGGGTGGCCGTCACCCGCCGGCCCCCGGCCGATCCGGCGGCCGACTGCGCGCCGTTCCACCGCGGACTGCGCGAGGAGCTGACCGAGGCGGGGCGGGGAGCGCCGCTGCCGGTCCGGCTCCAGGCACTGCGGGCCCGCGCGCACGGGGCCGACCCCGACGCGTACTGGGCGGACGGGATGGCCCTCGTATGGGACGACCCGGCCCGCGCGCTGCCCGAAGACGAGCCGCTGCAGGGCGACCTGTGACGGGCGGGAGGGGGAGGGAGCAGCCGTGAACGAGGAATGGCTCATATACCGGGGGGTCGGCGCACCCCACGACGGGATCGAGGCCCTGCCCGATCCGCCGCCGTGGCGGGACTTCGACGGCGGCCCCGTCGGCGAGCCCGGCGGACTCGCGGACACGGCCGACGGGAACGTGGCGCGCCGCCTCGGGGCGCACCGGCAGGCCGCCGAGCTGCACCGGCCCGAGCCCGAGGAGCTCGAGGCCATCAACGCGGCCCTGTACCTGCGGCGGCCGCTGCTCGTGACCGGCTACCCCGGAACCGGGAAGTCCACCCTCGCCCACGCCGTCGCCCACGAGCTGAAACTCGGCCGGGTGCTGCGCTGGCCCGTGGTCTCGCGGACCGTGCTCCAGGAGGGCCTGTACCGCTACGACGCCATCGCCCGGCTCCAGGACGTCCAGATCGCCGCGAGCGGCGGCTTCCCCGGCGCGGCTCCCGCAACCGGCGCCGGCACGCCGCCCGGCATCGGCAAGGTCCCGGGCATCGGAAAATACATCCGGCTCGGACCGCTGGGGACGGCCCTGCTGCCCACCGAACGGCCCCGCGTGCTGCTCATCGACGAGCTCGACAAGAGCGACATCGACCTGCCGAACGACCTCCTGAACGTCCTGGAGGAGGGCGAGTTCGCCCTGCCCGAGCTGGAACGGGTCGCCGACACCGAGCCCGAGGTGCAGGTGCTCACCGACGACGGGGCGAAGGTCACCGTCCAGGGCGGCCGGGTGCGCTGCCGGGCCTTCCCCTTCATCATCCTGACCAGCAACGGCGAACGGGACTTCCCGGCCGCCCTGCTGCGCCGCTGCATCCAGCTCAAGCTCGGGCAGCCCGGCGAGAAACGGCTCGCCACCATGGTCCGCGCGCACCTCGGCGAGGAGGCCGCCCAGCTCGGCGCCGACCTGATCCGGGAGTTCCTCAGCCGCTCCCAGTCCGAACTCGTCGCCGCCGACCAGCTGCTGAACGCCATCTACCTCACCCACTACGCCGCCCCGCCCACCCGGGAGGACCTCGCCGACCTGCTCATCCAGCGCCTCGACCGCCCGAGGTGAGCGCCCGTGTCCCCCGACCGGCCAACCGTCCCCGAGCAGCCTCCGGTCCCTGACCGGCCTCCCGTCCCCGAGCAGCCTCCCGTCCCCGAGCAGCCTCCCGTCCCCGTTTCCCCCGACCCGCCACCCGTCCCCGCCGCGCTCCGCGACCTCGCCGGGCTGCTGCGCGCCGCCGGGCTCGACCCCACCGCCGAGGAGCTCGCCGACGCGCTGTGGCTGGCCGGGCGGATCGGCCCGCCCGGCCCCGCCGCCCCGGACCGGGACCGGACGGCCCCGCCCCGGCGGCCGCGGACCTCGGGCGATGCGCCGCCGCCCGAGGAGGAGCCCGTACGGCCCGAGCCCGAGCCCGAGGACCCGGTCAGGCTCTACGCCTCCCGGGTCCTCGGGACCGTCGCGGAGGAGGCTGCCGAGTTCCCGGCGGGCGCCGGAGTGCCCGTACGGGTCCCCGGAGCGGCCGCGCTGCCCCGGATCCTGGAGATCCAGCGGGCCCTGCGCGCCCTCCAGCGGCACCGCCCGCCCGGCCCGCCCACCCGCCTCGTCCTCGACGAGCCGGCCACCGCCGAGGCCAGCGCCCGTGCCCTCGGGCTGGTCATCCCGGTGCTGCGGCCCGAGAGCCGGCGCGAGGCGACCGTACGGCTGGTCATGGACGCCTCGCCGTCGATGGCCGTGTGGCACGACATGTTCGAGGAACTGCGGTCCGTGTGCGAGCGCCTCGGCGCCTTCCGGGACGTACAGGTGCACTACCTGCACCGGCTCGGCGACGGCCGGGCCGCCGTCGGGCGCGGACCCGGCCCCGGCACCCGGCTGCGCTCCGGGGACCAGCTGCGGGACCCGACCGGACGGGCCCTGACCATGGTCGTCTCCGACTGCGCCGGACCGCTCTGGCGCGAGGGCGAGGCCCAGCGGCTGCTGCACCGCTGGGCCGAGTGCACCCCCTGCGCCGTCGTCCAGCCGCTGCCGCAGCGGCTGTGGAGCCGCAGCTGGCTGCCGACCGAGCGGGGCGCCCTCACCCGCGCCGAGGGCAGCGCCGGGAAGCTGCGGTTCCGGCCCGACCGGCCGGCCCGCCACGGGCGGCCCACCGGCGGGCTGGCCGTCCCCGTCCTGCCACCCAGCGCCACCGCGCTCGGCGCCTGGGCCCGCCTCGTCGCCGGGCTGGGCACCGGGCCCGTCCCCGCCGAGGTGGGCCGGGTCCTCGCCGACCACCCCGCGACGCCCGTACCGCCGCCGCGCGCCGTCCGCCCGCCGCGCGAGCTGGTGCGCCGCTTCCGCGCCTCCGCCTCGCCCCGCGCCGTACAGCTCGCCGTGTACCTGTCGGCGGCGCCGCTGACCCTGCCCGTGATGCGGCTCGTGCAGCGCACGATGCTGCCGGACTCCGAGCCCTCCGACCTGGCGGAGGTGCTGCTGAGCGGGCTGCTGCGGCGCGGCCGGTCCGCCGGGCAGTGGTACGAGTTCGTGCCCGGCGTCCAGGACGTCCTGCTCGGGCCGCTCGGCCGGGACGAGGCCGCGCTGGTGCTCAAGCACTGCTCCGAGTACGTGCTCGCGCACTTCGGGCGGGGCGTACGGAACTTCCCCGCCCTGGCCGTCTCCCAGCTCACCGGGGCGCCCGTGGTCGAGGAGGGCGGCGAGGAGCGGGTCCCCGCCGGGCGGCTCCCGCAGGCCTTCGCCGAGGTCTCGGCACGCGTCGTACGGCGCTACCTGCCCGGGCCGCCCGCCGAGGACCCGGCCGTCGCCGAACCCGTCGCACCCCCGCCCGGCCGGGCCTGGGCGGTGCGCACGGCCCGCGACCGGCTCGCCGCCCACGATCAGGACGGCGGGCAGCGCGGACTGTACGAGGCCGTCGCCGTACTGCGCCGGGCCGTCGCCGCACCCGCCGGGCCCGAGGACCCGCCGGGCGAGGCGGAGTGCGAGCTGGCCGGGGTACTGCTGCGGCTGTGGGCCGGGCAGCGGGACCCGGAACTGCTCGCGGAGGCCGAGCGGGCGGTGGCCGGCCTCGGGACGCCGCCGGCCCGGGCCGTGCTCGGCCGGGTGCTGTACGAGCAGGCCCTGGCGGCCGAGCCGGACGCGGAGCTGCTGGCCGCGGCGGAACGGGAGTTCGCGGCCGTCGGCGGCGCCGCCGGCCCGGACCTGGACCCGCGGCTGCGCCTCGACTGCGTGGTGCGGCGGGCGCAGACCCTGGTCCGCCTCGGCGAGCTCCGCGAGGACACGGGCGCGCTGCGCGAGGCGCGGTCCGCGCTGGAGGCGGTGACCGGCGGCCCGGCCTCCGACCCGGCGGTACGGCCGGCCCTCGGCCGGGTCCTGCTGGCCCTGCTGCCCCGCACCCCCGACCCGCAGGAGCGCACCGCCCTGGCCGGCCTGGCCGCCGAGCACCTGGCGGCCGGCCTGGCCGCCGAGCCGTCGGGAGCGGCGGCCGCCCGCGTACGGGTGGAGCTGGCGACGGCCCTGTGGTACCTGCCCGGGCGGCTGGAGGAGGCGGCCGGGCAGCTGGACCTGGCCCTGGCCGAGGCCACCGGGGACCCGGAGCTGCGGCTGGCCGGCCTGGTCTGCCTGGCGCGGGTGCACCGGGCCCGGTACGCGCGGGACGCGGACCCTGCGGCGCTGGAGGACGCGGCCGAGGCGTACGGCAGGGCCCGCCGGCTGATCCCCCGCGACGGGGAGGCCTACGGGGAGCTGCTGCCCGAGTGGGGCGAGGTACTCCTGGACCGGGCGCGGGCCGCCGACGGGCGGCGGTTCACCTCGACGGCCGTACGGGTGCTGCGCGACAGCCGGGCGGCGGTCCCGCAGTCCGACCCCCGCTCCGCGCAGCGGCTGATGCGGCTCGCGGCGGGGCTGCGGCTGCGGCACGGCTACGAGGGCGACGTGGTCGACCTGAGGGAGGCGGAGTACCTGCTGGAGCTGGCCGTCCGGCAGAGCCGCAGCCCGCTGGAGCAGGCCCGCGCCTGGCGCGAGCACGGCGACGTCCAGCAGGAGATCCATGCGCACACCCGGGCGCCGGACCGGCTCGACCGGGCCGCGGACTCCTACCGCCGGGCCTGGCGGTCCGCGCTGGCCGCCGACCGGGAGGAGCGGCGGGACGTGGCGGTGGAACTGGGGGCGCGGGTACAGGAGCTGCGGGGGGAGGTGCTCGAGCGCCTGGCGCGGCCCCGGGCGGCCCTCGACGCGTACCGCTCGGCGCTGGAGCTCTGGACCCGGCTCGGTCCGGCGGCCGCGGACCGGCGGGACGCCCTGGGATCCAGGGTCCGGACCCTGGAGGCGGGGCTGTGACCCCTGGATTTGGGTAGTGGACCATCAGACATGCGACTCAACAGGGGGACGGGCAGCCCATGGTGACTCGGCAGCAGGAAGCGGAAACGACGGGCTCCGCATGTTCCGGGCAGTTACCGGACCTCTCCGGCCTCGACCTGGCCGCACTGCGCGGGATCGACCATCCCGTGTTCGCCCGGGTCATCGAAGGCATGGTGGAGCGGGTCACCCACCCCGCCGAGATCCTCAACGCGTTCGACTCCGGAGTGGCCTGACGCGGTCCGCTCACGCACCGCATTCCCAAGGATACGCAGAGCAGCCACAGTTGACCCGTTTCCGCCGTTAGCCGGTGCCGTCCGCCGGGCAGGGATGCACCGTCCGCGGCGCGGGAGGTACGAACGATGAGGCAGACCAACACGAGCGATGTCGTGCTGCCCTCCCATCGGATCAACGCGCCGTGGCCGTACGCCCGGCTCGACGTGCCCGCGCTGCGCGCCGCAGGCCACCGGCCGCACCCGATACGGCAGTTCGTGCTCAAGACCCGCAGCCGCTGCAACCTCGCCTGCACCTACTGCTACGTGTACGAGATGGCCGACCAGGGCTGGCGCGGCCAGCCGG
The DNA here is from genome assembly GCF_040682115.1 of Streptomyces sp. NPDC051364. Lineage (NCBI taxonomy): Bacteria > Bacillati > Actinomycetota > Actinomycetes > Kitasatosporales > Streptomycetaceae > Streptomyces > Streptomyces sp. NPDC051364. The sequence continues at coordinate 170,118 of NZ_JBFBAH010000004.1, read as the reverse complement.
CCGCGATGTCCCCGGCCACCACCGCCCGCGCCGCCGACCGCATCGCCGAGCACGCCGCCGCCCACGACCTGGCCCGCGTCGACCTCGTCCTGCACGGCGGCGAACCCCTGCTCACCGCCCCCGCCGAACTCGCCGCCCCCGTCGACGCCGTACGGGCCGCCCTCGCCCGGACCTCGCCGCGGACCCGGGTCACCGCCACCGTCCAGACCAACGGGACCCTGCTCACCCGCAGCCGGCTCGCGGCGCTCGCCGCCGCCGGCATACGCATCGGCGTCAGCCTCGACGGCGGTCTGCCCGCGCACAACACGCGCCGCGTGGACCACACCGGGCGCCCCGGGTTCGGCGCCGCTGCCCGGGGCCTGCGCCTCCTGGCCCGGCACCCCGAGAGCTACGCCGGGGTGCTCTGCGTCGTCGACCTCGACCAGGACCCGGTGGAGACGTACGAGTCCCTGCTCGCCTTCGCCCCGCCGGTCATCGGACTGCTGCTGCCGCTGGCCAACTGGAGCACCCCGCCGCCCGGCCACCACCCGCCCGGCACCCCGTACGCCGACTGGCTCCTCGCCGTCTTCGAACGCTGGTGGCACGACGCGGTGCTGCGGACCCGGATCCGGATCTTCGAGGAGATCATCGCCCTGCTGCTCGGACTGCCCGCCGCCACCGAGACCCTCGGTCTCGCCCCCGCCACCACCGCCGTGATCGAGACCGACGGCGCCATCGAGCAGGCCGACTCGCTCAAATCCGCCTACGAGGGCGCCGCCGCCACCGGAATGACCCTGGAGCACCACAGCTTCGACGCGTTCCTCGACCACCCCGGGCTCGCCGCCCGCCAGCTCGGCCGGGAGGCGCTCGCCGACGGCTGCCGCCCGTGCGAGCTCGTCGAGGTCTGCGGCGGTGGCCACTACCCGCACCGCTACCGCGCCGGCGAGGGCTTCCGCCAGCCCTCCGTGTACTGCGCCGACCTCCAGGTCGTCATCCGCCACATCGCCGCCGCCCTCCACCGGGCCACAGCGGCCCCCCGGGCGGCCGCCTCATGAGCGCCCCCCTGACCGGGTTCGCCGTCACCTCGGCCACCCTGAGCGCCCTCGCCTCCACCGAGCCCTCCCCCGGCGGCACCCGCCTGGTCCGCGACATCCGCCGCTCCAAGCGGCTCGTCCTGCTGCGCGGAGTGCTCGACGCCGCCCCCGGCGGGCGGGCCGGGGAGGCCGCCGAGCACTGGGCCCTGCTGGAGGAGGCCGAACGGCACGCCCCCGACGCCGTCCGCGACGTACTGCACTACCCGGCCACCGGGGTGTGGGCCGAGGAGACCCTGCGCCGGCTGCACGCCCCGTACGGGCCCCCGGCCGACCTCGGGCACCTCGGCGCCCTCGCCGTCGCCGCGGCCCTGCGCTCCGGGATCGCCTTCAAGGCCACCCTGCGGCCCGTCCACGGCCGGCTCGTCCTGCCCACCCTCGGGCTGCTGCGCCCCGCCCGGCCCGGCCCGCTCGCCCTCACCGAGTGCTCCTGGGACCCCGACGACCCCGCCACCCTCGCCCTGCACACCCTGCCCGGCGGCCGCACCGCCCTCGACGACCTCGACCCCTACCGGGCCCCCGGCCCCGCCCACCCGGCGCCGGTGCGCCCCGCCCGCCGGCTCACCCCCAAGGGCCACAAACGCTGGGACACCCAGTGGTCCGGCGCGCTCACCCTGCTCGACCGGTACGACACCGCCCGCGCCGAGGAGATCGGCCTGCTGCTGCGCTCCGTCGTCCCGCTGGGCGGCGGCTCCCGCTCCAGCGGCGCCACCCTGCCCGCTGCCGCCGGATCCGTGCTCGCCCGCACCCAGGCCCCGCCCGCGCTCGCCGCGACCCTCGTCCACGAGGTCCAGCACGGCAAGCTCACCGCCCTCGCCGACGTCCTGACCCTGCACACCGCCGACCGCACTCCCCGGCACTGGGCCCCCTGGCGCAGCGACCCCCGCCCGCTCGAGGGACTCCTGCACGGCGCGTACGCCCACCTGGCCCTGGCCGGGTACTGGCAGCGCGCCGCCCTCTACGGCGCCCGCGGCGCCTGGGCCCAGCACGCCCGGATCCGCGCCCAGGTCGCCGCCGTCCTCCCCGTAGTCCACCGGCACCCGCAACTCACCACCGTCGGGCGGGAGTTCACCGCCGCCATGGCCGCAGCAGAACGGGCCATGGACGACCTGCCGCCGCCGGGGGACCAGCACGCCGTCGCCCGCCGCGCCGTCGACCGGGAACGCCGCGCCTGGTGCGTGCAGCACCCCGAACTCGCCCCGTTCGCACAGGGGTGACGGACCGTCCGCTGCGCTACCGTTTCAACCCCGTCCACCGCCCGGATTCCAGGGAGACGGCCGCATGACCACCGGACTTCGGCAGGACCGAGACCGCGACGGAGCTGCGCAGCCGCAGCGCTTCGTCATCAGCTTCGCGGGGTTCAACCGGCCCTGGGCCGTGTGGATCGCCCACCGCCTCGAGGAGCACGGCCACCGGGTCGCCCTCGCGCGCTGGGACCCGCAGTCCAGCCCCGGCCTCGCCCCCGCCCTCGACGACCTGGCCCGCAGCGGCAGCCGGGTCCTGCTCATCCTCAGCGAGCGCTACTTCTCCGCAGGCACCCACACCGACGAGGAGTGGAACACCGCCCTGCGCACCGTCACCGACCACCACCCCGACCGGTTCGCTGCCGTCTGCCTCACCGACGCGCCGCTGCCCAGCGCCGCCGCCGTGCTGGAGAAGACCGACCTGTGGGGGCTGGACGCGTACGAGGCGGAGTACCGGGTCCTGCGCCGGCTCGAGCTGCCCACCGACCGGATCGGCACCGAGACCGGCCGCCGCGGCCCCCGGTTCCCCAACGACCCGCCCGAGATCTGGGGCCGGGTCCCGCGCCGCAACCCGCGCTTCACCGGCCGCAACGACGTCATCGGCAGGCTGCGCACCGCCCTCGCCGACGCCCCGCCCGGCGCCTCGACCGTCACCCTGCTCGGGCTGTCCGGGGTGGGCAAGACCCAGGTCGCCACCGAGTACGCGTACCGCTTCGCCTCCGAGTACGACGTCGTGTGGTGGGTCCCCGCCGAGGACCGGCCCACCCTGCGCGAGCGGCTCGCCGACCTGGCCCCCGCGATGGGCCTGCCGCGCGGCGCCGGCAGCTACGGCGAGCAGATCCGGGCCGTCCTGGAGGCGCTGCGCCGCGGATCCCCCTACAGCCGCTGGCTGGTGGTCTTCGACGGCTGCGACAACCCCGACGACCTCACCGACCTGCTGCCGTCGGGCGCGGGCGACGTCATCATCACCTCCCGCAACCGCGAATGGGCCTCCCGGCACACCAGCCTCATCGAAGTCCCGCTGTACGCCCGGCCCGAGTCCGTCACCTTCATCCGCCGCCGGGCCCGCCGGCTCACCGGCGACGAGGCCGACCAGCTCGCCGAGGCCCTGGAGGACTACCCCCTCGCCCTCGACCAGACCGCCGGCTGGCTCGCCGACTCCCCGCTGACGGTCGGCGACTACCTGGCCCTGCTCCAGCGCAGACTGGACTCCCGGGAGGCCGTCACCGTCTCCGACGACTACCCGCTGCCCTTCCCGACCGCCCTCGCGATACTGCTGAACAACGTCCGGGAGAACTTCCCCGACGCGCTCTCCCTGCTGCGGCTGTTCGTGTTCTTCGCCCCCGGGCCGGTGCCGCTGCGGCTGCTGCGCGAGTTCCCCGCCGCCGACGTGCCCGAGCAGCTCGCCGGGCTGATCAACGACCAGATCCGGTGGAACGCCGCCCTGAACAAGCTCGTCCAGTTCTCCGTCGTCCGCCTCGAGTACTCCGACCTGTCCGTGGAGGAGGGCGGCGGCGGGCTGGAGACCGTACAACTGCACCGCATGGTGCACGGGATCGTCCGCGAGGACCTCTCCGAGGACGAGGCCGAACCGCTCTCCCGCGCCGTCCGGCAAGTCCTCGCCGCCGCCGACCCGGGCCGGCCCTCCGACTCCCGGCTGTGGCCCCGCTACGCCGAGCTGATCCCGCACCTGGAGACCGCCGGTGTCCTGACCAGCAGCAACCCGCGGATCCAGACCTTCCTGCTGCACTGCCTGCGCTACCTGATCCTCGCCGGGGAGTACCGCACCTGCCTGCGGCTCGCCGAGCAGACCGACGCCGTGTGGCGCACGACGCTCGGCGACGACCACGACCAGGTCCGCGAGCTCAGCTACCACTACGGCGGCGCCCTGCGGATGCTCGGCCACTTCAAGCGCGCCGAGACCCTCGCCAAATCGGTCGCCGACCGGCTGCTGGCCGAGCGGGGCGACCGTGACCTGGAGACCCTGCGCGCCACCAGCACGTACGCCGGGGTGCTGCTCGGCACGGCCAAGTTCGACCAGGCCCGGGAGCTCCTGGAACACGCCTTCGCGCGCTACCGCGAGCTGCTCGGCGAGGACGACTCCACGACGTTGAACGCCGAGAACAACGTCGCCGTCGCGCTGCGGCTGCTGGGCCGCTACCAGGAGGCGTACGAAGCCGACCTCGACACCCTGCGGCGGCGCGAGCGGGTACTGCGCGTACGGCACATCGCGACGCTCTCCTCCGGCATCGGCTGCGCGATGGGGCTGCGGCTGATGGGCCGCTACCGGGAGGCCCTCGCCCGGCAGGAACAGGGCCTCAAGCTCAACTCCCAGGTGCTGGGCCCCAACCACCCCCAGACCCTGCGCGCCGAGCACAACCTCGGCATGTGCCTGCGCCGCTCCGGGGACATCCCCGGCGCCGGGGCCCGGCTGCGCAGCGTCCTGGAGCGCTCCACGCGGGTGTTCGGCGCGGAGTTCCCGTGGACGCTGATGGTGGCCTCGGACTACGCGACGTACCTGCGGGAGTACGGGGACATCGGCGAGGCCCGCCGGATCTCGGAGGAGGTCGTCCGGGGCTACCAGGCGCAGCTGGGGCTGGCCCACCCGTACAGCATCGGCACGGTCGGCAACCTCGGGCTGGTGCTGCGCGCGCAGGGCGAACGGGTCGAGGCGCTGAACCTGGCGGAGCAGGCCCTGGTCGGCATGCGCGGCGCGGTCGGGGACCGCCACCCGTGGACCCTTGGCTGCGCCCTCAACGCCACGGGCCACCGCAACATCACGGGCCGCCTCGCGGATGCCCTGGACCTGAGCCGGGAGAACCTCCGCGGCTGCGAGCAGGTCCTGGGCCCGGACCACCCGATGACCCTGAGCGCCCAGATCGCCCTGGCCGCCGACCTCCGCTCGGTCCGCGAGGACGCGGAGGCCCAGAAACACGAGGACGCCGGCCTCAAGGCCCTGACCCGCACCCTGGGCCCCCAACACGTCCACACGGTCTCGGCCCGCCAGCAGAACCGCCCGTACTGGGACTTCGAGCCGCAGCCGTAGCCCGGCGGCGGACGTGGTACGCCCGCGTTGCGTCCGGAGCCCGGTCTCGTGGTGGCGGTGTCCATGAGACCGGGCTCCGGCGGGACTCTCAGCCGTCGTTCGATGTGACGACGGCGCTAGAGTTCTCCGGATCGCTCAGCCGTAATATGAGGCGGAGGGAATTTTCGGAACTCCCGGTGACGGTCACTTGAGCATGATGCTGGCACCGAAAATGTTGCCGACCTCCGCGCATTCCTTGACGTCGTCCCGGCTGAAATACGGAGTGCTGGCGGTGCCGGTCAGTCCTTTCGCGGTCGAAGTGCAGTACCAGCTGCGCGGCCCCTTGTACTCCACCTTGTAAACCTCGCTCTTTCCTGCCGCTATGTTTCCCGAGCACTTCGTTGCGACGTCCGTGTGGACGCAGATGTTCGCGATGGTCGCCGAGAAGTTGCTGAGGCGGAAGGCCGCGACCGGTGCCGCCTGGCTCGCAGGTGCGGTCACGATCATTCCCGCGCTGACAGCTGCCACCATCCCGGCGACCGTTGCCAGCCTGGTGGTCCGCTTGACGGTTCGAGACATGTTTCCTCCAGTTGTAGTAATTCTCTGCTGCGATATGTGAACGGACTGGCCTGTGAGTGCGTGACAGGCGAATCGGCTTCCCCGGAGTCGAACCGGAATCGGGTGCGGTTTGCGCCGACCGGTCGCACTCGGGGATGTACGAACACGCTAGAGGCAGCAGGGGAGTTGTGGGCGTCCCAAGAGGGGACGTCAGAAATCGGTAAGATCATCGGCCGCCCCGGGCACATCGCCATGGGCTTCCGGGTCGGTGGCGGTTCTACCCGCACGAAACAGCGACCACCAGCCCATCAGGAGCCGCTGATCGCGTCGAATCGCTACGCGCTCCTCGTCGACGGCGTCCGACGGCCGTCCGGGGCTGAGCGCCCCAAGAGTGCGTGAGCGGATGGCCATCCATGGTGTCAGGCCTTCTCGCCGAGGGCGTTCCGCAGCCAGTCCAACGGTCCTTGTGTGAGCAGTTCGTCGGCCAGTCGCCGCCCCGTCTCGGTCGTGAGCCGGGCCCGGCTGTTGTCGATCCACCGCTGCGCGTTCGCGTAGCCCTGGGCCTTGTACTCGATGCCCTGGAGCATGCACTCCAGCTTGTCCGCGTCACGCGCGCAGACCGCCTCGGGTGAGTCTTTCGCCTCGTACTCGGCGACCAGCTCCCGGATCGCCGAGGCGAGCACGTCGGGCATGCCCGCGGTCTGGTCGGCGGTCACGGCCTGCGGGTCGCCGGCCGGCGCGTACTTCTTCCCGAGGTGGTTGACGTCCCCGGTACGGGTCTCCTGGGTGTCGTGCCAGACGGCCAGGAACGCGGCACGCGCGGGGTCGGCGCCCTCCAGCTTCGCGATGACCGACGCGATGAGCGAGGTACGCCACGAGTGCTCGGCGACGCTCTCGGGATCGTTGACACCGGCCATCCACCAGCCGGTACGGCGGGTGTGCTTGAGCGTGCCCGCCTCGTAGAGGAAGCGCGCGACCGCGGACAGATCGTCAGCCACTGTCTCTCCTTCTCACGCCTCGGCGGTCACGCGTCGAGACCGTGCTGCCATCCAACAGCAGGCGGGGCGCGAGGAGGGTCCACAGACTGTGGACGCTGAGGTCTCCGGTACGCCAACGGGGCTGGAAGGGAGATGCTTTCGTGCGTTCTGGATCACACAGAATTGGCCCCGCCCCATACGCTGTCAGTGTCGAGCTGCAAGGAGAGGGGCAAAGGCCGCCATGTCACTTGAGGCTAGTCCGGACCCGTACACAGACCCGTTGGTCTTCGGGCAAAGAATGCAGATCCTCCGCCAGCGCCGCGGCCTCACCCGCGACCAACTCGGCGGCCTCCTCGCGCGATCCGGGTCATGGGTCAAAGCCGTCGAGACGGGCCGTCTGCGGACCCCGCACCTGCCCGTCATCCTCCGCATCGCCGAGGTGCTACGCGTCCGGGACCTGTCCGACCTCACGGGGGACCAGTCCATGCAGGTCAGCTTGTTCACTGGCCCCGGGCACCCGCGGTTCGCCGCGGTCCGTGAAGCCCTCAACGCGCTCCAGCTCGGTGACAGCCGAGAAGCACCGTCGGCCGCGCACCTGACCGCGCGCCTCGCCCGCGCGTGGTCGGCCCGTCATTCGGCGCCGAATCACCGCGACGTGGTCGGGGCGCTGCTCCCGGATCTGGTGTGGGACGCGCAGGCCGCGGTCCGCCAGGCCACGACCGTCGCCGACCGCAAAGCGGCCCAAGCGCGGTTGGCGGAGGTGTACTTCCTTGCGCAGTTCTTCTGCGCCTACCAGCCGGACGCACCCCTGGTGTGGCGGGTGGCGGAGCGCGGCATGATGGCTGCGCAGGACTCCGAGGACCCGCACGCGATCGGCCTCGCCGCGTGGTTGACCACGCAGGCCCACCGGGAGAGTGCGCACCTGGACGCGGCGGACGCCGTCACCCTGGAGACCCTCCGCTACCTGGAGCCGCTCCTCCCCGACGCCGGCACGGACGTCCGCGCGGTCGCCGGGGCACTCACTGTCGAGGCAGGGCTGACGGCCGCCCGCCGCGGCGAGACCGGCACCGCGTGGCGGTACTGGGACGACGCCCGGGCCCTGGCCGAGTCGCTACCGCGCGGGTACTTCCACCCTGTGACGAGCTTCTCCCGGGCCGTCATCGGCGCGCATGCAGTCACCGTCGCCGTCGAGCTGCACGCAGGCGGGGAGTCGGCGCGCCAGGCCGCGCGGGCAGAGGCGGAGGCGATCCCGTCGCGGCCGCGGCGGGCCCGGCACCGGATCGAGCAGGCCCGCGCGTACCACCTCGACGCGCAGCCGGACGTGGCGCTGGCAACACTGGCGCAGGCCCACGAGGCTGCGCCGGAGACCGTGCAGTACAACGGGTACGCGAAGCGGATCGTTCTGGAGGAGGCCGAGTCGAAGAGCCCTGCCCGCCGTCGGCGAGCATCTGAACTCGCCTCACGGCTAGGGATGCTGACGGCCTGAAGGCAGGGGACACGAACTGCGCCCCTGCCGATAGCGGGCCGCCCCTACCGTCGTCACATCGCCCGATGACGACGGTAGGGAGTGAGACCCCGTGATGCATGAAGCAGTACCCCGTCCTTTCGAGGAGGTTCCTCATGCGCTGCTCCGCAAGCGGGTACGCGATATCGCGTCCGGCGTCGAGGGCGAGCTGATGGCTGTGGTCCGGGAGGACGTCTCCGACACGCCGGTCCGTGAGTGCTGGGTGAAGCTGGCGTACGTCCGGGGCCCGTCCGGCCGGGAGATCTCCACGGCCGTGGCCAACATCGAGGCCGCAGACCTGTTCCCGCGGTTGCCGGTCCCTCCGGACTCATGCGCCGAGTGCGCAGCTCACGTCTCTGAGCGCTTCCAGGCCCAAGTGGAGCGTGACCGCTCGCGCGTCAGCGACATGAACGTGCTGATCATGAGACACCACCCCGAACTGAGGGCCCGCCGCTGAGCGCCCTGGTGTCGATTCGGTCCGCGAGGACTTGAAGGCCTGGAAACACGAGGACGCGGGCCTCCGCGCCCTGACCCGAACCCTGGGCTACGCCCTCTGCCAGGACGGCGGCCGACGGCTGCGGGGGGTGAACCCTGCCCGAGGGCTCGACTCGCCGTGGATCAGGCGTCGAAGTCGTACTCCAGGACGTAGGAAGCGGAGTCCAGAGTCATCTCGTTGACCTCAATGGGCCGCCCGCCTTCGGTGAACGCGGTACGGACGATCTGGATCACCGGCGTGCCCATGGAGAGCGAAAGCCGCTCGGCCTCGTCGGCCGAAGGCATCCGGGACCGGATTTCCTCTCGGAAGCGGACGGTCTCATGCCCCCAGCTCGGCCAGTCGCGCGTGCGTACCGCCGGGTCCCGTGTCGACCTGAGTGATGGCAGAGTCCGCAACGATGTCCGACGCCAGGAACGACGTCGCGAAGAGCACGGGTTTGCCCTCAAGCACGAACCGGCGGCTACGTACGCACACCCGAGCCCCTGTGGGCAGGGCAAGGGCGTCGGAGATCCGGTGGTTCGCCTCTTCCTCACGTAACTTTGATCTGATCGACGACCAGCTCTCGATCCTCGGAATCGGCGGACCAGATCGAGCGGCCTGAGCCCCACTGCTCGTGCGCCTGTCGCTGGATACCGCGCCGCCGCAGGGGCCGGCGGGTGTGCTTGTGCGTGCCCGCCTCAGAGAGGAAGGGCGCTACCGCGGACAGGTCGTCAGCCGCTGTGTCTCCTTCTCATGCCTGCGGCACCATCCAACAGCACGGCCGACTGCGCCAGACCACGGCGGGATGCTGAGGTCTAGGAAGCCGTGTCTTGGTGCCGGACATCGGAGCCCAACCCGCGGGGGATCAGGCTGGGTTCGGCCAGGCAGGGATCTTGTCGTGTACCGGTACCGTTCAGGTGTCGAGTCTGAACGGGAGCCAGCATGCACTCTCTACCGAACGACCACACCGGCGCGCGCATGAAGCGCCTGCGCCTGGAACGCCACCTCACCCAGCAGGCCGTATCGGACCTTTCCCAGGTCCCGTATAGCACCTACACCAAGACTGAACAGGGCGTCATCGCGGCCAGCCCGCACCTGATCGCCGCAGTGGCCCGTGCCCTTCGCGTGTCCGTCGACACGATCACCGGACAGCCGTACGCCACCGAACTCCGTGCTGACGAGCTGGACGTCCTGATCCGGCCGATCCGCGAGGCCCTCGATGTGTACGACCTCGGCTCCGACCCGGACATCCCCCCGCGAGCGCACCAATTCCTCACCGACGACGCCGAGGCCCTCCTCGTCGCGGTCCGAGCCGGGGAGATCAAGCGGACCGCCGGCCAGCTCCCCGGACTCATCCAAGAGGCCACCACGGCGGCCCACGCGGCGCCGGGCCGGGACCGGTGGCTGTTGCTGGCCAGCTTGTACCGCACCTCCTACGACGTCGCCAGCAAGCTCGGCTATTACGACCTCGCCGCGCTGGCTCTGGCCCGCATGGACTGGGCGGCCGAGCGGGGCTCCGACGCGGTGTTCGGCGGCATGTACCGGTACATGCGTGCCCTCACCTACCTCAGGGACGGCGAGTACCGCACTGGGGAGCGCCTGGTGGAGCTCGGACTGCGCACGCTTGCGCAGGCGGACCCGTCCCGGGAACGGGAGGTCGTCACCGGGCAGCTGCACCTTGGCGCAGCGGTGATGGCCGGCCGGTCGAAGGACGGCGGCCGCGCTGAGGGGCACCTCGGCGAAGCAGAGCGGATCGCCTCCGGCACGGGTGAGGCAGTCAGTACGTACTGGCTGGCGTTCGGGCCGACAAACGTTGCCGTGCACCGGGTCAGCGTGCTTGCAGAGCTCGACGAGTACGGGCAGGCCGCGCAGACGGGCCGCAGCGTGACGATCCCGGCCGACTGGCCGAAGTCCCGTCGGTCGCACCACTACGCGGAGCTGGCCCGGGCGCAGATGTGGACGGGGGACCTCGACGCGTCGTTCCAGAACCTGTTGAAAGCGAGAAAGTCCGCGCCGCAGCAGGCCCGGTATCACCAGACGGTCCGCGAGACCTACGCGGGCCTGGAGGCGGCCCGCCGCCAACTGCCCGACTCCTTCCTGTCGTACGGGTCCTGGCTGGGCACATAGCACTGCGCGAATCCTTGGCCCCGACTATCAATATGTCGTGATAGTCGGGGCCTTGTCGTGCTCCCACACTCGTCTCACGACCAGCTGCCCAGGTAGGGAGTGAGACCCGTGATGCACGAAGCAGTACCCCGTCCTTTCGAGGAGGTCCCTCATGCGCTGCTGCGCAAGCGGGTGCGCGACATCGCGTCCGGCATCGAGGGCGAGCTGATGGCCGTGGTCCGGGAGGACGTCTCCGATACGCCGGTCCGTGAGCACTGGGTGAAGCTGGCGTACGTCCGGGGTCCGTCCGGCCGGGAGATCTCCACGGCCGTGGCCAACATCGAGGCCGTGTGATGGAGGCCGCCGATCTGTTCCCGCGGTTACCGATCCCTCCGGACTCCTGCGCCGAGTGCGCCGCTCACGTCTCTGAGCGCTTCCAGGCCCAGGTGGAGCGTGACCGCTCACGGGTCAGCGACATGAACGTGCTGATCATGAGACACCACCCCGAGCTCCGAGCCCGCCGCTGAGCGACCAGCCCGTGGCGAGCTGATCGCCGCCAGGGCGCCTCAGCCGTGTAGCGATCTGTGGCGGCCTATGTCCAGCCCCAGACGGCCGCCGGACGCCGTCGGTGAGGAGCGCGTAGCGATCTGGCGCGATCGGCGGCTCCCGATGGGCTGCTGGTCGCTGTTTCGTGCAGGTAGAGCCGCCACCGACTCGGAATTGTCTGCCCGTGGGCCCCGGGGGGGGAAGTCTGCCTGATGCCCACCGCCCCAGCCCTTCCCGGCCGGGGTGGTGGGCCTTGGCCGGGCCCGGGAACACGGCAGCCGCTCCCTGATCTCCCCGCTCATTGCACTCTGACCCGTGCCGTTCTTTTGGGGGCTTCCCGGCAGTCTTCGTATGTCCGGGCCGGGACGGTCTGTCCAGGGTGGCCGAAGGCCATCGCGTAGCGACGCGACCGTAGGGAGCGCCCTTGACAGGGCGGCTCGGACCGGAGAGACGATGAGACTGACGGGAAACCCCCAAACCCTCCCTGATCCCGGGTGATTGGGTGCCGAACCCCGACACCGCCGGCCCGCCGGCCGACTTGGCTCAGCGGAATCCCGCTGCCCGCGACCCTGCCCGGCGACCCTGCCCGGCGATCCACCGCGCCCCGCCTCGCCGCCGGTGGGGGCGGGTGGACAACCACTGCCCGGCGGTGGTGGTGAGAGGGGGGTGAAGGCACCGAGCAAGCGAAGCGCCCAGGGGACAGCCGGAAGGGGCGGTGGGGAGAGGGGCCAAAGCCCCCGCCCCGCCACAGCCGGAAGGCCCGGCGCCCCATCGGGGTGCCGGGCCTTCCGTCGTTCGAGCTAGCGCAGTGCTTACGCCTCGAAGACCTCGTTCAGCAGCAGCTGCTGCTCCGCCTGGTGGCGCTTCGCAGAGCCCACCGCAGGGGACGAGCCGTGCGGGCGCGAGATGCGCCGCAGGCGCTCGCCGGCCGGGACCTCCGCGCCGACGGCCAGGTCGAGGTGGTCGATCAGGTTCAGCGCGATGAACGGCCACGCACCCTGGTTCGCCGGCTCCTCCTGGGCCCAGATGTACTTCGCCGCGTTCGGGAACTTGGCGATCTCCGCCTGGAGTTCGGCGCCGGCCAGCGGGTACAGCCGCTCGATGCGGATGATCGCCGTGTCGGTGATGCCGCGCTTCTCCCGCTCGGCCTCCAGGTCGTAGTAGACCTTGCCCGCGCAGAAGACGACCTTGCGGACCGCGGACGGGTCCACCGTCGAGTCACCGATGACCGGACGGAACGAGCCGGTCGTGAACTCCTCCGCCTTCGACGCCGCCGCCTTCAGACGCAGCATCGACTTCGGGGTGAAGACGATGAGCGGCTTGTGGTGCGGGTTGTGGACCTGCCAGCGCAGCAGGTGGAAGTAGTTCGACGGCAGGGTCGGCATCGCGACCGTCATGTTGTCCTGCGCGCACATCTGGAGGAAGCGCTCGGGACGCGCGGACGAGTGGTCCGGGCCCTGGCCCTCGTAGCCGTGCGGCAGCAGCAGCGTGACGCCGGAGGTCTGGCCCCACTTCTGCTCGGCCGAGGAGATGAACTCGTCGACGACGGTCTGCGCGCCGTTGACGAAGTCACCGAACTGGGCCTCCCAGAGGACCAGCGCGTCCGGACGGGCCAGCGAGTAGCCGTACTCGAAGCCCATGGCCGCGTACTCGGAGAGCAGCGAGTCGTAGACGTTGTAGCGGGCCTGGTCGTCCGAGAGGTACTGGAGCGGGGTGTAGTCCTCGCCCGTCTCCCGGTCGATGAGGACCGCGTGGCGCTGGCCGAAGGTGCCGCGGCGGGAGTCCTGGCCCGACAGGCGGACCGGGGTGCCCTCCATCAGCAGCGAACCGAAGGCCAGGGTCTCGCCCATGCCCCAGTCGATCGTGCCCTCGTCGATCATCGCCGCGCGGCGCTGCAGCTGCGGCTGCAGACGCGGGTGCACGGTGACGTGGTCCGGGACGTTGACCTGGGACTCGGCGATCCGCTTCACCACGTCCTGGGAGATCGCGGTGATCACCGGGACCGGGAACTCCTGCGCGGTCTGCGCGGGCGTCACCGGGGCGCCGGCGGCGGGAGACGTGGCGGCCTCGCGGACCTCCGCGAAGACCTTCTCCAGCTGGCCCTGGAAGTCCTGGAGCGCCTGCTCCGCCTCTTCCAGCGTGATGTCGCCGCGACCGATGAGGGACTCGGTGTACAGCTTGCGCACCGAGCGCTTCTTGTCGATCAGGTCGTACATCAGCGGCTGCGTGAACGCCGGGTTGTCCGACTCGTTGTGACCGCGGCGGCGGTAGCAGATGAGGTCGATGACGACGTCCTTGTTGAACGCCTGGCGGAACTCGAAGGCGAGCCGCGCGATGCGGACCACGGCCTCCGGGTCGTCACCGTTCACATGGAAGATCGGCGCCTCGATCATGCGGGCCACGTCGGTCGCGTACATCGAGGAACGCGAGGACTCCGGGGCGGCGGTGAAGCCGACCTGGTTGTTGATCACGACGTGGACGGTGCCGCCGGTGCGGTAGCCGCGCAGCTGCGACATGTTCAGGGTCTCGGCGACGACACCCTGGCCGGCGAAGGCCGCGTCACCGTGCAGGGCGACGGGCAGGACGGTGAAGTCCGTGCCGCCCTTGTTGATGACGTCCTGCTTGGCGCGGACGACGCCCTCCAGGACCGGGTCCACCGCCTCCAGGTGCGAGGGGTTGGCGACGAGCGAGACCTTGATCTGCTCCCCGTCCAGGCCCGTGAAGGTGCCCTCGGCGCCCAGGTGGTACTTGACGTCGCCGGAGCCGTGCATGGACTTCGGGTCGAGGTTGCCCTCGAACTCGCGGAAGATCTGCGCGTACGACTTGCCGACGATGTTGGCGAGCACGTTCAGGCGGCCGCGGTGGGCCATGCCGATCGCGACCTCGTCGAGGCGGGCCTCGGCGGCCGAGTCGATGACGGCGTCGAGCAGCGGGATGACGGACTCGCCGCCCTCCAGGGAGAAGCGCTTCTGGCCGACGTACTTCGTCTGCAGGAAGGTCTCGAAGGCCTCCGCCGCGTTCAGGCGGCGCAGGATGCGCAGCTGCTCCTCGCGCTCCGGCTTGGAGTGCGGGCGCTCGATGCGGTCCTGGATCCAGCGGCGCTGCTTCGGGTCCTGGATGTGCATGAACTCGACGCCGGTGGTGCGGCAGTACGAGTCGCGCAGCACGCCGAGGATGTCGCGGAGCTTCATCATCGACTTGCCGGAGAAGCCGCCGACCGCGAACTCGCGCTCCAGGTCCCACAGGGTGAGGCCGTGCTCGGTGATGTCGAGGTCGGGGTGCTTGCGCTGCTTGTACTCCAGCGGGTCGGTGTCGGCCATGACGTGGCCGCGGACCCGGTAGGAGTGGATCAGCTCGAAGACGCGGGCGGCCTTCGTGACGTCGTCGTCGTGCGAGGCGTCGATGTCGCGGTTCCAGCGGACCGGCTCGTACGGGATGCGCAGCGCCTCGAAGACGTCGTCGTAGAAGCCGCTCTCGCCGAGCAGCAGGTTCGCGACGATGCGCAGGAACTCGCCGGAGGCCGCGCCCTGGATGACCCGGTGGTCGTAGGTCGAGGTCAGGGTCATGACCTTGGAGATGCCCAGCTTGTTCAGGGTGTCCTGCGAGGTGCCCTGGAACTCGGCGGGGTAGTCCATGGAGCCGACGCCCATGATGACCGACTGTCCGGGCATCAGGCGGGGCACGGAGTGGACGGTGCCCAGGCCGCCGGGGTTGGTCAGCGAGACGGTGACGCCGGTGAAGTCGTCCATCGTCAGCTTGCCGACACGGGCGCGGCGGACGATGTCCTCGTAGGCCATCCAGAACTCGAAGAAGTTGAGGGTCTCGGCCTTCTTGATGCCGGCGACGACGAGCTGGCGGTCGCCGTTCGGCTTCACCAGGTCGATCGCGAGGCCGAAGTTCACGTGCTCCGGCTTGACCAGGGTGGGCTTGCCGTCCTTCTCCGCGAAGGAGTGGTTCATCGTCGGCATGGCCTTGATGGCCTGCACCATCGCGTAGCCGATGAGGTGGGTGAAGGAGATCTTCCCGCCCCGGGCGCGCTTCAGGTGGTTGTTGATGACGATGCGGTTGTCGAACAGCAGCTTCACCGGGACGGCGCGGACGGACGTGGCCGTCGGGACGTCGAGGGAGGCGTTCATGTTCTTGGCGACCGCGGCGGCCGGGCCGCGGAGCGTCACCAGCTCGGGGCCGGCAGGGGCCCCAGCGGTGGGCGCGGCAGCGGGCGCGGGCTTCTGGGCGGCGACGGGGGCGGCGGAGGCCGGAGCCGGAGCCGGAGCCTGAGGGGCTGCGGCGGCCGGTGCGGCGGCCTGGGCCTGGGAGGTGACAGTCACAGCAGGGGCACCAGAGGGGGTGGCAGGAGCAGGGGCAGGAGCTGACACAGGCGTGGGCGCGGCGGCAGGAGAGGGCGCGGCGGCGCTCGCCGCCCCCGTGGCGGCGGCGTCGGAGACCTGTGGGGCGACGGCAGGGGCGGCCTGTGCGGAGGCGCCGTCCGTCGTCGGGGACTTCTTGGGCTCGTCCGGCTTCACCGGAGACGCAGTGCCCCCCGGCTTGTAGTCGGCGAAGAAGTCCCACCAGGCCCGGTCGACCGAATTCGGGTCCTGGAGGTACTGCTGATAGATCTCGTCGACGAGCCACTCATTGGCGCCGAAGCCTGAGGCAGGGGTCTTCCCGCCCTCTGCTTCGGTCGTGGTGCTCGAGTTACTGGGGGACTGTGGCGACACGGCGGCAACCGCCCTCTTCCGCTTCACAAGGTATGGACAGCGGGAATAAAGGCTACGCCTCCCTGACCGCTGGATGCAGACCGGGCGGGACTTACGTCATGTAGGTCACACCGAACGGCGGGTTTCGCCGCTCTGAATGGCGGGAAACCAGCCTGGTTCGGGTAGGGGGCACCGTGGTTGCGGCCCCCATGGCTTCGCACCCCTGACGGACCCCGGGCACGTGTGGCCGAGATCATGTCCTACCCACTCGAACCCTACGTCAATGTGACGCCTGGGAGCTGCCCGGAAGCGTGACGAGGATCCGGCAGCCGCGTGATGATTCGGCCACCCCGATATGCCCTCCGTGCAGGCCGACGGCCCAGCGGGCGATGGCCAGGCCCAGTCCGGTACCGCCGTCGCCGCCGTTCGCGCTGCCCCGGTTGAACCGCTCGAAGACCCGGTGCCGCTCCGCCTCCGGTATGCCGGGGCCTTCGTCCCGTACCTCCAGCGCGAGACTGCCGGGTGCGTCGCCGGCCCGGGCGCGGACGGTGACCCTGCCGTGCGGCGGGCTGTGCTTGACCGCGTTGTCGATCAGGTTCGCCACCACCTGGTGCAGGCGCTCGGCGTCCGCGTACGCCGTGAGCTCGGGCGGGAACACGTCCAGGTGCAGGTGGACGTCGTTGCGGGTGTGCCCGCCGGAGCCGGAGAGCAGGCCCGGCCGGCCGGCGGCCGCGAGGCCGGATTCCTTCAGGACCCCCGAGAGGTACGGCCACACCTCGAAGCGGCGGGCCTTCAGCGGAACCACCCCGTTGTCCACCCGGGACAGGTCCAGCAGGGTCTCCACGAGCCGGCCGAGGCGCTCGGTCTGCTTCAGCATCGTCCGCATGGTCTCCGGATCGGCCTCGGAGACCCCGTCCACCACGTTCTCCAGCACCGCCCGCAGCGCCGCGATCGGCGTGCGCAGCTCGTGCGAGACGTTGGCGACCAGCTCCTTGCGGTGCCGGTCCACGGCCTCCAGGTCGTCCGCCATCAGGTTGATCGTGGAGGCCAGGTCGCCCAGCTCGTCGCGGCGCCCGGCCCCGCGCACCCGGCGCGTGTAGTCCCCGTGGGATATCGCCCAGGCCACCCGGGTCATGTCGTCCAGCGGCGCCGTCAGGCTGTGCGCCACGAACTGGGTGATCAGCATCGAGGCGATCACCGAGAACACCGTGATGAACCGCAGCTCGGTGTCCGTGCGCAGGGCCACCATCAGCAGGCCCGTCGTGATGAAGACCGAGATCACGACGAGCGTGCCCAGCTTGGTCTTGATCGAGAACGGGGAGAACGGCCTCAGCCCTCCCGGCGGGCGCCCCCCGCTCATGCCTGGGCCGGGGTCTCCAGGGCGTACCCGACGCCGTGGACCGTACGGATCCGCTCCGCCCCGATCTTGCGGCGCAGGGCCTTGATGTGGCTGTCGACCGTACGGGTCCCGGACGCGTCGGCCCAGTCCCACACCTCTGCGAGCAGCTGCTCCCGGGAGAGCACCGCCCGCGGGGTGCCGGCCAGGCACACCAGCAGGTCGAACTCGGTCGGCGTCAGGTGTACGTCCTCGGCCTGTACTCGGACCCGGCGCTGCGCGTGGTCGATCTCCAGATCGCCCAGCCGCAGCGTGGCCCCGCGCGGGGCGGTGGCGGCCAGGGTGGCCCGCTCCACGCGCCGCAGCAGGACATGGACCCGCGCCGCGAGCTCGCGCATCGAGAACGGCTTCGTCATGTAGTCGTCCGCGCCGACCCCGAGCCCGACCAGCATGTCGGTCTCGTCGTCGCGCGCGGTGAGCATCAGCACCGGCACCGGCCGCTGCGCCTGGACCCGGCGGCAGACCTCGAGGCCGTCGAAGCCGGGCAGCATCACGTCGAGCACCAGCAGCTCGGGCTGCCAGCTCTCGGCCGCGGCGACGGCGGCCGGACCGTCGAAGGCGGTCTGCACCTGGAAGCCCTCGGCGCGCAGCCGGGCTGCGATGGCGTCGGCGATCGTGCGGTCGTCCTCGACCACGAGCACGCGCCGTTGAGCGCCGGGGGTGGCCGCGGCGCCGCTGTGGGTGGTGTGTGTCTGTTCCATTTCCCGCCCCTGAAGATCCGCGTGGTAGGGGTGCAGCGTAGAGGAGCCACCGGCCTGCGGCTATGCGGGGTTCAGACAGGGAAAACAGCGGAAGCGGTGGTTCCGATTATGGCGGGAATGGGGATATGGGCGGTGATGCCGGGTGGCCGTCCCCCCACGGCACGGCCACCCGGTGCGCGGTGATCGTCGGCCACCGCGCGTTTTTGTCGACCCCCTACAGGGCCAGCCCGTGTCCGTGCTCGAAAACGGGGTCGAGGGTGTCGTTCGGCACATCCGGCCGCGAGGCCTCCACCGCCGCCATCGACCGTGGCAGCTCGAAGGGGAGCCGCCCCTCGGGCACGGCCCGGCCGAACGCCACGTCCAGCAGCGCGGCGTCCTCGGCGCCGTAGTCCGCGATCAGCGCCGCCGCCCGCCCGGCGATCTCCGGGATGACCGCCGCCCGCTCCAGATTGATGCAGACCAGCGTCGGTACGGAGTCCAGGACGGCCAGGATCCGGGACAGCTCCGGCTCTGCGAAGGCCAGCGAGCCCGAGTGGAAGTACGACTCGAAGATGTTCTCCCGCGGCTCGTACGGGGTGCGCAGCCGCAGCACCGCCAGATCCGCCGCCCCCGGCTCGGACACCACCTCGCCGTACCCCGCCGCGACGGCCTCGTCCACGCCCTGCACGTACAGCTTCGGGCGCTCGGGGACCGGCAGCAGCCCGCCGCGGTTGGTCAGCACCGTGAGCGAGCGGCGCTGGGCCGCCGCCCCCGCCGCCGCGAAATCGGCCCGGCCCACCGTCTCCGCCGCCGCGTCCGGGTCCACGTACGGGTTCTCGAACAGGCCCAGCACGAACTTCTCCCGCAGCAGCCGGGCCACCGACGCGTCGATCCGGGACTCCGCGATCCGGCCCGAGCGGACCAGGTCCGCGATCACCTCCGGGCACTGTTCCCCGCCGAACTGGTCGGCCCCGGCGTCCAGCGCACGGGCCGCCCGCTCGGCGACCGTCAGGTGCTCCAGGCCCCAGGCCCGCGCCGGGTGGACCTCGCCGAAGATCGAGGCGTCGTTGAGCAGCCCCCAGTCGGTGCAGACGATCCCCTCGAAGCCCAGCTCCTCGCGGAGCAGGCCCGTGACCACGCCCTTGTTGAAGCCGAAGCCGACCTCCTCCCAGTCCGTGCCGATCGGCTGGCCGTAGTACGGCATCATCTGCGCGCAGCCGGCCGCGACGGCCGCCCGGAACGGCTCCAGGTGGTGCTCGCGCATCCCGCCCGGGTAGACCTGCTCCTTGCCGTGCGCGAAGTGGGGGTCCTCGCCGTCCTTCTGGGGGCCGCCGCCCGGGAAGTGCTTGACCATCGCCGAGACGGACTCGGGGCCGAGCTCCGGGCCCTGGAGCCCGCGGACGTACGCCTGCACCAGCTCGCCCGTCAGCCGCGCGTCGGAGCCGAACGTGCCCGTCTGGCGGGCCCAGCGCGGCTCGCTCGCCAGGTCGATCTGCGGGTGCAGGGCGACACGGAAGCCGACGGCCAGGTACTCGCGGCGGACGGTGTCCGCGAAGCGGAAGACCAGCTCCGGGTCGCCGATCGCGGCCAGGCCCAGCGCCTCCGGCCAGGCGGAGAACGCGCCGGCGTTGAAGGAGGCGCCGACGTTGTCGGTGAAGGCGTGCCGCGGGTCGGTCGAGAGCGTGACCGGGATGCCGAGACGGGTGGCCGCGGCCATCTCCTGCACCGCGTTCTGCCACTGCGCCATCTCGCGGGCGCCGTATGTGCCGAGCAGGTTGAAGTGGCTGACGAAGCGGTCCCCGACCAGCTCGGGCGTGGTGAACGGGAGCATCGAGCCGTCGGTCTCGGTGACCGGGGTGCCGTCCGGATTCATCATCAGCATGGAGTGGAAGAGCTGGCCTGCCTTCTCCTCCAGCGTCATCCGGGAGAGCAGGTCCGCCACGCGCAGGTCCACCGGGAGAGCGGCGTCCTTGTACGCGGGGCTGGCGTCGGGCGTGGCGTTCATCGGCGTACGGCTCCTGGGTGCGGTCCGGCGGAGGGTGCTCACCGTAAGCGCGAAAACCGTGTACCCACTAGGTTTTGGAAAAGTGACCTGAATCACGCCCTCGCGAGGCCGGAAATGACAGCGCCTAGGGTGGGCGGCATGGCACAGGACAAGGAGCGGACCGCCCCGAAGGCCACCGGCCGCGGGACCTACGCGGTGGGCGACGCCCGCCGCGCGAAGATCCTCGACACCGCGGTGGAGCACTTCGCGCAGTGGGGCTTCCACGCCTCCTCGCTCGCCCGCATCGCCAACGACTGCGGGATCACCCAGGGCGGGCTGCTGCACCACTTCCGCAGCAAGGAGGACCTGCTCCTGTCGGTGCTGGCGCAGAGCGAGCAGCACGACGTGGAGCGCCTGTTCAGCGGGCCGGAGGAGTCCGTCGCCGCGTACTACGCCACCGTCGTCGCCCTGGCCGCGGACAACGCCCGCCGGCCCGGCCTCGTACGGATGTACAACACGCTGGTCGGCGAATCCGGCAACGCCGGCCACCCCGCGCACGAGTACTTCACGGAGCGCTACGCCCGGGTGCTTGCCCACAACGTCCGGCTGCTGGAGGCGGGCGTCGCCCGCGGCGAGCTCCGGCCCGGCACCGACTGCGAGGCCGTGGCCCGCGAGACCCTCGCCGTCATGGACGGTCTGCAGATCCAGTGGGTCCTGGCCCCCGAGGCCGTGGACATGCCGAACCGGCTGCACGGATACCTCGACCGGCAACTGCGCGGGATCTCGGCGTCGGGAACGGGCCTGCCGGACACCCCCTAGGGCTGCTCCGGCTGCTGTGTCATCAGGTGTGCTGGTGCGCTCGTGTGCCGGGCGGCATCTGCGGTGCGGGCGGCACCTGCGGTGCGGGCGGGTCATCGGGGATCGGCCGGAGCGGAGGACAACCCTCGCCGTGTCCCTTGCGGCAGTCCTGCCCATGAGGCTCGTCACCGGCGAGGCAGGTGAAATCCGGAGCAGCCGCCACCACGGCCTTGGCCGGAAGCGGTGAGGCCTGGGCGGTGAATCCCCCCACGGCGAGAACCTGGGACAACGCAGCCGCGGCGAGGACGGGGAGCATGCGCGCAACCACGTTCGAACGTCTGCGATACATGGGCCGCGACCTTTCCCGCGGGGCGTCCCGGCAGACCTCTGTTGCCGTAGTCGCTCTTCCTTCAGTCAATGCCGCGACCTGGGGAAAGTCAAAGCAGCCCTGCCGAGCCGGACCACCCCGGGCCGGACCACCCCGAGCCTGCCTACCCCGCCTCGAACGGGGGCAGTTCGTCCAGCACGCTCTGCAGGCCCGGCGTCAGCGACCCCTGCTCGGCGGCCACCTCGTAGCCGCCGTGCACGAAGGTGTAGGAGAACCCGTCGAAGATCGTCGCCCCGCCCTTCGGGACCCGGGGCAGGTGCGCGAAGTCCGCCTGCCGGAGCGCGGCGCGCAGCTTCTCGACCCGGTCCGCGGGCAGCTTCCCGGTGCCGGCCGGGCGCGCCTGCCCGTCCAGCCGGGTCCACGAGCCGTCGCCCTTGACCAGCAGAGTGCTCGTCCTCCCGGCGAACCCCCCGGTCCGCGTGACTGCGACCAGGCGCTCCAGCGCCGAGGAGGGCCCCGGGGGAACGGGCACGGACGAGGCCGTCGGCGTACTCGTCGGCTGCTGCCCCGGCGGCTCGGCGGTCGCGCTCGAACCGGGTCCGGGGGACGGCTGCGCCGAAGCGGACGCAGTATTGCTGCTGCTCCCGCCGCCGGAGGGACTCGCGGTCGCCTTGTCGTCCGACCCGCCGTCCCCCGACCCGCACCCGCTCAGGACCACCGCACCCAGCAGCACCCCAGCCACCGCTCGTAACGCGCGCACACCCCACCTCCGCAGGTCTTCGGGCCGACCCCGAGTATGGAGTCGGCACCACCCGTACGGATAGCACCAGGAGGACGACATCCGCCGCATCGCCGCCTGGCGCCGGCTGCCGCCGCTGCTCGCCCTCCTCCTCGGCCTCTGGGGCCTGGAGCGCGGCGGCGCGGGCGGCCCCGCCGGCATGTGGCGCGACGAGTCCGTCACCTGGCAGGTCGCGCACCGGCCGCTCGGCGGGCTCTGGGAACTGCTCGGGCAGGTCGACGCCGTGCACGGGCTGTACTACCTGCTGATGCACGCGGTCTTCCAGGTCTGGGACGGCGGCGGGCCGGAGGCCGGCGGCCTGTGGGCGCTGCGCCTGCCCTCCGTCGCCGCCACCGCCCTCGCGGCCGCCGGGGTTGCCGCCGTTGCCCACCGGCTCGCGGGGGAGCGGGCCGCACTGTGCTCCGGCGTGGCCTACGCCGTGCTGCCGCCTGTGCAGATGTACGCCCAGGAGGGCCGCTCGTACGCCCTCGTCGCGGCGGCCGTGGTGTGGGCGACGTACCTGATGCTGCGCGAGCGGTGGGTCGCGTACGCCGTGGTCCTGCTGCTCGGCTGCTGGCTGCACGAGTTCGCCGTACTGGCCCTGCTCGCGCACGGGGTCAGCGCCTGGCGTTCGCGCGGCTGGCGGTGGAGCGCCGCGGTGGTGGCGGCCCTGCTGCTGCCGCTGGGCGTGGTGAGCGCCCGCCAGGCGGAGCAGCAGCTGGGCTGGCTCGGGCGGCCGAGCTGGCAGGACTGGGCGGCGTACGGGGTGGTCGCGGTCGCGGTGCTGCTGCTCGCGCGGGGCGCCTCGGTACCGCGGGAGCTCGTACGTGTGGCGGTGCCGCTGGCCCTGCTGCCGCCCGGGCTGCTGATGGCGGTCTCCCTCGTCCACCCCTGGTACGTCGACCGGTACGTGCTCTACGCGCTGGCCGGGCTCGCCCTGCTCGCGGGGACCCGGCTGGCGGCGGCGCGGGGGTGGTGGCCGTGGCTGCTGGTGGCCGCCCTGCTGGTGCCGTTCGGGTGGTGGTCGGTGTGGCTGCGGACCCCGGAGAGCCGTAAGGACGACGTGCTCGCGGTGGCCGCCGCCGTTCGGGAACGGGCCCGGCCGGGGGACGCCGTGCTGTTCATGCCGTCGCGGCGGCGCGAGTGGCTGCTGTCCTCGCCGGAGGTGTACGGGAGCCTGCGCGACCTGGCCCTGGCCCGCACCCCGGCGGCTTCGCACAGCCTCCAGGGCGCGGAGCTCCCGACCGCGGAGATCTGGACCCGCCTGGTGGATGCCCCGCGGGTGGTGGCCCTGCTGGACCCGGCAGGCCAGCCGCTGGACCCGTACCCCCGCGAGGCGGTCAAACGCCAGACGCTGGCCTCGCACTTCGACCTCTGCTCGGTGGACGAGGTCCGGGGCGCCCGGATCGCGGTCTACGCGCAGCCGGGGCGCTGCCGCCCGTAAGCGGATGCGGCGGTTTCCTACATGCCGGAGAGCGCCAGTACCCGGCGGACGGCCTCGGCCACCGGGACTCCGACCTCGCCGACCAGCTGGGCGACGCCGGAGATGCGTCCCAGCGCCCGGCGGAACGCCCCGCGCTCCACGTCGTCCTCGGTGAGGGTGTCCAGGGACTCGTCCAGGTCCGCGCGGTCGCCCTCCGGAACGCGTCCCCGCAGCACCTGGATCAGGCTGATGAGCTCCTGGAGGGCCGCCTGCGGGTCCTGCGGCGCATTGTTCTGCGTGCCGATCTTGCCGATGTTGTTCGTCCCGTAGACCTGGAACTTGTCGCCGACCTGCCCGATCCGGAAGTCCTCGTTGCCGGTCAATTGCCCACCTTCCCGATGTTGCCCCTGCCGAAGACGTTGAAGTTGTCGCCGATCTGGCCGATGTAGTTGTTGACTTGCTGATGGAAGCTGGCCTGCGGGTTGTCGATCGCTTCCATGATCATGCGGACGAGGTCGTGGACGAGCGCCAAGTCGTTGGTGACGAGCGCGGTGTTCGGCGTGCCCGCGGTCTCGATCACCAGCGCGTAGTACGTCTTCGCCAGGATGACGCCGCCCAGTTGCACCACGAGGAGGCCGAGCAGCACGAGCGCGCCGAGCGCCGCCGCGTCCTGGTACCCGTTCGGGAGCACGACGAGGGCGACGACCGCCAGGACGATCACGGTCACGACGGATTTCATGAAGCGTGCGATCGCCTGCCCGCGCGGGGGGTCGACCTTGACCGTGGTCGCCCGGGCGATGTTGTTCAGCGGATACGCCTCCGCGCCGATCCAGAGGACTCTTCGGCTGACGGTGACATCGGTCGCGACACTCCTGGCCATACGGCTCCCCCTAAGCCTTGGTGTAGGGCACAGGATCCTCGTCAACTCACTTCCCAGCAAGCCGCTTTGCAAGAGCGCGGGGCCCTCGTAGGAGGATGTGTGCGACGGCCCGCTTCGTCTTCGGGCCCGCCGACGCACTCGGAGGTGCCGTATGACCACGTCCCGCTCTGCCGACGCCGTTGCTGCTGCTGCCGCCCTGCCCGGACCGCTGGTCGGAGCCGACTGGCTGGCCGCCCGGCTGGGCGAGCCGGGGCTCGTCGTGTTCGACGCCTCCGTCGGCGCCCACCGCGGTGCGGACCGGCGGATCCCGGGCGCGCGGCCCTTCGACCTCGACGGCGCCCTGTCCGACCACGACGCGCCCGCCCCGCACACCATGCCCCGGGCCGCCGCGTTCGAGGAGGCGATACGCGCGCTCGGCGTCGACGACACCAGCACCGTCGTCGTCTACGACGGCGCCGGCATCTACTCCAGCGCGCGGGCCTGGTGGATGCTGCGCGCCATGGGCTTCGACCGGGCCGCCGTCCTCGACGGCGGGCTGCCTGCGTGGACCGCCGCCGGGCTGCCCGTCGAGGCGTGCGGTCCTGCGTACGAGGGCCCGCGCGGATCGTTCACGGCCCGGCCGCGGACGGGGCTGCTGGTGGACGCCGATGCGGTCGGGGCGGCCCTCGCAGATCCGGCGGCGGTCGTACTGGACGCCCGTACGCGCGAACGCTTCACCGCCGCCGCCCCGGAACCGCGGGCGGGGCTGCGCGGGGGCCACATGCCGGGCGCGGTGAACCTGCCGTTCGGGGACCTCCAGCGGGACGGCGGCCTGATGCGGCCCGCCGGGGAACTCCGCGAGGCCTTCGCCGCGTTGACCGGAGACCGGGAGCGGCTGTACTTCAGCTGCGGCTCGGGAGTGACGGCGTGCGTCCTGGCCCTGGGCGCCTCGCTGGCCGGCTACTCCTCCCTGGCGGTGTACGACGGCTCGTGGACGGACTGGGCCATGCGCCCGGAGCGGCCCGCAGTCACGGGCCGACGGGGGCAGTTCTTCGGAGCGTCCGAGGACCGGTTCACCGGGCCCACGACGGGCGACGAGCGGGTCATGCTCACCGACGTCCTGGGAGCGCAGCGCGCGAGCTGGAGCTGAAGTGCGCCGGCCTGGAGGCGGGGCCCCTGTCCCTGCGGTCGGTGGAGCCGTCCACGCTCTCGCTGCTCGGCCTGGTCCGGCACCTTGCCGAGGTGGAGCGCCGCTGGTTCCGCCAGGTCCTGGCCGGGCAGGAGGCGCCGGCCCTGTTCTCGTCGGCGGCGGACCCGGACGGCGACTTCGACGGGGCCGGCTCCGGCCCGGCCGCCGTCGCGGCGGCTTGGGAGGCCTGGCGGGACGAGGTGGCGTTCGCGGAGTCGTTCACGGCCGCCGCGCCCGACCTGGACGTGGAGGGCGAGGACGAGGCGTGGCGGGGGAAGGTGTCGCTGCGCTGGGTGCTGATCCACATGATCGAGGAGTACGCCCGCCACAACGGCCACGCGGACCTGCTGCGCGAGCGGATCGACGGAGCGATCGGCATCTGAGCCCGGCCGGCGGGGGATAACCCCACCCCGAGGCCGGGTACGGCCCCCATCGGCAGACGCCCGGCGGCGCACCAAAGTAATACGCATGCCTTCCCCCATCACGTCATTCCGCTTCAGCCGGACGGTGGTTGTCGCCCTCGCCGCCGGATTGCTGCTCTCCGGCTGCACCTTCGAGGACACCGAGCAGAAGACGGCGACCGCCGACGCGACGGTCGCCGAGGCCGTCACGGCGGTCGAGGTGAAGGACGCCCGGCGCGGCTCCATCGAGGTGACCCCCGGCACCGGCCCGGGGGTCACGATCCACCGGACGGTCCACTACCGGGGCGACGAGGCACCGAAGCCGGCCCAGCGGGTCTCGGGAGGCGTCCTCACGTTCACGGAAGGCTGCTCCGACGCCTGCTCCATCGACTACCGCCTGGAGGTCCCCGCCTCGGCCACGGTCAAGCTGGAGAGCAGCAGCGGCAACGTCACGGTGGCCGGTGTGGCGGCGGCCGACCTCGCCTCTTCCTCCGGCGACGTGAAGGCCGAGGGCATCGCCGGTCCGCTGAAGGTCCGTACGTCGTCGGGGTCGGTCACTGCCACCGGCCTGGCCGGCCCGACTGCGGATGTCCGCGCCTCCTCGGGCGACGCCCGGCTCGTGTTCACGAAGCCGCCGGCCTCGGCGACGGCGGAAACCAGCTCGGGCGACGTCACGCTGACCGTCCCGCAGGCCCCGTACGAGATCACGACGGCCACCACGTCGGGCAACCAGGACACCCTCCCCACCACCCCGAAGGCCCCGTCCCACCTCTCGATCCACACCACTTCGGGCGACATCCGCATCACCCCGGCGGGCTGACCGCCGCTGCGGGTCTTCCAGGCGCAGCCGCCGGCGGAATCCGTGTTCGCCCGGGGCGAACGGGTGTTGGGGAACATTGGGGGGCGCACATGCATTGAGTCGGCATAGCTCAACTTCACTGCCGGAGGGAAGATCATGGCTTCGACGCCCGTAACGCTCACCCTGCCCGTGCTGCCGCTCGACGACGAGGTCGTGCTGCCTGGGATGGTCGTTCCGCTGGACCTGTCCGATGCCGAGGTACGGGGGGCCGTCGAGGCTGCCCAGGCGGCGGTCCGGAGCGGGAAGCCCCGGGTGCTGCTCGTGCCGCGGGTCGACGGGAAGTACGCCGGCACCGGTGTGCTCGGGACCGTCGAGCAGGTGGGGCGGCTCTCCGACGGGGATCCCGGGGCGCTCATCCGCGGTGTCGGCCGCGTCCGGATCGGGGCCGGGACCACCGGGCCCGGGGCGGCGCTCTGGGTCGAGGGCGAGAGCGTCGACGAGAGACTGGCCGATCCGCTGCCGGGGTCGGTGACCGAGCTCGTCAAGGAGTACAAGGCGCTCGCCACCAGCTGGCTCAAGAAGCGCGGGGCCTGGCAGGTCGTGGACCGGGTCCAGCAGATCGAGGGGGTTTCGGCTCTTGCCGACAACTCCGGGTACTCGCCGTTCCTGACCGTGGCCCAGAAGGTCGAGCTGCTCGAGACCGCCGACCCCGTGGCACGCCTCAAGCTGGCCATCTCCTGGCTCCGCGACCACCTCGCCGAGCAGGACGTCGCCGAGTCCATCGCCAAGGACGTGCAGGACGGCGTCGAGAAGCAGCAGCGCGAGTTCCTGCTGCGCCGCCAGCTGGAAGCCGTACGCAAGGAACTGCGCGAGATCAACGGGGAGAAGGACGGCGAGGAGTCCGACGACTACCGGGCCCGCGTCGAGGGCGCCGACCTCCCCGAGAAGGTACGGGAGGCCGCGCTCAAGGAGGTCGACAAGCTGGAGCGGTCCAGCGACCAGTCCCCGGAGGGCTCCTGGATCCGCACCTGGCTGGACACCGTGCTGGAACTGCCGTGGAACGAGCGCACCGAGGACGAGTACGACATCCGCGGGGCCCGGGCCGTCCTCGACGCCGAGCATGCCGGGCTGAGCGACGTGAAGGACCGCATCACCGAGTACCTCGCCGTGCGCAAGCGGCGTTCCGAGCGAGGCATGGGCGTCATCGGCGGCCGGCGGGGCGGAGCCGTACTGGCGCTCGTCGGGCCGCCCGGCGTCGGCAAGACCTCCCTGGGGGAGTCCGTCGCGCACGCCATGGGGCGCAAGTTCGTACGCGTCGCCCTCGGCGGCGTCCGCGACGAGGCCGAGATCCGCGGCCACCGGCGTACGTACGTCGGCGCGCTGCCCGGCCGGATCGTACGGGCCATCAAGGAAGCCGGGTCCATGAACCCGGTCGTCCTGCTCGACGAGATCGACAAGGTCGGGTCGGACTTCCGCGGGGACCCGGCGGCCGCACTGCTGGAGGTGCTCGACCCCGCCCAGAACCACACCTTCCGGGACCACTACCTGGAGGTCGAGCTGGACCTGAGCGACGTCGTCTTCCTGGCCACCGCCAACGTCCTGGAATCCATCCCCGAGGCGCTCGCCGACCGCATGGAGCTCGTCCGGCTCGACGGCTACACCGAGGACGAGAAGGTCGTCATCGCCCGCGACCACCTGCTGCCGCGCCAGCTGGAGCGGGCCGGTCTCGGCGCCGAGGAAGTCGTCCTGGAGGAGGATGCGCTGCGCAGGCTGGCCGGCGAGTACACCCGCGAGGCCGGCGTGCGCACCCTGGAGCGGTCCATCGCGCGGCTGCTGCGCAAGGTGGCCTCCCAGCACGAGCTGGGGGAGCGGGAGTTGCCGCTGCGCATCGGCGCCGACGAGCTGCGGGGGCTCATCGGGCGCCCGCACCACGTCCCGGAGTCCGCACAGGACCCCGCCGAGCGGCGCACCGCCGTCCCCGGCGTGGCCACCGGGCTCGCGGTGACCGGCGCGGGCGGCGACGTCCTGTTCGTCGAGGCCTCGCTGGCCGATCCCGAGACGGGGGCGGCCGGGCTCACCCTGACCGGGCAGCTCGGCGACGTGATGAAGGAGTCCGCGCAGATCGCGCTCAGCTTCCTGCGCTCGCACGGCGCGGAGCTCGAGCTCCCGGTCGCCGACCTGAAGGACCGGGGCGTGCACATCCACTTCCCGGCCGGCGCGGTCCCGAAGGACGGGCCGAGCGCAGGCATCACGATGACGACGGCGCTGGCCTCGCTGCTGTCGGGCCGGCAGGTCCGGACCGACGTGGCCATGACCGGCGAGGTCTCGCTGACCGGGCGCGTCCTGCCCATCGGCGGGGTCAAGCAGAAGCTGCTCGCCGCGCACCGGGCGGGCCTGACCACCGTGATCATCCCGAAGCGGAACGAGGCAGACCTGGACGACGTCCCGTCCGAGGTGCTGGAGGGGCTGGAGGTGCACCCGGTGACGGACGTACGCCAGGTCCTGGAACTGGCGCTCAGTCAGGCGGAGGCCGTGGTCGCCGCGGCCGCCTGATCCCGGCCCGGTACCGCCTGGCGCACGTGTGTACGGCCCGGGTCCCCTCTACGGCGGGGTCCCGGGCCGTCGCCGTACCCGCTGCGAAATACTGGTGCCTCAGGACACCACCGATGGGAGCGGACGTGCACGGTAGTGAAGACCAGGAGTTCCTTGCGCTGGAGCGGGAGCTGTCCGTCTTCCTCCGGCGCGCCAGGGCCTCCTCCGGGGAGATGGCGCGCGCCCTGCACCCCGAGCTGGAGCCCGCCGCGTACGGGCTCCTCGTCCGCCTGGAGGCCGCGGGCCGACAGCGGGCCACCGAGCTCGCCGCGTACTTCGGGGTCGGCAAGGCCACCATGAGCCGGCAGCTGCGGGCGCTGGAGGTGCTGGGGCTGGTGGCGCGTGAACCGGACCCGGCGGATGGCCGGGCCTTCCTGGTCGGGCTCACGGACGAGGGGCGGGAGCGGTTCCTGCGGGTGCGGGGGGCCCGGCGCGAGCAGTACATGCGCAAGCTTGCCGACTGGGACCGGGGGGAGGTCGCGGAACTGGCGCGGCTTCTCAACCAGTTGAACCAGGGCGGGGAGTAGCCCCCCGGGGGCCGAAGCAGCAGCAGCTACAGCTCCGCGTACGCGGCCGAGGCGTCGTCGTGGCGTTTGCCGCGGGCGAGGGGGCGGGACGGGTCGGATTCCAGGGTGCGGACCCGGCCGATCAGGCCCTGCGCGCCCTCCTTCCGGAGCACGGCCAGGCACTGCGCCCAGTCGCCCTCCCGGAACGTGTCCGTCCACCGGCTCGCCCCGTCCGTGAGCGCCGCCAGCGCCCGCACCCGCTCGCGCGGGGTCCGGCCCGTCACCGCGCGGGCGGCCACCGCCGGGTCGGCGGCCGCCGTGAAGAAGCCGCCCTCCGCATTGCGCAGCGCGTCCGCCGAGGTCTGCGTGCGCAGCAGCTCGCGCGGGATCCGGTCCAGCCGGTCGTCGAGCACCGGCGTCACCTCGCCCCCGGGCGCCTCGAGGAGCAGTACGGAATCCGAGAGCACGAGGTGCTCCACGGACGCCTCGTCCCAGCGCGCCATCACCACGGTCGCCTGCGGGGTCCGTACGTGAGAAAGGTCACAGGTGTCGCGGTGTGCGTCGGCGGTGTCGCGGATCGCCTCCGCCAGGATCCCGTCCAGCGGCATGTCACGCCGCGATCCGGACAGTTCGGTCAATCGGCCCCCGAGCCGGGCCGCGAACCAGGGCACGCCGTGCGTGCACCCCACCTCGCCGCTCGGCGGGGTGACCCCGTCCAGGGCGACCAGGACTCCGCCGCCCGCAGCGGGTATCGCCGCCGATAGCCAGTCCTCGTTGGGGCGTTCCGGGTTGCCGGGGGCCGAGGCGAGGTCGATGCGCATGCGGACATTCTGCCCGCCCCGCAGGGGCCCGGTGGCCGCGATGCACCGAAAAGTCCGTACCAATGCAGAACCGACGGGACTGCCGCCACCCGCCCGTCGTCCGAGGCGCTCCACGGCCCCCCGGCGGGATGTGGGCGGGCATAGTGCCAAAGCCCCCATCGATCTTTCAACCACCCGCCCATGACTGCCCTCTGGTGGCGCCCCGCCGAGTTGGTTGCCAACTCATCCGTGATGTTCACTCGTTCGAGTGGCCGGGTGGGCGATGTCAGGCTCTCTCCCCAACACGCTGCAAAGGTCTGAGGCGGTACGAGGGGGCAGGGGGCGTTTACTTGTTGACCGGCCGTTACCTCGGCCACACGAGTAGACGAGCACGAGCACACGTACAGGATTGCGAGCACCGGTGCAGAAGAAGCGGTCTCGGAAGAACGGCACCGCCGTCGACGGACCCGCCCCCGCAGGACGCCGCGTCCGCGTGCGCAGCAGGCTCGTCCTCGGCGTCGCCGTCGCCGGCCTCACCGTCCTCGCGGCCGGCACCCCAGCCGTGGTCTCCGCGACACGGGAGCTGAACGACTCCCAGCAGCTGGTCACGCTCGCCGAGCAGACCCAGCACACCCTCACCCTCGCGCACCTCCTCGCCGACGAGCGCGACGCCGTCGTCGAGTACGTGGCCAAGGGGCGCCCCGGCGCACAGGCGAAGGGCCCCGTCCAGGAGCGCACCGCGCTCACCGACCGCCAGCTCGCCGAGGTCCGGAACGAGGCCGACGAGCCGCTCGCCCTCGCCCTCGGCCGAGTCCAGGCCGTCCGCAGCGAGGCCGTCGACGGCAAGGGCAGCGCCCTCGCCGCCCACCAGGCCTACGCGGGCGTCATCGCGGAACTGCTCGCCCCGGGCGACCGGCTCGCCGAGCTGACCCCGCCGCGGGCCGGCGCCGCCCTCGCCACCAACCGCCCGCTGGCCCCCCTCGGCCAGGCCGTGGAACAGGCCTCGGCCACCCGTGGACTGCTGCTCGCCGCGCTGGCCGTCCCCCGCGGCGAGCAGCCCCCGAACTCCGCGGTCGTGGACGAACTGACCACCGCCGCCCAGCGGGCCCGCGTACGGGAGCAGGCCGCCCTCGACGACTTCACCCGGGTCGCGCGGCCCGACGTACGGCAGACCCTCGCCGCCACCGTCACCGGCCCCGAGGTCAAGACGGCCGACGACCACCTCAAGCGGCTCACCGAGCGGCCCACGCTGTCCTCCGCCGACCGCAAGCTCGACGGCGCCACCGTCGCCCCCGCGCTCACCGCCCGCATCGACCGCATGCGGTCCGTGGAGTCCACCCTCGCCGGGCAGCGGGCCACCGCGCTCGCCACCCTGCGCGACGACGACGTGACCCGGCTCGAGATGCTGGTCGCGGTCCTCGGCCTGCTGTTCCTGGTCGCCGTCGGCTTCTCGACGGCCGTGGCCCGCTCGCTGACCCGGCCGCTGTCCGTCCTGCGCCGCGGCGCGGCCCGGCTGGCGACCCCGGAGGGCTCGGTGGAGCCGGTCCGCTTCACCGGCCGCAACGACGAGTTCGCCGAGGTCGTACGCCACCTCAACGCGGTCCGCGACCAGACTGTCTCCCTGCACACCCGCATCGCCGGCCTCGACGCCGACGCGCGCCGGCTCATCGGCCGCAACGAGGCGCTGAGCTCGGGCCGTGAGGCGCTGGAGGCGGAGCTGACGCAGCTGCGGGCCGGCCTCGAAGAGCACCGCCGCATCATGTCGACGACGTCGGTCTCACTGTCTCTGCGCACGCTGGGGCTGGTCGAGCGCCAGCTCGCGGTCATCGAGGAGCTGGAGTCCAAGGAACAGGACCCGGACCGGCTGGCGACCCTGTTCAAGATGGACCACCTGGCGACGGTCATGCGCCGCCACAACGAGAACCTGCTGGTCCTGGCCGGACAGGAGCACGGCCACGGCGCCGGCGCCCCGGTCCCGCTGGTGGACGTCATGCGGGCCGCGGTCAGCGAGATCGAGCGCTACGAGCGCGTCGAGCTGGCGGCGCTGCCCCCGTTCACCCAGGTCGCGGGGCACGCGGCCGACGACATCTCGCACGTGCTCGCCGAGCTGCTGGAGAACGCGACGACGTTCTCGCCGCCCGAGGCCAAGGTGAGGGTCTCCGGGTGGCTGCTCGACTCGGGTGACGTGGTGCTGTCCGTCGTGGACGAGGGCATCGGCGTCACCGGCGACCGGCTGGAGGCGCTGAACGCCCGGCTGGCCACGCCCGAGGCGTACGACGAGGAGCCGGAAGCGGAACACGGCCTGGGCCTCGGCCTGTACGTGGCGGGGCGCCTCGCGGCCCGGCACGGGGTCACCGCGGAGCTGCGCGCGGGGCGGCACGGCGGCACGGAGGCCCTGGTGGTCGTCCCGGCGTCGCTGCTCCCGGCCACCCCGCCCAGCTCGCCGGTGCACACCTTCGCCACGCCGGGCGTGCCGGAGCTCCGGCTGCCGGGCGTGATCGCCGAGGCGAACGAGAACACCATCCCGCCCCGCAGGGTGCCTCCGGCGGTGGAACGGGACGCGGAGCCCCGGGCCGAGGCCGCCCCCGCCCCCGAGCTCACGCCCGACCCCTTCCAGGACCTGGGCCCGGAGGCGGACGCCGAGCTCCTGCGAAGCATGGAGTGGGACACCGCCGGGGGGCTGGAGCCCGACGCGGATGCGGATGCGCTGCTCGGCGAGGCCACGGCCGCCGCCGAGGCGTCGCTCCACGCCGCGGAGCCGGTCCCGGACCCGGGTTCGGGCGTGGCTGCCGACGCGGATGCGGGTCCGGGCGGGGCCACCGGCGCCACCGCCGAGGTTTCGGGCGCGGACCTGGCCCCGGACTTCGGGCCGGATCTGGCCGGGGGGCTGGAGCCCGATGCGGAGCTGCACGCCCTGGCCGTGGACGGTGGGCTGCCGCCCGCCGATCAGGTGTTCACCGTGGCGGGCCCGGCTGCAGAGGTCCCGGTCGAGCGGGATCCCGGCGACGAGCTCCTCGCGCGGGTCGTCCCCGACGCGGGACCGGATGCCCTCGCGGGGTCCGACCCCGACCCGGTGACCGCCGACCAGCTGCCCGATGCCGGCCCGCGGGCCGACGTACCGGAACAACGACTGCCGCTCCCCGGGCAGACCGCCACCGCCGTCGCCCCCGACGGCCCGGCGGAGCCCCACCGGCGCGCACCCGACGAGGCCGACTGGGTCCCCCGCCAGGGGAGCCACCCCGACGCGGGACCCGAGGGCGTCACCGACAAGGGGCTGCCCAAGCGGACCCCGCGCACGGTGCCCGCGCGTCGCCCCGAGGCCGTACGGCCGCCCGAGCCGGCGCGCCGCGTCGACGCCGACGAGCTGCGCCGACGGCTCGGCGGCTTCTACCAGGGGACGCGGGACGGACGGCGCGTCGTGGCCGCCGAGCTCGCAGAGGACACCGACCAGGGGGACACCGCACAGGAGGCACGCACATGACCGCGCCCAGTACGTACGGACTGAGCACCCAGGCCCGCAACCTGCAGTGGCTGCTGACCGACCTGGTCGAGGAGGTGCCCGGCGTCAACTCCGTCGCCGTCGTGTCCTCGGACGGGCTCCTGCTGCTGTCCTCCGACCCCGGAGGAGCCGCCGGCGAGAGCCCCGCGCGCACCAAGGGCCCGCGCGGCGCCTCCGCCGACCTGGCCACCATCGTCTCCGGCCTCGGCAGCCTCACCACCGGCGCCGCCGAGCTCATGGACGGCGGCGCGGTCAAGCAGACGATGGTCGCGATGGAGTACGGCTCCGTCTTCGTCATGGCCATCAGCGACGGCTCGCTCCTCGGCGTGCACGCCACCCCCGACTGCGACATGAGCGTGGTGGCGTACCACATGGCCCTGTTCGTCGGCCGCGCCGGCCACGTCCTGACCCCCGAAGTCCGCAGCGAGCTGCGCCAGTCGATGGAGAAGACCCCGTGAGGAGTACGGCCTCGGCGTCGGCGTCCGCGTCCGACCGGCTGCCGATACGCGGAGCCGACCGCCGGCCCGCCCGCGTCCGCCCGTACTCCCTCACGGGCGGCCGCACCCGCTTCACGCAGGTCCTGCACGTGGAGACGTTCGTCGCCGCCCTCGACACCCGGGCGTCGCAGCCGCAGATACCCGGCGACGGCGTGCCCGGCGACGGCGTGCCCGACGACCGCATACCCGACGACTGCATACCCGACGACCGCATGCCCGAGATGCCGGCGATCGTCGAGGTCTGCCGCCGCATGCGCACCATCGCCGAGATATCCGCGCTGCTGAAGCTGCCGCTCGGGGTGGTCCGCGTCCTGGTCAGCGACCTCGCCGACCAGGGACGGATACGCGTCTACGGGACGGGGCACGGCCCCGGGCGCCCCGAACGCGCGCTGCTGGAAAGGGTGCTCAGTGGTCTTCGCCGTCTCTGACCCGGTCACCTCGGTGGACGACGAGCCCGTCCAGCCCTGGCAGTACGACCGCTCGCGCGCACCCGTCGCTGTCAAGGTGCTGGTCGCGGGCGGCTTCGGCGTCGGCAAGACCACCTTCGTGTCGTCCGTCTCCGAGATCACACCGCTGCGCACCGAGGCGGTGATGACCCAGGCCAGCCTCCCGACGGACGATCTGTCGGCCACGCCGGACAAGAGCACCACCACCGTCGCGATGGACTTCGGCCGCATCACCCTCGACGACGACCTCGTGCTGTACGTGTACGGGACCCCGGGCCAGGAGCGGTTCTGGTTCATGTGGGACGACCTGGTGCGCGGCGCCATCGGCGGGATCGTGCTGGCCGACACGCGGCGGCTGGGTGACTGCTTCCCGGCCCTCGACTACTTCGAGAGCTGCGGGCTGCCGTACTCCGTCGCCGTCAACCACTTCGAGGGCTCGCACGCGTACGAGCCGGAGGACGTGCGCGAGGCGCTGACCATCCCGCCGCACGTGCCGGTGGTGATCATGGACGCGCGGCGCCGGGACACGGTCGTCGCCTCCCTGCTGACGCTGGTGGGCCACGCGCTGGACGCGACCCCCGAATAGCTCTGTAGCTCTGTAGCTCTGTAGCTCTGCAGCTCCGTAGAACCGCCGAATCGCCGAACCGCTCACCCGAATCGAGAACGTGAGATGCGCAAGATACTCGTCGTGGGGGCCGGCCAGTCCGGTCTCCAGCTCGCCCTCGGTCTCCAGGCCAAGGGGTACGAGATCACCCTCATGTCCAACCGGACGGCGGACGAGATCCGCACCGGGCGGATCATGTCCACGCAGGTCATGTTCGACACGGCGCTCCAGCACGAGCGCGACCTCGGGCTGAACTTCTGGGAGCGGCAGGCCCCGCGGATCGAGGGCCTCGGCGTCTCGGTGGCCGCCCCGGACGGGCCCCCTGGCTCCGCCGGGGGGACCCCCACCCGCCCCATCGACTGGCTCGGCCGCCTCAAGGGGTACGCGCAGTCCGTGGACCAGCGCGTGAAGATGGCCGACTGGCTCGACGTCTTCGTACAGCGCGGCGGACAGCTGGTGATCCACGGCGCGTCCGTCGCCGACCTGGACTACTTCTCCCGTACCTACGACCTGGTGCTGGTCGCCGCGGGCAAGGGCGAGCTGGTGTCGATGTTCGGGCGGGACGCGGCGCGCTCCCCGTACGACGCGCCGCAGCGCGCGCTGGCCGTCTCGTACGTGCACGGGCTCGAGCCGCGCCCCGAGCACCCGGAGACGGAGGCGGTGCGCTGCAACCTGGTCCCGGGGGTGGGCGAGCTGTTCGTGATGCCCGCGCTGACCACGTCGGGGCGGGCGGACATCCTGTTCTGGGAGGGGCTCCCGGGCGGTCCGCTGGACGTGTTCCGCGGGGTGAACGACCCGGCGGAGCACCTCGCGCTCACGCTGGAGCTGATGGAGAAGTTCACGCCCTGGGAGTACGAGCGGGCGAAGAAGGCTGAGCTGACGGACGCGGGCGGCACGCTGGCCGGCCGGTACACGCCGGTCGTCCGCAACCCGATCGGGCGGCTGCCGGGCGGCGGGGTGGTGCTGGGCGTCGCGGACGTGGTCGTGGCGAACGACCCGATCACCGGCCAGGGTTCGAACTCGGCGTCCAAGTGTGCGGCCTCGTACCTGTCGTCGATCCTGATGCACGGGGACAAGCCGTTCGACGAGGCGTGGATGAAGGCGACCTTCGACAAGTTCTGGTTCACGACGGGCAAGCCGGTCACCCAGTGGACGAACGCGATGCTGGGTGTCCCGCCGGAGCACGTACTGAACCTGATCGGCGCGGCCGGGCAGCTGCAGCCGGTGGCGGACCGTTTCGCCAACGGCTTCGACAACCCGGCCGACTTCGACGCGTACTTCTACGACCCCCAGGACGCGGCGGACTACGTGGCGGAGGTCGCGTCGTCGGTGGGCGCCGCTTCGCCGGAGTAACCGCTGTCGTCGCCTGAGGCCTCGGGGATCGGCGGCGCGGTGAACTCGGCGAGCGGGGCCCCGTCGGGATCGGGCCGTACGGCTCCGAGCAGCGGATTGGCCGCGATGGGGGAGACCTTGACCTTCGCGCCGGGCCGCGGGGCCTGGATCACCTTTCCGTCGCCGACGTACAGGGCCACATGGGTGGCGGTGGGGAAGTAGACCACCAGATCGCCGGGGCGCAGCTCGTCCAGGGGCACCTTGGGGAGCTGCGCCCACTGCTCCTGGCTGGTCCGGGGAATGGACCGGCCGGCGTGCGCCCAGGCCTGTGAGGTGAGCCCGGAGCAGTCGAAGGACCCCGGCCCCTCGGCGCCCCACACGTACGGTTTGCCGATCTGCTCGGTGGCGTAGGTCAGGGCGGCGCCGCCGGCGGCCGTGGGCGTACGGGGGGTGGCGGCGAGCCGGCCGGAGTCCAGCAGCTTCCGCTGCGCGGCGGCGGTGTCGGCGGCCTCGCGGTTGCCGAGCTGGGCGAGCTGCTCGGGGCTGAGCGAGGCGAGCATCCGCTCGACCTGCTTGAGCTTGAGGTCGACCTGCTGCTTGTGCTGCTTGCGCTGCGCAGTCAGGGACTGCTGGGCGTCGAGGGACTTGCGGGCGGCGTTGGCGAGGACGTCGGCCCGGCGCTCGCTGCGGGTGAGGCGGGTCAGCACCCCCGCCCGGCGGGCGCCCTCACGGGCGGTGAGCCGGCGCTGGTCCTGGGCGGCCTGGGGGTCGCCGGTGAGCAGCATCCGGGCGTACGGGGAGAAGCCGCGGGCCCCCTGGTACTGCTCCCGGGCGATCCGCCCGGCGGCGGCCTTCTCCGCCCCGAGGGCGGTACGGGCCTTCCCGAGCGCGGCACTGAGCCGCCGCTCCTCGTCCTGGCCGGCCTCGAGCGCGGCTTCGGTGCCGTTGTAGGCCTCGGCGGCCTCTTCGGCCTGCCGATATAGCCCCCGCAGCTGCGTCAGCAACGCCCCAACCCCAGCCGCCGCGGGGGCGCCCGCCGCCCCGGGGCTCGCCGGTTCGCCGGCATCTGCCGAGCCGGTGGCCCGGGGGGCGGTGGCGTCTGCGGCGCCGGTGGTCTCCGGAGCGGTGGCGTCTGCGGCGCCGGGGCTCGGCGGGGCGGCGGCACCCGCCGAGCCGAGGCCGCGCCGGGCGGCGGTGCCGGAGGCGTCGGGGCCTTGGTGCTCGGCCGACCCTCCGGCGCCGGCGGCCCGGGGCCCGGTGGTGCCTCCGACGCCTGGAGTCCGCCGGTCGGTGGCGCCTGTGGCGCCGGGGGACTGCCGTGGGGTGGCGCTTGTGGCGCCGGCACTCTGGCGGGCGGCGGCATCCGCCGGATCGGCGGCCTCCGGGGTGATCGCGCCCCGCGCACTGAGTCCCTGCGGGGCGGTGCGACCCCTGAAGCCTGGGTTCTGCCGGGCGGCGGTGCCGGGGCCTTGGCGCTCGGCCGAGCCTCCGGCGCCGGTGGCGGTCGGCCTCTGCGGGGGGTTGGCGTTTGCCCCGCGGGCGGTGTGGCGGGTGGGGGCGTCCGTCGCACCGGGCGACTGCCGGGCGGTGGCACGGGCCGACGGGATGTCGGGGGCGGGCTTGGCGTGGGTGGCGGGGAACGGCCCGGCCGTGACGACCACGGCGGCGATGCAGGCGGCTCGGAGCAGGCGGCGTGACATGTGATCACCTCCAGGCGGCCGATGCTGCCACGCCCGGTATGACAAATCCCCCACCCGGGACGGCCAGTTCCCCACTCTCACCCCTCCGGCCCAGCACCCGCCCGCCCGCCGCTGTCCCGCGCCGCAATCGCCGGTGGGCTCGACACGGCCCCCGTTGCCGATGCGCGGAGCCTGTCCCCTACCCGCCCTTCCACCTTCCCCACCTCCCCCAGCTACCGCTGGGAGGTGCCCCCACCCGGGCTCTGCCCGAACCCGGTCCTCAAAACGCCGGACGGGTTGAAAATGGCGCTGCACGGCATCCAGCCGCCGGGGGCCACCGGCACGGGTCGCCGCCGCCCGGCGCAATCCAGCCCCGCCGGGGTTCGAGGCGCCGGGGTTCGGGGGCCGGCCCCCGACAACGGCGCCGCACCGGCGGGGTCCGGGCGGAGCCCGGGGAACGAGGGAAGGGCGGGGCGGGGTGCGGCTCCGCGCAGCGGGCCCGCACCGGCCGGAGCGTCGAGCCAGGGGCGGCCGGCCGGGGTGCGGCCTTGCACCCGGTCAGGGGTGGAGGAGGCGGGTCTTGGCCTCCTTGAACTCCTGCGGGGTCAGGAGGCCCTCCCGGGCCAGCCTCGCCAGCTCCGCCAGCTCGGCGGCCAGCCCGCCGGGTGGCGCCCCCGGCTCCGTGGCCGGGCCGCCGGTCAAGGCGCCCGGCTCGGCGCCGGCCACGGCCCCCGGCTCGGCCCCCGGCTCCGCCGGTTCCATCCCCGGCTCCGCCGGCTCGGCCCCCGCCCCCGGGGGCCAGTCCTGCCGAGACGGGGGCTGGGGCGGGCCCGCCGCTCGGGTCAGGAGGCCGCGGAGCAGGGGGTGGCCCGAGGGGCGGCGGGCCGGTTCCACTCTCACCCCGATCGGGCGGATGAACATCAGGCCGCCCCCGTCCGCTCCGGCGGGATCCGGACCGAGCCCACGATGCGCCCGCCCGCCGCCCGTACGGCGATCGCCGCGTCCTCGGCCCACACGTGCTCCACCACCAGCAGCAGCGCGCAGCTGCCCCGCTCCAGCAGCTCCGCCGCCTCCTGGATGTCCTCCGCCCCGATCAGCTGCGCGGCCTCACGGTGCCTCAGCAGCCCCTGGAGCTCCATGAACTCGTCGAACTCCGCCGCCAGCACCTCACCCCCCGCCGTCTTCGAGACCACGAGCCCGTCGATGAGCCGGACCACCCCCGCCTTGCGCAGCCCCATCACGGCCTCGACCGCCGGCACCCGCAGCTGCTCCTCCGGGAAGGCGAGGACGATGAATTCCACTGGTCCCATGTGCCGAGGCTCCATTCGTACCCTCGTGACCGTTTCTGACGACTCTTCAGCACTCTATGACATAAGCGGACATACCATCCGCCTGCTTGCTACGTTTCCCGTATGACCGCTCTGACGGCAGAGGTGGCGGAGCCCGCCCCGCCCCCACCCCCCGACGGCTCCGCGTTCCAACGCAGGGGCGTCGAGCTGACGCTCCTCGCCGGGGCCGTCCTCATCTCCGTCCTCGGCCACCACTACGTCGGTCTCGCCACCACCGGCCACACCCCCGGGCCCGCCGGCCGCTACGCCGCCGGCCTCGCCGGCACCGCCCTGATCGCGCACCTCGCCGTCCGCTTCCGGGCCCCGTACGCCGACCCGCTCGTCCTCCCCATCGCCGTCCTGCTCAACGGCCTCGGCCTCGTCCTCATCCAGCGCCTCGACCTCACCACCCCCGCCCACCTCACCGCCGGGGACCAACTGCGCTGGTCCGCCCTGGGCGTGGCCCTCTTCGTCCTCGTCGTCGTCCTGCTGCGCGACCACCGCGTGCTCCAGAAGTACGCCTACCTCTCCGTGGCCGCCGCTCTCGCGCTGATGCTCGTCCCCGTGTTCTTCCCGGCCGTCAACGGGGCCCACATCTGGATCCGGTTCGCCGGGCTCTCCTTCCAGCCCGGCGAGTTCGCCAAGATCCTGCTCGCCGTCTTCTTCGCCGCCTACCTCGCCGCGAACCGCACCGCGCTCGCCCTCACCGGCCGCCGGCTCTTCTGGAAGCTGCGCCTCCTGCCCGGCCGGGTCCTCGGCCCGATCCTCGCGATCTGGCTGCTCAGCGTCGGCGTGCTCGTCCTGGAGCGGGACCTCGGGACCTCGCTGCTCTTCTTCGGCCTCTTCGTCGTCATGCTGTTCACCGCCACCGGCCGGATCGGCTGGATCGCGATCGGGCTGCTGCTGGCCGCCCTGGGCGCGTACGCCGTCGGCACCTTGGAGCCGCACGTGCACAGCCGGGTCGAGGACTGGCTGAATCCCTTCGCCTCCATCGAACGCGGCGAGGGCGCCGGCCAGCTCGCCCAGTCCCTCTTCGCCTTCGGAGCCGGCGGGCTCCTCGGCTCCGGACTCGGCCACGGCCAGTCCTTCCTCATCGGCTTCGCCGCCAAGTCCGACTTCATCCTCGCCACCGCCGGCGAGGAGCTCGGCCTCGTCGGCCTCGCCGCGATCCTGCTCCTCTACGGGCTCCTCGTGGACCGCGGATTCCGTGCCGGGCTCGCCCTGCGCGACCCCTTCGGGCGCCTCCTCGCCACCGGGCTCGCCTCGATCGTCGCGCTCCAGGTCTTCGTCATCGCCGGGGGAGTCACCGGGCTGATCCCGCTCACCGGTATGGCCATGCCCTTCCTCGCCCAGGGCGGCTCCTCCGTCGTCACCAACTGGATCATCGTCGCGCTGCTCGTCCGGCTCGGCGACAGCGCCCGCCGGCCCCGCCCCGCCGGAGCGGGGGACGCGGCGTGATCCGGTACATCCGCTGGTGCGCGTACTTCTGCGCGCTGCTGCTCGTCGCCCTGCTCGTCAACGTGGCCCGGGTGCAGGTCTGGGAGGCCGCCGCGTACGGGGCGAACCCGGCCAACAAGCGCCCGGCCATCGAGCGCTACGCCCAGCCCCGCGGGGACGTCCTGGTCGACGGCCGGCCCGTCACCGGCTCCCGGGACAGCGGCCAGCTGCTGCGCTACGAGCGGACGTACGCGAACGGGCCGCTGTACGCGCCGGTCACCGGGTTCTCCTCGCAGACGTACGGGACCAGCCTCCTCGAGCGCGCCGAGGACGCGATCCTCTCGGGCACCGACCCGGGGCTCTCGGCCTTCCCGCTCTGGTACGACCTCGCCCGCGGCCGCCCGGCCGGCGGGAACGCGGCGACCACCGTCCGGGCCGGCCTGCAGCAGGCCGCGTACACCGGGCTGGCGGGCCGGCGCGGCGCGGTGGCCGCGCTCGACCCCGCCACCGGGAAGATCCTCGCGCTGGTCAGCAGCCCCTCGTACGACCCGGCGGCGCTCTCCGGTACGGGCGCGGCGGTCAAGGCGGCCTGGGAGCGGCTGAACGCGGACCCCGCCAGGCCGATGCTGAACCGGGCGCTGCGTGAGACGTACCCGCCGGGCTCCACCTTCAAGATCGTGACGGCGGCCGCGGCCCTGGACGCGGGAGTGGTCACCGATGTGGACGCGCCCACGCAGACCCCCGACCCCTACCCGCTGCCGGGCACGAGCACCCTGCTGCCGAACGCGGGCACCGGCTGCCGCGACGCCTCGATGGCGGAGGCGGTGCAGTGGTCCTGCAACACGGTGATGGCGAAGATCGGGGTCCAGGTCGGGCTGCGCGGGATGGTGGACGCGGCCCGCCGGTTCGGGTTCGACGACGACCGGCTGCGGGTGCCGGCCTGGGTGTCGCGGTCGAACTTCGACACCGACATGAGCCCGGACCAGCTGGCCCTGTCCTCCATCGGGCAGTTCAACACGACGGCGACGCCGCTGCAGATGGCGATGGTCGCCGCGGCCGTCGCGAACGGCGGCGAGCTCAAGTCCCCCTACCTCGTGGACCGGACCACGCAGGACGACGGGGACCAGGTCCGGCGCGGGCAGCAGCGCAGCCTGGGCCGGGCGATGAACCCGGCGACGGCGCTGCGCCTGCAGGAGCTGATGGTGCAGGTGGTGGAGAACGGCACCGGGCCGGGCGCCGCGATCCCGGGCGCGGTGGTCGGCGGCAAGACCGGCACCGCCCAGCACGGCGTCGGCAACGCGGGGACCCCGTACGCCTGGTTCATCGGCTGGGCCAAGGCCGAGGACGCGCCGCTGCCGGGGGTCGCCGTCGCCGTGGTGGTCGAGGACGCGGAGGCGCACCGCGGGGACATCAGCGGCAACGGCGCGGCGGCGCCGATCGCCCGGGCGGTGATGGAGGCCGCGCTCGCCGCTCCGATGGCTCCTTGACCCGGCCCCTCCTATGCGGGATCCGCGCCCTCTGCGATCGCCGCATGCACCTCCGCCACCCGGTCCGCCTCCTCCGCCGCGAACCGTTCGCGGTCCAGGGCCTCGGCGATCTCCTCGTCCTGCGTCATCAGCAGGTCCAGGTTGGAGTTGCCCATCTCGAAGACGCCCATGTCCAGGTAGGCCTTCTGCAGCCGCTCGCCCCACAGCCCGATGTCCTTCACGCACGGCACGATCCGGCTGAACAGCAGCTTCCGGAAGAGGTGCAGGAACTCCGACTGCTCGCTGAACTGC
Organism: Streptomyces sp. NPDC051364; assembly: GCF_040682115.1. NCBI lineage: Bacteria > Bacillati > Actinomycetota > Actinomycetes > Kitasatosporales > Streptomycetaceae > Streptomyces > Streptomyces sp. NPDC051364. The sequence continues at coordinate 126,783 of NZ_JBFBAH010000004.1, read as the reverse complement.
TCGGCCTCCTTGCGCGGGATGCCGAAGTTCTCCAGCACCTCCACCCCGCGCAGCCGGTCCCGCATCAGGTAGCAGCCCTCGATCACGAACTCCTCGCGCTCACGCAGCTCGGCGTCCGTCAACTGCTTGTAGTAGTCGCGCAGCGCCATCCGCCCGAACGCCACGTGCCGGGCCTCGTCCTGCATGACGTACGCCAGGATCTGCTTCGGCAGCGGCTTGTCGGTCGTGTCGCGGATCATCCCGAAGGCGGCCAGCGCCAGCCCCTCGATGAGCACCTGCATGCCCAGGTACGGCATGTCCCAGCGGGAGTCGCGCAGGGTGTCGCCGAGCAGCCCCTGCAGGCTGTCGTTGATCGGGTAGAGCATCCCGACCTTCTCGTGCAGGAAGCGGCCGAAGATCTCGGCGTGCCGGGCCTCGTCCATCGTCTGGGTGGCGGAGTAGAACTTCGCGTCCAGGTCCGGCACCGACTCCACTATCCGCGCCGCGCACACCATCGCACCCTGCTCGCCGTGCAGGAACTGGCTGAAGTTCCAGGCGGTGTAGTGCCGGCGCAGCTCGCCCTTGTCCTTCTCGGTGAGCCTCGACCAGTGCCGGGTGCCGTAGAGGGTCAGCGCCTCGTCCGGGGTGCCGAGCGGGTTGTACGGGTCCACCTCCAGCTCCCAGTCGATGCGCTTGGCGCCGTCCCACTGCTTGTCCTTGCCCTTCTGGTACAGGGCGAGGAGCCGCTCGCGGCCATCGGCGTATTCCCAGCTGAAGCGGGCTGCGCCGGAGGCCGGAACCTGCCAGACGTCCGCGCCCGGGTCCTTGGTGTAGAGCTCGTGCGTCGACACTGACGCCCCCTCGGCTCGTGTACTTCCGTACAGAACTGGATGGTTGGCAGCGTCACACGTTGGTAGACGCGGGGTCAACAAGTCGTGCGCAGGGGATTGACGGTCTTGCTGACAAGCAGTCTCATAAGTGATGACCGCCGGTAACCCGATGAGCGAGGTATCCGAAGCCATGACGACCGTGACCGATCGAGGCGCGCTGCAGGACGCGCTCGGCCTCCTCAAGGACCGCGAAGAGATCGCCGCACGACTGCTCGAATCCTCGGCCAAGCACTCCTTCGACCCCGACAAGGAACTCGACTGGGACGCCCCGCCCATCGACGGCAAGTACTACTGGCCGCCCGAGCTGCTCTCCCTCTACGACACCCCGCTGTGGAAGAAGATGGGCGAGGAGCAGCGCATCGACCTCTCCCGCCACGAGGCGGCGGCGCTCGGCTCGCTCGGCATCTGGTTCGAGATCATCCTGATGCAGCTGATGGTTCGGCACATCTACGACAAGTCCCTGACCAGCAGCCACGTCCGCTATGCACTCACCGAGATAGCCGACGAGTGCCGCCACTCGATGATGTTCGCCCGCATGATCCAGAAGGCCGGCGCCCCCGCCTACCCGGTCTCCCGCCTCAACCACAACCTTGCCCGCATCCTCAAGACCGTCTCCACGACCCCGGGTTCCTTCGCCTGCACCCTGCTCGGCGAGGAGATCCTCGACTGGATGCAGCGCCTCACCTTCCCCGACGAGCGCATCCAGCCCCTCGTCCGCGGCGTCACCCGCATCCACGTCATCGAGGAGGCCCGGCACGTCCGCTACGCCCGCGAGGAACTGCGCCGCCAGATGCTGACCGCCCCGCGCTGGGAACAGGAGCTCACGCGCATCAGCTGCGGCGAGGCCGCCCGCGTCTTCTCCCTGGCCTTCGTCAACCCCCAGGTCTACGAGAACATCGGCCTCGACCGGCGCGAAGCCGTCGCCCAGGTCCGGGCGAGCGGCCACCGCCGCGAGGTCATGCAGACGGGAGCCAAGCGGCTCACGGACTTCCTCGACGACATCGGCGTGCTGCGCGGGGTCGGCCGCAGGCTCTGGAAGAGCTCAGGACTCCTCGCCTGAACCGGCTGTTTCGGGGCTACCCTGCGGGCATGACGACCGTACGCGCGTACCGCAGGCTGAGCGTCGAGGAGCGGCGGGCCCAGCTCCTCGACGCCGCCTTGTCGCTGTTCGCGCACCGGGCCCCGGAGGAGGTCTCGCTCGACGACGTCGCCGAGGCGGCGGGCGTCTCGCGGCCCCTGGTCTACCGCTACTTCCCGGGCGGCAAGCAGCAGCTGTACGAGGCGGCCCTGCGCTCCGCGGCGGACCTCCTCGAGCAGTGCTTCGCCGAACCGCAGGCCGGCCCCCTGACCCAGCGCCTCTCCCGGGCGCTGGACCGCTACCTGGCCTTCGTGGACGAGCACGACGCAGGCTTCTCGGCGCTCCTCCAGGGCGGCAGCGTCGTCGAGACCTCCCGTACGACGGCGACGGTGGACGGCATCCGCCGGGCGGCGGCGCAGCAGATCCTCTACCACCTGGCGGTCCCGGCCCCCGGCCCGCGGCTGCGGATGATGGTCCGCACCTGGATCACGGCCGTCGAGGCGGCCTCCCTCATCTGGATCGACGAGGGCAAGCAGCCGGACGTCTCGGCCCTGCGCGACTGGCTGGTCGACCAGTTCATAGCCCTGCTGACGGCGACGGCCGCCACCGACCCGGAGACCGCCGCCGCGGCGCGGGCCGCGCTGGCCCTCGAATCGGCGGACGGCCCGGTCGGGGTCCTGGCCCGACGCGTGATCCCCGTGGTCTCCGAGGCCGCCCACCTGCTGTGACACTGGTGGGGTGAGAAGCGAACCCACGCCCTTCGAGGGCGGCCCGATGGACGGCCGGGTCCTCCCGATCCTCCTCGGCCCCACCGGCCACCCGCCGAAGTGGTACGAGATCCCGGTCCCGTCGGCCGACGGCGGCCCCGCGACGGTCCTGCTGTACGAGCGGGTCCCGTCGGGCTATTCGAAGCGGCTGCACCTCCAGAAGGGCTGGAAGTACACGTACGCCCCGTCGGGCCAGAAGCCCAGGGTCCGCTGGCCCTGGACCAAGCCGACCCCGCCGCCGGCCTGACCGGTCAGCCCTCGGTGCGCCCGCGGCGCAGCATGGCGAAGCCGAGCCCGGCAGCGCCCACGGCCGCGATACCGCCGCCCGCGGCGAGCAGCAGCACGCCGTCACCCGGCCCGTCGGCCAGCGTGTCCAGGGTCCCGGAGGCGACCGAGCGGGCGTGCGAAGCCGAGGCCTGGACGACCCGCCCGTCCCGGGTCCCGGTCTTGTGCCCGTCGGCGACGGGCGTACCGCCGTCGGCGCCGGTGCCGCCCGTGTCGCCGACCCAGGAGGACAGCCGGCCGTCGGGCCGGAGCGCCACGTGCAGCGGGCCGGAGCCACCGAAGCCGGCGGCGCCGTCACGGCTGGTCAGGGTGGCCGCCCTGGCGCCGTCGGCGGCCAGGATGTCGGCCTGGAAGCCGCCCTTGGCGATGCGGTAGACGTTCGCCTTGGACACGCCGTCCGCGAGGGCGAGGCTCTTGACCAGGGTCCGGGGCACACCCGCGGAGTGCGCGGCCGAAGCGGCGGGCACCCCTTCGGCGAGGGCGGCCGCGGCGGGCAGCCCGAGGAGGGTTCCGGCGCAGACGGTCACTGCGGCGGCTCGTACGAGAGTGCGGCGGTTGACGGTGCTCACGGGAAATCCTTAGGTCCGGTCCAGGTGCGACAAACCTAGGAGCCCGCTGTGTCAGTACAGCGATGAGCATGTAACAGGTACCCGGCGGAGTCCCGTAGAAGCTGTTACGTGACCGAGAACTCCACCGGGGGATTGCCGCGAGGCGCCCGGGCTGCTCCCATGTACGGCGGGGGGTGAGGTCCATGCGGGGACTCAAGGTGCTGCCGAGCGGCCGCCCCGGCCGCGGCCGGCTCTACGTCAACCTGCCCGACGGCCAGGCGGTGGCCTGGTACGACCGGCAGACCAACCGGATCAGCGTGCTCGCCGACCAGCACCGCGAGGCGGTCCTGGCGGCCTTGCGCCCGTACCTGGCCGGCCCGTACACGGTCGGCCCGCCGCCGGTGCCCACGCCCGCGGACCTGCGCAGACTCGGCCTCCCGCCGGACGAGGACCTGGCCCCGAACCGCCCCGGCGAAGCCCTGCTGGGCGAGCTGGAACACGGCTCGGCCGGCAGCCGGGCCCGGCACCGGCTCCGCCAGGATCTGGCGGCCCAGCAGCGCATGGGCGACCTGCTGGACTCTCTCGAGCCGGACGACTGGCGGGTCCTGCACTCCGTGCCGCTCCCGGGCCTGGGCCGCATCGACCACCTGCTCATAGGCCCGGCGGGGATCTTCTGCATCCGTACGCTCCCGGGGCGCAAGCAGCGGGCGGCCGTCGGCGACCTGCTGCTGACGGTGGGCCGCGCCGAGCCGCGCCCGGACCCGCGCTGGATCCGCCGCGCCGCCGCCGCGGCCACCCGGGCCCTGGCGGCCCCGGTGCTCCCGGCGCTGGCGCTGGTCGATGCCTCGCGCATCGAGGTGGCCCCGACGGTCCGCGACATCCGCATCCTCGAACCGGCGACGGCTCCGTCGCACCTCGCCGCGGCCCCCACCACCCTCAAACCCCCGGACATCGAAGCCCTCTTCACCCAGGCCCGCACCACCCAGACCTGGCTCCCCCCACACCTCTACGGCCCCCACCGAACCCGCCGCCGCACCGCACCGACGGGCCTGCGCTCCGACCCGAGGCCCCGCAGAAACGGCGCGTAGCGGGGCTCCTCCCAGCTCGCCCGCCCCTTCCAACCCCTCCGGGGCCTGGGCCGGGCGTGACGCGCCGCCCGCGCCGCCCATCCAGCCCGTCCGGCGTTTGAGGACAGGGGTCCGGGGCGGAGCCCCTGAGGGCACCACCCAGCGGTAGCCGGGGGAGAAACGGAGAAAGGGCGGGGCGGGGAGCAGCGCCGCAGGCTCCCATCCCAGCCCACCCCACCCCTGCCCTCAGGCCGACGTCCGCTTCCGCGGAGCCGCCTTCTTCGCCGACGCCCCCGCCGCGGTCGACTTCTTCGTCGAAGTCCCGCCCGCGGTCGCCTTCTTCGCCGCAGCCGTCTTCGAAGTGGACTTGGTCGCAGCCGGCTTGCGCGCCGCCGTCTTCTTCGTACCCGACGCCGCCTTCTTCGCCGCCGCCGTCGACGCAGTCGACTTCTTCCCGCCCACCGTCTTCGGCGCAGCCGCGGCCGCCGTCTTCCGGCCCCCGCCGCTTCGCCGGATCGGCGTGACCTGCGCCTCCGCGTCCTCGGCGGCCCCGGCGGCCCCCGCCTCCCCCCGGGACGCCTTCGCAGCCTGCACGCTCTTCTCCAGCGCCGCCATCAGGTCGATCACCTTCCCGCCGGCCGGCTCCACCTCCGCCTCCGCCGGAGGCTCGAACGCCCCCTCCGACTTCGCCGAGATCATCGCCTCCACGGCCTCCCGGTACTCGTCCGTCAGCGAGTCCATCTCCACCTCCCCCAACGTCGCCATCAGCGCGTCCGCCAGGTCCAGCTCGGCCTCCCGTACCGACACCTTCCCCTCCGGAGCCACCCCCTCCGGCACCCGGATCTCGTCCGGCCAGAGCAGCCCGTGCATCGCGATCACATCGTCGACGACCCGCAGCATGCCCAGCCGCTCCCGCCCCCGCAGCGCGTACTTGGCGACCGCGACGCGCCGGCTCCGCTTCAGCGCCTCCCGCAGCAGCGTGTACGGCTTCGCCGCCGTCGGCCCGTTCGCGGCGAGGTAATACGCCGCGTCCATCTGCAGCGGATCGATCTCGTCCGCCGGCACGAACGACACGATCTCGATCGTCTTCGCCGTCGCGATCGGCAGCTGCGCCAGGTCCTCGTCCGTGATCGGGATGAGCGACCCGTCCGCCTCCTCGTACCCCTTGCCGATCTCGGCGGTCGCCACCTCCTCCCCGTCCAGCTCGCACACCTTGCGGTAGCGGATCCTCCCGCCGTCGCTCAGGTGGATCTGGCGAAAGGAGATCGAGTGGCTCTCGGTGGCGTTCACCAGCTTGATCGGGATGCTGACCAAGCCGAAGGAGATTGCCCCGTTCCAGATGGATCGCACAGTTCCTCCCGTTTCATGGCAATCTCATCGTATGACGCCGATCACCATGGTGGAGGGGCGTCGCGTCCCGCTCTCCAATCTCCACAAGGTCCTGTACCCCGAGACCGGCTTCACCAAGGGCGAGGTGCTGCACTACTACGCCACCGTCGCGGGTTCGCTGCTGGCCCACATCCACAACCGGCCGGTGTCGTTCCTGCGCTATCCCGACGGCCCGGACGGCCAGCTCTTCTTCACCAAGAATCCGCCGCCCGGCACACCCGCCTGGGTGAAAACCACCCCGGTGCCCCGCTCCGAGGACCTCTCCGCCGCACAGGTGGTCATCGCGGACCTGCCCTCCCTCATGTGGGCCGCCAACCTCGTCGTCGAGTTCCACACCCCCCAGTGGCCGGCGGGCAGCCCGGCCGTCGCCGACCGGCTGATCATCGACCTCGACCCCGGCGCGCCCGCCACCGTCGTCGAGTGCTGCGCCGTCGCGCTGTGGCTGCGCGAGCGCCTCGCCGCCGACGGCCTGTCCGCGTACGCCAAGACCTCCGGCTCCAAGGGCATGCACCTGGCCGTCCCCCTGGAGCCGACCCCGTCCGACCGGGTGTCGGCGTACGCTAAGGGCCTCGCCCAGGAGGCCGAGCGCGAGCTCCCCGACCTCGTCCTGCACCGCATGGCCAAGGCCCTGCGCCCCGGCAAGGTCTTCGTCGACCACAGCCAGAACGCCGCCGCCAAGACCACCGCAGCGCCCTACACCCTGCGGGCGCGGGCCCGGCCGACGGTCTCCGCACCCGTGTCCTGGGAGGAGGTCGCGGCCTGCCGCACCCCCTCCGACCTGGTGTTCCTCGCAGACGACATCCCGCCCCGGCTCGAGCGCGACGGGGACCTCTTCGGCCCGCTGACCGACCCCGACCGGGCCCACCGCCTCCCGAGGACGGCCGGGCCGTGATCCGCGTCGCCCTCGCCGCCACCGTCCGCACCCTGCCGCGTGCGGCGGGCCTGGCGTACGAGCCGAAGTTCGACGGCCACCGCCTCGTGGTGGTGCGCACCGCCGAGGACGTCGTACTGCAGGCGCGCTCCGGCCGCATCGTGACCGCCGCCTTCCCCGATCTGGCCGCCGCGGCCCGGCAGTTGCCCGCCGAGACCGTCCTCGACGGCGAGGTCGTGGTCTGGCACGGGGGCCGTACGGACTTCGCGCTCGTCCAGCGGCGGGCGGCGGCCACGGCCGCGCGGGCCGCCGTGCTCGCCCAGAGCCTGCCGGCCTCGTACGCGGCGTTCGACGTGCTGGAACTGGCCGGGCTGGACCTGCGCGGACGCACGTACGAGCGGCGCCGCGCGCTCCTGCTCGACCTGCTGCTCCCGCTGGGCCCGCCGCTGCAGCCGGTCCCGATGACGACCGATCCGGAACTGGCCGCCACCTGGTACGAGACGCTGCCCGCCAGCGGGATCGAGGGCCTGGTCGTCAAACGGCTGGACCAGACGTACCCGGCGGGCCGGCGCGGCTGGCAGAAGCTCCGGCACACGGAGGTGCGGGACGCGGCGGTGGTCGGCTACACCGGTACCCCGCGCCGCCCCCTCGCGCTGGTCCTGGTGCTGCCGGTCGGGGACGAGACCCCGCTGGTGTCGAGCCCGCTGACGGCCGCGCTGCGCGCGGACGTGGCGGCGGCGCTGGCCTCGCGCGAAGCCCCGGCCGCCGGGGCCGGCCGGGCCGGGGCGCCGGCTGTCGGGGCCACGGTGACCGCGATCGGTCTCGGCGAGGTCCCGTTCCGCCCGCTCGACCCGCCGCTCACGGCGGAGGTCCGGCACCCGTCGACCGCCCGTCACCCGCCGCCGGAGGTGCTCAGGCTGCGGACGGACCTCTGACGCCTCTGACGCCTCTGACGCCTCTGATGCTTTGGACCAGGTCAGGCGTTCCCGCTCGGCTTGTACACCGGAGGCTCACCGTGCGGAGGTTGCTGCGGCCCCGGGTACTGCGGCGGGTTCCGGTACCCGGACTCCCGCTCGGCCCTGACGTCCTCGGGATGGCTGGAAGTGGTCGAGCCGAAGTTCCCGTATCCCTGCATCTCGTGCGGACGCAGCCCGCCCTCGGGGATCTCCACCTGATCGCGTTCCTCGCGCACCTCGTAGACCGCGCCGCCGTCCGGCAGGTGGGGCTGGCTCTCGGCGGTCGGCGGCGGGGGCTCCTTGGCCCGGACCCGCTGGCCCAGCTTGAAGGCGCCGAGCAGGAAGCCGACCACGGCAATCCCGACGACCAGGAACCACGCGATGTGGGTCAGCGTCTGGTCCAGACTCAGGGTCATGTCCATACGTGCTATTTTCCCGCACTGGTGCCGGTTTCACCCGAAAGCCAGGGAGATCCTCCGATTTGCGTACCGGGCGACTACCGTGCCGAATCAGGGGCAGGTGCAGGGGCGACCGCCCCGAGAGGCGCCCCGGAAGGAGCCCGAAAATGCCCCGCGGATCTTCACCCGAACGAGAACGCCAGTACGAGCACATCAAGGAGAGCGCCGAGGAGCGCGGCGAGTCCGAGCAGCGGGCCAAGGAGATCGCCGCCCGGACCGTCAACAAGGAACGGGCCCGGGCCGGCGAGTCCGAGACCGCGAGCAAGCTGTCGCTGGAGGACATGTCCTCCAGTCGGCGCGGCGGCCTGCACTCCCACTCGGGCGTGCAGGGGCCGACGTACGAACAGCTCTACGCGGAGGCCAGGCGCCGCAACATCCGCGGCCGCTCCGACATGAACAAGACGCAGCTCAAGCGGGCACTCGGCACCTGAGACCCGGCGGTACCCCGGGCGAACGTTGCCGGCCGCTTAGCGCAGCGGCCCGTCGGAATCCCGCAGCGCCCGGACCTCGTGGCCCCCGAGCACGGCCAGGATCTCCGCACAGATCGCCAGCGCCGTCTCCGCGGGTGTCCGGGCCCCGAGGTCCAGCCCGATCGGCCCGTGCACCCGCGCCAGGTCCGGCTCGGACACCCCGGAGGCGATCAGCCCCTCGCGCCGCCGCGCGGTGGTCTTGCGGGACCCGAGGGCGCCGACATACGGAATCCCGAGCGCGAGCGCGCTGCGTACGGTCTGCACGTCGAACTCCGGGTCGTGGCTCAGCATCACCAGGCAGGCGGCGTCCCGGCGCGAGGCCAGCAGCTTCCCGGCCTCCGCGACCGAGTCGACGAGCCCGGCGCCCCACCCGAGCAGCAGGGCCTGCGCCTCGATGATCCCGGCGAGCTCGCCGCCCCCGCCGATGACGACGTACGGGGCGGAGGGGTACGCCTCCACGAACACCAGCCCGTGCTCCCCGTACAGCGCGTCCCGCCCCGGCCGGCGGGTGGCCAGCAGCTCGCCGGCCCGTCGCTCGGCGTCGTTGGAGGGCACGTCGACGGCCCGTACGACCTCGCTCACGGCCTGCTCCGCCTGCTCGTCGAGCCGGGTCACGAGCGCCACCCCGACGCCTTCCCCGAGCAGGTCCCACCACTCGGCGGGTACGGCCGTCAGCGGCTGCAGCAGGATCTCGGCCCGCCCGCCGCAGGTCAGCTTCGCCAGGGCCGCCTCGTCGGCCCCGACCGAGACGTCGCACACCCGGGCGGTGGCCCCGGTGGCCATGGCTCCGGCCTCCGCCACCAGCTCGGCGTCGAAGACCCCGCGGTACAGGGCACCGGCGCACTCCCCCCGCGCATCGACGAGCAGGGCCCCGGCGGGATCCCGCGGCCCGAACCCCTGCTCGGCCACCGGCCGGGCCAGGAACCCGGCCCGCCCCTCGGCCACCCACTGCCGCGCCGTCTCCACCAGCTCACGCATCGCGCCGCCCCATCCTCGTCGTCAGAGCCCGCCCCAAAGCGCCAGGTCAGCGGCGCAACGCGGCCTCACCGCCAACCTACGCACGCACCCCACCCCTACCCATCCCTCAAAACCCACAGACCCGGACCCACCTCCCTCGTACAGACCACCGGACCGGACCGCCCGTTGCCCGACTTGCACGCGGGCGCCGGGAGGCGTTGTTTCGAAGTACGGCAGAGAACGTTGGGGATGACCCGGAATGCTCTTCACAGACCGCGACGACGCAGGACGACGACTCGGTACGGCGCTGGGGATGTACGCGGCGGACGGGCCCGTCGTCCTGGGGCTGCCCCGGGGCGGGGTCCCGGTGGCCTTCCACGTGGCGCACGCCCTCGGAGCCCCGCTCGACGTGATCGTCGTGCGCAAGCTCGGGGTCCCGTACCAGCCCGAGCTGGCGTTCGGCGCCATCGGCGAAGGCGGCGTACGCGTGATCAGCGACGACATCGTCCGCCGCGGCGGGCTCAGCCCGCAGGACATCGCCTCCGTCGAGCAGGCGGAGCAGTCGGAGCTCACCCGCCGGGCCGCCCGCTACCGCGCGGGCCGGCCGCAGCAGGACCTCCACGGCCGGACGGTGATCGTGGTGGACGACGGCATCGCGACCGGCGCCACCGCTGCGGCCGCCTGCCAGGTCGTACGGGCGCAGGGCGCGACCCGGGTCGTCATGGCCGCCCCGGTGGCCCCGCCGGACGCGCTGACCCGGGTGGCCGCGGTGGCCGACGAGGTGGTCTGCCTCTCCACACCGCCGGGCTTCTCCTCGGTCGGCCAGTGGTATCGGGACTTCTCCCAGACCCCGGACGAGGAGGTCGTCTCCCTCCTCATGCAGGCCGTCCGGCAACCACCTGCCACGGCGGAGGACGTCTCGGTCTCCGCGGCGGGCCTGCACCTCCCCGGCGACCTCACCCTCCCCCCGGCGGCGAGGGCGGTGGTCGTCTTCGCGCACGGCTCGGGCAGCAGCCGCCACAGCCCACGCAACCGCCAGGTGGCCACGACCCTGAACCGGGCCGGCCTGGGCACCCTGCTGTTCGACCTGCTCACCCCGGCCGAGGAGGCGGACCGCGCCAACGTCTTCGACATCGGGACCCTGGCCGCCCGCCTCGCCGAGGCCACCGCCTGGCTCGCAACCCGCACGTCGGCCCCGGTCGCCTACTTCGGCGCGAGCACGGGCGCAGCAGCCGCCCTTGCCGCGGCGGCGTCCCCGGATTCACCCGTCTACGCAGTGGTCTCCCGCGGCGGCCGCCCGGACCTGGCGGGTCATCACCTCGCCGCGGTCCGGGCCCCGACCCTCCTCGTGGTCGGCTCGGAGGATTCCTTGGTCCTCACCCTCAACCGCGAGGCGCAGGCCCGGCTCCGCTGCGAGAACCGCCTGGAAATCGTCGAGGGCGCCACCCACCTCTTCGAGGAACCGGGAGCCCTCCGCGAGGTGTCCGTCCTCGCGGAGCAGTGGTTCACCACTCATCAGCCGGCGTCCCCCATGCGCTGAAAGGCGGCTCGGCGTATTGCCTACGGCCAAGTGGAATTCACCGACGGGAATCCGTCTCCTTTCACCGGGGGTCTTTTCGAAATGCAGGCCTCCACGAATGCCGTGCATTGAGGCCGCACGGGTGATCCTCGCCGGGACATGCGCCGTGGCGTGATTATTCGATCGCCGAACGTAAACAATGGCTCCGTTCGTAGCCAGAGGCGAGGTGCCCGCGCATTCACATGAGGCGCACAGGCTGAGCGCGCTTGCGGCGGTGACCCTCCAAGTCCGTGAGGAAGATTCTCTTGAGTCATCGAACGACCCGAACTACGCGCCTGAAGACCGCCACGATGGTCGGTGCCGGCGTGCTCGCCGTGGCGCTCAACGTCGTCCCGACGACGACGGCCATCGCCGACGCGATCAACCGGTCCGGCACCGCCGACTCCGCCGTGGCACTGCCCGGCCCGGCCGGTGTGGTCAGCGGTGGCGACCACGGCGACCGCGGCAAGCGCGGCCCGCAGGGCAAGCCGGGCAAGCCGGGTGAGCAGGGCAGGCCGGGTGAGCAGGGCAGGCCGGGTGAGCAGGGCAAGCCGGGCCGCCCGGGTCGGCCGGGCACCCAGGGCTTCCAGGGGTTCCAGGGCACCCAGGGGTTCCAGGGCGCCCAGGGCTTCCAGGGCACCCCGGGCACCGGTTCGCAGGGTACCCAGGGGTTCCAGGGCACCCAGGGCTTCCAGGGCGCCCGGGGTGAGACGGGCGTGGTCACCACCTACGTCAACTCGGCCACCGACGACGACGGCGGTGTGATCGCCACGTGCAACGCGGGTGACCTCGCCACCGGCGGTGGAATCACAACCAACACGGGCACCATTCGCACCAGCCGCCCCGTCGGCACCCCGCCCAACGGGTGGCAGGCCGAAATCACTTCCAACCAGGACGTGACCGCCTACGTGGTGTGCGTCGACGTGACGCCGTAACTCCCCTGACCGAACGGCGGTGCCCCGGGGCCTCGGCCCCGGGGCACCGCCGTTCGTGGTGCGCGCCTAGACCAGCAGCGGACCGCCGCACCGCGCGGCGCCTTCCTTCATCGCGATGAGGTTGGCGACCACGTACGAGATGTCGTTCTTGGAGTGCCACTCGGTCGGGAAGTAGGTGACCAGCCGCGACGACTGGAAGCGGGCCTCGATCGACGGCACGAAGGCGCGGTACTGCTCGTCCGTGTAGTACCAGAACGAGTTCTCGTTGTAGTACGCCACGTGGGTCGGGTCCTGGTAGGCACCACGGCCGTCGGAGCTGGGCGTCATGGTGATCAGCATGCCGCCGGGTGCCAGCAGCCGGTACAGCTCGTTGATCAGCGGTACCTTCGAGGGCACGTGCTCGAGGAAGTCCACCGCCCGCATCACGCCGACGGAACCGTCGGGCAGATCCAGCTTCCCGGGCAGCGTCGCGACGATGTCGACGCCCTTCCCCGGATACTGGTCGACGCCGAGGTAGCCGGGCGGCTTGCGGTGGGCCGCGCCGAGGTCCAGCGCGAGCAGTCCGCGCCGGTGGGTCCAGGCGAGGGCGTTCGCCTCGATGTACTTGTCGTACAGGACGACCGTCTCGCGCTGGATGTGCGCGTTGATCTCCGGGTCGCTCTGGGTGTTCGCGGGGTGCACCCGCTGGAGGTACAGGCAGCGGTTGATGTGGTGGAAGTCGCCGATGTGGAACAGGCGGCACATCAGGTCCTGGTCGTCCAGGACCGTACGCGCGGCGTCGTACCCGCCGGCCTTTTCGTAGGCGTCCTTGCGGAAGGCCCGCACGTGGTTGGGCGCGTACCAGATGTAGGCGACGTTGTGCGGGGTCGGCGCCATGGAGACGATCTGCTGGAGTTTGCGGCCGTCGACGTCCACCTCCTCGTACTGCCAGCCGCACGCCTCGTCCCACCGCGAGTCGTCCCGGCCCCCGTCCTCGGTGATCTGCGCGGTGTTGCTGTAGACGAAGACGGCCTCGGGGTTCTCGTCGAACGCGGTGCCGAGCTCCGCCAGACACGTCTTCGCCAGCAGGTCGTCGTGGTCGAGTTCCACGAGGATCTCGCCGCGTGCCAGTTCGCAGGCCCTGCGCTTCGAGGCCCCGACGCCCCGGAGGTCGTCCGCGATCTCCACGCGGACCCTCTCGTCGGGTTGCTCCGGCCGCCACCGGGCGCCGTTGTTGAGCAGGACGACCCACTCCCAGTCCGGACAGGTCTGCGCCTGCAGGGTCGCCAGGCACTCATCGAGGAAACGAGGCCGGTGGCTGGGGGTGAAAACGGAGAACCTCGGGGTCGCGGTCGACGTCATCTGGTGCTCCCTGCTGGGGTCGATGTCGGTGAGGGGCTTGCGAATTCCCGGAACTGCTCCGGTACTTGGGAACGGAGCGAGGGATCGGCCGCGACGGCACGACGGAACGCGCCGCCGGCCTCGTCGGACCGGCCCTGGTCCGCCAGGATGTATCCGAGGTGCAGATGGGCCGTGGCTGCCTTCGGATCGGCGGCGACGGCGCGCTTCAGGAGTCCGGCGGCCCGGTCGGGATCGGTCGGCTTCAGCAGGATCGCCTCGTTGAAGAGGGCCGACGTGAACGACGGGTCGATCTTCAGGGCCTTGTCGTAGGACGCGAGTGCGTCGGCCGCCTTGCCGTCCTGCTGCGCGATGACCCCCAGGTTGTACCAGGCGAGCTTGTTGTGGGGATCCAGCTCCACCACGCGCCGGAAGGTACGGGCCGCCCCTTCGGAGTCGTGCCGGCTCTCCTGCACAAGGGCGCCTTGTAGTAGTGCATTTGCCTCTTGGGTCTTCAGGTTCACCGACGGGCTCTTGGATTCCGGGGCGGTTGTCGAATGGGACTGAACCGCCCAGACGGCCACCCCGGCACAAGCCGCAGCCACGCCGGCGATTCCGGCCCACCATCGCCTTCGTTTCAATCTGTCACATCTCGTGGAATCGGGAGGGGCGAAGATGCGGGCAGCAACCCCCGACAGCGCCGAAGGCCGAACCCCCATCATTTCCGCCGACGTTACGAGCCCGCCCGGATGATGCCGCCGTATGGCAGGCAATTGGGATGCAAGACCACTCGAATGTACGCATGACAGAATCGGTTCACCGGAAGGGATTTCATGAATTCTCCGCCGGCATAAGGCGGTTGGATGCCGCCACTCCGTGCTCCCGCGTCGCGCTCATCAGTCCGAGCGGCAAGGGCGCCGTGCCCCTCCGACGCCGCAGCCCTGCTCATCGCCGAGTTCACCGCGAACGCCGTCATCCACGGCCGGGTGCCCGGCCGGGACCTCGAGCTCGTGGTCACGCTGCACCCCGGCACGCTCCGGATCGAGGTGTCCGACACCCGCGGTGAACGGCGATCCCCCGGCACCGGGGGCAGTCCCCGTGCCCCCGCCGCTCTCCGAGCAGGCCGAACTGCGAAGGCTGTGGCAGTCGCTCAGCCCCGACGCCCGCGCGCAGCTGTGGACCGCCCACAGGGACGACCTGCTCGCCGCCGGACTCCTCAGCCCGTCGGTCAAGCAGGTGGCGGCCGACCGGGGATCCGGCAAGCACGGGGCGGAGGACATCGAATGGAACGACTGGGTCACCAGGACGAAGATGCAGGCACTCGTCGTCCTGGCCGACGGCGGTGACCTGAACGACGCCTCGCGCCACATGAAGCATTACCTGGACAACACCGGCACCCCCATGGAGCTCCCGGTCGACAAGATGCTCACCGACAACAGGGGATTCCAGGCGCACGTGGACCAGCTGCTCCTCCAGGACAATGAGTAAGGAGTGGCGGGAGCAGGCGCTGGCGGAGTACGAGAGGAACGGAACGGCGGCCGCCCGGTCGTGATTCCGGTCGAGACACCCAATGAGGGCTACTACTTCGGAGATGCGGCAGACCCCAACTGGTACTACGCGGTGGGCGGCGCCCAGTCGAACGTGACGGGGGCGGTGACCGTCATGCCGGGCGCGGACGGCAAACCGGTGGTCGGCTTCGGCCACCTCGGCCTGCCCGAGCCCGAGACCTTCGTCGAGGGCATGCGCATCACCAGTGTCTGCCCTCGCGAGGCGAAGACGCCCGAAAGCGGCGCACTCCGGCTGTGTGCGAAGATCCACGCGCACGAGTTCCAGCCCGGTATCACACGCGTCTACATCTGGGCCGGCAGCGACGCCCCCATCAAGAAGCCGACGGCCTGAGGCCAGGTCCCTGACACCGACCCGGCCGGACCGGCCGCGCTGACGGTTCCCGGTGTCGTCCATAGGCCGGCCGCAGTCGACGGCAGCGCGCGGTGAGGGGCGAACGGGGAGCATGGCGGACCTGGAGGACACGGGCGGCGGACAGGCGTCCCGCTAGCGTCGAGCTCGAGGACCTGGCAGGTGCGGAGGAGCCCGAGGCGGATCGCGACCCGGACAGGTGGGTTGTCCGAGCTCCCGGGGCGACTCCTCGGCGGCCCTCGTGGGCGAGCGTGGGCCCCGGTGGCTGAGGCGCCGGCGCGCGATGCCTTCCCCGCCGTCCCGGCGCCGCCGACGTGGATGTCAGAAGCGGGCTAGCATCTAAGTAAGATTCAATCTACGTAATATCGAATCTACGTTTCATGGATGTCGGGGATGCGACGCTGATGGAATTCAAGGGCAGGTCTGCTGACCTGGATCAGCTGGCTCGGCAGCTGGGCCTGGTAGCCGATGGTACGGGCGCCACCCGTGGTCAGGCTGTGATCGTGACGGGGCGGCGCCGGGTAGGCAAGTCTCGTCTGGTCCAGGAGTTCTGCGACCGTTCCGGGCTTCCGTACGTGGTCTTCCAGGCGACCCGGGGACGCAATGCCGTGGCCGAGCGGGCGGACTTCGCCGCGACACTGGCGCATTCCGCTCTGCCCGGGGCCGAGCTGGTGGCCGGGCTGCAGGCCGCCGACTGGAACCAGGCACTGCGTTCCCTGGCGGTCGCGGTTCCGGACGATGCCCCGAGCATTGCGGTGGTCGACGAGGTGCCGTGGCTGGTGGAACAGGACGGTGAGTTCGAGGGGGCGCTGCAGACGGTCTGGGACCGGCACCTGTCCGCCAAGCCGGTCCTGTTGATCCTGGTCGGCAGTGACATGTCGGTGATGGAGGCGCTGCAGTCCTATGGCCGCCCGTTCTTCGGCCGGGCGGCCAAGATGACCGTACAGCCGCTGCATCTGGCCGATGTGCAGGCGATGACCGGTCTTGACGCGGCGGAAGCGGTGGACGCGCTGCTGATCACCGGAGGGTTCCCGGAAGTCGTTCAGTCCTGGCGACCGGGGATGGGCCGCAGAGACTTCCTGCGCGAGGCTGTGGCCAACCCGCTTGCGCCGCTGTTGGTGGCGGGCGAGCTGTCGCTGCTGGGGGAGTTTCCCGAGGCGTCCCACTCGCGCGCGGTCCTGGAAGCGGTCGGCAGTGGCGAGCGGACCTTCTCCACCATTGCCGCACAGGCCGGTGGTGCGGGCGCGCTGCCCTCGGGCACGCTGTCTCCGCTGTTGAACACGCTGCTGGCCAAGCGGGTCCTGGCCGCTGACCTGCCGCTGTCGGTCAAGGCGGACAGCAAGAACAAGCGCTATCGCATCGCCGATCCGTACCTTCGGTTCTGGCTGGCCTTCCTGCAGCGCGGGATTCCGCTCATCGAGCGCGGTCGCGGCGACCTGGCGCTGGAGCGCATCGAGCGGTCGTGGACGACCTGGCGGGGCCGGGCCGTAGAGCCGGTCGTCCGCGAGTCGCTGCTGCGGCTGCTGCCCGATGAGAGGTGGCCGCAGACGGAGGCGGTCGGGGGGTGGTGGAACCGGCAGAACAACCCGGAGATCGACCTGATCGGAGCCGACCGCGAACCCGTCGCAGGGCAGGTTCACTTCATCGGCTCGGTGAAGTGGATGGAGTCGCAGCCTTTCGGCCGGCGTGAGTACGACGCCCTGGTGCGGGACATGCTCGCCGTGCCCGGCGCTGAGCCGGGCACGGCGCTGGTGGCGGTGTCCCGTTGTGGTGTCGAGGCCGGTCTGCCCCTTGCGGCGCACTGGGGTCCGGAAGACCTTGTTCGTGCCTGGCGGTAGTCAGGGAAACCGCCAGGGTGGTCATGGTGGTGTACCTGCCTCGGGCGCCCAGTGGCAGTAGGCATCGACCGTCCTCTGAGAACCGTCCGGGCATCGAAGCCCTTTGCGTGGCGGCAAGGTGACGGGCCCGGAGGCGGGAGCCTGCTCCGGCACTGAGCACGGCGGTCTGGGGGGACGCGGCCGGTTCACCCCCGCGGGGTGACCGGACGGCGCTAGCCTGGCCGGGTGAATGCGCTTACCGCCCTTGTGAAATGGCTGGGCACCCTGGATCCTGAGCGGCTTACCGCATTGCTGGAGGAGCGGGATCTGCCGCTCGCCGCCGAGTACCGGCGGATCACCACCCTCCGCGAGCTCGCCGAACACCTGCTCACCGACGAGTCGGTGGGCCAGGGCCTGATGGCCGGCACCGCCGGAGAACTGGAATTGCTCGCTTCCATCGCCGCCCTCGCCCTGGAGCAGCACGGCCCCGTAGCCAGTGGCGAGGCCGAGGACGGGCCCCGGTATCCCTGGCAACAGCGGAAGCCCGTTGCCGCGGTGGAGCCCGCGGACCGACGGGTGCCCGAGCGGGACGTACTGGCCTGGTTCGAGCCGGGGGAGAAGCGGCGGCGGGCGGAGCACACGCTCGCCCGACTGCGGGAGCGCGCGCTGTTGCTCCCCGCGCCCAAGGGCCAACTGGCGCTGCCGTCACTGCTGCACGTCCGCGCCGCCGGGTTCGACGGCTACGGGCGCACGGCCGACCGGCTGCTGACCACCGCCTACAACGCCCCCGAGGTCAAGCGGATCGCCGCAAACCTCTTCGGCGAGGGCGCGGTCCGTACCCGCGACCAGGCCCAGGAGCTGATCATCGCCCTGCTCGCCGATCCCGCCCGGGTGCGGGCACTGGTGGCGGACGCCCCGGTCCGGGCGCTGGAGCTGCTGGACCACCTGGTACCCGGCCCGCCACTGCTGCGAACCCACTGCTTCGTCGGCCGGTATGGGGCACGGTATGCGGGCCCGGACGCCAAGTACGTCTTCCGGGAGGGCGGCAGCGGTGACGAGGGCACCGACTGGCTGGCCGTGCGCGGACTGCTCGTCCCCGTCGGTCTCGACCTGGTGGAGCTTCCGTACGAGGTCGCCCGTGCGCTCCGCGATGGGGGCGCGGCACCCAGCCCCCGGCTGGAACCAGAGCCGTTCACCGCCACCGCGTCGCTGCCGTCCGGCTGGGAGGGCGAGGGCGGCACGGCCGCCGCGGCGGCCGCCTGGCGGGCCGAACTGGTACTGCGGGCGCTGGCCGCCCAGCCGGTCGCGATCCGCAAGGCGGGCGGGATCGCCGTACGGGACACCCGGCGGCTGGCCAAGGCGGCCGGGGCCGATGAGGCCGACACCCGGCTGTGGCTGGACCTCGCGGTGAACGCAGGCCTGGCCGCGCCTCAGGACGACGAACCGGCCCCCACCCCTCGCGGCCGCCGGAACTCCAAGGGCCCCAAGCCCTCCGCCCGGCTGCTGCCGAGCGACCGCTATGACGCTTGGGCCGCCGCCCCCGCAGCGGGCAAGCTGCTGCCGCTGCTGGCCGCCTGGGCTGTGGTCCCCGCAGTTCTCAGCCACTGGCCGGACCCCGAAGAGACCCCGGTCGCGCTCGTCAGCCCGCAGGACGAGGACGCCGTGACCCTGCGCACCGGGGTCCTACGAGCGCTCGCCGTCCTCCCCGACGGACACGGGGTGACCGGGGACGCGCTGGGATACACCGAACTGTTTTCCCTGGCCGCGTGGTTCCAGCCTGCCCTGCGCGGCCACCTGGCCGCCGACGGCGCCGGGGAGCTGACCGGTCTGGACGGAGTGCTCGACCGCCTGGCGGCCATCCTGACAGAGGCGGCCCTGCTCGGCGTGGTCGCTCACGGCGCGCTCACCCCCGCCGGGCGGGCCCTGTGCCGACTGCTGGAGGCGGGAGCCGCCCACCACTACCCGGCAGTGCCCGGCGCGGGCACGGACCCGTCCGCCCGCGGCTCCGAGGGCCTGGGCGAGGACCTGTCCCTGCGCCCTGCCCTGGCGCAGGCGGTGACCGCGCTGCGCGAGGACCTGTACGCAGCTCTGCCCGAGCCCAGCGACACGGCCCGGTTCCAGAGCGACCTGACCGCCACCGTCACCGGCGCGCCCGCGCCCGCCCTCGCAGACCTGCTCTCCGCCGTCGGCGACATCGAGTCCGAGGGGCATGCCGTGGTATGGCGGATCACTGCGACCTCCGTACGCCGGGCGCTGGACGCCGGCTGGAGCGCAGACGAACTACTCGACCGCCTGGCCACCGCGAGCGAGCGCGGCACCCCGCTGCCACAACCGCTCGCCTACACGATCAAGGACACCGCCCGCACCCACGGACAACTCAAGGTCGTCCGCTCCGCCTGCTGCATCCGCTCGGACGACACCGGACTGATTGCCGAGGTGGCCCAGGCCCGCGGCCTGGCCAGACTCCGCCTGCGCCGGATCGCCCCCACCGTCCTGATTTCCACAGCCCCGCCGGAGGAGACGCTGTCAGCCCTCCGCACGGCCGGCTACGCCCCCACCCAGGAAGCCGAAACGGGCACCACCGTCCTTGACCGCGCCCCCACCGACCGCGCCCCGAACCTCCTGCCGACCCTGGACCAGGCCCACCCCCTGTACGGCGAACCGGTCCATGGTGTCCCGGCGAGCGCCCGTGCGCTGGCCGCGGCGCTCACCGCGGCCGGGTAAGGGTGGAGGCGCCCCGCAGTCGGAGCGTACTCCTGGTGCCCTGACCCCCGACCCGGCACTGTCAGTAGGGCGTGTTGCGTGAATACGTCGCCGAGTTCGGCACGTCCGCGGACGGTCGTCTCTTCGGCAACGAGCGCGGCGGTCTGCTCGGCAGCTCTAGCTACTGGCGCGTCTGGCAGGAGGCCAGGGCGCTGGCCCTGCCATCGGACAAAGTCGCTTCGCCCCTGGCGCGACGCCCGTACGACTTGCGGTCCACGTGCATCACCAACTGGCTCCGCGCTGGCCTCCCCGTGGCCGAGGTCGCCCGCCGAGCGGGGAACTCGCCCGAGGTGATCCACCGCAATTACGCCGGCTGCCTTGACGACAGTGAGGAGGACAACAACAGGAAGATCGAGATGGCGATGGGGTGGATGAATTGACCCCCCGGACCGGCCAGTCGGGTCCGCTCAACACGGCGCGGATGTGATCGGACGCCGGCAAGCCCCGCCCGGGCGGGGCTTCTCCCATTGACCACATGGAGCAACACAGAGAGCTGCGGACCCGGGTTCGAGGCCAAGGTAAGAGCATGGTCAACAGTGACGACGGGGCAGCGGCGTCCCAGAGGAGTCGTTCCGGCGCCGTGCACAAGTGGGTCGCTACAGTCGCCGGTGTAGAGAGGGAGACGGATTAAGACCCGGATCAAGGCCCTGGCTGACCGACGCTTGCGGGGCACGTTTCGAGGATGGGGTTTGGCTGGCTGGTGGTACCGAGCCACGGGGGGCAGGTATCGGGTGCAGGTTCCGGCGGCCGGGGGAGGGATGTGAGGCCGTCAGGCAGGCGGTGACGGTGGACGGCTTACCTGAAGTCGGCTCCCGGTGGCGGCTGGCGACCTGGGTCCGGCTGTATCGGCGGCAGCGGGGCAGACGAGGGGCGCGTGCGCGCATCGCCCGTTGGCTCACGCGCTACTCACGCGAGAACAGTGAGAGACAACGAGAAAGCCCCGGACTCAGTGAGACTGAGTTCGGGGCTTCATCTTTGGCACTTGCGCAGGTCAGCCGCCTTGCGGTGCTGGTCTTGCGGAAGTGCCCCCGGCAGGATTCGAACCTGCGCACACGGCTCCGGAGGGCATGCCAAGGGCACCCCGGAAATGTGCGCTGACCTGGTGTTTCCCTCCCGGGCGCCCCCATCCGGACTGATCTCTATCGCATACCGTGCGCGGGGCACTCAGTGATGGGTGCTGGCGTGCATGCCGGGGCCTCGGCGGGAGGCCCCCAGCGTGCGAAGCTGGGGTGGTTAATCACCGCCGTCAAGGCCCGGGAAAGGGAGGCTGCGTGCCGCAGGCCAGTCCACGAGGAACGTACTTGCTCGTCTCGGAGTCGCTGCGAGCCAGGATCGCTGAGGGACGCTACGCGGACGGTCTGCCGTCCGAGGCCGAGATCGGGCGCGAGTTCGGAGTAGCCCGTACGACCGTGCGGCGAGCCTTGCGCGCCTTGGAGGAGACGGGGGATGTCGCCACCGTCGCCGGGGTCGGCCGGCAGCTCCCCGGGGGCGCCGGGCGCGCACCGTACGAGCAGATCATGGCGGACTTGTTGAAGCAGATCCGCGAGGGCGCCCTCCCCGTCGGCGCCCGCCTGCCCAGCGAGGCAGCGATGGCCGACACCTACGGTGTTTCCCGCGGGACGGTGCGCCGTGCCGTCCGGGAACTGGAGACGGCCGGGCACGTAAGGGCCCAGCACGGGGTAGGAAGATTCGTCAGCAGCGCCGCCTGAGCCCCAACGCCCTCGGAGGCAAATTCATGCAGCTGGCCAAGTGGGCCCATGACCTTGCGGAGTCGCTACTCGCCGAGGCCCTGCCGAAGCGGTGGGCCCACTCGCAGCGCGTCTATTCGCAGGCTTTGACCCTGGCCCCGGCCCTGGGGGAGGACGCCGAACTGTTGGCGGCAGCGGCCATCGCGCACGATGTCGGATACGCCCAGGCCGCTGTCGACACCGGGCAGCACATGATTGACGGGGCCCGGTACCTGCGGGATGTCGTCGGAGCCGATCCGCGCTTGTCCAGTCTCGTGGCCTTCCACACGTCATCGCCGTGGGAGGCGTCCGAGCTGGGGCTGAACGATGCCCTCGCGGAGTTCGGTCCCGCGGAGCCCGATCTGGTGGATGCCATCACCTTCTGCGACCTCACGAGCAGCCCGACCGGCGCCCTGGTCGACCCCGGCGAGCGGTTGGCGGAAGTGCTGGACCGGTACGGCCCCGAACACGTCGTCTATCGAGCCGTCTCCGCGGCCCGTCCCGAGTTGCTGGCGAGGGTGGATCGGGTGAGGCAGCGTCGGGCCGAGGCGGAGTGGTCGGCTCTCAGCTGATCCGGGGGACCGGGGACTCCCGGAAGCCCTCTTCGAGGCGTCGGCGCGTGGTCGGCGACATGTCGAGTGAATCGACTTCAGACCGCGGGACCCATCGGACCTCGAAGGATTCGGAACTCACCTTGATCTCGCCGCCGACCGGCCGGGCGCGGAAGCAGAGCGAGAACTCCTGGCGGACCTCGCCGTCCGCGAACGCGATGACATGCCCGGGGTCGGTGAAAATGCCCACCAGGCCGATCACCTCAACGGTGATGCCGGTCTCTTCCCGGACCTCTCGGACGACAGTTCCGGCGATGTTCTCGCCGATCTCCTGAACACCCCCCGGCATTCCCCAGCGCCCGTTGTCCGACCTGCGCTCCATAAGGATGTCGCCCGCGTCGTTGACCACGAAGGCCGTGACTGCGGGCACGATGCTGTTGGCCTTCGGTGCGGAGGGATCGTTGAAGTAGTCGGTGCGGCGGCTCATGGTCACCTTTCGAGGGGAACGGCTTCGGTCCAGACTTTCTCGAAGCTCTGCTGATATGTCGAGACCAGTTCAGCGCCGGCCACGCGGCGCAGGTGGAGAACTGGGGTCAGGGGCGCGCTTACCCCGTACACCTGCGTATTCACCAACCACTCGTCATCCGAGCGGTACAGCGAGTTGTGCAGGGTCGACCTATGTTGACGAAACTCGATGCCCGGCACTGAGTAGAGCGGGCGGTACAGCTTCATGACCTCGCGGACCTTGTAGGCCACGCCCTCTCCGATCTCCTCTTCCTCGCCGCGGCGCTGGATCTCCGGGCTTTCCGGATCTCCGAGCAGGATGCGTGCCCGCACGCCCTCAGCCGCTTTCAGCTTGAGGAGCTGCGCCCATCGGGGGTTTTCGGCGAGGAATACGCCCGCGTGCACCAGTACGCCTATTTCCCGCTCAGCCCTGCCGAACATCTGGAGCCACAGCTCGGCCGGCACGTAGGACCGGTGTGGGTACACCTTCAAGACTTCGGCGTCGGCAGCGTCCTTGCGCTGGGAGTCGGGGAGACCTTCCGGCCACAGGTACGACTCGTCCTCACGCAGCATCGCTGCGATGGCGAGGCGATGGCGGCGGTACGGCGCCCGCCCCTTAGTGATCCAGCGCTCCACGGTCTTGGGGTCCACCCCGACGTGCTCTGCCAGGGCTTCCACGGTGATGCCTTGCGTCAGCATCGCGGATCGCAACCGCTCGTTAGCCATCCCACCCCCAGGGACGTCCAGGGACGTACTCGACCTGCGGAACGTTACCGAGGACGTCCCAAGTCGTCCAGGGACGTGGTGACTTCGTCCCGCCCCTCGGCGGCACTCTGATGGCACATCACACGGAACCCCGGTTGAGCGAGGAGCTTGACAAGCGCAATCAGGGCCGCCACTGTGAGATACACGTTCAAGCATGTATCGCATGTTGATCGGGGCGGTTCTCCGCTCTGACCTGCATCGATGCCTGTGGCGAGCTGTGCCCGGAGGAAAGCCCGAGGGGGTGAGTACGAAGGCAGCGTCCGTTCCTTAAGAACTCAACAGCGTGCCAAGTGAAACGAGACGGGGCGTGATCCCCGTCCCCATGGCGACGGGCAGTCGTCGGCGGCAACACCTTCTCTTGCGTGCCGGCTCTGGAGAACACCCCGCTTCAAAGAGGGTGCCACCCGGTACGCGCCGCTCTGCTGGCGTCAGAGCAGTGACGATGACGCACCCGACTCTCAGGCTCGGGGCCGGAGCGCCGTGGCAACGGTGCTCCGGTGAAGCCTCGCCCTTCCGGCTTGGAGGCTCCTGTGATCCACCGACATCCACGGGCGCTGGCCGTACTGGACCGGTACGGCCGGCCGCGCCCCTCGTGTCGCCGCTCAACCGCCCTGCGAGGCATCTCCGGGCTTCACTGCCCGGCATTGCTTGCACGGCTTGCTCCCCCTTCCGCAGCGCTCGCAGCGCTGCGGCCGGTTGCCTCCTCCGCCCGTCACGCACGGGTGGGGTTGAGGGGAGCCGGGGCCGGTACGTCCGGTCAGGTCCACCTCATCCGCCCCTACATCGGGAGTCCGCATGTTCGGCAAGAAGTCGCAGAGCAAGCCCCTCGACCTGACCTCTCCCGAGGCCGTCGCGAAGGGCCAGAAGGTCTACGACCGGATCATCTCCGGCCAGTGCAAGGACGTCGCCGCCGAGCTGGACGCGGCCCTCGGCACGGACGTCTTCACCAAGCCCAAGCGCTGACCGACTGAGCACGACCCGCCGCGCCGCTGGGGCGGTCGCCTCTCACCACAAGACCGCGACCGCCCTGGCAGTCCCTTCGACACCAGGAGTCCTCATGGACGCTGCAACGTTCGCCGTCGTGTTTGTCGCCCTGTACGTCGCTCACAGCGTGGGTGACCACTGGGTGCAGACCTCACGCCAGTCGGCCGACAAGGGCAAGCCCGGCTGGACGGGCCGCCTGGCGGATGCCCGCCACGTCGCCTCGCTGACCGCCACCAAGCTCGCGTTACTCCTGCCCGTGGCATTCCTCCTGGGCCTGGACCTCTCCGTCCTCGGCCTGATGGCGGGGCTGGGAATGGACGCGGTATCGCACTGGTGGGCGGACCGTCGCAGCACCCTGGCCGGCCTCGCCAAGGCCTGTGGGCTGGCGGACTTCTACCAGCTGGGCACCGGCGCCCATCCGGTGCACCCGGTCACCGCCGAGGGCAAGCCCGCGGCCCACCTCGGCACCGGTTCCTACGCGCTCGACCAGTCCTTCCACCACTTCTGGCTGCTGGTTGCCGCGCTCCTCATCACCACCGTCTGACCCCGTTCGCTCCGGGGCGCTGCCTCTCACCACGGACCGAGGCGCCCCGGTTCCCTTCGCTCATCAGGAGAGATCGACATGCGTTCGTACATCGGGAACCACCAGATCGTGAACCCCGCCGAGTTCGAGGAACTGGCGCTCGGCTTCGATGAACTGCCCCTGGGGCTGGACCGCGACCTGTTCCGCGGCCCGCTCACCCCGGAGACCGCCCAGGAGCGTGCGGCCCGTAAGGCGGTGGCCCGTGAGGTCATCGCAGAGCTGGCCGCCCTGGGCGAGGGCGGCGACGAGATCGCCGCGTGGGACGCGCTCTACGCCGACGCACTCACCCGCACGGTGCCCTTCCTGCGGAGCGCTGCCCGCGACGCCGGCCGCTCCACCCGGACGGGGGAAGCGGCATGAGCCACACCATGACGGCCCTGTCCGCAGCACTTCCCCTTGCATCCGGCTGGTCGGTTCACAGCCTGTGGATGCGGCGCCGGATCGACGCGGCCCGCCGCGACCCGCTGACCGGGCTGTGGACGCGGGACGCCTTCGAGGGGCGGGCCCGCAAGAGCCTGGCCCAGAAGTGCCAGCGCGCGGTGCTCGTCTTGGACCTCGACCGGTTCAAGGAGATCAACGACGCCCTCGGCCACGCGGCCGGAGACGCGGTCATCCGCGAAACCGGTCAGCGCCTGGGCCGGTGGGCCGAGGAACACGCCGGGGTCGCCGGACGCTTGGGCGGGGACGAATTTGCCGCCGTCATCCCCGGCTACGGCATCGACAAACTGCGCGTGGACCTGTTCCTGCTGATCGGCTGGCTGGACCAGCCCGTGCCGCATGAGGGCCACCCGATCGAGGTCCACGCCTCGATCGGAGCCGCGTACTACCGCAAGGGCACCGGTGACCTGTCCACCCTGCTGCGCCGCGCGGACGAGCAGATGTACAAGGCCAAGCAGCGTGGCGGAGGCTGGCGCATCGCGCACCGGCTGACCGTCCCCGCGATGAGCACGGTCAACGGCCGCCGCGACGGCCGACCCGGCACCCGTGGGGAGGTGGCGTGATGGCGACCCGCACGTCACTGACCATGGTGCAGAGGGTCGTGCTGACAGCCGCGTTCGTGCCCATGCTCGCCACTGGCGTCGCAGGTGGCGTGGGTACCTACAGCAACATCAGCCGCGCCTACGGCACGGGTACAGCGCTCGGCGCGGTCGCGGCCGGCGAGGGTGCGACCGCGGTTCTGGCACTGGTCCTGCTCGGGCTGACGATGCTCGGCCAGTCCTCCCCCCGCATCATCCGGATCGGCTTGTGGGCCCTGCCCGCTGCCGCCTCCGTGATGGCCGCCATGGCCGCCGATGACCCGGGCCGCACCGTGATCTACGCCGTGACCCCAATGGGCATGTGCGTAGCGGCAGAGGGCATGGCGTTCCTCGCCCGGCGGATCGTGGTCCACCAGGACGGCCGCGACGCCGAGGCAGAAGCCAAGGCGGCCGCCGTGGTGCGGGCGCTGGCCTACCACCGCGCCCGTGCCGCGAACCACCCCTGGTCGTGGGTGCGGAAGTGGTCCGACCAGACATCGTGGCGGCTGGCCCGGAAGGTCGGGTTGGGTGACGCGTCGCTGGGCGCCCGGCTCCTGGACGTCCAGCGCGACCGGCTCACCAGCGGCGCGGACGCCGCCCTGGCCGCCATGTTCACCGGCCCCGCAAACCAGCATGAAACGACAGAGACCACCATAAATCGGTTGGGGTCTGACCTGCACGAGTCGATCCCCGAGGCACCGACCGTGACAGCCGACCTTCCCGCCCTTGAGTCGGCCGACCCTATCCCCGTCATCGCGCCGGTGACACTGCCCGAGGCGGTTCCGGTAGTCGAGCCGGTCGAGCTTCCCCAGTCGGCTCCGGTGAAGTCGGTCGCCGCTGCGGAGTCGGCTCCGCGTCGGGCGACCGGTCGGGTACCGAAGTCGGCCCGCACGCCCCGACCGACGCGCGATGCGGATGAGCTGCTGGATGAGGCCCGGTCGGTCACGGCCAACTGGACCGATGGCGAGCTGACGGCCGAGGCCATCCGCAAGGCGGTCCGTACATCGTCCGCCAACGGCCGTCTGCTGCGCGACACGCTCAAGGCCGAGCGTGCCACCGCGGCTGAAGCGACGGCCGCGTGATGGCCGGGCACGGCATACCCGTCTACTCCTGGAGGCTCGCCCCGGACGGGCTGGCCACCCGCCGTCAGCTCCGCGCGGCCGGCCTGCGCCCCGGAGGTCAGGACGTCGTGGCCCAGCTGGAGCGGCCCCGCTACCGGCGGGACCCGCTGACCGCCTACCTGTACCGCGTCGACCTGGCCAAGCCGGTCCGGCCGATGACCCCAGGCAAGGCCGCCGCGCTCGCCAAGGCGAACACCGCCCGCCGGACCTGCCCCGAGTGCCGCACGGACGCGGGCTACGTCATCCCGGCATCGCTCGGCATGTGCGTCCCCTGCGCCTACCCCGAAGAACAGCGCGCCGCCTGACCTGCACGGCGGGCCCGAACACCTCGCTGTCCGGGCCCTTCCACCCCACTCGCCACGAGGGAGCAGACCACCGTGTCTGATGTTCACGCCACCGGCCAGAGCGAAGAGCCCGAGCGCCCCGGCGCCGAGGTCTTCGACATCACCACCAAACGCCCCACCACCCCTGCCCCGGCTGCTCCGCCGGCCGACCCGGACGACGACGAAGACGAGTCGCCGCGGCTGCGGCCGGTTGACTCGCCCGATCTGCCGTCCCCAGGCATCGCCACCTACAAGCGGTTGCCGATCATCCCGACGTGGCTGAAGTCGAAGCCGGGGTTCGTCTCCACCACCCAGCGCGCGGCGAGCAACGCGTTCTACTCGACCGTCTTCCACGGCATCCGCACCCCCTGGTACGCGTTGCAGCTCGGGCTGCACGCCCCGCGCGGCGCAGCCCGTCTGGCGCGGGACACGAACCGGTGGGTGTGGGACGCCGAGGCGGCTCCCCTCCGTGCCTATGAGGTCTACAAAGAGAACACCGCCGAGTACCTGAAGCTGTCCCGTCAGCGCGACAGCCGGGTACGCCTGCGGACGCTGGTCACCCTGGTGGCGCTCATCTTCGGTACCGGCTTCGCGCTGACCATGTACGTCATGGCCCCCGGCTGGCTCGCCGTCCTGGCCTCGGCCGCCGTGCTCACCGCGGGGTTCTGGGGCGCCCCGCAGGATCAGCCGGTGATCGGGCCGGCCGTGCTGAAGACCGAGATTCAGAAGCTGACCGGGGCGATCGTGCTCCGGGCTCTGGACAACATCGGCAACGCGAAGCTGTCGGCCGCCATCAAGAAGGGCGGCGACATGAACGGCCTGCGGTTCACCTCGGAGATCACCCGTGACGGGCCCGGCTACCGCGCAGACCTTGACCTGCCCTGGGGCGTCACCCCCGAGGACATCATGGAGGCCCGCAAGCCGCTCGCCTCCGGCCTGCGCCGCAAAGTTGGCTCCGTGTGGCCGTCCTCCGATCCTGAAGAGCACGAAGGCCGCTTGATCCTGTGGGTGGGCGACAAGCCCATGAACGAGACCAAGAAGCCCGCCTGGCCGCTGCTGAAGTCGGGCAGCGTGGACCTGTTCAAGCCGGTCGTCTTCGGCAACGACCAGCGCATGGGCGACGTCGCCGTCACCCTCATGTTCGCCTCAGTGGTCGTCGGCTCCATCCCGCGCATGGGCAAGACGTTCCTGATGCGCCTGTTCCTGCTCATCGCCGCCCTGGACCCGCGCGCCCAGCTGTACGCGTTCGACTTCAAGGGCACCGGCGACTTCGGAGCGCTCGAGCCGGTCTGCCACCGCTACCGGGCCGGAGACGACGACGAGGACATCCTCTACGTCCTCGAGTCGCTGCGGGAGCTGCGCCAGGAACTGCGCCGCAGGGCCAAGGTCATCAAGTCCCTGCCCCGCTCGCGCTGCCCGGAGTCGAAGGTGACCCCGGACCTGGCCAACGACAAGAACCTGGGCCTGCACCCGATCGTGGCCGCGTTCGATGAATGCCAGGTGCCCTTCGAGCACGACAAGTACGGCGCCGAGATCGAAGAGATCTGCACCGACCTCGGCAAGCGCGGCCCCGCCCTCGGCATGGTGACCCTGTTCGGTACCCAGCGCCCCGACGCGAAGTCGCTGCCCACCGGCATCTCCGCCAACGCCGTGCTGCGGTTCTGCCTCAAGGTCATGGGCCAGCCCGCCAACGACATGGTCCTGGGGACCTCGATGTACAAGGCCGGGTACCGGGCCACGATGTTCTCCCGCACCGACCGCGGCATCTGCTGGATGGCCGGTGAAGGAGACGACCCGCGCATCGTCGCATCCGCGTTCGTCGACGCGCTCGGAGCCGAACAGGTCGTCGTCCGCGCCCGCAGGATGCGCATGGAGTACGGCAACGTCACCGGCCACGCCATCGGCCAGGAACCCGAAAGCGGCGAAGCCTCCTTCGACCTGCTGGCCGACATCCTCAAGGTCGTGCCGGCCGACGAAGACAAGGTCTGGAACGAGAAGGTCGCCGCCCGCCTCGCCGCCCTGCGCCCCGAGATCTACAGCGGCTGGAAGGCCGAAACGGTCACCACCAACCTCAAGCCGCACGGCATCACCGCCCAGGACGTATGGGGCTCCACCACCTCCGGCAAGGGCACCACCCGCCGCGGCATCGCCCGCACCGACATCACCACCGCCATCACCCAACGTGACGGAAAGCGGCCCGCGAACTAGCGCGCACCGCTGCTAGGCCTAGCAGCCCGCGCTGCTAGGCCTAGCACCCCCACTAGCAGAGCAAACCGGCTCCCATCAGCGATCTCGCACCTAGCAGCCGACCTGCGAAAACACCGGAAACCCCGCCCGAGAGGCACCCCATGACCCTCACCCTCCTTGCTAGCGCCTGCCTGCTCATAGTCACCCTCGGTTACATCAGTCTCTGTGCGTCATCGCCGTTCGGCAACTGCCGCAAGTGCCGCGGGTTCGGCTACGCGATGAAGACCGACCGCAAGGGCCGCCTCAAGCGCGGCAAGCACTGCCGCCGCTGCGACGGCCACGGCAAGCGCATCCGCGTCGGCCGCCACCTCTACAACCTGTGGCTGCGCCTCTACCGCGACGCCAACCCCGCCCCGCGCAAGACATTCGCCCCGAAGGGATAACCCATGGCCATCACCGTCTCGCTCGTCGCCCTGTTCGGGCTGGTCCTGTTCTTCCTGCTCCGCTCCAAGTCCCTCGGCTACGGCTCCGCGTTCGTCGCCATGATGTTCGGCTTCTTCCTCGCCTCCACCGGAGCCTCCGGCCCCATCAACGAACTCACCACCGCGATCATCAAGGCCGTCTCGGACCTGGGGAGCCAGTGATGGAGCCCATCACCTACCGGCACTGGGCCATCGACCTTGCCCCCAAGGCGGCCCCTGCCCTGGCCACCACGACTGTGCTGATCCTGGGCCGGATCTGGAACGTCAACGGCGCCGAACACTCCGTCGGAAACGCCGCGCTGATGGTCGTCCTCGCCACCGGCGCCGCGACGGCCGGCGCGTTCGCCTCGGGCGGCCGGTCCGGTGACAGCGTGATCGCCGGAACCGCGTTCGCCGCATCCGGCGGACTGGCCCTGGCCGGAGTCGCCGGATACGCCGATGGCCTCTCCCTCCCTGTGCTGTTGTGGGCGCTGGCCACGGCCGTCGCCTACGGACTCGCTGCCCGCTACTGGCGCACCGACCGCCGCGAGACCGTCGCGCACCAGCGGCAGACCCTCGGACGACGCGAGGACCACGCACACGTCGAGCGCGTCGAAGCACTCCGCGCCGGAGCGCAGATCGAGGTGGCCCGCTCCGGCGCGGCCTACGCCGAGCAGCTCGCCAACGCCCTCATCACCCGCGCCTCCCTCCCCGGGTTCAACCCGCAGGCCATCACGAACGCAGGCCTGCCCGAGCTCCCCGCCAAGCCCGACCACTGACCGAAGGAGCACCCGCATGAACGTCGACCCTCACGAGGTCGTGAGCCTCGAAATGGATTGGGACCACCTCGACCAGCCCTACACCCGACGAGTCACCCGCCTTCAGCTGGGCGAACTGCTGCTTCAGGTGGACGACATGGCCGACCAGACGGAAGCCGAAGAGGAGAACTGACGCCATGTTCGAGATCCGCGTCATCTGCGCCCCGACCGAAGCCCCCGAGATCACCAAGGCCCTGTCCGAGACGTTCGCGACCAGCGCGGTCCGTCAGCGGCCCACCCGCGACGGGGACCGCGTCCGCCTGTACGTCACCGCCGAGCAGCAGCCCAGCCACTGGCCGGCGCCCGAGGTCGCTTACGCCACCGCGCCGAGCGTCATCAGCGAGATCGGATGGACCGCCGGAGGCGCCCGGGACTGCCTGCACGGCATCGCCGTTCGAGAGTTCTGGCTCCGCAAGGCCGCACTCCTGGACCGCATCGCCCTCACCGACGACGACCCCATGGGATGCGACGCCGCAACCCTCGCGGTCGAAGCGGCCCGGCGGCTGATGGAGATTGACGACGCCGCAGGCCTCGGGCCGTCCGGCTACGCGGACGGCCCCTACACCCCGGACCACCCGGACAGCGTCCGCGAGCCCCGCGGCTACGTCCGCCAGGAATACGCCCTCTGGATCCGCCACCACTGAGGAGACCACCGTCATGAGCACCAGCCCCGCCCTCAGCACCACGCAGCACCCCACGATGTACACGCAGGTCGATGGCCTCAGCTACCAGCCCGAGCGCATCAGCGTGATCGCGGCCCTGTCCCACATCCGCAGCGCACGCAAGAGCCCCAAGAACGTCGACGCGGTCAACGTCTACGCCTTCACCAGCCGCGACGGAATCCCGCTGCACGTGGTCTACATCCACCACGCCCCCGGGCGCTGGCACGGCGTGAACGACGTCATCGACGTCTACGAGATCCCCACCGCCGCGCTCACCGACCTCTAGCTGTGCCCGGGGCGGTCGCCTCTCACCACAAGACCGCGACCGCCCCGGCTTCTCCGTCCCTTCGCAGAAACAGGAGACCCCCAGCATGACACCAACCCCCACCCCGGCGCTGCTGCGCGCCGCCCTGGCCGCCGCCGAGCGAGGCTGGCCCGTCTTCCCGCTCCGCCCCGGAGACAAGCGGCCCGCCGGCCACCCCGAACGCAACTGCCCCCGCACCGGCCGCTGCACGGAAGGCCACCGCACCCCCGAACAGCGCGCCACCCTCATCACCGAGCAGATCACCACGTGCTGGCGGGCGGCTCCTTACAACGTGGGCGTCGCCACCGGCCCCGCCGGACTTCTGGTCGTGGACCTCGACATCCCCCAGGACGACGACGCCCCGCCCTCGGAGTGGGCAGGGGCGACCGATGGCCTGGACGTTTTCGCGATGATCTGCGAGCGCGCGGGCGAACAGCTGCCAACCGAGACGTTCACGGTGCGCACCCGCCGCGGCGGACAGCACCTGTACTTCACCGCCCCCGCCGAAAAGCGGCTACGTGGGAGCGCAGGGCGCCTGGGGTGGAAGGTCGACACGCGAGCCTGGGGCGGGTACGTGGTCGCGGCCGGCAGCACCGTCGGCACAGGGGCGTACGAGATCATTCACGACGCGCCCCCTGCCCCCCTCCCCACGTGGCTCGGTGACCTGCTCGTCACGTCTCCCGCACCCGCACCCTCTTCCGTGGCCGTTCTCCGCGCACGTATCGGGAAGGCGGACCGGTACGCGACGGCCGCCGTGAACGGCGAGGTCGCCAAGGTCGCGTCGGCCGCGACCGGCGCCCGGAACACGACGCTGTACAACGCGGCGTACGCCCTCGGCCGCCTCATCGCCGCGGGCACCCTCACGGAGACGGAAGTCACCGTCGCGCTCACCGCCGCCGCGCCGGAGGGGCTGGCGCCCTCCCGGGTCGCAGCGAGCATCCGCGACGGCATCCGTCGCTCCCTCCGCAACGCGAGCGGAGACGCGGCATGACCACCACTGACAACCCCAGCTCCGCCGGACGACACCAGGCCCGGGACGGCAGTAGCGCGCCGAAGGTCGTCGGCCGTCCGGCCGTCCTTTCAGTCCCTTGCCGTGACCCGCAGGAAGGCAGGACCGCAGCATGACCGCACAGCCCATCGACGCCGACCTCTGGGCCGGGTTCGACGCCCTCGCCGAGGACGTGACCGGACCGGTCTGGGACGAGCCGGTCCCGCTCACCGGCCGCCTGGACCTCCCCACCTTCCCCGTGGACACACTCCCGCCGTGGCTGTCCTCCATGGTCGCCGCTGTCGCCGAGGAAACCCAGACCCCCGCCGACCTCGCCGGATGCCTTGCCCTGGCAGTCATCGCCACGGCCGCCGGCGGACGGGCCACGGTCTGCGTGCGCGGCCGGTGGCGCGAGCCGGTCAACCTTTACACCGCCGTGGCCTTGGACCCCGGCAACCGCAAGAGCGCCGTGTTCGCCCTGATGACCGAGCCGCTCATGGCAGTGGAGAAGGCACTCGTGGAACTCTCCGGCCCGGCCCGCGCCGAGGCCGAGACCACCGCGCGCCTTGCCAAGGCCGCAGCCGACAAAGCAGCGGCCAAGGCCGCGAACGCAGAGCCGGGATTGCGTGACCAGCTCACCGCCGAGGCCGTCGCCCTCGCCCAGGCCGCCGAGGAAATCAGGGTCCCGTGCAAGCCCCAGCTCGTGGCTGACGACGTGACGCCGGAGAACTTGGCCACCCTGCTCACCGAACAGGAGGGCCGGATCTCGGTGCTCTCCCCGGAGGGCGGCATCTTCGAAATCATCTCGGGCCGCTACAGCGGGGCACCGAACATGGAGATCTTCCTCAAGGGCCACGCAGGGGACATGGTGAGGGTCAACCGGCAGGGCCGCGAGGCCCAGCACGTCGAGCACCCCGCCGTCACAATGGGCCTCGCTGTCCAGCCTGAAGTGCTGGAGTCCATCGGCCAGATCAAGGGCGCCGACGGCCGCGGACTGCTGGCCCGGTTCCTGTACGCGCAGCCCGAATCCCTCGTCGGTCGCCGCAACCTCACCCCGGAGCTCATCCGCGATGACGTGGCCGACGCGTACACCCGGCAGCTCGGCGGTCTGGCCATGGCACTGAACGGCTGGACCGACCCGGCGGTACTCACCCTCACGCCCGAGGCCGACGCGGTCATGCTGGCCTACCAAAAGGTCACCGAATCCCGGATCGGGAAGGGCGGTTCACTCGCGGACATCGTCAAATGGGCCAGCAAGCGGGACGGGGCCGTCGCCCGCATCGCAGGGCTGCTCCACTTGGCCACCCACACCGACAGCGGGTGGACCCGCCCCATCGAGGCCGCCACCCTGGCCGGCGCCACCCGCCTCGGGGACTACTTCACAGCCCACGCCCAGCACGTGTTCGACGCCATGGGAGCCGCACCCGCCCAGGAAGCCGCCCGCCAGGTGCTCGCACACCTTCGGGAGGCCCGGCTGACCGGCTTCACCAAGCGGGACCTGTTCCGCCAGCTCTCCCGCGGCGACTTCCCCGCCATGACCGACCTCGACCCGGCCCTGGCCCTGCTGGAAGAACACGGCTGGATCCGCCAGCAGCCCTTGCCCCCGCGCACCGGACGCGGCGGCCGGCCGCCCTCCCCGAAGTACGACGCGCACCCGCGCCTCGCTCGCGGCGCCTGACACAACCCCCACCGGACTGCCACAACTGACAGAACCCCCGATCTGGCCCGCTGACCTGCATAAGCGGTCCCTACGGCCACCGTGACAGAACCTCCGGAAACTCCGACAGAACCCCACCCGTCGGCCGTGACAGGACCCGCCGCCGGAGGTTCTGTCGGAGTTTCCGCGAGTTCTGTCAGAGCCTCCCTCAGCCCTGAACCCGCAGGTCAACGCGTTCTCGCCGAGGTTCTGTCAGTTGTGTCAGCGGTCCCGGGGTTCTTGCTCCCCAATCCACAGCATCCGAAGGAGTCTCGCCGTGGCCAAGCCCCGCGACGAAATGCTGACCATCCCGCAGGTGGTCGAAGAGATCGGTGTTCCGCGAGCCACGTTCTATCGCTGGCGACAGTGCAAGAAGGGCCCCAAGGCCATCAAGCTCCCGAATGGTTCCGTGCGTATCCGTCGTTCCGACCTGGTCCGTTGGCTGGAGATGCGGGAGGAATCCGCGTGACGAACGACGCCGATTCCGAGTCCGAGCAGAACAATGGCTTGGACCCGGAAGGGTTTTCCCTCGATGTCCGCCTGTGGAATGTGACCAAGGCGCAGAGCAAGACCCGCCCTTATCAGCTCCGCTGGATCGTCGGGGGCAAAGTCAGCAGTAAGACGTTCGCCACCGTGGCGCTTGCGGGGAGCCGCCGGTCCGAATTGTGGTTGGCCATGAAGCGCGGCGAGGCGTTCCGCATCAAGGACGGCCTGCCTGAGTCCGAAGTCCGCGCCGCCACGCAGGCCGCAGATCTCGTGGATGCTCGCGAGGAACTGTCCTGGTTCACGTTCTGCCGTGAGTACATGGCCATGCGCTGGCCCACGGCTGCTGCCAAGACACGCGAGGGCATCGCGGATGGTCTCGCTGCCGTGACCCTGGCCATGGTGGAGCAGGACAAGCAGATGCCCGAGGTGGAGGAGCTGCGCCTCGCTCTTCGCTGGGCTGTTGTCCCGGCAAACGCCGAGTTGGAGCCGCCGGCCGAACTCGAAGATGCCCACCAGTGGCTTTCGACGAAGTCGCTGCTCGTTTCTGCGTTGGAAGATCCGAAGATTCTGCGAGACGTCCAGTACCGGCTTTCTTTCAAGCTGGACGGGACGCCTGCGGCGGGAGAGACTTCCCGCCGCAGGCGCCGTGCCTTGAACACCGCGGTGGAATACGCAATCGAACGCAAGCTCCTGGTTGAGAACCCTCTTGCCGCGCTCAAGAAAGTGAAGATCTCTTCATCGGATCGTGTCGACCCGCGCGTTCTTGTGAACAAGACCCAAGCCGCTCAGTTGCTCGCCGCGGTTTCGTACGTCGGTACGTGGGACCGTAAGAAGGGGCGCCGTCTGGTGGCGTTCTATGCAGTGATGTACTTCGCGGCCCTCCGCCCGAGCGAGGCCGTGGGGCTGAGGAAGTCAGACTGCCACCTCCCCGAGAAAGGATGGGGGACACTCACCCTCCGGGACACGCACCCTGTCTCGGGCAAGCAGTGGACGGACAGCGGGGAGCGCCACGACAAGCGGGGCCTGAAGTCCCGGGAGGCCAAGGACGACCGGCCGGTTCCGATCCCGCCGCCGCTGGTTGCCATGCTCCGTGCCCACCTTGAGGAGTTCGGCACGGCCAAGGACGGTCGGCTCTTTACGAACGAGCGGCTCGGTCTCGTCGGTAGCAGCACGTACTGGCGTGTTTGGAAGGACGCCCGCGAGTACGCGCTCCCGCCGGATCTCCAGACATCCATCCTCGGGGGGCGGCCGTACGACCTTCGCCACACCTGCATCACGACCTGGCTGAACGCAGGGGTTCCGGTGGCCGAAGTAGCCCGCAGGGTTGGGAACTCGCCCGAAGTCATCCACCGTGTTTATGAGGGGTGTATCTACGGTCAGGAGGCCACGATGAACGCGAAGATCGAGCAGGAACTCGACTGGCCGTGAGCGCGATGCTCCTGGCTAGGTGGCTAGGCCCGCATGCATGAGCGGGTCCAGCCAGGATGGCACTGAGCTGATGAGGCCCAGTCGTAGTCCTCAGCCACGCGGGGGACGGAGACTTTGCCGCCTCCAGGTACTGGACGGTGACCACGTTGCGGGGGCCGCGCTTGATCAATGTCGCCACAAGCGCCTCGTCGTCCCGCGCGGACAGCAGTGATAGAGGGCGTAGATCCGCTGGAAGGCCGGTCGTGCTTCCGAGTCCTGATGATGTCCTTGGCTGCGCGCGGTTCGAAACCGCGGCGGAGCTAACAGCCTCCGACTCTGTTCAGCTGGTCAGTGAATCGAGAGGCGGCATCGGCAGAGGCTTTGGAATGGTCAAGGTTGAATTCGCCGTCGTACATGCTCTCCGCGAATACTCTGTAGAGGTGGTCCATTTCGCTGGCCGACGTGATCAGATCGTCGACTAGGTCTCGCCGATCGTCGGGGGGCTTGAGCTCCCGCAGACTTCCAACGTAGTGGCTTGTAGCATCCGAAGTGTCTTGGGCGTTGTCAGCAGCTTTGCGCAGCTCAGCTGCTGTGTAGTCTCCGTCGTAAAGCGGATCGAGAGTATCGTTCGTGTCCCTCATCTGGCGCACGATTCCCGGCACTTCTTTCTCGCAGACTGAGACAGCCTTCGCTTCCCATTCCGTGAAGGACGGATCTTTTTCGACGTACGTCACCACAAACGCAAGGATTCCTGCGATTGCCGAGAGGATGCCAATCCACCAACCGACATGCGACTTCAGTCGGCTGCCCAGGGGCTTTCTGTCGGCGTCGTCAGTCATGACGCCCTCCCGTCTGCTCGTCTCCATTCTCATGCTTACCAGCAGGTTGCGCTCGCAGGCGAGATACGGTCTGGATTCAAATTTCGACACTTCAACAACCTTTGACGCCGAAGTGGTGTCAACTGGCTCCGTATCGACGGGGTCATCCGTAATTCACACCAGCCGCGGCCGGGTACCGCCACGTCGACCTCGTGCGGGCGCGGCGAAGGGTTCCGGGGCCGGCTCAGAGGCCTTTGACCGCAGGGCGAAAGCCTGGGGCCATGCCACGTAAGTGGCGGAGGGAGCGGCTGGGTGCCGACGGGTGCACCGGAGTCGACTCCGATCCCCGACCCCTCCTACCGCCCCGTCCTCGTTGCTCGTTGGGAGGTGATGGATGCCCACGCCAACTGATGGAAGGGGAGGGGGCGTGGGGTGGTGTCGCGGCGAGGTAAGGCTGAGGCTCTATCGCACGTCTATCGCGACCAGTGCGTAACAACGACAAAGACCTGGACTCAGTGGGACTGGGTCCAGGTCTTCATGCTTGGCACTTGTGCAGGTCAGCAGATGTTTTATGCTGGTCCAGCAGAAGTGCCCCCGGCAGGATTCGAACCTGCGCACACGGCTCCGGAGGCCGTTGCTCTATCCCCTGAGCTACGGGGGCGCGTCGTTCGCGTTGCGGCGACGGGTTGAACACTACCAGCTTCCACCGGGTGATCAGAAACGAGTTCCGGGGGACGGGGAGGTGGGTCGCCCGGAGGGGGTGGAAGTGGCAAAAACCCGGACGCGGGGGCTTAGGCGGACCTACTCTCGAGTTGTGTCAGGCGCCTCGGGCCGGGTGCTTGTTGTCGACGACAACAAGGTCATCCGGCAGCTGATCAAGGTCAATCTCGAGCTGGAGGGCTTCGAGGTAGTGACCGCGAACGATGGTGTCGAGTGTCTGGACGTCGTGCACCGCGTGTGCCCCGACGTGATCACCCTCGATGTGGTCATGCCCCGGCTGGACGGGTTCGGGACGGCCGCGCAGCTGCGCGCCGATCCGCGGACGCGGCATGTGCCCGTCGCCATCGTGAGCGCCTGTACGCAGCACGAGGTGGAGGCCGGGATCGAGGCCGGGGTGGATGCGTTCCTCGCCAAGCCCTTCGAGCCCGCCGAGCTCGTGCGGGTCGTACGCCGGCTCATCGAGCGCAAGGACCGGCGGGAGCGGAAGGGAGCCCCCGCAGGGCGCGGGAGAGGGTAGCGGCCGACGGCTGTTCACATGGCGAAACTGTTCGCGGGATGGGTGGGCTTCTCGCCTAGGCTGGTCCCGTGACCCCCGCCGACCTCTCCCGTACCGTCGTACGCGCCGTGCGCTGCGCCGTCGAGGAGGGGGAGCTGCCCGCCGAGGCGGGTGTGCCCGAGCGGGTCGTCGTCGAGCGGACCCGCCCCGGCGGGGTGGGGGACTACGCGACCCCCGTGGCCTTTCAGGTCGCCAAGGCCGCCGGACGCCCGCCCCGGGGCGTGGCGGACGTACTGGCCCGCCGGCTCGGCGCGGAGCCCGGCATCGAGCATGTCGAGGTCACCGGAGCCGGGTTCCTCAACTTCGTGCTGCCGCCCCCCTCCGCCCCCTCCGTCGTCCGGGACGCCATCGTCCGCGACATCGTGATCCGGGACGTACGGGGCGGGGCCATGTTCGCCGCCCCCGCCCCCGCCCCTGCCGACGAGACCGGGACCGGGCTGCGCGAGTGCGTCGTGCGGCGCAGTGTCCTGCGGCTCGTGTGCGCCCAGGGCGGCACTGGGTGCGACCGGCCAGAGGACCTGCCAGAGGACCGGCCCGAGGACCTGCCCGTCGCGCCCCTTGCCAAGCGGGACGGCGACGTCGTCGCCCGTTACGGCCGCGACGCCGCCCACTGGGCGATGCTCGCCGTGCCCGCCCGGGAGACTCCGGTCGTCTCCGACACTTTGCTCGTTCAGGGCGAGGCCAGCGAGTTCTTCCGCGTGCGGTACGCCCACGCGCGCAGCCGGGCCCTCGTACGCAACGCCGATCAGCTGGGCTTCCACCCGGAGCCGGGCGACGTCGACGCGCCCGCCCTGCTGCGCCTCCTCGCCGACCACGACCTCGTCCTGGAGGCCGCCGCGCACCACCGCGCGCCCGAGCGGCTCACCCGGCACCTCGTCGAGCTGGCCGACGAGCTGCTCGATTTCCAGCACTGCGTCCTGCCCAAAGGGGACGAGAAACCCTCGGCCGCCCACCGTGCCCGGCTGGCTCTTGCCGAAGCCGCCGGGACGGTGCTGGCCGGTGGCCTGGCCCTGCTCGGCATAGACGCACCTGACTGCCTGTGATCTGCGAAGAGAGATACCGATGAGCCGTTCCGCGCACCCCGCCGGGCCCCGCCACGCCGACGTCCTGCCCGAGGGGCACTACGCCCCGCCGCCCGCCGACCTCAACGCGCTCGACGAGAAGGTCTGGGCCCGGACCGTACGACGGAACCCCGACGGTGTCGTGGCGGTGGGCGGCATCCCCGTCACCACCCTCGCCCAGGAGTTCGGGACACCGGCCTACTTCCTCGACGAGGAGGACTTCCGGGCCCGGTGCCGGGCCTGGGCGCACGCCTTCGGGCCGGACGCCGACGTCTTCTACGCCGGGAAGGCGTTCCTCTCCAAGGCCGTCGTGAAGTGGCTGCAGGAAGAGGGGCTGAACCTCGACGTGTGTTCCGGCGGGGAGCTGGCCACCGCGCTCGCCGCCGGGATGCCCGCCGAGCGGATCGCCTTCCACGGCAACAACAAGTCCGTCGCGGAGATCACCCGGGCCGTCGAGGCCGGAGTCGGTCGCATCGTGCTCGACTCCTTCCAGGAGATCGCTCGAGTCGCGCACATCGCCCGTGAGTTCGGCGTACGCCAGCCCGTCCAGATCCGCGTGACCGTCGGCGTCGAGGCGCACACGCATGAGTTCATCGCGACCGCGCACGAGGACCAGAAGTTCGGCATCGCCGTCGCCGACGGTTCCGCGGCGGAGGCCGTCCGGCGCGCGCTCGGGCACGACAGCCTCGAGCTGCTCGGCGTCCACTCCCACATCGGCTCGCAGATCTTCGACATGGCCGGCTTCGAGGTCTCCGCCAAGCGGGTGGTCCGGCTGCTGGCCGCCGTACGCGACGAGCACGGCGTCGAGCTGCCCGAGATCGACCTCGGCGGCGGCCTCGGCATCGCGTACACGTCCTCCGACGACCCGCGCGAGCCCCACGAGATCGCCAAGGCCCTGCACGAGATCGTCGCCCGCGAGTGCGAGTCCGCCGGGCTGCGCGCGCCCCGCATCTCCGTCGAGCCCGGCCGGGCCATCGTCGGGCCCACCGCCTTCACGCTGTACGAGGTCGGCACGATCAAGCCGCTCGAGGGGCTGCGTACGTACGTCTCCGTCGACGGCGGCATGTCCGACAATATCCGCACCGCCCTCTACGACGCCGAGTACGCGGTCACCCTCGTCTCCCGCGTCTCGGACGCCGAGCCGATGCTCGTCCGCGTCGTCGGCAAGCACTGCGAGAGCGGTGACATCGTGGTGAAGGACGCCTTCCTGCCGGCCGATCTGGCCCCGGGGGACCTCCTCGCCGTACCCGCCACCGGGGCGTACTGCCGCTCCATGGCCAGCAACTACAACCACGCGCTGCGGCCGCCCGTCGTGGCCGTGCGCGACGGGGAGGCCCGAGTGATCGTCCGGCGCGAGACGGAGGAAGATCTCCTGCGTCTCGACCTCGGATGAACCGCATATTTCCGGGGGAAGCCCCCAGACCCCCAAAATAGGTGCCGATAGGTGTCTCACTCAATGGACCGAGGATGGAAAGTGCTGTCCATTGAGTGAGACTGGATGAGACCTGGCGCGCAACCCGCGCGCCGGGTGGTGATGGAAGATCGAAAGGCGTAGGTCGAATGATGCGTACGCGTCCGCTGAAGGTGGCGCTGCTGGGCTGTGGAGTGGTCGGCTCAGAGGTGGCGCGCATCATGACGACGCACGCCGACGATCTGACGGCCAGGATCGGCGCGCCCGTCGAGCTCGCCGGCGTGGCCGTGCGCCGTCCCTCCAAGGTGCGCGAGGGCATCGACCCGGCGCTGATCACCACCGATGCGACCGCCCTCCTCAAACGCGGCGACATCGACGTCGCCATCGAGGTCATCGGCGGCATCGAGCCCGCCCGCACCCTCATCACCACCGCCTTCGAGCACGGCATCTCCGTCGTCTCGGCGAACAAGGCGCTGCTCGCCCAGGACGGTGCCGCGCTGCACGCTGCGGCCGAGCAGCACGGGCTGGACCTGTACTACGAGGCCGCCGTCGCCGGCGCCATCCCGCTGGTCCGCCCGATGCGCGAGTCTCTCGCCGGCGACAAGATCAACCGGGTGATGGGCATCGTCAACGGCACGACGAACTTCATCCTCGACAAGATGGACTCCACCGGCGCCGGGTACCAGGAGGCGCTCGACGAGGCCACGGCCCTCGGGTACGCCGAGGCCGACCCGACCGCCGACGTCGAGGGCTACGACGCCGCCGCCAAGGCCGCGATCCTGGCCGGCATCGCCTTCCACACCCGGGTCCGCCTCGACGACGTGTACCGCGAGGGCATGACCGAGGTCAGCGCCGCGGACTTCGCCTCCGCCAAGCGCATGGGCTGCACCATCAAGCTCCTCGCGATCCTGGAGCGCGCCGCGGACGGGCAGTCCGTCACCGCTCGAGTGCACCCGGCGATGATCCCGCTCAGCCACCCGCTGGCGTCCGTCCGCGAGGCGTACAACGCCGTCTTCGTCGAGGCGGAGGCCGCCGGTCGGCTCATGTTCTACGGGCCCGGCGCGGGCGGTTCTCCGACCGCCTCGGCGGTCCTGGGCGACCTCGTCGCCGTCTGCCGCAACAAGCTCACCGAGGCAACGGGGCCCGGCGAGTCGGCGTACACCCAGCTGCCGGTCAGCCCCATGGGCGACGTCGTCACGCGGTACCACATCAGCCTCGATGTGGCCGACAAGCCGGGCGTCCTCGCCCAGGTGGCGACGACGTTCGCGGAGCACGGTGTGTCCATCGATACCGTACGACAGCAAGGACGTCCGGACGGGGTCGGCAACGAGGCCTCCCTCGTCGTCGTCACCCACCGCGCACCCGACGCCGCCCTCTCCGGGACCGTCGAGGCGCTGCGGAAGCTGGACACCGTGCGCGGTGTCGCCAGCATCATGCGTGTTGAAGGGGAGTAAGGACCCATGAGCAGCAATCGCACCCACCAGTGGCGCGGCATCATCGAGGAGTACCGGGACCGCCTGCCGGTAACGGACGCCACTCCCGTGGTCACGCTCCGCGAGGGCGGCACTCCCCTCGTCCCCGCGCAGGTGCTCTCCGAGCGCACCGGCTGCGAGGTGCACCTGAAGGTCGAGGGCGCGAACCCCACCGGTTCCTTCAAGGACCGCGGCATGACCATGGCCATCACCAAGGCCAAGGAGGACGGCGCCAAGGCCGTGATCTGCGCCTCCACGGGCAACACCTCGGCCTCCGCCGCCGCGTACGCGGTGCGCGCCGGCATGGTCTGCGCCGTCCTCGTGCCCCGCGGCAAGATCGCGCTCGGCAAGATGGGCCAGGCCCTCGTGCACGGCGCCAAGATCCTCCAGGTGGACGGCAACTTCGACGACTGCCTGGACCTGGCCCGCGCACTGTCCGACAACTACCCGGTCGCGCTGGTCAATTCCGTCAACCCGGTGCGCATCGAGGGCCAGAAGACCGCCGCGTTCGAGATCGTCGACGCGCTCGGCGACGCCCCCGACATCCATGTGCTGCCCGTCGGCAACGCCGGCAACATCACCGCGTACTGGAAGGGCTTCAAGGAGTACAAGGCCGACGGCCTGGCCTCCCGTACGCCCCGCGTGTGGGGTTTCCAGGCCTCCGGTTCCGCGCCCATCGTGCGCGGGGAGGTCGTCAAGGAGCCGCACACCATCGCGACCGCGATCCGCATCGGCAACCCGGCCTCGTGGGACTACGCGCTCGCCGCGCGCGACGAGTCGGGCGGCTTCATCGACGAGGTGACGGACCGCCAGATCCTGGCCGCCTACCGCCTGTTGGCCGCGCAGGAGGGCGTCTTCGTCGAGCCCGCCTCGGCCGCGTCCGTCGCCGGCCTGCTCAAGGCCGCCGAGCTGGGCCTGGTCGACCCCGGCCAGAGGATCGTATGCACCGTCACCGGAAACGGACTCAAGGACCCCGACTGGGCGGTCGCCGGCGCCCCGCAGCCGGTCACCATCCCGGTCGACGCGGAGGCCGCGGCCGTCCGCCTCGGCCTGGTCTGACCCGGTCCGACCCCGTGACAGCACCCTGAGTTGCCGGGTTCCCGGAAGGCCTCCGGAGCCCGGCAACTCAGGTCGTACGGCACAAAAGTCACGGCATTCAGCGGAATCCACCGGAAGACACCGACACGCATCGTGCGCCTCCTGTGCGCCCTATGTCGCGAGGGAACCTTCCTTCGATACGCTGTACTTACATCCGCCACCGCGCATATGACCGTGGTGCTGCCCAGAGGGCCTTCGGGTGTCGTACGTTCTCCAGTACATTCGCAGCGAGCCAGCGAAGATCTCGTCTCGCACAGTCACAAGGAGTGTCATCGGACGATGGCCGGTCCAGCGTTCCGCGCCGCCGCCGTACGGGTGCGCGTCCCCGCCAGCAGTGCCAACCTCGGCCCGGGCTTCGACGCCCTGGGCCTGGCCCTGGGGCTCTACGACGAC
Source organism: Streptomyces sp. NPDC051364 (assembly GCF_040682115.1). Lineage (NCBI taxonomy): Bacteria > Bacillati > Actinomycetota > Actinomycetes > Kitasatosporales > Streptomycetaceae > Streptomyces > Streptomyces sp. NPDC051364. The sequence continues at coordinate 82,649 of NZ_JBFBAH010000004.1, read as the reverse complement.
GTAGTCGTCCGGGTGGCCGACTCCGGCCTGAACATCGACATCGCGGGCGAGGGTGCCGACAACCTCCCGCGGGACGAGAGCCACCTGCTCGTACGCTCCATGCGCACCGCCTTCGACCTGCTGGGCGGACAGCCGCGCGGCCTCGAGGTCGTCTGCGCCAACCGCATCCCGCACGGCCGCGGCCTCGGGTCCTCCTCGGCCGCCATCTGCGCCGGCATCGTCGCCGCCCGCGCCGTGACCATAGGCGGAGAGGCCAAGCTCGACGACGCGGCCCTGCTCGAACTCGCCACCGAGATCGAGGGCCACCCCGACAACGTCGCCGCCTGTCTCCTCGGCGGCTTCACCCTCGCCTGGATGGACGGCGGCAGCGCCAAGGCGATCCGTATGGAGCCCGCCGGTTCCATCGTTCCGGTGGTCTTCGTCCCCTCCAAGCCGGTCCTGACGGAGACCGCGCGCGGCCTGCTGCCGCGCAACGTCCCGCACGTGGACGCGGCCGCCAACGCAGGTCGTGCAGCCCTGCTCGTCGAAGCCCTGACCAGGCGTCCCGAGTTGCTGCTGCCGGCCACCGAAGACCGGCTCCACCAGGAGTACCGGTCCCCGGCGATGCCCGAGAGCGTGGCACTCGTCAACCGGCTGCGGGCGGACGGCATCCCCGCAGTCATCTCCGGCGCGGGCCCCACGGTCCTCGCGCTGGTCGACAACGGCGCGGCCGACAAGGTCGCGCAGCTCGCGGGCGAGGGATGGGCGGCGAACCGGCTCGCCCTCGACGCCGCGGGCGCGAGCGTACTTCCGCTGGGCACCCAGGGCGGCTAGGCCGTATGGGCATACCCGCCAGGGGCGGGCGGTCAGGGCAGGCCGCCCGCGCGGAAGGCGCGATTGCCGGTGATTGAGAGGGGGAATATCTGTTGGATCCGGTAGTGTTACTCTCAAGTGTGCAGCCGAAGCCGCCATGGCTCGGTGCTCAGTGTCCCCATCCGGGACCACCTTTCTTCCGGGAGCCTCCCCGACTGCTTTGATCACTTCCAGCAGTTTCGAGCACGCTCCGGAATCGGCGTGATATTCCCACGCTTCCAGCTCGGGGGCTTCTCGCCGGAACCACCCATGCACGTTTCTCTCCGCCGTATCTCTATCGGCGGACCACCGCCCCGGCTGCGGTCCATGACCCATCAGGTAATGGCCCGTTGTCGGACAGCACAACCGGTCGCCGAGCCAGACAGGCCGACGTCCGCTCCAGGGAAGGACCCTTCGTGAGCGACACCACCGATCTGATGGGCGCTGCCGACACCAACGTCGACACCAGTGCCCCCGCCGCGGGCGCCGCAACCAAGCGACGCCGCTCCGGCACCGGCCTTGACGGCATGGTCCTGGCCGAGCTGCAGCAGGTCGCGTCGGGCCTCGGTATCAGGGGCACCGCGCGGATGCGCAAGAGCCAGCTGATCGAGGTCATCAAGGAGGCGCAGGCGGGCAGTGGTGCCCCCAAGGCCGCGGCTCCCGCCGCAGACGCCGCCGAGGCCAAGCCGAAGCGCCGCGCCACCAGCAAGGCCCGTACGGGTGAGGCCGCCGCCGAGGCGCCCGCCGAGAAGTCTGCCGCGCAGGCGCAGATCGAGATCCCGGGCCAGCCGGCCGGGGGCCCCTCCCGCGCGAGCGAAGCCGAGCGTGGGGCAGACGACGCCCCGGCCGGCGAGCGCCGCCGCCGTCGGGCCACGGCCCCCTCCGGCAGCCCGGAGACCGCGGTCCCCGCCGCCGTGCAGGTCGAGGCGAAGGCCGAGACCGCCACCACCACGACCGCGCCGGCCGAGGTCAAGGCCGAGGCCGCGACCGCCGTCTCCGCGCCCGCCCAGGAGGGCGAGGGCCGCGGCAGGCGTGACCGCCGCGACCGCGGGGACCGTGCCGAGCGCGGCGACCGCCAGCGTGACCGCCGCGACCGCGGTGCCAAGGCCGACGAGCCGGGCCAGGGCGCCCCGGGCCAGGGCCAGGCCGGCCAGGGTCAGGGTGGCGGCCAGAGCGGCGGCCGTGCCGACCGTCAGGACCGCCAGCAGCAGGGCGACCGTCAGGACCGCCAGCAGCAGGGCGGCCGTCAGGACCGTCAGCAGCAGGGCCGTCAGGACCGCCAGGGCCCTCCGGACAACGGCCCGCAGGACGACTTCGACGGCGAGGACGGCCGTCGCGGCCGTCGTGGCCGCTACCGCGACCGCCGTGGCCGTCGTGGCCGCGACGAGTTCGCGCCGGCCGAGCCGCAGGTCGCCGACGACGACGTCCTGATCCCCGTCGCGGGCATCCTGGACATCCTCGACAACTACGCGTTCATCCGGACCTCGGGCTACCTGCCCGGCCCCAACGACGTGTACGTCTCCCTCGCCCAGGTCCGCAAGGCGGGTCTGCGCAAGGGCGACCACACCACCGGTGCCGTGCGCCAGCCCAAGGACGGCGAGCGCCGCGAGAAGTTCAACGCCCTTGTGCGACTGGACTCGGTGAACGGCATGGCGCCCGAATCCGGGCGCGGACGGCCGGAGTTCCAGAAGCTGACTCCGCTCTACCCGCAGGACCGGCTCCGTCTGGAGACCGACCCGGGCGTGCTGACCGGCCGGATCGTCGACCTGGTCGCACCGATCGGAAAGGGTCAGCGTGGTCTGATCGTCTCGCCGCCGAAGGCCGGCAAGACCATGATCATGCAGGCGATCGCCAACGCGATCACCACCAACAACCCCGAGTGCCACCTGATGGTCGTCCTGGTCGACGAGCGTCCGGAAGAGGTCACCGACATGCAGCGGTCGGTCAAGGGCGAGGTCATCTCCTCGACCTTCGACCGTCCGGCCGAGGACCACACCACCGTCGCCGAGCTGGCCATCGAGCGTGCCAAGCGTCTCGTCGAGCTGGGTCACGACGTGGTCGTCCTGCTGGACTCCATCACCCGCCTGGGCCGCGCGTACAACCTCGCGGCGCCCGCCTCCGGCCGCATCCTGTCCGGTGGTGTCGACTCGACCGCGCTGTACCCGCCGAAGCGCTTCTTCGGTGCCGCGCGCAACATCGAGGACGGCGGCTCGCTGACCATCCTGGCCACCGCGCTGGTCGACACCGGCTCGCGCATGGACGAGGTGATCTTCGAGGAGTTCAAGGGCACCGGCAACATGGAGCTCAAGCTCGACCGCAAGCTCGCCGACAAGCGCATCTTCCCGGCCGTCGACGTCGACGCGTCGGGCACGCGCAAGGAGGAGATCCTGCTCAACAGCGAGGAGCTCTCCATCACCTGGAAGCTGCGCCGGGTGCTGCACGCGCTCGACTCGCAGCAGGCCATCGAGCTCCTGCTCGACAAGATGAAGCAGACGAAGTCGAACGCCGAGTTCCTGATGCAGATCGCCAAGACGACCCCGTCGGGCAAGAACGACGACTGACCGTCGCCGCACCGCATCACCGAGGCCGCCCCCACCGCACACGCGGTGGGGGCGGTCCCGTGTTTTCGGCGTGTTTTCAGGCGTTTTCGGGCGTTTTTGCAGGTGCGAGCTTCGCCACACTCGCGGTTTTCGTGAACCTCGCAGCCGCGGCGTGCGTCCCCCCGGGAAACCGCAGGTGGGCGCGGTGTCGCGCCGCGCACCTCCTGTCCCGGCCGCCGCGGTGCACGTGGCAGGGGGCCCGCGTCGGCCGTGGAACCCTGGAGGGCATTCGGCCGTCTGTGTCAGAGGGCAGTGCAGGGAGGCCACTGGGGCGGGCATCCGGCCGGGAACGCATTCAGGACTGAGGAGAGCATGAGCGAGGACAGCAGGGGCAGCGGCGGGCGTGCCGCGGGCCGGCGCCGACGGAAACCCTCGAAGGGGCGCAAGGCCCTCGTCATCGCCGCGTGGAGCGCCGCCGGCGTGGTCCTCCTGGGCGGGGCGGGTCTCGGCTGGTTCTACTTCCACCTGAACGGGAACCTGAAGACGGTCGACATCGACCAGGCGCTCGGGACCGACCGCCCGCAGAACGTGGACAACGGCTCGATGGACATCCTCGTCCTCGGCTCCGACTCCCGCGGCGGCGCCAATTCCGAGTACGGCCGGGACGACGGCGGCTCGGCCCGCTCCGACACGGCGATGATCGTCCACCTCTACGAGGGCCACAAGCAGGCCACCGTCGTCTCGATCCCGCGCGACACCATGGTCAACCGGCCGCCGTGCACGCTGGGTAACGGCAAGACCGACCGCGGCAGCTCGCGCTCGCAGTTCAACGAGTCGTTCACCATCGGCGGGGCCGCCTGCGCGGTCAAGACCGTCGAGAAGATGTCGGGGATCCGCATGGACCACTACATCGAGGTCGACTTCACGGGCTTCAAGAAGATCATCGACAACCTCGGCGGCGTCCAGCTCACCACCACCAAGCCCATCAAGGACGACGGGAGCCACCTCGACCTCCCGGCCGGCCCCAACAAGCTGAACGGCGAGCAGGCCCTGGGCCTCGTACGGACCCGCAAGAGCGTCGGCGACGGCAGCGACCTGGGCCGAATACAACTCCAGCAGGCGTTCATGAAGGCCCTGATCAAGCAGGTCAGGGGCATCGGCATCTTCGACAACCCGAAGCGGCTGCTCGACCTCGCCGACACCGGCACCAAGGCGCTCACCACCGACAAGTCGCTCGGCGACGTGAAGTCCCTCATGGGCTTCGCCCAGAGCCTCCAGGGCATCGACGCCCAGAACATGAAGATGATCACGCTGCCGGTGACGGTGGACGCGCGCGACACCGACCGCGTCGCCCCGCTCACCAAGGAGTCCCAGATGGTCTGGAGCGCCCTCCTGGCCGACCAGCCGGTCCCCGCCGAGGCCACCGCCAACTCGATGGGCGACAAGGGAACGGCCGGCGGGATCGTCCAGCAGCCGTAAAAGGCCTGCTCAGGGGCGTCCTGCAACAAGCCGGAATAGATGCCGCTCCCGCCCCGTTGAGGGAGGCGTCCTCAGAATTTTGACAGGCAGCCCGGTCCTGGCAGACTGGTCTGTCGGCCCCGGTTCACGCAGTGCGCAATTCGGCTCCTGCGACCCGGCGCCCTCCCGAATCTAGGAGACACCTTGAAGCGCGATGTTCACCCCGAGTACGTCGAGACCCAGGTCAGCTGCACCTGTGGCGCGTCGTTCACCACCCGTAGCACCCTGACCGAGGGCACCATCCGTGCCGAGGTCTGCTCCGAGTGCCACCCGTTCTACACGGGCAAGCAGAAGATCCTCGACACCGGTGGCCGTGTCGCCCGCTTCGAGGCCCGCTTCGGCAAGGCTGCCGGCTCGAAGTAGCGAGCCCCCGGCGCCGGACCCCGGCTGCACCCTGTCCACACGGGGGCAGCCGGACCGGCGCCTTTGTCGTCCCGCAGCCCTTTTTCGTACTTTTCACCCCAGGAGCCCCCGATGTTCGAGGCGGTCGAGGAACTGATCGGCGAGCACGCCGATCTTGAGAAGAAGCTCGCCGACCCTTCGGTCCACTCGGATCAGGCCAACGCGCGCAAGCTCAACAAGCGCTATGCGGAGCTGACCCCGATCGTCGCGACCTTCCGTGCCTGGAAGCAGTCCGCCGAGGACATCGAGACGGCGAAGGAGTTCGCGGCCGACGACCCGGACTTCATTGCCGAGGTGAAGGAACTGAGCGCGCAGCGCGAGGAGCTCACCGAGAAGCTCCGCCTGCTGCTCGTCCCGCGCGACCCCAGCGACGACAAGGACGTGCTCCTGGAGATCAAGGCGGGCGCGGGCGGCGACGAGTCCGCCCTGTTCGCCGGCGACCTGCTGCGCATGTACCTGCGCTACGCAGAGCGCGTGGGCTGGAAGACCGAGATCATCGACTCCACCGAGTCCGAGCTCGGCGGCTACAAGGACGTCCAGGTCTCCGTCCGCACCAAGGGCGGCAACGGTGCCACCGAGCCCGGCCAGGGCGTCTGGGCCCGCATGAAGTACGAGGGCGGCGTGCACCGCGTCCAGCGTGTTCCGGCCACCGAGTCCCAGGGCCGCATCCACACCTCCGCCGCCGGCGTGCTCGTCACCCCGGAGGCCGAGGAGGTCGAGGTCGAAGTCAACATGAACGACCTCCGCATCGACGTGTACCGCTCGTCGGGCCCCGGCGGCCAGTCCGTCAACACCACCGACTCGGCCGTGCGCATCACGCACGTCCCGACCGGTGTGGTCGCCTCCTGCCAGAACGAGAAGAGCCAGCTCCAGAACAAGGAGCAGGCGATGCGCATCCTCCGGTCGCGCCTGCTGGCCGCGGCCCAGGAGGCCGCCGAGCAGGAGGCCTCCGACGTGCGCCGCAGCCAGGTGCGCTCGGTCGACCGCTCCGAGAAGATCCGTACGTACAACTTCCCGGAAAACCGGATCTCGGACCACCGGACCGGATTCAAGGCGTACAACTTGGACCAGGTGCTCGACGGCGACCTCGATTCGATGATCCAGGCCTGCGTCGATGCGGACTCGGCCGCCAAGCTGGCGTCCGCGCACTGATCCCCGCCTGACCTGCTCCACCCCCGCACCACCCCCGTACGACAGCAGCCCGGAGGACCAGCGTGAACTTGCTGCTTGCCGAGGTGGCCCAGGCCACCCAGCGGCTGGCCGCCGCCGGCGTGCCCTCACCGCGCTTCGACGCGGAGGAGCTCGCGGCCTTCGTGCACGGCGTCAAGCGGGGGGAACTGCACCACGTCAAGGACGCGGACTTCGACGCCCGCTACTGGGAGGCCGTCGCCCGCCGCGAGGCGCGCGAGCCGCTCCAGCACATCACCGGCCGCGCCTTCTTCCGGTACCTGGAGCTCCAGGTCGGGCCCGGGGTCTTCGTGCCCCGGCCCGAGACCGAGTCGGTCGTGGACTGGGCCATACACGCCGTCCGGGCGATGGACGTCGTCGAGCCGCTGATCGTGGACCTGTGCACCGGGTCCGGCGCCATCGCGCTGGCCATGGCGCAGGAGGTGCCGCGCTCGCGCGTGCACGCGGTCGAGCTGTCCGAGGAAGCCCTGCGGTGGACCCGCAAGAACGCCGAGGGCTCCCGGGTCACCGTCCACCAGGGCGACGCGCTGAGCGCGCTGCCCGAGCTGGACGGCCAGGTCGACCTGGTGATCTCGAACCCGCCGTACATCCCGCTCACCGAGTGGGAGTACGTGGCCCCCGAGGCCCGCGACCACGACCCGGAGATGGCCCTCTTCTCCGGCGAGGACGGCCTCGACACCATCCGCGGCATCGAGCGCACCGCGCACCGGCTGCTGCGGCCCGGCGGCATCGTCGTCATCGAGCACGCCGACACCCAGGGCGGCCAGGTCCCGTGGATCTTCGCGGAGGAGCGCGGCTGGGCCGACGCCGCCGACCATCCCGACCTGAACAACCGCCCGCGCTTCGCCACCGCCCGCAAGGCCCTGCCGTGACGGGCGCGACCCACCCCTCCACCCCCCTGCTGCACGAGGAGTCCCGCTGATGGCCCGGCGATACGACTGCAACGACGCGACGGACCGCAAGACGGGTCTGCGTGAAGCCGCATCCGCCGTGCGCCGCGGCGAGCTTGTCGTGCTGCCCACCGACACCCTCTACGGGATCGGCGCGGACGCCTTCAGCGCAGAGGCCGTCGGTGACCTGCTCGCCGCCAAGGGGCGCGGCCGCAACATGCCGACCCCCGTGCTCATCGGCTCCCCGAACACCCTGCACGGCCTCGTCACGGACTTCTCCGAGCAGGCCTGGGAGCTCGTCGACGCCTTCTGGCCGGGCGCGCTGACGCTGGTCGCCAAGCACCAGCCCTCGCTCGCCTGGGACCTGGGGGAGACCCGCGGCACCGTGGCCGTGCGCATGCCGCTGCACCCCGTCGCCATCGAGCTGCTCACCGAGGTCGGCCCGATGGCCGTGTCCTCGGCGAACCTGTCCGGGCACCCGGCGCCGGAGGACTGCGACGCGGCGCGCGAGATGCTGGGCGACTCCGTGTCCGTGTACCTGGACGGCGGTCCGACGCCCGGGATCCAGCCGTCGTCGATCGTCGACGTCACCGGGAAGGTTCCCGTCCTGCTGCGCGAGGGGGCGCTGACCGCCGAGCAGCTGCGGGAGGTCGTACCCGACCTCGAGGTGGCCCCGTGAGCCCTCAGGGGCGTGGCATAGCAAGCGGGCACACCTCCGGCGGCAGCCACGGCTGGGGGGACTCCCACCCGGCGGCGGCCGGAGGGGGCATCTTCCGCATCCTCCACGTCAGCACCGGCAACGTGTGCCGCTCGCCCATCACCGAGCGGCTGACCCGGCATGCGCTGGCGCACCGGCTGGGGGGCATCCCGGCGAGCGACCTGATCGTGGAGAGCGCGGGGACCTGGGGCCACGAGGGTGCCCCGATGGAGGCGAACGCGGCGGCCGTGCTCGCGGACTTCGGTGCGGACGCCTCCGGTTTCACCGGGCGGGAGCTCCTCGACGAGCACGTCATACGCGCCGACCTGGTGCTGACCGCTACGCGCGACCACCGTGCGCAGGTCATCTCGATGGGGCACTCGGCGGGGCTGCGGACGTTCACGCTGAAGGAGTTCACGCGGCTGGTGCGGGCCATAGATCCGGCCACGCTGCCGCCGCTGGACGACGGTGTCGCCGAGCGGGCCCGTGCCCTGGTGCGGGCTGCGGCCGCGCTTCGCGGGTGGCTGCTGGCGCCTTCGCCCGACGCGGACGAGGTGTACGACCCGTACGGGGCGCCGATCACCTTCTTCCGCTCGATCGGCGACGAGATCAACCAGGCGCTCGACCCGGTGGTCACGGCCCTGACGGGCGTCACGGCCCGGCGCTGACGGGCATCTCCGCAGGGCGGGATCAGGGACCCGGGCCTAGAGTGGGCCTATCCGGGACCGGCCACTGGGAGTCGCCATGAGCGTCATCACCCCGCCCACGGACCTGCTGCGGCAGCAGGATCCGCAGATGGCCGATGTGCTCGCAGGGGAGGCGCAGCGCCAGGCCACCACCTTGCAGCTGAGCGCCGCCGAGAACTTCACCTCGCCCGCCGTGCTCGCAGCGCTCGGCTCGGCGCTCGCCAACAAGTACGCCGAGGGTTATCCCGGCCACCGGTACCACGGCGGCTGCGAGTACGCCGACCTCGCCGAAGGGCTGGCCGTCGAGCGGGCCCGCGCGCTGTTCGGGGTCGAGCACGCCAACGTGCAGCCGCATTCCGGTTCCGCCGCCGTGCTGGCCGCGTACGCCGCTCTGCTGCGGCCCGGGGACACGGTGCTGGCGATGGGGCTCGCGTACGGCGGGCACCTCACCCACGGTTCGCCGGCCAACTTCTCCGGACGCTGGTTCGACTTCGTCGGGTACGGCGTCGACGCCGAGAGCGGCCTCATCGACTACCGGCAGGTGCAGGAGCTGGCACGGGCGCACCGGCCCAAGGCGATCGTCTGCGGGTCGATCTCCTACTCGCGGCACCCGGAGTACTCGGTGTTCCGGGAGATCGCCGACGAGGTCGGGGCCTACCTCATCGCGGACGCCGCCCATCCGATCGGGCTCGTCGCCGGCGGGGCCGCGCCCAGCCCCGTCCCGTACGCCGACATCGTCTGCGCGACGACCCACAAGGTGCTGCGCGGCCCGCGCGGCGGGATGGTCCTGTGCGGCGCCGAGTTCGGCGAGCGGATCGACCGGGCGGTGTTCCCCTTCACCCAGGGCGGCGCCCAGATGCACACCATCGCCGCGAAGGCGGTGGCCTTCGGCGAGGCCGCGGCGCCCGCGTTCACCACGTACGCCCATCGGGTCGTGGCCAATGCCCGGGTGCTGGCCGATGCGCTCGCGGCCAACGGCTTCGCGGTGACGACGGGCGGCACCGACACCCATCTGATCACTGCCGACCCGGCCCCGCTCGGCATCGACGGTGCGACCGCCCGCGGCCGGCTCGCCGCCGGCGGGATCGTGCTGGACACCTGCGCCCTTCCGTACGGGGACCAGCGCGGCATCCGGCTCGGTACGGCGGCCGTCACCACCCAGGGCATGCGGGAGCCCGAGATGGCCCGGATCGCCGCCCTGTTCACCGCCGCACTGCACCCGGAACGGGCGAACCCCCGCGCGGAAGTGGCCGAGCTGACGCGCGGATTTCCCCCGTACGGGGTGTAAGGCGGACAAACAGGGCGTACCGCAACCGGGATACCGCCCCCTCGCGTCCTCGGTGAGGGGTACATCGCAGCTAATGTGTGGGGCTGAGATGGCCGGCGATACATCTGGGGCAGCCCGTGCGTGAATATCTGCTGACGCTTTGCGTCACGGTCGCGGTGACCTACCTGCTCACCGGGCCCGTGCGGAAGTTCGCGATCGCGGCCGGTGCAATGCCGGAGATCCGCGCCCGCGACGTGCACCGCGAGCCCACTCCGCGGCTCGGCGGCATCGCCATGTTCGGCGGACTGTGCGCGGGGCTGCTGGTCGCCGACCACCTGCGCAGCCTCAACGGCGTCTTCGAGCTGTCGAACGAACCGCGGGCGCTGCTCTCCGGAGCCGCCCTGATCTGGCTGATCGGCGTGCTCGACGACAAGTTCGAGATCGACGCCCTGATCAAGCTCGGCGCGCAGATGATCGCCGCCGGTGTGATGGTCATGCAGGGCCTGACCATGCTGTGGATCCCCGTCCCGGGCATCGGGACGGTCGCGCTGACCCAGTGGCAGGGCAATCTGCTCACCGTCGCCCTCGTCGTGATCACCATCAACGCGGTGAACTTCGTGGACGGGCTCGACGGCCTGGCCGCCGGCATGGTCTGCATCGCCGCCGCGGCGTTCTTCCTCTACTCGTACCGGATCTGGTTCGGCTACGGGATCGAGGCGGCCGCGCCCGCGACCCTCTTCGCCGCGATCCTGATGGGCATGTGCCTCGGCTTCCTGCCGCACAACATGCATCCGGCCCGGATCTTCATGGGCGATTCCGGATCGATGCTCATCGGCCTGGTGCTGGCGGCCTCCGCGATCTCGATCACCGGACAGGTGGACCCGGACACCATGGCGCTGTTCGCCGGCGGTGAGCGCAACGCGACGCACGCGATGCTCCCGGTCTTCATTCCGCTTCTGCTCCCGCTGACGATCATCGCGATCCCGATGGCGGACCTGGTCCTGGCCATCGTGCGGCGTACGTGGAAGGGCCAGTCGCCCTTCGCGGCCGACCGCGGGCACCTGCACCACCGGCTGCTGGAACTCGGGCATTCGCACAGCCGCGCGGTGATGATCATGTACTTCTGGTCGGGGCTGATCGCCTTCGGCGCGGTGGCCTATTCGGTGCACTCCGCCTCGATGTGGATCGTGCTCGCCATCGTCGCGCTGAGTGCGGTGGGCCTGATCCTGCTGCTCCTGCCGCGCTTCACCCCGCGCGCCCCGCGGTGGGCCGAGGGTCTGGTCCCGCCGCGCTACCGGCACGCGGAGCGCGCCGCCGAGGCGGCCGCGCAGGATGCCTCGGGCCGCGAGCCGGAGCCGGCCAGGCCCGTCAGGGTCGGCGTCTCGGGCGTCAACGGAGCGACCGCGGTAGGCCCCCGTTCGCGCTTCCCCGACCGGCGTAAGGCGGAGTCGACGCGCTGACGGCCGCAGCACATGTCCGACATGGAACGCCTTTACCACACACAACGACGACTTGTCGCGCACACACGGGCGGGTTAGCTCTCATGTGTGACAGTCAGCACACTCCGCAGGTAAAGCTCTCATCAAATAGTTTGTGATACCGTTCACTAAACCCGGCGACAGAGCCGAAGGACCGTAGTGCGACGGCCCATCGGCCCGAGGTTCGATCTCGGACCGGGCTTACGCTCGTCCCGTACGAGTCCCGTATACCCCCACCACCACGCGGAGCCATGCGCCATGCTGTCCGATGACGCCCGATCCCTTCTGCACACCGCGGTACCCACTGCTGCCGCCGGCGCCATCGCCGCAATCGTCAGCGGTGTCGTCGCGGGCGGCGAGGGGGCGATCGGGGCTGTCATTGCGACTCTGGTCGTGATTCTTTTCATGGGGATCGGCTTCGTCGTCCTGCAACGCACGGCGCGATCGCTGCCGCATCTGTTTCAGATGATGGGTCTTGCCCTGTACACGACCCAGATTCTGCTGCTCTTCGTCTTCGTCGCCGTCTTCCGAGACACGACGTTGTTCAACCCCAAGGCATTCGCGATCACACTCGTCGCAGCGACGCTTGTCTGGATCGCTGCGCAGACGCGCGCGCACATGAAGGCCAAGATCCTTTACGTCGAGCCCGAAGCCGCCAAGGGTGACAAGGGTGAGAAGCCCGAAAACACGGGGTCCTCGTCGTGAACGGTAGGGGCGGAATAAGTGCTCGTTCGAGATCCTGCTATCGTCCGGTGCCAACTGCGGCATCGCGGGCGCAGGCATCTGAGCTGACGCCTGCTCAATCGCGAGGCTCTATGCCTGCAAGCCGCCCCCACATCCGTAAGACCAGTCCCGTGCCGAACCGCGGCTGCGCGCCGCGCCGACACAACGAGGTTGCCGTACCTATGCGCCACGCTGAAGGAGCCCGCGGTGAGTGCTGACCCGACGCAGGTGCTCGCCTTCGAGACCGATTGCCACATCTTCGACGGCTGTGGCTTCCCGGCTCCTGGCCTGCACTCGTTCCTGTTCCAGCCGATCTTCGGCGACGCGAACAGCAGCGTCTACTTCAACAAGACGATGCTGCTCGCCCTGCTCGGGAGCGTCGTCATCGTCGGATTCTTCTGGGCGGCATTCCGCAAGCCGAAGGTGGTTCCCGGAAAGCTCCAGATGGTCGGCGAAGCCGGCTACGACTTCGTGCGCCGCGGCATCGTCTACGAGACCCTGGGCAAGAAGGAAGGCGAGAAGTACGTCCCCTTCATGGTGGCGACCTTCTTCTTCGTCTGGATGATGAACCTCTGGTCGATCATCCCGCTCGCCCAGTTCCCGGTGACCGCGGTCATCGCGTACCCGGCCGCCCTGGCCCTCGTCATCTACTTCATGTGGATGTCGGTCACGTTCAAGCGCCACGGGTTCGTCGGCGGTCTCAAGAACCTCACGGGCTACGACAAGTCGCTCGGCGGGATCCTGCCGCTGGTCATGCTCATCGAGTTCTTCTCGAACGTGATCGTCCGTCCGTTCACGCACGCGGTCCGTCTGTTCGCGAACATGTTCGCCGGTCACACCCTGCTGCTGCTCTTCACGGTCGCCAGCTGGTACCTGCTGAACGGCATCGGCATCGCCTACGCGAGTGTGTCGTTCGTGATGGTCATCGTCATGACCGCGTTCGAGCTCTTCATCCAGGCTGTCCAGGCCTACGTCTTCGTGCTGCTGGCCTGCAGCTTCATCCAGGGCGCTGTCGCCGAGCACCACTGACCGCCCACCCCCAAACCATCAGACGTCCGGTGGCCAACCCCCACCGGTCCATGAAAGAGAAGGAAGAACCGGCATGTCCGCTCTCGCGCAGACCCTCGCCGCTGGCGTCGAAATCAAGGGCAACCTCGGCTCGATCGGCTACGGCCTCGCCGCCATTGGCCCCGGCGTCGGCGTCGGCATCATCTTCGGTAACGGTACGACGGCCCTGGCCCGCCAGCCCGAGGCCGCCGGCCTGATCCGCGCCAACCAGATCCTCGGTTTCGCCTTCTGTGAGGCGCTCGCCCTCATCGGTCTGGTCATGCCGTTCGTCTACCCGACCAGCTGATCCGGTAGCGAACAGACCCTTTAGACGGAAGGCACTGATGTGAACCCTCTGGTTCAGCTCGCGGCGGAAGAGGCGGAAAACCCCCTCATCCCGCCGATCCCCGAGCTGGTCATCGGTCTGATCGCCTTCGTCATCGTCTTCGGTTTCCTCGCGAAGAAGCTCCTCCCGAACATCAACAAGGTTCTGGAAGAGCGTCGCGAGACCATCGAGGGCGGTATCGAAAAGGCGGAAGCCGCTCAGACCGAGGCCCAGAGCGTGCTGGAGCAGTACAAGGCCCAGCTCGCCGAAGCCCGGCACGAGGCCGCGCGCCTGCGCCAGGAAGCGCTGGAGCAGGGCACTGCGCTCAAGGAAGAACTGCGCGCAGAGGGCCAGCGGCAGCGTGAGGAGATCATCGCTGCCGGCCACGCCCAGATCGCGGCCGACCGCAAGGCTGCCTCGCAGGCACTGCGTCAGGACGTGGGCAAGCTCGCCACCGACCTGGCCGGCAAGCTCGTCGGCGAGTCCCTTGAGGACGCCGCCCGGCAGAGCCGCACGATCGACCGCTTCCTCGGCGAGCTCGAGGAGAAGGCCGAGGCGGCCCGATGAACGGAGCGAGCCGCGAGGCGCTGGCCTCCGCGCGCGAGCGTCTCGACGCGCTGACGGACAACACGTCCGTCGACGCGGCGAAGCTCGCCGGTGAGCTGGCAGCCGTCACCGCGCTGCTCGACCGTGAGGTCTCGCTGCGTCGGGTCATCACGGACCCGGCGCAGTCCGGCGAGGCCAAGGCCGAGCTGGTGCGTCGACTGCTGGGTACCCAGGTCGACGGGGAGACCCTCGACCTGGTGTCGGGCATGGCCCGGTCCCGCTGGTCGCAGTCCCGCGACCTGGTGGACTCGCTCGAGGAGCTGGCGGCCACCGCCGACCTCACGGCGGCCCAGCAGACCGGCGCGCTCGACAACGTCGAGGACGAGCTGTTCCGCTTCGGCCGGATCGTCGCCTCGAACACCGAGCTGCGTGCCGCGCTGACCGACCGGGCGGCCACCGTCGCCGCCAAGAGCGAGCTGCTGCGCAGCCTGCTCGGCGGCAAGGCGGACGCCGTCACCGCGCGTCTCGTCACGCGTCTCGTCACGCACCCGCGTGGACGTAGCCTGGAAGCGGGACTCGAGTCCCTTTCCAAGCTCGCCGCTGAGCGCCGTGACCGCATGGTCGCCACCGTGACCAGCGCGGTTCCGCTCAGCGACGTGCAGAAGCAGCGTCTCGGCGCGGTGCTGGCCAAGCTGTACGGCCGCCAGATGCACCTGAACCTCGACGTGGACCCCGAGGTCCTCGGCGGGATCTCGGTGCGAGTCGGCGACGAGGTCATCGACGGCACCATCGCGGACCGCCTCGCCGAGGCGTCGCGCCGCATGGCCGGCTGACCAGCCACCAATAGAACAACGCATTTCCAGCGGCCCGGTTGGGCCGTGCAGAACTTGCAGAAGATTCCTGGGGGTCGCCCCCAGACCCCTAAGAAGCTTCAGGCCCAACAAGGAGAGCAGGGAACCCAGATGGCGGAGCTCACGATCCGGCCGGAGGAGATCCGGGACGCACTGGAGAACTTTGTCCAGTCGTACCAGCCGGACGCGGCCTCGCGCGAGGAGGTCGGAACGGTCAGCGTTGCCGGCGACGGCATCGCGAAGGTGGAGGGCCTGCCCTCCGCCATGGCGAACGAGCTGCTGAAGTTCGAGGACGGCACCCTCGGTCTCGCCCTCAACCTCGAGGAGCGCGAGATCGGTGCGGTCGTCCTCGGCGAGTTCAGCGGTATCGAGGAGGGCCAGCCGGTGCAGCGCACCGGTGAGGTGCTCTCCGTCGGCGTCGGCGAGGGCTACCTCGGCCGCGTCGTCGACCCGCTCGGCAACCCGATCGACGGTCTCGGCGAGATCGCGACCGAAGG
This sequence comes from Streptomyces sp. NPDC051364, assembly GCF_040682115.1. Classification (NCBI taxonomy): domain Bacteria; kingdom Bacillati; phylum Actinomycetota; class Actinomycetes; order Kitasatosporales; family Streptomycetaceae; genus Streptomyces; species Streptomyces sp. NPDC051364. The sequence goes on along the minus strand of NZ_JBFBAH010000004.1, from coordinate 67,163 downwards.
CCGCCGCGCCCTCGAGCTGCAGGCCCCCGGCGTCATGGTCCGCAAGTCGGTCCACGAGCCGATGCAGACCGGCTACAAGGCGATCGACGCGATGGTGCCGGTCGGCCGTGGCCAGCGTCAGCTGATCATCGGTGACCGTCAGACCGGCAAGACCGCTCTTGCTGTCGACACGATCATCAACCAGCGCGACAACTGGCGCTCGGGCGACGTGAACAAGCAGGTCCGCTGCATCTACGTCGCCATCGGCCAGAAGGGCTCGACCATCGCGTCCGTTCGCGGCGCCCTGGAAGACGCCGGCGCGCTCGAGTACACGACGATCGTCGCCGCCCCGGCGTCCGACCCGGCCGGCTTCAAGTACCTGGCGCCGTACACCGGTTCGGCCATCGGCCAGCACTGGATGTACGCCGGCAAGCACGTCCTGATCATCTTCGACGACCTGTCGAAGCAGGCCGACGCCTACCGCGCCGTGTCGCTGCTGCTGCGCCGCCCGCCGGGCCGCGAGGCCTACCCGGGTGACGTCTTCTACCTGCACTCCCGTCTGCTGGAGCGCTGCGCGAAGCTGTCCGACGACATGGGTGCCGGTTCGATGACCGGTCTGCCGATCGTCGAGACCAAGGCGAACGACGTGTCGGCGTTCATCCCGACCAACGTCATCTCCATCACCGACGGCCAGTGCTTCCTGGAGTCCGACCTGTTCAACGCGGGCCAGCGCCCGGCGCTGAACGTCGGTATCTCGGTCTCCCGCGTCGGTGGCTCCGCCCAGCACAAGGCCATGAAGCAGGTTTCCGGCCGTCTGCGTCTGGACCTGGCCCAGTACCGTGAGCTGGAGGCGTTCGCCGCCTTCGGTTCCGACCTGGACGCCGCTTCGAAGTCTTCGCTGGAGCGCGGCAAGCGCCTGGTCGAGCTGCTGAAGCAGGGCCAGTACCAGCCCATGCCCGTCGAGGAGCAGGTCGTCTCCGTCTGGGCCGGTACCACCGGCAAGATGGACGACGTCCCGGTCAACGACATCCGCCGCTTCGAGTCGGAGCTGCTGGAGCACCTGCGCCGCGAGCGCAAGGACCTCCTGACCTCCATCGCGGACGGCGGCAAGATGTCGGACGACACCCTGTCCTCCATCGCGGACGCCATCGCCGGCTTCAAGCGCCAGTTCGAGACCTCGGACGGCAAGCTCCTGGGCGAGGACGCACCGGCCGTCAACGTCTCCAAGTGACGACGGAAGGGACCTGACTCATGGGAGCGCAGCTCCGGGTCTACAAGCGTCGCATCCGTGCCATCACGGCGACCAAGAAGATCACCAAGGCGATGGAGATGATCGCCGCCTCGCGCATCGTCAAGGCGCAGCGCAAGGTGGCGGCGTCGATGCCGTACGCGACCGAGCTCACCCGTGCGGTGACCGCGGTGGCGACCGGTTCGAACACCAAGCACGCCCTGACCACCGAGGCCGAGACGCCGACCCGTGCCGCGATCCTGCTCATCACGAGCGACCGCGGTCTGGCCGGCGGCTACTCCTCCAACGCCATCAAGCAGGCGGAGCGGCTCACCGAGCGGCTGCGCGGCGAGGGCAAGGAGGTCGACACCTACATCGTCGGCCGTAAGGGTCTGGCCTACTACGGCTTCCGCGAGCGCAAGGTCGCGGATTCGTGGACCGGCTTCACCGACAGCCCGGCCTACGCCGACGCCAAGCGCGTCGCCGGGCCGCTGATCGAGGCCATCCAGACGGAGACGGCCGAGGGCGGCGTCGACGAGCTGCACATCGTCTACACGGAATTCGTGTCGATGATGACGCAGAACCCGGTCGACGGCCGGATGCTGCCGCTCAGCCTCGACCAGGCTGCGGAGGAGAGCGGTACGAAGGGCGAGATCCGTCCGCTGTTCGACTTCGAGCCGTCGGCGGAGGACGTCCTCGACGCCCTTCTGCCGCGGTACGTCGAAAGCCGTATCTACAACGCACTGCTGCAGTCGGCCGCTTCCGAGCACGCCGCCCGCCGCCGCGCGATGAAGTCGGCCACCGACAACGCCGGGGATCTCATCAAGAGCCTCTCCCGGCTTGCCAACGCGGCCCGCCAGGCCGAAATCACCCAGGAAATCAGCGAGATCGTCGGTGGCGCGAGCGCCATGGCTGACGCGACCGCGGGGAGTGACAAGTAATGACGACCACTGCTCAGACGGCCGCCGCCACGGGCCGCGTCGCCCGGGTCATCGGCCCGGTCGTCGACGTGGAGTTCCCCGTCGACGCCATGCCCGAGATCTACAACGCGCTCAAGGTCCAGGTCGCCGACCCGGCCGAGGACGGCGCGCTGAAGACCCTGACCCTCGAGGTCGCGCAGCACCTGGGTGACGGTCTCGTCCGTACCATCTCGATGCAGCCGACCGACGGTCTGGTCCGCCAGGCCCCGGTGACCGACACGGGCGAGGGCATCACCGTCCCCGTCGGTGACTTCACCAAGGGCAAGGTGTTCAACACCCTCGGTGAGGTGCTGAACTACCCCGAGGCGAACGCCGAGGTCACCGAGCGCTGGCCGATCCACCGCAAGGCGCCCCGCTTCGACGAGCTCGAGTCGAAGACCGAGATGTTCGAGACCGGCGTCAAGGTCATCGACCTTCTCACCCCGTACGTCAAGGGTGGAAAGATCGGTCTGTTCGGTGGTGCCGGTGTCGGCAAGACCGTTCTGATCCAGGAAATGATCTACCGCGTCGCCAACAACCACGACGGTGTGTCGGTGTTCGCGGGCGTCGGTGAGCGTACCCGTGAGGGCAACGACCTCATCGAGGAAATGGCCGACTCCGGCGTCATCGACAAGACGGCGCTCGTCTTCGGCCAGATGGACGAGCCCCCGGGCACCCGTCTGCGCGTCGCGCTTGCCGGTCTGACCATGGCGGAGTACTTCCGCGATGTGCAGAAGCAGGACGTGCTCTTCTTCATCGACAACATCTTCCGGTACACCCAGGCGGGTTCCGAGGTGTCGACCCTGCTCGGCCGTATGCCCTCCGCGGTGGGTTACCAGCCGAACCTGGCCGACGAGATGGGTCTCCTCCAGGAGCGCATCACCTCGACCCGTGGTCACTCGATCACCTCGATGCAGGCGATCTACGTCCCCGCGGACGACCTGACCGACCCGGCGCCGGCGACCACCTTCGCCCACCTCGACGCGACGACGGTTCTTTCCCGTCCGATCTCCGAGAAGGGCATCTACCCGGCCGTGGACCCGCTGGACTCGACGTCCCGCATCCTCGACCCGCGGTACATCGCGGCGGACCACTACGCCACGGCGATGCGCGTCAAGGGGATCCTTCAGAAGTACAAGGACCTCCAGGACATCATCGCGATCCTCGGTATCGACGAGCTGGGCGAGGAGGACAAGCTCGTTGTCCACCGTGCCCGTCGTGTCGAGCGCTTCCTGTCGCAGAACACCCACGTGGCGAAGCAGTTCACCGGTGTGGACGGTTCGGACGTTCCGCTCGACGAGTCGATCGTCGCCTTCAACGCGATCTGCGATGGCGACTACGACCACTTCCCCGAGCAGGCGTTCTTCCTGTGCGGTGGCATCGAGGACCTGAAGGCCAACGCCAAGGAGCTGGGCGTCTCCTGAAGCCGCGCTCCTCGCGAGCACAGCTGACTGACGGAGAGGGGCGGGTGTGTCCCGTCCCTCTCCCCACGCCCATTAGAATTTGACCCAACACCCGGCTGACCCGCCGGGTGGTGACCCGAGGAGCCACCTTGGCTGCTGAGCTGCACGTCGAGCTGGTCGCGGCGGACCGCAATGTCTGGTCCGGCGAGGCCACCCTTGTTGTCGCCCGCACCACGTCCGGCGACATCGGCGTCATGCCCGGTCACCAGCCGCTTCTCGGTGTGCTGGAATCGGGCCCGGTGACCATCCGCACCAGCGACGGCGACACTGTCGTCGCCGCGGTGCACGGCGGTTTCATCTCGTTCGCGGACAACAAGCTGTCCCTGCTGGCCGAGATCGCCGAGCTTGCTGACGAGATTGACGTCCAGCGGGCGGAGCGGGCACTGGAGCGCGCGAAGTCGGAGGCCGATGCGGCCGCCGAGCGTCGCGCCGATGTCCGGCTGCGCGCGGTAACGGGGCACTGAGCCCCGTACCGAAGAGTGTGCGACCTCAGCCGCGGTCCGTGCTGGAATTTTCCAGACCGGGTCGCGGCTGAGGCGATGTACGTCCGTTTTTCGTTGGTGCGTATTCGATGAGCGAGGAGGTCGGTGAAGATGCTCCTCGCTCTGCTTGTGAGCGGCCTGGTCGTAGCCCTGGTGGTGATCGGGCTGTTTGTCTTCGGACTGCGCCGCAGACTCATCCAGCGTTCCGGCGGCACCTTCGACTGCAGCCTGCGCTGGGGCGTGTCCGAGGAGCCCGACATCTCCGGCAAGGGCTGGGTGTACGGGGTCGCCCGCTACAGCGGTGACCGCATCGAGTGGTTCCGCGTCTTCTCGTACTCCCCGCGGCCGCGCCGGCTGCTGGAGCGCTCCTCCATCGAGGTGGTCGCCCGCCGTGCCCCCGAGGGCGAGGAGGAGCTGGCGCTGCTGTCCGACGCCGTCGTGCTCGGCTGTGTCCACCGCGGGACCCGCCTGGAACTGGCGATGAGCGAGGACGCACTGACCGGTTTCCTGGCCTGGCTGGAGGCGGCACCTCCAGGCCAGAGGGTGAACGTGGCCTGACGCAGGCCGTATGACGTGAAGAAGCCGGGGAGACGGGGGGCGGACCCTGTCTCCCCGGCTTCGTCGTTCACCGGTCCGGTGCGTGGCCAAACTGGTTATGACTTCACTGGAGACCGGTGTGAACCGCGTTGGCGAGCTCGCCGTTCGCCGTGTCGCCGCTGAACTCCCAGTAGAAGGCGCCCCTGAGGCCCTGCTGCTTGGTCCAGCTCATCTTCCCGGCGATGGTGGCGGGGGTGTCGTAGCTCCACCAGTTGCTGCCGCACTTGGCGTAGGCCGTGCCGGCGACGGTCCCGGTGGCCGGGCAGCTGCCCTTCAGCACCTTGTAGTCCTCGATGCCCTGCTCGTAGGTGCCCTGTGCGGGCCCGGTGGCGGCGCCGCCCGGGGCGGCCTGCGTGACGCCGGTCCAGCCGCGGCCGTAGAAGCCGATGCCGAGGTTGAGCTTGGAGCCGGCGATGCCCTTGCCCTTGAGCTTGGTGACGGCGGCCTCGGAGTTGAAGCCGGCGATCGGGATGCCGGCGTACGAGGTGAGCGGGGAGTGCGGGGCGGTCGGGCCCTGGGCGTCCCACGCGCCGAAGAAGTCGTACGTCATGACGTTGTAGAAGTCGACGTACTGGGAGGCGCCCGCGTAATCGGCGAGGTCGAGCTTGCCGCCGTTGGAGCCGTCGGCGGAGATCGCGGCGGTCACCAGGTTGCTGCTGCCGAACTTGGTGCGCAGCGCGGACAGTACGTTCTTCAGGGAGGCGGCGCCGCTGGTGTCGCAGGACAGGCCGCAGGCGTTCGGGTACTCCCAGTCGATGTCGATGCCGTCGAAGACGTCCGCCCAGCGCGGGTCCTCGACCAGGCTGTAGCAGGAGTCGGCGAAGGCGGCCGGGTTCGCCGCGGCCTGGCCGAAGCCGCCGGACCAGGTCCAGCCGCCGAAGGACCACAGCACCTTGATGTTCGGGTACTTCGCCTTGAGCTTGCGCAGCTGGTTGAAGTTGCCGCGCAGCGGCTGGTCCCAGTTGTCGGCGACGCCGTCGACGCTCTGGTCGGCGGTGTAGGCCTTGTCGTAGTCGGCGTAGGCGTCACCGATGGTGCACTTGCCGCCCTGGACGTTGCCGAACGCGTAGTTGATGTGGGTGATCTTCGTGGCGGAGCCGGAGGTGTCCAGGTTCTTCACGTGGTAATTGCGCCCGTAGACGCCCCACTCGGTGAAGTAGCCGAGCTTGACCTTGCCGCCCGGGTCCGGGGGATTGTTGCCGCCGGTCGTGGTGACCGAGACGGAGCCGGAGGCCGGGCCCGTCTGGTCGGCGGTGTCGCGGGCGACGACGCTGTAGGTGTACGTCGTGCCCTTGGTCAGGCCGGAGTCGGCGTAGCTCGTGCCCGTGACGGTCGCGACCTTGGCGCCGCCGCGGTAGACGTCGTAGTTCTTGACGCCTTTGTCGTCGGTGGCCGCGGCCCAGCCGATGGTCAGCGAGGTGTTGGTGACCCCGCTGGCGGTGGGGGTGCCGGGGGCCGAGGGCGGGCTGTCGGTGGGGGTCGAGCCGCCGTCGCAGGAACCGCCGTTGACCTTGCAGCCGCTGGGGGCGCCGGAGCCGGCGCCGTTGAAGCCGAAGCTGATCGTGGCGCCGGGGGCGAGGGTGCCGTTCCAGCCGACGTTCTTGCCGGTCCAGTGGGTGCCGGAGCTGGTGACGGTGGCGTCCCAGGCGGAGGTGACCGTCGTGCCGGAGGGGTAGTCCCACTCCACGGTCCAGCTGGTGAGGGTGGTGGTGCCGGTGTTCTTCACCGTCCACTTGCCCTCGAAGCCGGTGCCCCAGTCGGAGACCTTCTGGTACGTGGCCGTCGCGGAGGCGGCGGCCTGGGCGGTGCCGGCCAGGGCCACGAGTCCGGCGATCGGCAGGGCGAAGGCGGCCACGGTCGCGGCGAGCCTTCTGAACAGACGGATGCGGGGTGGGGGTGCTGTGCTCAAGGGTGCTCCTCCGTAGGTCCGTCGTGGCCGTGGGGCCGATCACGACATGGGGGTGGGACCTGCGCCGCCCGTGAGCACGCTTGTCATGGCACGCTCACCACAGTTGCCGCGAGCGTAGAAAGGTCTGGACCAACCGTCAAGAGGTCCAGACCTTCACTCCAGGAGTCCGCTAGAGGCCCAACTCCTGGGCCAGTACGGCCGCCTGGACCCGGCTGCGCAGCTCGAGCTTCCCCAGCAGCCTGCTGACGTGCGTCTTCACCGTCGCCTCCGCCATCTGCAGCCGTACCGCGATCTCCGCGTTCGGCAGCCCCTCGCCCAGACAGCCGAGCACCTCCCGCTCCCGCCGCGTCAGCGAGGCCACCGCCGCGGCCTTCTCCGGCGCCACCGAGGCCTTCACGGGCCGCGGAGTCGCGAACTCGGCGATCAGCCGCCGGGTCACGGCCGGGGCGATCAGACCCTCCCCGCGCGCGACGGTCCGTACGGCCTCGATCAGCTCCGCCGCTTCCGCGTTCTTCAGCAGGAAGCCCGCGGCCCCCGCCCGCAGGGCGCCGAACACGTACTCGTCCAGGTCGAAGGTGGTCAGCACCAGGACGTCGGCCAGCCCCTCCGCAACCACCTGGCGGGTCGCCGACACCCCGTCGAGCCGCGGCATCTGCACGTCCATGAGGACGAGATCCGGCCGCAGCTCCCGCGCCAGGCGCACCGCCTCCTCCCCGTCCGCCGCCTCGCCCGCGACCTCGATGTCGCCCGCGCTGCGCAGGATCAGTACCAGGCCCGCCCGTACCGCGCTCTGGTCCTCGGCCACCACGACCCGGATGCTCATTCCGCCACCGCCTTCTCGTCCGCGGGCAGATCCGCCCGCACCAGCCACACCGATCCGTCCCGTCCCGCCGTGAACTCCCCGCCCAGCAGTTCCGTCCGCTCGCGCATGCCGATCAGCCCGGCTCCCGAGCCCGGGGCGCGGGGGCCCGGGCGGTTCCCGTACGGGGAGTCCACCCGTACGGTCAGCAGCCCCCCGGCCGCGCCGTCGCGGCTCACGCGGACCCGGACCGTGCCCGGGGCGGCGTGCTTGAGGGCGTTCGTCAGCGACTCCTGGACGATCCGGTACGCCGCCAGCTCCACGGGGGCCGGCAGCGGATCCCCGGGCGGCCGGTCGTCGAGGAGTACGAAGTCCAGCCCGCTCGCGGCGCCGTTGACACGGGCCTGCCCCAGCAGGGCGTCGAGCCCGTCGAGGGAGGGTGTGGCGGCCGCCTCCTGCTCCGCACCCGCTTCCCGCAGCAGCCCGATCAGCCGGCGCATCTCGGCCAGCCCCTGCACGCTGTTCTCCCGGATCACCCCGAGGGCCTCCCGGCTCGTCGCGGGGGAGTCGATGGAGAGCGCGGCGGTGGAGTGGATGGCGATGGCGGACAGGTGGTTGGCCACCATGTCGTGCAGCTCGCGGGCCATCCGGGCACGCTCGGCGACGACGGCCTGGCTGCGGTCCATCTCGGCCAGCAGCGCGGTCTGCTCGGCGCGCAGCCGGGCGGCCTCGGCGGCCTCGCGGTGGTTGCGCAGGGTGGCGCCGGTCAGGGCCGGGCCGAAGCACACGATGCCGGTGATCACGCCGATCATCAGGGCCTGCGGGGTGCGCAGCCAGGCCACGGAGGCGACGGTGACGGCGATGGTGATCAGGCCGGTTTGTACCGGGAGCCGCCGGGCCATGACGGGCGTGCCGTAGACGACGGCCGCGTACATCAGGTCCGTGAAGATCAGGACGGTGGCGAGGTTGCCCACGGTGAACTGGTCGGCGACCACCCCGAGGGTGCCGACCGCCAGGGTGACGCGGGGCGCGGTGCGACGCAGCAGCTCCATCGGGCCGAGCACGAGGAGCGGGACCAGGGCCGCCCAGGCGGGGAAGAAGTGCCGGTTGCTCGTGCTGTAGACGCCGAGCGACCAGAGCAGCAGGCCCGCGAGCACACTGAGCACCGCGAGGAGGACGTCGTCGCGGTGGGGGCGGAAGGTCCTGGCGGGCGCCGTGGCGGTGATGGTCGGGGTCACGGTCCTATCCAACAGGGTGGGGGGAGCACCGGGCGTCGCCGCGGGGGCGGAGACGGGGCGGCGTGGCACTACGCCGAAGGATGCAGTCACGGTTCGTCACCGGCGACGACGAAGGGGCACGGATCGGACGGGAGCCTGGATGCAGTGGTCGTCGCCTCGGACGTGCCGACCGGAAAGGAAGGGAGATTCCCGTGCTCGTCGCCCTGATCATCGCCTGCGAGATCGCGTTCTGGGTGCTGCTGGCCGGCGGACTGGCGCTGCGCTACCTCGCGAAGATGCCCCGGCTCGGGGCGGCTGTGCTGCTGTGCGAGCCGCTGCTGGAGCTGGTCCTGCTGGTGGTCACCACCCTGGACCTCAAGAACGGCGGCGAGCCGAGCTGGACGCACGGCCTCGCCGCGCTGTACATCGGCTACACCGTCGGCTACGGCCACTACACGGTGAAGTGGCTCGACCGGCACGCGGCGTACCGCTTCGGCGGGGGCCCGAAGCCGCCCGGCCCGAAGTACGGCAAGGCCAGGGCGGTCCACGAGTGGAAGCTGTGGACCCGCACCCTGGCCGGCGCGGCCGTCGCGCTCGGGCTGCTGCAGGCAGCGATCTGGTACGTGGGCGACGCGGCCGACACCGGCAGCCTGCAGACCTGGCAGTTCGCCGCCCTGCGGGCGCTCGGCATCCAGGCCGTGATCGCCACCACATACACGCTGTGGCCGCGCAAGGCCCCGGCGGCGGAACCGCAGGAGGGGCCGGCCGGGGTCAAGCGCTAGCGCTCGCCGCCCGGCACCCAGAGCACGTCCCCGACCTCCTTGTTGGCCGTACGGGCCAGAATGAACAGGAGGTCGGAGAGGCGGTTCAGGTAGGTCGCGGTCAGCGGGTTCATCACCTCGCCGTGCACCTCCAGCGCCGACCAGGTGGAACGCTCGGCGCGCCGGACCACCGTGCAGGCCTGGTGCAGGAGGGCCGCGCCGGGGGTGCCGCCGGGGAGGATGAAGCTGCGGAGCTTCTCCAGCTGCTCGTTGAAGAGGTCGCAGTCCGCCTCGAGCTTGTCGATGTAGAACTGCTCGACGCGCAGCGGCGGGTACTCGGGGTTCTCGACGACCGGGGTGCACAGGTCGGCACCGACGTCGAACAGGTCGTTCTGCACCCGTACCAGGACCTTCACGACATCCGTCGGCAGGCCGCCGAGAGCGATCGCCGTGCCGATGGCCGCGTTGGCCTCGTTGGCGTCGGCGTAGGCGGAGATCCGCAGGTCGGTCTTGGCCGTACGGCTCATGTCGCCGAGGGCGGTCGTGCCCTTGTCGCCGGTACGGGTGTAGATACGCGTGAGGTTCACCATGCGGCCAGCGTAGTGAGCCGCGGCGCCGAGTGCGGCTCCGCCCCGGCCCTGGGGCTCCCGCCCCGGGATCCCCGGCGTTCGAGGCGCTGGGCTCCGCCGGGCGGCGTCCGGCGGAGCGGGAGGCTGCGCGACTGCGGGCGATCGGGGCCCGGTTGGCGGGAGCGGGCGGCTCGGCCGGACCGGTGTGATGTCCGTCAGTTGAGACGTGACGCGTGTTACTTCGCGGTCACACGACCCCGCGCGAGCGCTAGTCTCCGCCGGAGAGGCTACGAAGCTGGGCCGAATTGAAGAACGTGGGGTGTGCAGTGGCTGGGAAGCTCGCCGTCATCGGTGCCGGACTGATGGGTTCCGGAATTGCTCAGGTCTCCGCTCAGGCGGGGTGGGACGTCGTACTGCGTGATGTCACCGATGCCGCGCTGACCCGCGGTACCGACGGGATCAAGGCCTCGTACGACAAGTTCGTCTCCAAGGGCAAGATGACGGCCGAGGACGCCGAGGCCGCGCTCGCCCGCATCACGACGACCACCGACCTCGACGCCGTCGCCGACGTCGACATCGTCGTCGAGGCCGTCTTCGAGAAGCTCGAGGTCAAGCACGAGATCTTCCGCACGCTCGACAAGCTCGTACGGGACGACGCGATCCTCGCGTCCAACACCTCCGCCATCCCGATCACCAAGATCGCGGCCGTGACGGAGCGTCCGGAGCGGGTCGTCGGCGCGCACTTCTTCTCGCCCGTCCCGATGATGCAGCTCTGCGAGCTCGTCCGCGGCTACAAGACGAGCGACGAGACCCTCGCGGCCACGCGGGCGTTCGCCGAGTCCGTCGGCAAGACCTGCATCGTCGTCAACCGCGACGTCGCCGGTTTCGTGACGACCCGTCTGATCTCCGCCCTGGTCGTGGAAGCCGCGAAACTGTACGAATCGGGCGTGGCCTCCGCCGAGGACATCGACATCGCCTGCAAGCTGGGCTTCGGCCACGCCATGGGGCCGCTCGCCACCGCCGACCTCACCGGCGTCGACATCCTGCTGCACGCCACCAGCAACATCTACACCGAGTCCCAGGACGAGAAGTTCGCACCGCCGGAGCTCATGCGCCGGATGGTGGACGCCGGTGACATCGGCCGCAAGAGCGGGCAGGGCTTCTACAAGCACTGAGCCGCCGAGCCGTCCGGGCGCCGAGTCTTTGGGCGCCAGTTCGAATATCTGCACCCGCACGGGTGAATTAGGTATCGGTTCGCTCACGGTCGGCAACTTCCCTGCCCGCACGGCAGTCAGTTGCAGTGAGAGTTGCCGACCACGGACCAGTCGGATCCTACGTACCCAGGACTGCCGGGAGCGCATATGCACATCAGGGGCGACCACGCCGAACTCGCTGTCGGGGGCCGCCTCGACGTGCGCAGCGCGGCGGACGCCCGTACGGCCCTGCACACCGCCCTCGACGACGGCCACGGCGATCTCGTGCTCGACCTCACCGGGCTCGACTCCTGGGACGCGACCGGGCTCGGCGTGATCATGGGAGCCCACCGGCGGGCCGGCCGGACCGGCCGCCGCCTCGTCCTGCGCGGAGTACCGCCGCAGATGCAGCGGCTCCTCGTCGCCACCCGGCTGCACCGCATCCTCGCGATCGAGGGCGGCCTGGAAGCGGAATCCCTCCCGCGGGTCTGATGTGGTCCGCCGCCCACGTTTCCTGCGGAAACGTAACGGTCCGGTGGTGAAGGCACCCCTGCGGTTCCCCGTATGACCGGGCACCGTCTAGGGTTCGGGCGGAAACCGGACCCGTAGCGACAGCGGAATGTGCGAAGGCCGGACGGTACGACACGACGGCGACGGCGCAGGGCGCGATCGGGGGACCAGGTCATGGACCGCACACAGGGGCAGGCCGAACCGGTGGAGCAGCCCGCGACGGCGCCTGCGTCCCCCGCGACGGCTTCCGCGGCAGCCGGACCGGCCGCCGCCTCCGCTCCCGGCCCCGTCGCGCGGATCGTCACGCTCACCGCCGGGGACTTCACGCTGACCGTGAACCCCGTCGACGGCAGCGAGATCGAGCCGCGCCGCCCCGGCACCGGCGGCACTGCCCCCGCCAAGCGCGACGCCGCCGACCGCAGCGCCCGGGACGCCGCCGCACGGCCGCCCGCCCTGCCCGGACCCGCCGCCCCGGCCCCGCCGCTCCTCGCGCGCGAGGAGGAGCGGGAGCGGCTCGTACGGCTGCTGGGACGCGGCCGTTCCGTACGGCTGACCGGACCCGCCGGATCCGGCCGCAGCGCCCTGCTCGACGCGGTCGCCGCCGACTGCACGGGCCTGGCGCCCGACGGCGTCATACGGCTCAGCGGGTACGGGCACCAGCAGGCCGGCGAGCTGCTGCACGCGCTGTACGCCGCCGTGTACGAGGCCTCGGCGGAGCGGCCCGAGCGGACCCAACTCCTGGCCCGCGTACGGGACATCGGCGCCATCGTGCTTCTCGACGACCTGGAGATGGGCGGCAGCGCCCTCGACGAGCTGCTGCGTGCCACGCCCGAGTGCGCGTACCTGCTGGCCGCCACCCCGGACACCCGCGCCCCCTCCGACGACTCGCACCTCGAGGAGGTCTTCCTCGGCGGCCTCGGCCGGGCCGACTGCGTGGAGCTGCTCGAGGCGGGCACAGGACGGCCGCTGACGGAGGAGGAGACCGCCTGGGCGGGAGACCTGCGGTTCGCGTCCGAGGGGCTGCCGCTGCGCTTCGTACAGGCCGCGGCACTGCTGCGCCAGCGCGACGAGCGCAACCAGTCCTCCGCCGAGGACGACGACGATGAGCCCGGCGTCTTCGAGGAGCGGCCGCGCGACGCCGCGTTCGTGGCGCTGCCGACGCTGTCCGAGGGCGCGGCCCCCGCCGAGCTGCTGGCCTCCCGGGTCAGCGAGTCGGCCCGGGCGGCGCTGCGGATCGCGTGCGCGCTGGGCGGGGAGATGCCGCACCACGCCCACCTGCCGGCGCTCGTGGGGGACACCCACGCCGACGCGGCGGTCGCGGAACTGCTGGGCTGCGGACTGCTCACCCCGGTCGGCACGCGCTACCGGCTGGCCGCCGGGGTCGCACGGCAGCTGGAGGAGGCCGAGTTCGCGGACACCGCGGCGGAGGAGGCCCGTACGGCCGCCCGCCACTACGCCTGGTGGACCGGACACGCCTCGGTGACCCCGGAGCGGGTCGCCTCGGAGGCCGACGCGGTGCTGGCGGCGCTGGCCGGCGCCGATGTGGTGGCCGCCGTACTGCTGGCCCGGACCGCGGCCCCGGCGTTCGCGGCCTCGCGGCACTGGGAGGCGTGGGAGCGGGTGCTGCGCTCCGGGGCCGAGGCCGCGCGCAAGGCGGGAGAGGTCGCGGAGCAGGCGTACTTCCACCACGAGCTCGGCGTGCTCGCGCTGTGCGAGGGGCGGTTGGACCGGGCGCGGGCCGAGCTGGAGGCGTCGATAGGCCTGAAGGGTGCTCTCGCCGACAAGCGGGGCACGGTGGCCGGGCGGCGGGCGCTCGCGCTGGTCACGGACCGCGAGAAGGCGGGCGTGGAGGTGTCGCCGCCGCTGCGGCTGGAGCCGCCGGTGGCTGCGGCGTCAGGGACGGCGTCCGAAGCGGTGACGACTGCGGTGCCGGCGGTGTCGAAGACGGCGCCGACGACTGCGGTGGCTGCGGTGGCACCCGTCGTGCCGGTGATCGGGCGGGCGGCGGCGCCGACGACGCTGTCGGAGGTGTTCGAGGAGGCCTTCCCCCTCGACCCGAAGCCGGCGGTGGCCGCGCCGGTCGTGGCCGCGCCGGTGCGGGCTGCGGAGCCGCGCCGGAAGCCCGTGCTGCTGGCGGCGGCGGGAGCGCTGACGGTGGTGGTGCTGGGCACGGTGGTGAGCCTGGCGATGTCGGGCTCGGACCCCGAGACCCCGGCGGGCGGGGTCGGCCCGGCGGTGTCCTCGACGCCGACGGCGGGGACTTCGGGCGGTGCGGGCAGCGTGCCGGGGACGGGCGGGAACGATCCTGCACCGGATCCCGGGACGACGGCTCCGGACGCTTCGGAGCCGGCCGCCCCGGAGCCGGGCCTCAGCCCTGACCCGAACCAGTCGCCGCGCACCCCGTCGCGCAAGCCGTCGTCGACGCAGCCGTCGCGCACGCCGTCTTCGACGGGGCCGACGGGCACGTCCTCGAACCCGGTGCCGACGCCGACCGTGACGGAGCCGACGACACCTCCGGTGCCGACCCCGACACCGACCCCGACGAGCACGACCCCGGCCAACCCGTCCGCGACGGCCTAAGCGTGGCCTAAGCGGCCTCGGTGGAGTGGGGTGCGTTTTCGCGTCGTGCGGTGCGGTGCATCGCACGACGGAGCGGCACGCTTGTACGGGACGTACCAGGGTGCTGCGACAACGCGGCGAGGCGCCGTGCCGGGCGGCGCGGGGGCGTGCCCCACTCCACCGAGGCCGCCTAGCCCGGGGATCCCGGGGCGGGAGCCCCACGGCGACCGCGGAGCCACCGCAAGCGGCTCAGGATCCGGTGCCGCGGACCGAGCCGGTGCTCGAACCGCTGGGGTCGGCCACGAAGCAGGTGACCTTGTGGTGGCCGACGTCCCAGCTGCTGGACTGCGGGACGGAGTAGTAGGTCTCCAGCGATTCCGGGAGCTCCGCGCCCGTGCCCAGGTAATCGGTGAGCGCCGTGCTGTCGCACTTCTTCTCGGCGGTCGAGTTGACCTCGTCCTTGCCCGGGAACGGCCCGTCCTCCAAGTCGAAGACGGCGTACGCCTCCCCCTTGTGAGGCTGGTCGCAGGGCACGATCGTCACCGAGAGGGAGGCCTTGGTGTCCTTCTGGCCCTCCGGCATTTTGTCGTCCGTGTTGAAGCAGTCCCCCATGCGGATGTCCTGGAGCTCGCCGGAGCCGGCGGCGGTGACCTTGCCGCTGCCGTCGCGCTCCGGCCCGTCGTCCAGCATTCCGGTGAGCCCGAGCGCCAGCCCGAGGAACACGAGAGTCAGGCCGTGGATGACGATGGCCGCGATGGCGAAGCCCCTGCCCTTCTCGCCGCGCTCGCGGATCTGGGAGAGGGCGACGAAGCCGAGGATCAGCGGGACCAGCGGTATCGCGCAGATGACCGACATGACGAATGCCACGACGGCCATCGTGTTGGTCTTCTGGGACGTCGGCGGCGCGTGCCAGCCCTGCTGTCCGCCATACGGTCCGGGCTGCCCCGGCTGCCCGGGCTGTCCGGACTGCCCCTGCTGTCCCCACTGCGGGTACGGCTCGGGGGATGACGGCGGTTGCGGTGGTGTGGACATGCGCGTTGCCCTCCTTGTGCAGAAGGTGAGACGCAGCCGACAGCGGCAACCCCGGCGGATCGGACCGCATGCGCCGTACCACGCCGACGCATGCCCGCCGATGGAGAGTTGTGCCACTTCCACGCTACTGCCGGGCCCTGCGCCCGGCGAGCCGTGGATCAGAAGAGGCGGAGTTTGTCGTCCTCGATGCCGCGCAGGGCGTTGTAGTCCAGGATCACGCAGTCCATGCCGCGGTCCGTGGCCAGGACGCGGGCCTGCGGCTTGATCTCCTGGGCCGCGAAGACGCCCCGCACCGGCGCCAGGTGCGGATCCCGGTTCAGGAGTTCCAGGTACCGGGTCAGCTGCTCGACGCCGTCGATCTCGCCGCGGCGCTTGATCTCCACCGCCACCGTCCCGCCGGAGGCGTCCCGGCACAGGATGTCCACCGGGCCGATCGCCGTCATGTACTCGCGCCGGATCAGCGTGTAGCCGTCGCCCAGCGTTTCGATCCGGTCCGCCAGGAGCTCCTGGAGGTGTGCTTCCACGCCGTCCTTGATCAGGCCCGGGTCGACGCCCAGCTCGTGGGAGGAGTCGTGGAGGACTTCCTCCATGGTGATGATGAGCTTCTCACCTGCCTTGTTGACGACCGTCCAGACGCCGGCTTCGTCCCCGCTCCCCTCCTTGAGGGTGCAGGGGGGCGACATCCAGTTGAGCGGTTTGTACGCCCGGTCGTCCGCGTGGATCGAGACACTGCCGTCGGCCTTCACGAGGATCAGACGGGGTGCCGAGGGCAGATGGGCGGTGAGCCGGCCCGCGTAGTCGACGGAGCAGCGGGCAATGACGAGACGCATGGTCGGCAACGCTACTCGACGAGAAGGCCTCCACGCGATTCGCCCCTGAAAGCCCCGTTCGCCGATGGCGCGTTGTATGCGCATTCTCCTGGTGCGCCACCCATGGGGCGCCTACCGTGGTGAGCAGGAGGTTGCGGAGCGTGCACGCTGCGTCGCCGCCTCCGTCCCTGCCCGTAAGACTCCGGCAACCCAAAGCGCCGGGGTCGCGAGAGGAGAACCCATGTCGCTCGACGTCTCACCGGCCCTACTCGAACAGGCCGAGCGAGGCGAGGTCGACGAAGCCGCTTTCGTCGACTGCGTCCGGACCTCCCTGCCCTTCGCGTGGGAGATGATCAGCTCGCTGGTGGCACAGCTGAAGGTGGACGGCGGAGAGTTCGCCGACAACCAGACGCCGCCGCCCGACGAGCAGGCGCGTGGCCAGCTGCTGCGCGCTCTCGCGAGTGACGCGATACGTGGTGCGCTGCAGCGGCACTTCGGGGTGCGCCTGGCATTCCAGAACTGTCACCGTGTGGCCGTGTTCCCGCTGGATCCTTCCTCGGACGACCGGCTGGCCAAGTTCACTTCGATCCGCGGCCAGCTGCTCAACCAGTCGCCCGAGCTCCGGGACTGCTGACCAACCGTACGAACCGCATGACATGCACGACCCGCACGACCGTACTTCGCTGCCGCTCCGTATCGGGGGAGGTGCCATTGATACCGGAGCGGCAGCCTCAGCCGAGACGGGGCAGGACCTCGGCGCCGAGGCGTCGTACGTTCTCCTCCGTCGCGGCGAGATCCCCGGACCCTTCCGTCAGCAGGGCGAACCGCGTGATCCCCGTCCGCTCGGACGTGGCCGCGAGCCGGTTCGCCGCCAGCCGCGGGGTGCCCACGGGGTGCAGATCGCAGAGCAGCTCGGTGTAAGCGGCGGGGTCCCGTATCGCGCGCTCCCGGCCGTCGACCGTCACGTGCGCGTCCAGCCCCTGCTTCAGCCAGCCCGGCATCGCCTTCAGCAGGGCCTCGCGGGCGTCGACCGTCCGGTCCGCCAGCTGGCACACGCCCGCCGACACGTGCGGGGCGTCCGGGCAGTGGCCCGCCGCCGCGGCCGTACGCCGGTACAGCGCGACCATGGCCGCCTTGTCCTCGTCCCCGCAGTGCATGCCCAGCAGCATCGGCAGCCCCCGCTCCGCGGCGAGCCGTACCGACGCGGGGGAGGTGCAGGCGACGATCACTTCCGGCCCTGATCCGTCCCCGTCCAGCGCCTCCGACGGGCGCGGTACGACGGCCACTTCGCGGAACCCGTACCGCTCGCCGGCGGCCGCCACCCGCGGCTCGGTGAGCCAGCGCCGCAGCAGGTCCAGGCCCTCCGGGAACTCCTTCTCGTAGGCGTCCAGGCCGCCGCCGAACACCTCCAGGTCCACCCAGGGCCCGCCCCGGCCCACCCCCAGGGTGAACCGGCCGCCCGAGGTCAGGTGCAGCAGCGCCGCCTGCTCCCCGAGGGCCACCGGGTGCGTGCTCGGCAGCACGCTCACCGCCGTGCCCACCCGCAGCCGCCG
Organism: Streptomyces sp. NPDC051364; assembly: GCF_040682115.1. Classification (NCBI taxonomy): domain Bacteria; kingdom Bacillati; phylum Actinomycetota; class Actinomycetes; order Kitasatosporales; family Streptomycetaceae; genus Streptomyces; species Streptomyces sp. NPDC051364. The sequence goes on along the minus strand of NZ_JBFBAH010000004.1, from coordinate 49,544 downwards.
CGTCCGCCCCAGCAGCAGCGCCGCCAGCGTCACCGCCGACGGGCAGACCCCGTACGGGACGAAATGATGCTCGGCGAGCCAGACCGAGTCGAGCCCGGCCTCCTCGGCCACCTCGGCGGTCCGCACCGCCCGGTGCAGAGCCTCCCCCTGCCCCTGGCCCGGGAACTGGGCCGCCAGTACAAACGCTCCTACGCGCATCGCCTTTACCCTCCTCGTGGCTGACGCGGCCTCCCCCAGGTGGACCGGTTCATCCGTTGGCAACAACGTCTGACACGTGCCAAAGGCACGGCCTGACAGGAAGTTATTGGGATAGTCAGGCCAGTTGACGTCATCGCGTTGACTCTGTCAGCCACCCTGCGGGTACCCGGCCTCGCTGCGCGTAGTCTGGGAGAAAGTCACTGCCGTCCGCCCATCCGTGAGGTATACGTGTCACCGCGCCACAACCGCCCCAGGGGCGGCGAGACTCCGGACGAACGCCCCGGCACCGGCCTCGACCGGTACGGGCTGGAGCGCACCGAGGAGTACCAGGGCGAGGAGTGGAAGGTCCGGCACGTCGCGGGCGCGAGCGCGGCGGGCAAGCGCTACCGCTGCCCGGGCTGCGACCAGGAGATCCCCTCCGGGACCCCGCACCTGGTGGCCTGGCCGGAGTACGGCGGCGTGGACGACCGCCGGCACTGGCACAAGGCCTGCTGGAACGCGAAGGACCGCCGCACCTCGCGGGTGCAGCGGTCCAGGAACGCTCCCAAGTACTAAGCGGCCTCGGGGGCTCAGACGTCGCGGCGGCCGACCACCACGTACGAGCCCGCCACCGCGGCCCCCGTCACCAGCAGGATCATCAGCAGCTGCGCCGCGTTGCCCGGCAGGTTGGCGGTGTCGTTGTTCGGCAGGCCGTACAGCTGCATGAGGGCGACCGGGGCGTTGTACCGGAGCACGGTCCGGCCGAGCGGGGCCATGGTCTCCCACATGCTGAGCATCCCCCCTATCACCGGCGGCAGCGTGACCAGCCCCAGCATCACGGCGATCGCCCCGGCGGAGTGCCGCAGCATCGCCCCGATCGCCAGGCCCAGCACGCCGAGCAGGGTGACGTACAGGCAGCCGACCAGGGCGGCGACCCATTCGCGGCTGCCGTGCGGCCCGGCGGCCGTGCCGCCCCGCAGGATCGCGGAGGCCAGGCCGACCACCGCCACCGATCCTGTGACGGTCAGGAAGGCGACGGTGGAGAAGACGAGGTACTTCGCGGTCAGCACCCGGGCCCGGTCGGGGGCGGCGGTGAAGGTCGTACGGATCAGCCCGGTGCCGTACTCGGAGGTGATCGTCAGGATGCCGAGCACCATCACGGAGACCTGCCCCACCAGCAGCCCGAACAGCGCGGGCGCCGTGAGCGGCACGTCCTGGTAGTCGGCGGACCGGGTCTCGGAGACGGCGAACAGCCCGACGCCGACGACGAGCAGGACCAGCGAGCCGAGCGTCCACACCGTCGAGCGCACCGAGATCATCTTCGTCCACTCCGAGGCCACGGCGTGCCCGAGGTGCGGCCGGGGCGTCGGGAGCGGCGAGGCGTAGCTCTTCGGCCGGTCCGCGGTGCTCGTGGGGCCGGTGCTCGTGGGGCCGGTCATCGGGTGTCCTTGCGGGTGTCCGTCGGGGTGTTCTGCGGGGTGCCGGCGAGCTCGCCGGGGCTGCTGGGCATCAGGAAGGGCTGCCCGCCCGCCCCGGGCGGCGGGGGAGCGAAGAAGCCGGTCTGCGGCACCTCCGGGGCCGGGAGCTCGTCCTCCCAGGCGGGGACGCTCAGCGGCTCCGGTTCCCACAGCTCGGCGCGCGGGTCGTCGGTGGAGGTGTACTCCACGGCGGGCTGTGTCATCCGCATGTAGGCCTCCTCGAGCGAGGCCCGGTGCGGGGACAGCTCCCACAGCCGTACGCCGGCCTCGTGCGCGAGGTCGGAGATGCGGGGCAGCTCCAGGCCGGTCACGCGCAGTGCCCCGTCGGGCTCCTGGAGGACCCGGCCGCCCGCCTTGGTCAGGGCCGCACCCAGTGCATCCCGGCCATCGTGATCATTGTCGGCCGCGCGCACCCGCGCGAATCCGGCCGAGTTGTGCGCGATGAACTCCTGGGTGCCCATGTCGGCCAGCAGCCGCCCCCGGCCGATCACGATGAGGTGGTCGGCGGTGAGGGCCATCTCGCTCATCAGGTGTGAGGAAACGAACACCGTGCGGCCCTCGGCGGCGAGGCGGCGCATGAGGGTGCGGACCCAGAGGATGCCCTCGGGGTCGAGCCCGTTGACCGGCTCGTCGAACAGCAGCACCTGGGGGTCGCCGAGGAGGGCGGCGGCGATGCCGAGCCGCTGGCCCATGCCGAGCGAGAAGCCCTTCGTACGCTGGCCGGCGACGTCCTGGAGGCCGACCACGGCGAGCACCTCGTCCACCCGCTTCTCCGGGATGCCGGAGAGCTGGGCGACGGAGAGCAGGTGCCTGCGGGCCCGGCGGCCGCCGTGCACGGCCTTGGCGTCGAGCAGGGCCCCGACGTGCCGCTGGGCGTTCGGAAGCTGCCGGAAGGGCACGCCGTTGATCGTCACGCGGCCTGCCGTGGGCCGGTCCAGGCCGAGGATCATGCGCATGGTGGTGGACTTCCCGGAGCCGTTCGGCCCCAGGAATCCCGTCACGTGACCCGGCCTGACCTGGAAGGACAGCTGGTCGACGGCGGTCTTGGCGCCGTAGCGCTTGGTCAGGCCGACAGCCTCGATCATTGCTCTGCCTCTGCTCTGCCCCTTGCCAGGACCGGACGGCTTTCGTCCGCGTAAGGGTTAAGAGGATATCGAGTCGCCTACGGTTCCACCCCGGACCGGATCCCTGAGCTGACCCTGACTCCGACCCGGGGATGACCCGTAGTGCGAGGGACGTCCGTCGCAGGACGGACGTCCGTTCGCTCCGATCCGTCAGGCATCCCGCTTCTTCAGCACCAGGTAGCCCCCGAGCACGGCGGCCAGCGCCCACAGCGCCATGATCCCGAGGCCGCCCCACGGCCCGTAGGGCGCGTCCGAGCTGCCCGCGGGCACGGTCTGCATGATCGCGGCACCGGACTGGCTGGGCAGGTAGTAGGCGATCTTGCGGGTGGCGTCGACCACGCTGAGGACGATGGGCAGGATCAGGATGAAGGTGATCAGGATCGCGATCGAGGCAGCGGTGTTCCGCAGCACCATCGACGCGCCGATGGCGAACAGGGCGAGCAGCGCCATGTACAGGCCGACGCCGACAACCGCGCGCAGGACGTTCTCCCCGCCCAGTCCGATGCTGTGGTCGCCGAGGATCGCCTGCCCGAGGAAGAAGGACACGAAGCCGGTGGCCAGGCCCACCACCAGGGCCAGGGCGGTCGCGGCGGTGACCTTCCCGAGCAGCAGGCTGCCGCGCCGGGGAACGGCGGCGAGGGAGGTGCGGATCATGCCCGTGCTGTACTCGCTGCCGACCACCATCGCCCCGAAGACGAGCATGGCCAGCTGGCCCAGGAGCATCCCGGAGAAACTCATCTGCGTGGCGTCGAACGTGACCTGCTGGTCCTTGGGCAAGTCCTCGAAGGTCGCGTTGACCGCGGCGCACAGCCCGGCACCGATGGCGACGGTGATCAGGAACGCGGTGGCGAGGGTCCAGCTGGTCGAGGCGACCGTACGGATCTTGGTCCACTCGGACCGGAGAACGGCGGGGAAGGAGGACATGTCACTCGCCGCCCTTGCGCGTCGCCTCGTGACCGGCGCCCCACGCGGGGACGTCGGCCGGCCGGGCCGGGTTGTCGGCCGCCTGGCCGGGCCCGGGCAACAGGCCCGGGGCGCCCGGCGCGTGGGCGTGGTACTCGACGGAGTCCGCCGTCATGCGCATGAACGCTTCCTCCAGTGAAGCCCGTTGCGGGCTGAGTTCGTGCAGCACGATCTGGTGCTGGGCGGCCAGCTCGCCGAGCTGCTCCGCGGCCACCCCGTCGATCTCCAGCGTGCCGGTGGCCGGGACGCTGATGGCGTCGATCCCGGCCTCGTGCAGGAGGTCCTTGAGCCGCTCCTGCTGCGGCGAGCGCAGCCGGACGTAGCTGCGCGAGTTCTTGTGAATGAAATCAGCCATAGACATGTCGGCCAGAAGCTTTCCCTGGCCGATGACGATCAAATGGTCTGCGGTCAGCGCCATTTCGCTCATCAGGTGGGAGGAGACGAAGATCGTCCTTCCCTCTGCCGCCAGCCCCTTCATCAGATTCCTGATCCAGAGAATTCCCTCCGGGTCCAGACCATTGACGGGCTCGTCGAACATGAGGATCTCCGGGTCACCCAGCAGCGCAGAGGCGATTCCCAGTCGCTGGCCCATGCCGAGCGAAAATCCTTTCGACTTCTTCTTTGCCACGGGCGTCAGCCCGACAAGATCCAGTACCTCGGCCACCCGGCTCTCCGGGATCCGGTTCGACTGGGCAAGGCAGAGAAGGTTGTTGTATGCGCTGCGGCCGCCGTTCATGGCTTTCGCGTCCAGCAGCGCCCCGATGTGCTTCAGCGGCTCCGGCAGGTCCCGGTAGTGCTTCCCGTCGATCCGGACCGTACCGCTGGTCGGGTTGTCGAGGTCGAGCATCATGCGCATGGTCGTGGACTTCCCAGCCCCGTTGGGGCCGAGGAAGCCGGTCACCACCCCCGGTCTGACCTGGAAGCTGAGGTGGTCCACGGCGGTCTTCGCGCCGAATCGTTTGGTAAGGCCCTCAAGCTCGATCATGCGGCTCACGCTAGAACGCCCGAGGGCCCCACGCCACCTCAAACAGGTGACACAGGGCCCTCGGGCAGGGACTTTCGCTACCAGCGAGTAGCCGGTGAGTGGCCGACAGGTCGACCGCCGGTGAACTGCCCGGCGTACTAGCGGCTCTGCTGCGCCGGAACGCCGCGGGTGACGGGCTCGTCGTCGACGATCGGGTTGGCCGCCGCGACGGCCGCACCGGTCAGCGTCGCCAGCATCTCGCGGACGTTGGTCAGCTGGGCGTTGATGGAGTCGCGGCGGTTGGTGAGCGCCGCCAGCTCGCGCTCGGACTCGCTGCGGATGCGGTCGGCCTTCGCGTTGGCGTCGGCGACGATGTCCTCGGCCTGGCGCTGCGCGGTCTCCACGGTCTGGCGGGCGCGGCGTTCGGCGTCCGTACGCAGCTTCTCGGCCTCCAGGCGCAGCTGCTCGGCGCGGTGCTCGATCTCCGCGAGGCGCTTCTCGGCCTTGGCCTGACGCGAGGCCAGGTCGCGCTCGGACTGCTCGCGGCGCTTGGCCAGGTTGGTCTCGAAGTCCGCGGCGGCCTGCGCGGCCTTGGCGCGGGTCTCCTCGAACAGGGCGTCGGCCTCCTCGCGCTTGGAGGCAGCGTCCTTCTGGGCCTCGGCGCGCAGGGTGGAAGCGTCGCCCTTGGCCTTCTCGACGATGCGGACGCCCTCGTCCTCCGCCTTCGACTTGCGGTCGGCGGCGAACGACTCGGCGTCGTTGCGGACCTGCTGGGCAGCCGACTCGGCGAGCTCGCGGTGCTGCTCGGCCGCGCGACGGGCCTCCTCGCGCAGGTCCTTCGCCTCCTCCTCGGCCAGGCGCAGGATCTTCTCGACCCGGGCGCCGAGGCCGGCGTACGACGGCTCGGCGTCGCTCACCTGGGCCTGGGCGTTCTGCGTCTCGAGGTGCAGCTCCTCGATCCGCTTTTCCAGAGAGTTGATACGTCCAAGGGCGCTGTCGCGGTCGGAGACCAGCTTGGTAATGCGGTCGTCCACCTGACCGCGGTCGTAACCACGCCGCACGAGCTCGAAGCCGAAGGGGGAGGAAGTGTCGCTCATGGGGTTCCTGTCGAATGAGACCGATGAGGTGCTACGTGAGGTGTTAGGGGAATCCTAGGCGCCGAAGCGGCGTGTCTTCGAGTCAATCCACGATTGATCTGGACAATGACACCCCTTTTGAGTGGCAAGGCGGCAGAATGCTTGTCACTCGTTCGCCTGAACCTTCATCAGGAACACACATCTCGCTCGCTGACTAGCCCTCCGACGACTTGCCACCCGAACGAGTGGAACCCGCAGCAGCCCCCGCCTTCACGCCCCCCGCGCCCTGGCCGCCGACCGCGGGCTTTCCGCCACCCGAAGGCGCCTCGAATGATTCCAACGCCTCAAGAACGTCCTGGACACGGGAGATCTCCGCCTGAATGTCCTCGCGCCTGCGCACCAGGACCTCCAGCTCACGGCGCCCCTCGTCGACCAGACGCTCCGCCTCCGCCTTCGCCTGCGCGAGGGCCTTCTCGGCCTCGCGGGTCACCTCGGCCTTCTTCTGCTCGGCCTCCTTGAGCAGCGCCTCGGCCTTGCGCACCGCCGCGATCCGGACCTTGCTCGCTTCGCTGCTCGCGTCCGACACCAGCGCCTTGGCCTTCGCCTCGGCCTCGACGCTCTGCTCGGTCGCCGCCCGGACCAGCTTGTCCACGCGCTCGCCCGCCGACTTCATCTGCTCGGCCGACTCCCGGCGGGCCCGCTCGTGCAGCTCCTCGACCTCGCCCTCGACGCGGGAGCGCAGCTCCTCCGCCCGCTCCCTTATGGCAGCGGCGTCCGTACGCGCCCCGACGAGCAGCTCGTCCGCGTCCGTACGGGCCTTCTCCACCAGGGAGTTGCCCTCGACCGTCGCCTCCGAGGAGATCCGCACGGCCTCCTTGCGGGACGCGTCGACCATCGCGTCTGCCTGCTCCTCGGCCGCCGTCGTGGCGGCCAGGGCCTGCGCCTGGGCATCGGAGGTGAGCTTGTCCGCCTCGGACGCGGCCTCGGTGATCAGCCGGTCCACCTGTTCCGCAGCCTCGCTGCGCCGCTTGTTGGCCTCCTCGCGGGCCTCGTCGAGCAGCCGCTCGGACTCCGCGCGGGCTTCCGTACGGGTGCGCTCCGCCGCGGTCGCCGCCTCGGCCTTGACGCGCTCGGCCTCCGACCGGGTACGGGTCGCGTGCTCCTGCGCCGAGGCCAGGGCCTCCGACGCCTCCGCACGCAGCCGTTCGGCCTCGGCCTGGGCCTCGCCGACCGTGCGCTCGTTGTCCTTGCGGGTCTGCTCGGTGAGCTTGTCCGCCTCGGACGCCGCCTCGGTGATGAGCCGGTCCGCCTGCTCGGCTGCCTCGCTGCGCTGCCGGCCCGCCTCCGCGCGCGCCTCGTCGAGGGTCCGCTCGGACTCCCGCTCGGCGCTCGCCAGGGTCTCGTTCGCCGCAACCGTGACCCGGTCCGCCTCCGCGGTGGCCTCGCCGATGATCCGGCCGCCCTCCGCGCGGGCGTCGTCCAGGGTCTGCGCCGCCTCCGTACGCAGCCGCTCGGCCTCCGACGCTGCCTCGCCGACGGTGGCCTCGTTGGCCGCACGCGTCTCGTCGACCAGCCGGTCGCCCTCGTTGCGGGCGTCGACCAGGATCCGCGTCGCATCCCGCTCGGCCGCGGCCAGCATGTCGGTGGCCTGCCGGGTGAGCCGCTCGGCCTTAGCCGTCGCCTCGCCGACCGTCGCCTCGTTCGCGGAACGCGTCTCGTCCGTGAGCCGCTCCGCCTCGGACGCGGCCTCGGTGATGAGCCGGTCCGCCTGCTCCGCGGCCTCGGTACGCAGCCGGTTGGCCTCCGAGCGCGCCTCGTCCAGGGTGCCCGCCGCCTCGGTGCGGGTGGCGTCGGCCGCCTCGGCCGCCTCGGCGGTGATCCGCTCCGCCTCCGCGGTGGCCTCGCCGACGGTGGCCGCGTTGGCCGTCAGAGTCTCCTCGGTGAGCCGCTCGGCCTCCGCCGTCGCCTCGGCGACGATCCGGCCGCCCTCGGTGCGCGAGGACTCCAGGGACTCCGCCGCCTCGCCGCGGATCCGGTTCGCGTCGTCACGTGCATCGGCCCGGGTACGGGTCGCGTCGCGCTCGGCCGCGGCCAGCGCGTCCGTCGCCTCCGTACGCACCCGCTGTGCGTACTCGGCGGTGTCGCTGCGCAGCTGCTCCGCCTCGGCGATCGCGTCGCCGACCGTGCGCTCGGCCAGTGCCTTCGCCGCGTCCGTCTCGGAACGCGCCTCGGTGCGGATCCGGTTGGCGTCCTGGGTGGCCCGCTCGCGCTCGTCGTAGGCGTCCGAGCGGACGCGCGCAGCCTCCTCCTCGGCCTCCGTCTTCGTACGCTCCGCCGCGTGCTCGGCGGCGCTGCGCAGCCCGGTGATCTCCTCCTCGGCCTGCTCGTGCAGACCGGCCACGGAGTCGCGTACCTGCTGGGCGGTGGTCTCCGCCGCCGACACCAGCTCCGCGGCGCGCCGCTCCGCCTCCTCGGTCAGGCGGGCCGCCTCGGCCTGCGCCTCCTCGGAGCGCTTGCGGGCCGCGGCCAGCAGCTCCTCGCTCTGCTCGCGGGCCTGGGCCCGCTCGCTGTCCGCGTCGGTCCGGGCCGACGCGAGGGTCTCCTCGGCCTCCCGGCGGCGCCGGGCGGCCTCTTCCTGTGCGGCGGCCAGCGCCTCGGCGGCCTCCGCGGCGACCCGCTCGGCGGCGGCCTTGGCCTCCGCACGCAGCCGGTCCGCGGTCTCCTGCGCCTCGATACGCACCCGCTCCGCCTCGGACTCCGCCTCGCTGCGCAGCCGTACGGCGACCTGCTCGGCCTCCGCCCGGGCCCGCCCGGCGTCGTCCGCCGCGTCCGTGCGCAGCTGGTCGGCCTCCGCCTCCGCCTGCGCCTGGAGGCTGCGGATCCGCTCCGCCGACCCGGCGCGCAGGCGGTCGATCTCCTCGGTGGTCTCCCGGCGGATGTTCTCCGCCGCCCCGCGGGCGTCGCGCAGCGTCTGCTCGGCCGTGTCCAGCCGGCTCTCGGCCTCCGAGTGCAGGCGTACGAGCTCCTCGTCGGCCTCCGCCCGCTTCGCGGCGACGGCCTGCTCGGTCTCCTCGCGCCGTGCACGCGCCGCCGCGTCGGCCTCGGCCCGTACGGCCTCCGCCTGCTCGTCGGCCTCGCCGCGCAGCCGCTCCGCCTCGGTGCGGGTCCGCTCGAGGGTCTCCTCGGCCTGCTTGCGCAGCGTGGTGGCCCGCTCGACCGCTTCGGCTCGGACCCGCTCGCTCTCGGCGCTCGCCCCGCCGCGCAGCTCGTCCGCGTCCGACTTGGCCTTGCCCAGCAGCTCCTCGGCGGTCCGGGCCGCCTCCTCGATCTGCTGGACCGCCTCGCGGCGGGCCTCGCCGCGGATCCGCTCGCCCTCGGCGACGGCCTCGGCGCGCAGCTGCTCGGCCTCGCCGCGCAGCCGCCGGGCCTCCTCCTGGAGTTCGACGGTCCGGGCCCGGTACTCCTCGGTGTCGTCCTTCGCGGCGCCCTTGAGCTCGTCGGCCGTGGTCGCCGCGTGCAGGCGCAGCCGGTCGGCCTCGGACTCGGCCTCGCGGCGGATCCGCTCCGCCTCCTCGGACGCGGCGCGGGTGGTGGCCCGCGCGTCCTCGGAGGCCTTGTTCAGTACGTCCTCGGCCGTGCGGGCCGCCTTCGCCAGCTGGGCGGCCGTGTCCTCGGCCGCCGCCGCGCGGGCCTGCTCCGCGGCCTCGGCGCGCAGCCGCTCGACGCCGGCGCGGGCGTCGGCGAGGGTCTGCTCGGCCTCGGCCTTGAGGACCTCGGCCTCCTTGGTGGCCTCGCCGACCAGCCGGGCCACCTGCTCCTTGGCGGTGCGGGTGCGCTGCTCGTTGACGGACTCCGCCGACGCGAGCTGCCGGGCGGAGCTCTCCTTGGCGTCCGCGAGGAGCTTCTCGGCCTCGGCGCGCGCGGAGCGCAGGGCGCCGTCGGCCTCCTGGACCCGCTGCTCCGCGACCCGACCGAGGTCGAGGGTCTGCTGCCGGGTCTGCTCGGCCTCGGCGGAGGTGCTGCTGCGCAGCCGCTCCGCGTGCTCGGTGGCCTCCTGGGCCTGCGCGGAAGCGGCGGTCAGCAGCCGCTCGGCCTCCTTGCGGGCGCGCAGCAGCGTGGCTTCGGTCTCCGCACGGGCGGCCTCGGCGTCGGCGGCCAGCCGGCGCCGGGTCTCCTCGGCGACGCGTGCGGCCTCGGCGCGTGCGGCGTTCAGGGACTGCTCGGCCTCGGCGCGGGACTCGTCCATGAGCCGGCGGGCCTGGGACTCCGTACGGGCGCGCAGCTGCTCGGCCCAGGCGACGTTCTCGTTGACGTGCGCCTCGACGGTCTGGCGGCGCTCGTTGAGCTCCTGGTCCAGGCGCTGGCGGCGATTGACGGCCTCGGCGTGCAGCTCGGCCTGCAGGCGCGACTGGTGCTCGGCGTGCTCCTGCAGGATGCGCTGGGTCTGCGCCCGGGCATCGCGCAGCTCGCGCTCGGCGTCCGAGCGCATCTGGTCGGCCTGGATCTGGGCATTGCGGAGCAGCTGCTCCGCCTGGTAGCCCATGTCCGCGCCGTCGTAGGCAGGGCGGGACGCCAGATTGCGGCGTACCTCGTGGAGCTTGGCGCGCAGCACCTCGACCTGGTACCCGAGGTCTTCGGCGTGCTGGACGGCCTTCCCGCGCTCCTTCTTCAGCCGCTCCATCTCGGCTTCGAAGCGCGAGAGATGGTCGGCTTCAGCCTGATGGCTCTCCTGGCTTTCGTAGCCCCGCACAGCGCGGTCCCATCCGTCCCCTGGTCGCAAGCTCACTCCCAATTGAGCATCGCTCGCCCGCTGAACGACGCCCCCGGGGGAATGGTGTCAGATACCGGGGCAGGGATCACAGGCCCCGACCCCGTCTCCGCACCGAACCCCGGCCGAGCCATGGCCACTCTACCGGCCGGGGAATCGGGCCATCAGTGGTCCATCAATGGTCGGGGTTGGAGGTGACCAGTTCGGTGAGGACTCCGTGGCAGTCCTTGGGGTGGAGGAAGGTGATCGAGGAGCCCATCGAGCCCGTGCGGGGCTGGTCGTAGAGGACCCGGACGCCCTTGCCGCGGATGGCCTCCGAGTCGCCCAGGACGTCCTCGGTGCCGAAGGCGATGTGGTGCACACCCTCGCCGTTCTTGGCCAGCCACTTGCCCACCGCGGAGTCCTCGCGGGTCGGCTCGAGGAGCTGGAGGTAGGAGGCGCCGCCGTCGGAGGTCCCGTTGATCTTGAGCATGGCCTCGCGCACGCCCTGCTCCTCGTTGACCTCGGAGTGGAACACCTCGAAGCCGTACGTGGCACGGTAGAACTCGACGGTCTTGTCCAGGTCGAAGCAGGCGATCCCGATGTGGTCGATTCTTGTCAGCATGGGACCAGTGCACCGCCGAGGAGGGTGGTCACGCAACGTGCCAGCGATCACACCGACTGCCCGGTGACGGCGCGGGTACTGCTCAGTACATTCAGGTAAACCCTCGTTCACTCCTCATCTTCAAGGGGCTGTGCTCCATGTCCGGAACGAACAACACCACGTCAGTGATCGTCGCCGGGGCCCGCACGCCCATGGGGCGGCTGCTCGGCTCGCTGAAGTCCTTCTCGGGCGCCGACCTCGGCGGGTTCGCCATCAAGTCCGCGCTGGACCGGGCCGGCATCGCCGGTGACCAGGTGCAATACGTGATCATGGGCCAGGTGCTGCAGGCCGGCGCGGGCCAGATCCCCGCCCGCCAGGCCGCTGTCAAGGCCGGCATCCCCATGAACGTGCCGGCGCTCACCATCAACAAGGTGTGCCTCTCCGGCCTCGACGCGATCGCGCTGGCCGACCAGCTGATCCGCGCCGGCGAGTTCGACATCGTGGTCGCGGGCGGCCAGGAGTCCATGACCAACGCCCCGCACCTGCTGCCGAAGTCTCGAGAGGGCTTCAAGTACGGTGCGATCGAGATGCTGGACGCGATGGCCTACGACGGCCTCACCGACGCCTTCGAGAACATCGCGATGGGCGAGTCCACCGAGAAGCACAACACCCGCCTGGGCATCGAGCGCGCCCCGCAGGACGAGTTCGCCGCCGCCTCGCACCAGCGGGCCGCCGCCGCGCAGAAGAACGGCGTCTTCGAGGCCGAGATCACCCCGATCGAGATCCCGCAGCGCAAGGGCGACCCGGTCGTCTTCTCCCAGGACGAGGGCATCCGCCCGGAGACCACGGTGGAGTCCCTCGGCAAGCTGCGCCCGGCCTTCGCGAAGGACGGCACGATCACCGCCGGCACCTCCTCCCAGATCAGCGACGGCGCGGCTGCCGTGGTCGTGATGAGCAAGGCGAAGGCCGAGGAGCTGGGCCTGGAGTGGATCGCCGAGATCGGCGCCCACGGCAACGTGGCGGGTCCGGACAACTCGCTGCAGTCGCAGCCGTCGAACGCCATCCTGCACGCCCTGAAGAAGGACGGCCTCGAGGTCTCCGACCTGGACCTCATCGAGATCAACGAGGCTTTCGCGGCGGTCGCCGTGCAGTCAATGAAGGACCTCGGCGTGACCCCGGAAAGGGTGAACGTCAACGGCGGCGCCATTGCCCTGGGCCACCCGATCGGCATGTCCGGCGCCCGCGTGGTGCTGCACCTCGCGCTGGAGCTGAAGCGCCGGGGCGGCGGGGTCGGCGCGGCCGCACTGTGCGGCGGCGGAGGCCAGGGCGACGCCCTGATCATCCGGGTTCCCTGACCGGCACAGCCCGCAGAAGCAGCCGTAGCGGTAACCGCAGCGAGAACAGAGGAGCGCAGCACGTATGACGGTGGACGTCCCCCAGCTGGTGGCCCAGGCGCGTGAGGGCAGGCCGAGGGCGGTGGCCCGGCTGATCTCGCTGGTCGAGGGGGCGTCCCCGCAGCTGCGCGAGGTGATGGCAGCGCTGGCCCCGCTGACGGGCGGGGCTTACGTGGTGGGCCTGACCGGATCCCCGGGCGTCGGCAAGTCCACGTCGACCTCGGCGCTGGTCTCCGCGTACCGCAAGGCCGGCAAGCGGGTCGGCGTCCTCGCCGTCGACCCGTCCTCGCCGTTCTCCGGCGGTGCGCTGCTCGGCGACCGGGTCCGGATGTCGGACCACGCCTCCGACCCGGGGGTCTACATCCGCTCCATGGCCACCCGCGGCCACCTGGGCGGCCTCGCCTGGGCCGCCCCGCAGGCGATCCGGGTGCTGGACGCGGCCGGCTGCGAGGTGATCCTGGTCGAGACGGTCGGGGTCGGGCAGTCGGAGGTGGAGATCGCCGCGCAGGCCGACACCTCGGTGGTGCTGCTGGCCCCCGGGATGGGCGACGGGATCCAGGCCGCGAAGGCGGGCATCCTGGAGATCGGCGACGTGTACGTGGTGAACAAGGCGGACCGGGACGGCGCGGACGCGACCGCCCGGGAGCTGAACCACATGCTGGGGCTGGGCGAGGCACGGGGCCGGGAGGACTGGCGGCCGCCGATCGTGAAGACGGTCGCGGCCCGCGGCCAGGGCATCGACGAGCTGGTCGAGGCCCTGGAGAAGCACCGGGCGTGGATGGGCGAGCGCGGGGTGCTGGCCGAGCGCCGTACGGCCCGGGCCGCGCGCGAGGTGGAGACCATCGCGGTGACGTCCCTGCGGGCCCGGATGGCGGACGTGCACGGGGACGCCCACCTCGACGCCCTGGCGGCCCGGGTCGCGGCCGGCGAGCTGGACCCGTACGCGGCCGCGGACACGCTCCTGGCGACGCTCACGGAGGCCTGAGCGGGCCGCAGGCCCGCGTAGGGCCTGCGGCCGCCTCCGTACGGCGTACGCACGCGAGAGCCGCGCCCCGGTTCTTCCGGGGCGCGGCTCTCGTACGTCTGCGGGGCGGACCGGTCAGGCGTTGGGACGCTTGCCGTGGTTCGCCTTCTTCTTCTTGCGTGCTCGCTTCTTGTTGCCGCGCTTGGCCATGACGCCACTCCCTCGAAGATCGGGGTAATCCGGGCGTTCGCCAGTCTAGGGGCGCCCGATCCGGTCCGCATCGGAACCCGCGGACCGGCGCGAGTCAGTCGTTGTCGTTGTCGTCGCCGTCCGAGTCCGAGCCGGACACCGTCGCCTTGCCCGTCGTGGCGTCGACGTGGACGTTCGTGGTCTTGCCGCCGGACTTGACCTCGACGTTCCAGTAGCGGGAGCCGTTGTCGTCATCGTCGTCCCATTCCACCGACCAGACCTGGCCGGGGTGGGCGGCGACGGCCGCCTTCATCGCCTGCTGGGCGGTGACTTTCGCGGCGAGCAGCTCCTTGTTCCCGCCGCTGCCGTCGTCGCTGCCGTCGTCCGCGTTGTCGGTGGACACGTTGCCGCTGCGGGAGTCGACCGTCACTTCCGCGTGCTTGCCGTCCTTGCCGATGATGTCGACGTGCCAGACGGCGTTGTCCTTGTCGAGGGACTCCACGACACCGGGGTACTTCTTCAGCGCGGCGGCCGCGGCCCCCTCGGCGTCCACGTCGGCGCGCGCCGAAGCGGCCGACGAGGCGGTTCTCGCCGCGTCGGCCGTGTGTGCGGCGGCGGCCGCCACCGGGCCCCCGAACGCCAGGACCACGGCCGCGGCCGACGCGACGTACGCCTTGTGCTTGCTGTGCATGGCTGACCTCCTCGGGCCGGCCATGCGCTTACGGTTGCCCGGCGGGCGGCCGGCGAGCGAGCGTTACCACCCATTCTCCGGGCTGCCGCCGGGGACGGCACCCGGGACGGGCGCCGTCCGGGGTGGTGTCAGGCCTTGCCGCGCTGGTCGCGCAGGTGGCTCGCGACCGGCTCCAGCGAGGCGCGCAGCGCCGCCAGGGCCTCCGGCGGCAGCAGGTCGATGAAGTGCCGGCGGACGGACGCCACGTGGTGCGGGGCGACCTTCCGCATGAGCTCCATGCCCTCGTCCGTCAGCACGGCGTACAGCCCCCGGCGGTCGGACTCGCAGTTCACGCGGACGACCAGGCCGGCCGTCTCCATGCGGGTGATCTGGTGGGACAGCCGGCTCTTGGACTGCAGCGTCGACGTGGCGAGATCGCTCATCCGCATCCGGTGGTCCTCGGACTCCGAGAGGTTCACGAGGATCTCGTAGTCGTTGTTGGTGAGTCCGAAGGGCTGGAGATCCTTTTCCAGCTGGTGCATCAGCAGCCTGCTGACGTCCAGATGGGTGCGCCAGGTGCACTGCTCGGCGTCGGTCAGCCAGCGCGTGGCCGTCTCGGTCTCCATGGTCTCCATGAATGAACTCTACCTAAGAAGTTGAATTACGTACAAAAAATGGAAAGCTGAAGATCACAGTCCGAGGCGCCGCTGGATGTCACCCAGCTGCCCCGGCATCCGCGGTACGCCCAGCTGCCCCAGCGGGCCCTGCTGGCCGTGGCCGCCGCCGTACCCGGCCCCGGGCACGCCCGCCGATTCCGCGCCGGCGCCGACCGCTCCGACGGCCTTCTCCGCCATCAGCATCTCCGACGACTGCAGCAGCACCGTCCCGGCCCCGACGAACTCGAACTGGTGCTCCTCGCCGGAGCTGCCGCCGATGCCGGTCAGCGAGCGCAGCCCGCCGATGACACCCGACATGTAGCCGTGGTCGTAGTGGTGGCAGGGAGACGGGCAGTCCGCCCAGCCCACCAGCGCCTGCGGGTCCACGCGCATCGGCGGCTCCATGAACACCACCGGCCCGTTGGACGCCGCCACGAACTTCCCCGTTCCGATCAAGGTCAGGAACCCCGGCACGATCGACTGCTTGAGGGCGAGCGTGGGCTGGTAGGCCAGCAGGTTGCCCGACCGGATCGTCAGGTTCCCATTGTCCAGGTCGTACGAGTTCACGTCGAAGGCACGGTCGGCCAGCAGCATCTTGCCCTGGCCCTCGGCCACCACCCAGTCGGCCGCGTGCAGCGGCGAGTGGAAGCTGGTGCGCAGCAGCCGGTCGAAGCGCCCGTTGCCGACGCCGTTGAACTCCATGCGCCCGTAGTAGGCGATCATCTTGCCCTTCTGCAGGAACCACTGGCTCCCCTTGAGCTCCACGCAGAAGGTGTACGCGTTCACGTTGTCGTCGGAGGGCAGGGTGTGCGGGTCGAAGACCGTCGGGCCTCCGGGCCCGCCGATGACAGGGCCGAAATTCACAGCTTCTCCTCCGAGGCCTGCACGTACACCGCTCCCTGGCCCGACAGCTCCAGCTGGAACGCCTCGCCCGAGCCGCGCCCCACCATGTCGCGCCAGCCGAGCGCGGTGGAGAGCTTGTTCCTGACGTCCCCGTGGTGGGCCACGTACGCCTGCGGGTCGACGTGGACCGGCCGGTTCGGGGTGATGGGGAGCTCGATGACCCCGCCGTGGGCCATCACGGCTACCGAGCCGTGCCCCTTGAGGGTGGTGGTGAACAGGCCCTGGCCGGTCACCTGACCGCGGACCATGCCCATGACGCCGCCCTGCGAGCCCATGAACATCGTGCCCTGCTGCAGGGTGCCGTCGAAGGCGAGCAGCCGGTCGGCCTCGACGTACAGGGTCTCCCCAGTCAGGCCGATCACCTGGATGTGGTGGCCGCCGTGGCCGAACATCACGGTGCCGCTGCCCTCGACCGTCATCAGCGGAGTCTGCTCGTTCGCCACGCGGCGCCCGATCATGCCCATCACCCCGCCCTGACCGCCGGTCAGGCTCGGGGTGAAGGAGACCTCGCCGCGGTACGCGAGCATCGCGCCGCGCTGGCTGTACATCCGCTGCCCCGGGATCACCTGGGCCTCGACCATCTTCGAGTTGATCTCGCGGAACGGCATCAGACGTCGCCCCCGATGGTGTTGCGCTCGCTGGGCTGCACGTAGACCAGGCCCTCGCCCTCGAAGCGGATCTGGAACGACTCGCCGGAGCCCTCGCCGATCAGCGTCCGGAAGTTCACCCCGGACTGGAAGGACTGCTGGAGGTTGCCGGTGTGCGCGATGTACGCCCCCGGGTCGACGGAGAGCGGGTACTGGCCGCTGACGCGCAGCACGACGGCCGGGCCGTCGGACATGATCGCCGCCTGCCCGGAGCCCTCGACGGTCGTCGTGAACAGGCCGTTGCCCGTCGTCGCGCCGCGCAGCCCGGTGAAGGTCGTGCCGGTGCGCAGACCCGCGTCGGTGCACAGCAGGTTGCTGGACTCGACGTAGAGCTTCTCACCGCGCAGGTTCACCAGGTTGATCTCGCTCGCGCGGTCGGCGAAGAAGCAGGTGCCGTGCCCCTGCACTTCCATCACGGTCATCTGCTCACCCGTCAGTCGACGGGTCACCATGCCCCGGAGGCCTTCGCCGCCGCCGGTCATCTTCTTGAAGGCCATCTGGCCGTCGTACGCAACCATGGAGCCGTTTTTCGCTTTCACGGCATCCCCGGTCAGGTCGACGGCGAGCACCTTGCTGCCTTGGAGTCGGAACTGAGCCACGGGATGACGTTATCGGCAGCGGGCGGAGGCGAACAGGGCCCCGTGGCCTATATCCGGCGACTGCGGCATCTCGCACACCCGCGGCGGGCCCGCCGGACCCCCGCGGACCCCCGGTCAAGATCCCGCAATGCGGCTGAGACACTGGGACGGACCCCCGGCCACCACCCCGAAGGCTCACCGTGGACATCAAGACCGCTTCCGCCCTGCACCGGCTGCGCCTCGTCTCCGTACCGGAGGCGCTGTCGTTCCCGGCCCTGCTGATCTTCGGCTCGCTGCTGAGCCGGATCTCCGACATCGACTACCTGATGATGCCTCTCGGTGGCCTGCACGGGATCCTGTTCCTCATCTACCTGGTCTTCCTGGCCGACGTCTGGAACAAGGCGAAGTGGCCGGCCAAGAAGGCCGCCCTGTTCTTCGTGCTCGCGCTGGTGCCCTTCGGCGGCCTGTACGGCGACAAGCTGCTCAAGCGCGAGGAGGCCGACAGCGTGCTGGCGGCCCGGGCCCGGCGCGAGGCGGCGAACGCCGCATGATCGTCGCGTTCTCGGTGACTCCGCTGGGGGTCGGCGAAGAGGTCGGCGAGTACGTGGCCGATGCGGTGCGCGTCGTACGGGAGTCGGGTCTGCCGAACCGCACCGACGCGATGTTCACCTCGGTCGAAGGTGAGTGGGACGAGGTGATGGACGTGGTCAAGCGCGCGGTGGCGGCCGTGGAGGAGCGGGCGCCGCGGGTGTCGCTCGTCCTGAAGGCCGACATCCGTCCCGGGGTGGTGGACGGGCTGACGTCGAAGGTGGAGACGGTGGAACGCCACCTGGCCTGACCCGGCCCACCCCACCCCTCCCCCCCCGGACCGCCCGTACGGCCCTGTCCGGGGGCGGCTGATGGGGCCGAGCGCGGTCACGCACACCACGGACGTCGAGCAGCGGTCGATCGAGCTCGGGCTGACCAAGGCGGCCGGCTCGGTGACGGTCGAGGTGCCGAAGGACCCGACGCTGGTGCCGCCGGGCTCGTACATGCTGTTCGTGACGGACGCGGACGGGACGCCTTCGGTGGCGAAGTGGCTCCAGGTGCGGGCTCCGGAGCCGGAGCCGGTGCCGGGGGAGTAGCCCCTGGCGGGGGTGGCCGCTCCTTGCTCCGCACTCCTTGCCTCTTACTCCTTACTCCTTACTCCTTACTGCGGGCGGCCAGGCCGAGTGCGTAGTCCGCCCACCACTTGCCCGCCCCCGGGCCGCCGCGGCAGGGACCGTCGGATTCGCCGGGCCGCTTGATCCAGAGGTACGCGTCGACGAGCGGGTCGCCCGTCCTGTCGGTCGGCGGGACGCCGAGGGCGCGGCCCGGTGGATTGCACCAGGCCTCGTGGCCGTCGCCGGGGAGCGGGCCCGCGCCGTTGCGGCTGGTGTCGATGACGAAGTGCTTGCCGTGGGCGGCCCGGGAGATGCGGGCGCCGTACTCCCGGCCGGCCGCGTCGGGCTGGAAGCCGGAGACGTTGAGGGAGAAGCCGTCGGCCTGGTCGAGCCCGGCCTTGTAGAGGGGTGCGACCAGTTTCATCGGGTCCGGGATCCAGGCCGGATTGCCGGCGTCCAGGTAGACCTTGGTGTTCCGGTTCTTCTTCAGCCGGGTGACGGCCTCGGCGAGGAGCCGCAGGCGCTCGTCGTGGTGGTCGGCCTGGGTGCAGCCGTCCACGATGTGCGGGACGGCGTCCGGTTCCAGGACGACCACGGCCTTGGCGTCGCCGATGCCGTCGGCGAAGGCGCCGATCCAGTTGCGGTAGGCGGTGGCGTTCTTCGCCCCGCCGGCCGAGTGCCTTCCGCAGTCGCGGTACGGGATGTTGTACGCGGTGAGCACCAGGACCCGGCCCGCCGGCCTGGCGCTCTTCGCGGCCCGGCGGATCTCGGGACCGGGGTCGTCGCCGGGCCCCCACAAGGCCATGGGCCGTTCCGAGATCCGGCGCAGGACCTGGGCGTCGCTGTTGCGGCCCTGGGCCTCCCAGGCGGCGACCTGCCGGGCGGCGTCGCTCCGGGGGTCCACCCAGAACGGGGATGTGGCGGGCGCGGCCTGGCCCGGTGCCCCCGGCGGAGCCTCCGCGGGGGCGTGCGAGGGGGCGGACTCCCGGGCGGCTTCCGGACTGCCGCAGGCGGGCGCCGCGGCGAGCAGCAGCGCGAGGCCGAGTGCGGCGGTGAGGGGTCTGGGGCGTGGGCTGGGTCGGCCTGGCATCCGGGTTCCTCGGGACGAAGGGTCGGTACGCGGAATCAAGGACCGGCATATCGTGACATGACGGTCAGTGAGCCCTGCTCCGCGACACCGCAGGTGCCGCCGCCTGGAGGCACCGGAACCCGGCTACACCGACCGGGAGCCCGTGGTCAGGGCGATGGCGAGCGGGGTGCGCTCGTAGAGGATCCGGTGGCCGTGGCGGGCCGAGACCAGCAGGCCCACCCCGTGCAGGGCCTTCAGGTGCGCCGAGACCGTGGCCGGTGCCAGGCCGAGCCGGCGGGCCAGCGCCGTCGTGGAGGCCGGCTCGTCCAGCGCGCACAGCACGTCCGCCCGGCCCCGGCCCAGCAGCCGTGCCAGCGCCTGCGGGGTCGGGCCCGGCGAAGCCGTCCACAGGGCACCGATACCGCGCGCCGGGTAGACCAGCGTCGGCTGCCAGGGCGGGTCGTACCCCCCGACCACCTCCGGCCACACGAACGCGCTCGGCATCAGGAGCAGGCCCTGCCCGTCCAGGGAGCGGTCGTGGTGGGTCGGGCGGTCGATGGTGAGCGTGCCGTCCGACCACCTGAGGTCCGGGTGGAGGCCGTCGAACAGCGCCTCCAGCCCGCCCGCCGCCAGCCGCCGCGAGTGGAACAGGATGTCCGCCTCCAGCAGCTCCCGCAGCCGCGGCCAGTGCGGGGCGATCAGCGCTGCCCACGCCTGCTCGTACAGATCGGCCAACTCCTGTACGGCCCGGGCCGGATCCGCGAGCATCCGCCGCCCGAGCTCGCTCTCGACGGCTCCCGGGGTGCAGACGAGGGCGCGCCGCAGGTCCTCGCGCAGCGCCTCCGGATCGGCGGCCGAGGACCGCACCCGGGCCAGCTCCTCCTCGAAGGTGACGGAGGGGCCGACCGGCGGCGGGCTCAGGAAGTCGGGGTTGTGGCCGGTGCG
This sequence comes from Streptomyces sp. NPDC051364, assembly GCF_040682115.1. Classification (NCBI taxonomy): domain Bacteria; kingdom Bacillati; phylum Actinomycetota; class Actinomycetes; order Kitasatosporales; family Streptomycetaceae; genus Streptomyces; species Streptomyces sp. NPDC051364. Next base: position 29,254 of record NZ_JBFBAH010000004.1, on the reverse strand, counting down.
CGGCATCAGCAGCCACAGCGGCCGCAGGTCCAGCCCGTCGGCGGCCACGCGGATCTGCCGCAGCCAGGGCAGGTGGTACGCCTGCCGGGCGGGCCTCATCAGGGTCCGGACCGCCTCCTGGGTCTCCCAGCGGGGCGAGATCGAGAACCGGCAGCGCAACAAATCCCCGGGCCCGAACCGGAAATGGAACACCATGCCGCTCCCTCCGGGCTGTGGCGGTTGGTCCGTGCCCGCGGTTTCCGCTGCGCGGAACCTCTCCCCGCCCCGCCCTTTCTCCGTATCCCGGGGCGCGGCCCCGGGCCCCGCGCCCCTCTGCGGCGCCGTTGCGGGGGCGCTGCCCCCGAACCCTCCCCCTCGCCGAGCTGGGGGGGACCCCCAGCGCCTCAAATACCGGCGGGGTCGGTTGGTGAACACAGTGATTCGCCACAGGCCGAATCACTGTGTTCACCAACCGTAGCCCCGCAAGGTCACCGCATGGCAACCGTCAACCAAGCCACCTCGCCGACCGCCGGCGGCTACCGGTCCGTCTTCCGGGTCCGGGAGTTCCGGCCCGTCTTCGCCGCACACCTCATGTCCGTCCTCGGCATCGTCGTCGCCGAGATCGCCCTCACCGTCCTCGTCTTCCGCACCACCGGCTCGCCCCTGATGAGCGCGCTCACCTTCGCCCTGGGCTTCCTCCCGTACGCCCTCGGCGGCACGCTCCTCGCCGGGATCGCCGACCGACGGCCCGCCCGCCGGGTCCTCGTCGGGTGCGACCTCGTCTGCGCAGCCTGCGCGGCGGCCATGGTCCTGCCCGGCACCCCCGTCGCGGGGCTCCTCGTCCTGCGCTGCGCCATGGCCTTCGTCGCACCGCTGTTCCAGGGCACGCGCAACGCCTCCCTCGCCGACATCCTCGGCCCCGGCGACGCCTTCGTCCTCGGCCGCTCGCTGATGCGCATGGTGGCCCAGAGCGCCCAGCTCATCGGCTTCGGCCTCGGCGGGCTGCTGCTCACCGTCCTCGCCCCGCGCGCGGCCATCGCGCTGACCGCCGCCGGGTTCCTGTGCTCGGCCCTGCTGCTGCGCTTCGGCACCCGGGCCCGGCCGGCCCGCGCCGGCGCCGACCGCACCTCCCCGCTCGCCGGGCTGCGCGCCGTCCTCGGCGACCGCCGGCTGCGGGCGCTCACCCTGCTGTTCTGGCTGCCGCCCGTCTTCGTCATCGCCCCCGAGGCGCTGCTCGTCCCGTACGCCGACGGCATAGGCGCCGACACCGCCGCGCTGGGAGTGATGATGTGCGCCCTGCCCGTCGGCACCATCGCGGGTGAACTGTGGGCCGGCTCGGCGCTCGGCCCCCGTGCCCGCTCCCGGCTCGTGGCCCCGCTCGCCGCCGCCGGCCTGCTGCCGCTGCTCGTATACGCCGTCCGGCCCGGGGTGGTGACCGTACTGGCCGCCCTGCTGCTCGCCGGTCTGGCGCACGCGTACAGCCTCGGCCTCGACCAGTGGTACGTCGACGCCGTCCCGGACGAGCTGCGCGGCCGGGCGATGACCCTGCTGAGCACCGGTCTGATGACCCTCCAGGGCGTCGGCATGGCCCTGGCCGGGCTGGCCGCCGAGTTCCTGCCGGTACACGTGGTCGTCACCGGCGCCGCGGTGCTCGGCACGGCGGTGGTCCTGCTTCTCCTCGCCGAACTGCGGTCCGCGAACCGGCGGGAGGGCGGACCGAAGAATGAGACGGGGCCCACGGCCAAATGACCGCCCGGTAGGGTCGGGTACGTGTCCAAGCCGCTCAGCCTCCCCTTCGACCCCATCGCCCGCGCCGACGAACTGTGGCAGCGCCGCTGGGGGCCGGTGCCCTCGATGGCCGCCATCACCTCGATCATGCGCGCGCACCAGATCCTGCTCGGCGAGGTCGACTCGGTGGTCAAGCCGTACGGGCTGACCTTCGCGCGCTACGAGGCGCTGGTCCTGCTCACCTTCTCCAAGGCCGGCGAGCTGCCGATGTCGAAGATCGGAGAGCGGCTGATGGTCCACCCGACGTCGGTGACGAACACGGTGGACCGGCTGGTGCGGTCCGGGCTGGTGGCCAAGCGGCCGAACCCGAACGACGGCCGCGGCACGCTCGCCTCCATCACGGACAAGGGCCGCGAGGTCGTCGAGGCGGCGACGAAGGACCTCATGGCGGTCGACTTCGGGCTGCGCGCGTACGACGCCGAGGAGTGCCAGGAGATCTTCGCGCTCCTGCGCCCCCTGCGGATCGCCGCCGCGGACTTCGACGAGCAGTAGCAGCCGAGCAGTAGCGGCCGCCGTCACCGGGCCCCCGTCAAGATCGCGCAAAACGGATCGTTACGCTCGTATCCATGAAACGAAGCGTGCTGACCCGCTACCGCGTCATGGCCTACCTGACCGCGGTCATGCTGTTGATCCTCTGCACCTGCATGGTTTTCAAGTACGGCTTCGACACCGGCGCCGACCTGACCCTGGCGGTCTCCCAGGTGCACGGTGTGCTGTTCATGATCTACCTGGTGTTCGCCTTCGACCTGGGTTCCAAGGCCAGGTGGCCGTTCCCGAAGCTGCTCTGGGTGCTCGCCTCCGGCACGATCCCGCTGGCCGCCTTCTTCGTCGAGCGCAAGGTCCGCGCCGAGGTCGAGCCGCTGGTCGTGGACGCCGTGGCCACCGTCGACGCCTAGAGCGCCGCTCGCCCATCGGGTACCCCGGGGATACTCCCCGGGGTTTCCCATCGACATTTACTAGGACGTCCTAGTAAATTCGTGGGTATGGACGCTGACGCCATCGAGGAGGGCCGCCGCCGCTGGCAGGCCCGTTACGACAATGCCCGCAAGCGCGAGGCCGATTTCACCACGCTCTCCGGGGATGACGTCGATCCCGTCTACGGGCCCCGGCCCGGTGACTCGTACGAGGGATTCGAGCGCATCGGCTGGCCGGGGGAGTACCCCTACACCCGCGGCCTGCACGCCACCGGATACCGCGGCCGGACCTGGACCATCCGCCAGTTCGCCGGGTTCGGCAACGCCGAGCAGACCAACGAGCGCTACAAGATGATCCTGGCCGCCGGCGGCGGCGGGCTCTCCGTGGCCTTCGACATGCCGACCCTCATGGGGCGCGACTCCGACGACCCCCGCGCCCTCGGCGAGGTCGGCCACTGCGGGGTCGCCATAGACTCCGCCGCCGACATGGAGGTCCTGTTCAAGGACATCCCGCTCGGCGATGTGACCACGTCGATGACGATCTCCGGCCCGGCCGTGCCCGCCTTCTGCATGTACCTGGTCGCCGCCGAACGGCAGGGGGTGGACCCGGCCCAGCTCAACGGCACCCTCCAGACGGACATCTTCAAGGAGTACATCGCCCAGAAGGAGTGGCTCTTCGAACCCGAGCCGCACCTGCGCCTCATCGGCGACCTCATGGAGTACTGCGCGAAGGGCATCCCGGCGTACAAGCCGCTGTCCGTCTCCGGCTACCACATCCGCGAGGCCGGGGCCACGGCCGCGCAGGAGCTCGCATACACCCTGGCCGACGGCTTCGGCTACGTGGAACTGGGCCTCTCCCGGGGCCTGGACGTGGACCACTTCGCCTCCGGCCTCTCCTTCTTCTTCGACGCGCACCTCGACTTCTTCGAGGAGATCGCCAAGTTCCGCGCCGCCCGCCGGATCTGGGCGCGCTGGATGAAGGAGGTGTACGCGGCGCAGAGCGAGAAGTCGATGTGGCTGCGCTTCCACACCCAGACGGCCGGCGTCTCGCTGACCGCGCAGCAGCCGTACAACAACGTCGTACGCACCGCGGTCGAGGCCCTTGCGGCCGTCCTCGGCGGCACCAACTCCCTGCACACCAACGCCCTCGACGAGACCCTCGCGCTGCCCAGCGAGCAGGCGGCCGAGATCGCCCTGCGCACGCAGCAGGTGCTGATGGAGGAGACCGGGGTGGCCAACGTGGCCGACCCGCTGGGCGGTTCCTGGTACGTGGAGCAGCTCACTGACCGCATCGAGGCCGACGCCGAGAAGATCTTCGAGCAGATCAAGGAGCGCGGCCTGCGCGCCCACCCGGACGGGCAGCACCCGATCGGACCGATCACCTCGGGCATCCTGCGCGGCATCGAGGACGGCTGGTTCACCGGGGAGATCGCCGAGTCGGCCTTCCAGTACCAGCGGTCCCTGGAGAAGGGCGACAAGCGGGTCGTCGGCGTCAACGTGCACCACGGGTCGGTGACCGGGGACCTGGAGATCCTGCGCGTCAGCCACGAGGTGGAGCGCGTGCAGGTCCAGGAGCTGGCCGCGCGCAAGGAGCGGCGCGACGACGCCAAGGTGAAGTCCTCGCTGGACGCCATGCTGGCCGCCGCCCGCGACGGGTCGAACATGATTCCGGCGATGCTGGACGCGGTGCGCGCCGAGGCCACGCTCGGCGAGATCTGCAACGTGCTGCGCGACGAGTGGGGTACGTACACGGAGCCGCCGGGCTTCTGAGCGGCCTTGGTGAAGTGGGGTTTCGTTTTCGCGTCGTCCGGTGCGGTGCATCGCAAGGCGGAGCGGCACGCTGGTACTGGACGTACCAGGGTGCTGCGACAACGCGGCACCAGCCCGCCCCCGTTCGGCGGAAGGCCGGTCGCGGCGGCCCCTGCGGGGGCGGCCGGGACCGGCCTTTCCGTTCGCCCGGGCCGATCCGGGGCTCAGACGTGGGCCGGGCCCTGGAGGCCGTGCATCAGGAGGGCCGTGAAGGTGGACACCCAGGCCTCGTCCACCGGCTCGCAACTGACCAGCGCGCGGTGGACCACCGTGCCCGCGATCACGTCGAAGATCAGGTCCGTGGTGCGGCCGGTGAGGCTCTCGTCCTCCTCGTACGGGAGTTCGCCGCGGGCCTGGGCCCGTTCGCGGCCCAGTACGACGAGACGTTTCTGCCGGTCCACGATCGCCGACCGGATGCGGTCGCGCAGGGCCTCGTCCCGGGTGGACTCGGCGACGACGGCCATCAGGGCCGTACGGGCCTCCGGCCGCCGCAGCAGCGCCGCGAACTGGAGGACCACGTTCTCTATGTCGGCTTCGAGGGAGCCCCGGTCGGGGAGCTCGAGCGAGTCGAAGAGCTCCGCGACCGCGTCCACGACCAGCTCGTTCTTGCCCGCCCAGCGGCGGTAGAGGGTGGTCTTGGCGACCCCGGCCCGGGCCGAGACGTCGCCCATCGTCAGCTTCGACCAGCCCAGCTCGACCAGCGCGTCCCGCGTCGCGGCGAGGATCGCCGCGTCCGCAGCGGCGCTGCGGGGGCGGCCGGTGCGTCCTGTCGGGGGGCTGGGCTTGCGCATGGCGCAGACCATACCCGTCGGTAGCGGAACCGGAGCCCCCCGAAATGCTGTGCTTGAGATCACGGGGCGCGAAAGGCCGCGAGGAGTTACGCTACGGCTCGTAGCGTAAGAGCGACGACCACGCGAAGAGCTACCGGCGCCAGGTGGGGACCCGGCGCCACACCACATGACTACCGCACAACCGATCGGCCCGACGCGGGCAAGAAGGCATTTCGGCCGATCTTTTTCGTCGGCGCGCACACACGGGGGAGGATGTACGCATGCAGCCCAGAAACATGTCCATGAGCGGTGTCGTCGACCTTGCCGCGGTGAAGGCGGCCGGCGAGGCCAAGGCGAAGGCCGAGCAGGCCCGTGCCGAAGCGGTCCGGCAGGCCGCCCAGGGTGGCGCACCCGCGTCCGCGGGCGCCGCGGCGCCGTCCGCGCTCGTGATCGACGTCGACGAGGCCGGCTTCGAACGCGACGTCCTCCAGCTCTCCGCCGAGGTCCCGGTCGTCCTGGACTTCTGGGCCGAGTGGTGCGAGCCGTGCAAGCAGCTCAGCCCGCTGCTGGAGCGCCTGACGATCGAGGCGAACGGCCGCCTCCTGCTCGCCAAGGTCGACGTCGACTCCAACCAGATGCTGATGCAGCAGTTCGGCATCCAGGGCATCCCGGCCGTGTTCGCCGTGGTCGCGGGCCAGGTGCTGCCGCTGTTCCAGGGCGTGGCGCCCGAGCAGGAGATCCGCGCGACCCTGGCGCAGCTGGTCCAGGTCGCCGAGGAGCGCTTCGGGATCATCGGCATCGAGGTGGACCCGAACGCCGAGGGCGTTCCCGCGGGCGCCCCGGCCGCCGAGGCCGCGGCCCCGGCGGGCCCGTACGACGCGCTGCTCGAGGCGGCGGTCGTCGCGCTGGACGCCGGTGACCTGGGCGGCGCGGTGCAGGCGTACAAGAACGTACTGGCGGACGACCCGGCCAACACCGAGGCCAAGCTCGGCCTGGCCCAGGCCGAGCTGCTCGCCCGGGTCAAGGACATGAACCCGCAGGCGGTGCGCGCCGCGGCGGCCGAGGACCCGAAGGACCCGGCGGCCCAGATCGCCGCCGCGGACCTGGATCTGGTCGGCGGCCACGTGGAGGACGCCTTCGGGCGCCTGGTGGACACGGTCCGGGTGACGGCCGGCGCCGACCGCGACGCGGTACGGGTGCGGCTGCTGGAGCTGTTCGAGGTCATCGGGGCGGACGATCCCCGGGTGGCGGCGGCGCGTACGGCGCTCGCGCGGGTGCTGTTCTAGAGCCCGCTCCGTGTCCCTTCCGGAAGCGTCCGGGAGACCGCCGGACCACCGGCGATTTGTTGACACAGAGATAAACAGCGGCCGCACTTTGCCAAAACTTGGCAATTGTGGCCGCTGTTACTCGCAGTAAGAGGAACCCCGCGATCTGTCCGGTGTGTTCATAAATCCGACGCTCTGTCGTGGCCCTTGGTGACACCCTGCGTCGTCACCCGATGGCGCCGGGTCGATCCCCGGTTATCTTCCCGTTACCCGCCAGTAACGAACCCCCTTGTGTCCCGGCCTGGAATGGACCACGATCGGCGACGCTCGGTCCTTCCCGCAGAGCCGCTCATCCGGAGCCGCGTGGAGGGTCCCCACCGGGCCGGCCGGTGCCTGTGGCGCCGGCTGCGGGACAGGGGGGTCTTCGCCACACCGGCGGAGCCTGTCCTCCTGGTTGCGCGAACGCGTGACCCAGTGGTTGTCGCTCGGGGGTGAACGCCGGTGTACCGGACGCGGCTCTGTCGCGGCTCGGCCGCCTGCGCTCCTTCCCGAGGACGTAGCACTTCTCCCATCCCAGGACGGGTACGGCCCGGACCGGAGATGTACGTCCGAGAAGGAGGAACGAATAATGAGTTCTCAGGTTCGTGGCGGGACCAGATGGAAGCGCTTCGCGCTCGTCATGGTGCCGAGCATCGCGGCAACCGCCGCGGTCGGTGTGGGTCTGGCGCAGGGTGCCCTCGCGGCGTCCTTCGCCGTGTCCGGCCAGGACTTCAAGGTCTCGGCCGACAAGCTCGACGGTGACAACCTCATTCAGTACGGCGGTATCGCCGAGGGTCACGACCTCAAGGGCAACGCTGCGCACCACCCGGTGACCATCTCCGGGTTCAGCCATGCCGAGATCACCAACATGTGCCAGTCGCTGGTGACCCCGACCCCGCTGGGCAACATCACGCTGCAGCTGCGGACGGGCCACAAGGGCAAGCCGGCCGTCGCCGACAACATCTACCTGGATGTTGCGGAGCTCGACACCGACGCCGAGTTCAAGAACCTGGACATCGGTGTCGCCGTGGGCGACGCGAGCCACAAGACCAAGCCGCAGGCCGGTACGGTCGCGAGCCCCTACGCGTTCTCCCAGCGCGCCGACAAGGCGATTCTGTCGAACGTGCGCCAGAAGGCATGGGCGACGACGGCGGGTACGTTCAAGCTGCCCGACCTCAAGCTGCGCCTGCTCGGCGGCGACCAGCCGTGCTACCAGGACGAGAAGTAATTCGTCCCGGAGCGTGACCGGAGGGGCGGTCGGTGCCGGCTGCAGCCGATTCCGCCCGCCCGTCCGGGGCTCCACCTAGTTCTCCGTACCACCGTTTCCAGGGAGCTGTAGTCCATGAACCACCAGGCCCCGGTCTACGTTCGCCGCTCTGATGATGCTTGGCTCACCGTGGTGTATTACCACTTCTTCGCCTGGCGCGGCCGCCGTCCCTTCTGGGCAGGCCTGTTCACGCTCCTCGGTGGTGTCCCGATCGTGTACTTCCCGTACGCGGACATGCGATTGGGCAACGTCACTCTCGCGATGGCGACGACGACCGGATCCGGCTCGCTGATCATCGGCATCCTGCTGATGACGCTGGGCCTGGCCCTCTGGTTCCAGCAGAGCATCCGGGTCTTCGCCGGGGTCGCCTCGATCCTGCTGGCCCTGGTGTCCCTGCCGGTGTCCAACCTCGGCGGGTTCTTCGTGGGCTTCATCCTCTCCATGGTCGGCGGCGCCCTCGCACTGTCGTGGGTCCCCGGCAGCCCCGTGGAAGAGACCGCCGTCCCGGACGGTGGCGCGGGCAAGTCGGCAGCCATGGCGGACAACCCCCAGGGCATCCCGGGCATCCCGGCGCCCCGCGAGACGGAAACGGCATACGCGAGCGAGACGACTGCCCACGCCGATGGCGGGAGGAACAGTGCGGGGTGACGAGACGCAGCGGGGCGTGGCCCCGAGCGCAGAGTCCCGTGAAAGAAGGGGACCGCGGCACGCCGCGCCCCGGAAGTCGCTGCTGAACAAGATCCAGATACCCGTCGGCAAGACGATGGCGCTGGCGGCCATGCCGACCGCGGTCTTCGTCGGGATGGGCGTGGCCCCGAAGCTGGCCCTGGCCGACGACCACGAGATCCCCTTCGCGCCCGGCCCGTGCGTGACGCGGTCCGACGGGCCCGCGGAGTCGGCCTCGCCGAGCCCCTCCACGTCGCCCTCGCCGAGTTCGTCGCCCAGCGCGACGCCCTCGCCCGGTGCGTCCCAGGCCCCGAAGCCCGGCGTCACCCCGCCGGCCCCGAAGCCTTCCGCCAGCAAGCCGGCCGGTCCCACCACCGCGTCGAAGCAGACGGAGCCGTCGGCCCCGGCCGCAGCACCGTCCGCGTCCAAGACCCCGAACCCGCTGGACCCGCTGGGCGTCGGAGACGCGCTCAAGGGCATCGTCGACGGGATCACCAAGCCGCTCGAGACCGCGAAGCCGTCGGCGACCCCGACGCCCACGCCGTCCAAGCCGGCCACGGCGACGCCGACCCCGACGAAGCCCGCCCCGGACCCGGCCGCGGACGCGATCCGCGACGCGGCGAAGAAGGCCGGCGTCGACGTCAAGGAGCTGTCGCAGGACGTCAAGGACACCGCGGCGAAGCCGAAGGACGAGACGGGCAAGACGGCGGACGAGGACGCGGACAAGCCGAAGCCCGAGGAGACGAAGGACGCGGACGGGAAGCAACCCTTCCCCTGCCCGACGTACGACGCCAAGGCGCTGGCCGACGCCCAGCTGGAGCCGGGCATCCCGCTCCTGCCGGACGAGCCCTGGTACCTCGACAGCTCGCTGCTGACCCTCTACGGCCTGGACTACCACGGCATCGTCGAGGTGAAGACGGCAGGCGGCAAGACGAAGAAGGTCCTGAAGTTCACGGCGGACTCGCTGGACATCAAGGACCTCTACCAGACGGTCGGCAAGAGCGGGAACGTCGCCCACCTGAAGTCCCGCTCCGGCTCCACTTCCAAGATCCGCGGCGGCACGGTGACGATGTACACCGAGAGCCTCAAGGGGAACCTCTTCGGCCTGATCCCGATCGAGTTCACCCCGAACAGCCCGCCGCCCCTGAACGTCCCGTTCGCGTTCTTCACGAACGTCAAGGTCGTCCAGGCCGGCCAGTTCGGCGGCACGCTCACCGTCCCGGGCCTCAAGAACTACATCGGCCCGCCGGAGTAGTCCCGTACGGGGCCGTCCCGTACGGCCCCGCGCAGGGCGTTCGCGCCCCGCACACCGCGTCCGATGCACCGAGGGCGGCACCCCGGATCCTTGTCAGGATCGGGGTGCCGCCCTCGGTCTCTGTGCGGCAGAGTCACACCGTGCGGTGTCAGCCCTGGGACTGGCCGCCCAGGTGGTGGACGCGGACCATGTTGGTCGTGCCCGGGACCCCGGGGGGCGAGCCGGCGGTGATGACCATCGTGTCGCCCTCGTTGTAGCGGCCCAGCTTCAGCAGCTCGCCGTCCACCAGGTCGACCATCGCGTCGGTGGTGTCCACGTGCGGGACGATGTAGGAATCGACGCCCCAGCTCAGCGTGAGCTGGTTGCGGGTGTTGACGTCGGTGGTGAAGGCCAGGATCGGCTGGGTCACGCGGTAGCGCGACAGCCGGCGGGCGGTGTCACCGGACTGGGTGAAGGCGATGAGCGCCTTGCCGTCGAGGAAGTCCGCGATCTCGCAGGCCGCGCGGGCGACGGAGCCGCCCTGGGTACGGGGCTTCTTGCCGGGGACCAGCGGCTGGAGGCCCTTGGAGAGGAGCTCCTCCTCGGCCGCCGTGACGATCTTCGACATCGTCTTGACCGTCTCGATCGGGTACGCGCCGACCGAGGACTCGGCCGACAGCATGACCGCGTCCGCGCCGTCGAGGATCGCGTTGGCGACGTCGGACGCCTCCGCGCGCGTCGGGCGCGAGTTGGTGATCATCGACTCCATCATCTGGGTCGCGACGATCACCGGCTTGGCGTTGCGGCGGCACATCTCGATGAGCCGCTTCTGGACCATCGGGACCTTCTCGAGCGGGTACTCGACGGCCAGGTCGCCACGGGCCACCATGACCGCGTCGAAGGCGTCGACCACGGCCGCCATGTTCTCGACGGCCTGCGGCTTCTCGACCTTGGCGATGACGGGGACCCTGCGGCCCTCCTCGTCCATGACCTTGTGGACGTCCTTGACGTCGTTGGCGTCGCGGACGAAGGACAGGGCGACCATGTCGCAGCCCATCCGCAGGGCGAAGCGGAGGTCGTCGACGTCCTTCTCCGACAGGGCGGGGACGTTCACGGCGGCACCCGGCAGGTTGATGCCCTTGTGGTCCGAGATGACACCGCCCTCGATGACGATGGTCCTGACCCGCGGGCCCTCGACCTCGGTCACCCGCAGCTCGACGTTGCCGTCGTTGATCAGGATCTGGTCGCCCTTGGTCACGTCGCCCGGCAGGCCCTTGTAGGTGGTGCCGCAGATGGACTTGTCACCCGGGACGTCCTCGGTGGTGATGGTGAACTCGTCACCGCGCACCAGCTCGACGGGGCCCTCGGCGAAGGTCTCCAGACGGATCTTGGGACCCTGGAGGTCGGCGAGGACGCCGACCGCACGCCCGGTGTCCTCGGAGACCTTCCGGACGCGGTCGTACCGCTCCTGGTGTTCTGCCTGGGACCCGTGGCTGAAGTTGAATCGGGCCACGTTCATACCTGCCTCGATGAGCGCTTTCAGCTGCTCATACGAGTCGACGGCGGGGCCCAGCGTGCAGACGATTTTGGAACGGCGCATGACTGGATCCTATCGGTTTGTTTCGTAGCGGAATATTCCGTCTGGTGGAAAGTCCAAGTGACTACTGAGTAACGAGGGCGTACGCCTGGGTGGCGATCTCCAGTTCCTCATCCGTCGGGACCACGGCCACCGCCACCCGCGCGTACTCCGGCGACACCAGCCGCGGCTCCGGGGAGCGCACCGCATTGGCCTCCGGGTCCAGGACGAGTCCCAGCTCCGCGAGGCCGTCCACGGCAGCTTCCCGGACCTGGTGCGCGTTCTCGCCGACCCCGGCCGTGAACGCCACCGCGTCCACCCGGCCGAGCACCGCCGAGTAGGCGCCGATGTACTTCTTCAGGCGGTGGACGTACGCCGCGAAGGCGAGCCGCGCCGACTCGTCGCCCTCGCCCGCCCGCCGCAGCACCTCGCGCATGTCGTTGTCGCCGCACAGGCCCAGCAGACCGCTCTTCTTGTTCAGGAGCGAATCGATCTCATCCACCGAGAAGCCGCCCACCCGCGCCAGGTGGAAGACGACCGCCGGATCCAGGTCGCCCGAACGGGTGCCCATGACCAGACCCTCCAGCGGGGTCAGGCCCATGGACGTGTCCACGCACACCCCGCCCCGGACCGCCGAGGCCGAGGCCCCGTTGCCCAGGTGCAGCACGATCACGTTCACGTCCTCCACCGGCCGGCCGAGCAGCCCCGCCGTCGCCCGCGAGACGTACGCGTGGGAGGTGCCGTGGAACCCGTACCGCCGGATGGCGTACTTGTCCGCCGTCGCGGCGTCGATCGCGTACCGCGCCACGTACTCCGGCATCGTCGAGTGGAAGGCCGTGTCGAAGACCGCCACCTGCGGGAGGTCCGCGCGCAGCGCGCGGGCCACCTCGATGCCGGTCAGGTTCGCCGGGTTGTGCAGCGGCGCCAGCGGGATCAGGCTCCGGATCTCCGCCAGCACCTCGTCGTCGATCACCGTCGGCTGCGTGAACCGGGTTCCGCCGTGCACCACCCGGTGCCCGACGGCGGCCAGTTCGGGCGAGTCCAGGCCCATCCCGTCGGCGGCGAGCTCCGCCGCGACGGCCCGGAGCGCGGCCTCGTGGTCCGCGATCGCGCCGAGCCGCTCGCGCTTGCCGCCCTCGGCGCCCGGACCGGTGAGCGGCTCGTGCACGAGCCGCGAGGTCTCTTCGCCGATCCGCTCCACCAGGCCGACGGCGAGGCGGGTGGAGTCCGCCATGTCGAGCAGCTGGTACTTCACCGACGAGGAGCCGGAGTTGAGGACGAGTACGCGCGATGCGGTGGTCACGATGAGGGTCTTTCCTTCGGGGTGAGGGCCCGGTGGCGGGGGCCGGGCGGGCCGGGCGGGCCGGGCGGGCTGTGCGGGCTGTGCGGGGGTCAGGCGGTGGGGGCCGGGGTGCCCTGCGCCTGGATCGCGGTGATCGCCACGGTGGTGACGATGTCCTGCACCAGCGCGCCGCGCGAGAGGTCGTTGACCGGCTTGCGCAGACCCTGGAGCACCGGGCCGACCGCGACGGCGCCCGCCGAGCGCTGCACGGCCTTGTACGTGTTGTTGCCCGTGTTGAGGTCGGGGAAGATCAGCACGCTCGCCCGGCCGGCCACGTCGGAGCCGGGCAGCTTCGTCGCGGCGACCGAGGGCTCGACGGCGGCGTCGTACTGGATCGGGCCCTCGATCAGCAGGTCCGGGCGCTGCGCGCGGACGATCTCGGTGGCCTTGCGGACCTTGTCCACGTCGGCGCCGGAGCCCGAGGTACCGGTCGAGTACGAGAGCATCGCGATCCGCGGCTCCACGCCGAAGGCGGCCGCGGTCGCCGCCGACTGGATGGCGATGTCGGCGAGCTGATCGGCGCCCGGGTCCGGATTGACCGCGCAGTCGCCGTAGACGAGGACCTGGTCGGCGAGGCACATGAAGAAGACCGAGGAGACGATGGAAGCGTCGGGCTTCGTCTTGATGATCTCGAAGGCGGGGCGGATGGTCGCGGCGGTGGAGTGCACCGAGCCCGAGACCATGCCGTCGGCGAGGCCCTCCTGGACCATCAGCGTGCCGAAGTAGTTGACGTCGGTGACCACGTCGAGGGCCAGCTCGAAGGTCATGCCCTTGTGGGCGCGAGCCTGGGCGTAGAACTCGGCGAAACGTTCCCGCAGCGGGGAGGTCGCCGGGTCGATCAGCTGGGCGCCGGAGATGTCGACGCCCAGGTCGCCGGCCTTCTTCAGGATCGCCTGCTCCTCGCCCAGCAGGGTCAGGTCGCAGACCCCGCGGCGCAGCACCACGTCCGCGGCGCGCAGCACGCGCTCCTCGCCGCCCTCGGGCAGCACCACGCGGCGCCGCTCGGAGCGGGCCCGCTCCAGCAGCTCGTGCTCGAACATCATCGGCGTGACGCGCTCGGAGCGGGCCACCGACAGCAGTCCGCGCAGCTCGGCGGTGTCCACGTGCCGCTCGAACAGGCCGAGCGCGGTCTCCAGCTTGCGCGGGGTCGCGGAGTTCAACCGGCTCTGCAGCGAGAACAGTTCGGTGGCCGTCGGGAAGCTGTTGCCGGCAACGGAGACCACCGGGGTGCCCGGCGCCAGCTTCGAGGCCAGCGTCAGGATGTCGGGGCCCGGACGCTCGTTCAGGGTCAGCAGCACACCGGCGATCGGCGGAGTGCCCGAGGCGTGTGCGGCCAGCGCCCCGATGACCAGGTCGGCCCGGTCCCCGGGGGTGACGACCAGGCAGCCGGGGGTCAGGGCGTTCAGGAAGTTCGGCAGCATGGCGCCGCCGAAGACGAAGTCCACGGCGTCGCGGGCCAGCCCGGCGTCGTCGCCGAGAAGCACCTCGCCGCCGAGCGCCCGGGTGATCTCGGCGACGGTCGGGGCGGAGAGCGACTTGTCGTCCGGCAGCACGTAGCAGGGGACGGGCAGGCGGGCGGCCAGCCGCTCGGCTATGGCGTCCCGGTCCTCGGCGGCCACCCGGTTGACCACCATCGCGACGACGTGGCAGCCCAGGCTCTCGTACGCGCGGAAAGCGCTCTGGGCCTCGGCGCGCACCGCCTCGGCGGGGTGCTTGGTGCCGCCGACGACGGGGACCACCACGGCCCCCAGCTCGTTGGCGAGGCGGGCGTTCAGCGCGAGCTCGTCGGGGAGGTTCGTATCGGCGTAGTCGGTGCCGAGGACGAGCATGACCTCGTAGTCGCGGGCCATCCGGTGGTAGCGGTCCACCAGGCGGGAGACGAGTTCGTCGGTGCCCTTCTCGGCCAGGATGGCGGAGGCCTCGTGGTACTCCATGCCGTACGCCGCGCGGGCGTCCTGGTCGATCCGGTAGCGGGCCCTGAGCAGGTCGAAGAGCCGGTCCGGTCCGTCGTGCAGCAACGGACGGTAGACGCCGACCCGTGCCGTCTGGCGGGTCAGCAGCTCCATGATCCCCAGCTCGACGACCTGCCGGCCGTCCCCCCGCTCGATACCGGTCACGTACACGCTGCGCGTCACGCGTGCTCTCCGTCCCATGGTCTGGATGTGGGTGCCGCCCGCCGGGCCGGCGGGCGGATCCGAGTCGATTTTCCCCGATAGGGTGGGCTTGACCTCTTGACAATACCCCGGCGGACAGATAGGGCGCCCGCCGGAAGAGTGAATGTCGGATGGGCCGAAGGGCCTGGTGGGCGGAGCACCACAGAACGCGCCGCATCCCCGGCCCGTGGAACAATCGGACAGGGCTTCACCAATACGCCCTTCAGATGTACGGCCGTCCGCCCGCACGCGTACGGCCCGGTACGACCAGGAGCAGGAGACACAGCACGATGCGTATCGGAGTTCTCACCGCAGGCGGCGACTGCCCGGGCCTGAACGCTGTCATCCGTTCGGTCGTGCACCGCGCCGTGGTCGGCCACGGCGACGAAGTCATCGGCTTCGAGGACGGCTTCAAGGGCCTCCTGGACGGCCACCACCGGCCCCTCGACATCAACGCCGTCAGCGGCATCCTCGCCCGCGGCGGCACGATCCTCGGCTCGGCCCGCATGGAGCGCGCACGGCTGCACGAAGCCGCCGAGAACGCGCAGGAATTGGCGACGCGCTACGGCATCGACGCTCTCATCCCGATCGGCGGCGAGGGCACCCTGACCGCCGCCCGGATGCTGTCGGACGCCGGGATGCCGGTCGTCGGCGTGCCGAAGACCATCGACAACGACATCTCCTCCACCGACCGCACCTTCGGTTTCGACACCGCCGTCATGGTCGCCACCGAGGCCATCGACCGCCTCAAGACCACCGCCGAATCGCACCAGCGCGTGATGGTCGTCGAGGTCATGGGCCGGCACGCGGGCTGGATCGCCCTGGAGTCCGGCATGGCCGGCGGCGCCCACGGGATCTGCCTGCCGGAGCGCCCCTTCGAGGTGGACGACCTGGTGAAGATGGTGGAGGAACGCTTCTCCCGCGGTAAGAAGTTCGCCGTCATCTGCGTCGCCGAGGGAGCGCACCCCGCCGAGGGCTCGATGCCGTACGAGCGGGGCGCGATCGACGCCTACGGCCACGAGCGCTTCGCCGGCATCGGCAACCGCCTCGCCACCGAGCTGGAGCACCGCCTCGGCAAGGAGGCCCGCCCGGTCATCCTCGGCCACGTCCAGCGCGGCGGCGTCCCCACCGCGTACGACCGGGTCCTGGCCACCCGCTTCGGCTGGCACGCGGTGGAGGCCGTCCACCGCGGCGACTTCGGCAACATGACCGCCCTGCGCGGCACCGACATCGTGATGGCCCCGCTGGCCCAGGCGGTCACCGAACTGAAGACGGTCCCGGAGGGCCGCATGTACGAGGCCGAGTCCGTCTTCTAGCGGGCGCCGCCCGCGAAGGCCCAGAAGTGGGCCACGATGTTCGCGAGGAACTCCCGGCCCGCGTCGCCCGCGCCGGCCGTGCCCGAGGCGCCGCCCCAGCTCAGGGTGGCCACCATCTTCGACTGGTAGTCCGCGTGCAGCTGCTCCAGCACCGGCTCCAGGTGCTGCTTGGGCACCGGGAGCAGCTTGGCCAGCGGCTTCACGTACGCCTGCCAGCGCGTGGTCACCGCATTGCGCAGCAGCTCGGCGAGCTCGTCCTGCTTGCCGGTCGCCGTCACGAACTGGGCCAGTGACAGCCCGAGCACCTGCGCCAGGGCCACGGACTGCCGTTCGTTGCCCTTCCAGCGCCCCGTGTCCTCCATCTTCTGGTACGCGCTCGTCTCCAGCCCGATCCGCCGGGCCAGCTCGTCCGCCGCCATGCCGCGGGCCATCCGGTGCTCCCGCAAGGTCACGGGCTCGGCGAGCAGCTCGCCGGGGGCGCACCAGAGCACGCCCGCGAGCGCCGTGAGCTCTGCGGAGCTGGGCGATATCTCGCCACGTTCCCAGGCCATCACGGTCTCGGGCTCGACGATCAGTCCGTACTGGGCACGCAGGCCATAGGCGACATGACCGGGAGCCATGCCCAGGGCTGCGCGGAGGCGACGCGCGGCGGGGGCATTGAAGGGAGGGCTGGAGTGCACAGGGCACACCGTAGGAGTGCCCAAGGCGTGGCGACTACAGACCGTTCAAACAAGCCCAGAACTCGTAGGAAAGTCCTATGGAGTTCGACGCTTTGGCCGGGTTTCCCTGCGACCGTCCGGTAATCGGATCATTTCTAGATCCATTGGCAAGCGTACGGTTCCGGCCAGCCGTTGCGATACCCCTGCGCACGATCTCCACGGATCTCCACCGATCTCCCCCACCCCTCCTGAACCGGCCGCCCTCCCCGCCCGTGATCCATATCGGGGGCCCTCGCATACGGGGGTGGCGAGGGCCCCACCCCTCACCCCGGAGCCGCTCCTTGCCTTGACCTCGGCGTCAAGGATTACCGTCGGGGCATGCGCATCGGCGAACTGGCGGAGCAGGCGGGGACCACCACGCGGACCCTGCGGTACTACGAGTCGCGCGGACTGCTGCCCGCGCGCCGCACCGGCAACGGCTACCGCACCTACGACGAGGACGACCTGCGGCTGCTGCGCCAGATCCGCATGCTCCAGGACTTCGGCTTCGAGCTGGAGGAGACCCGCCCGTTCGTCGACTGCCTGCGCGCCGGCCATCCCGCCGGGGACTCTTGTCCCGCGTCCCTGGCCGTGTACCGGCGCAAGCTCGCCGAGCTCGACGGGCTGATCGGCCAGCTGGCCGACGTACGGGAGCAGGTCGCCCGGCAGCTCACCGCCGCCGAGGAGGCCGCCGGCGAGGCGGCGTCGCCGCGCTGCGAAATGACCGGACCGTGAGAAGGGGAAGGGAAGAGATGATCCACGCCAAGGGTGTCGCCGAAGTGACCGACCTGGACTTCGAGGCGGAGGTGCTCGCCGAGCGGGGCCGGCCCGTCCTCGTGGAGTTCACCGCGGACTGGTGCGGGCCCTGCCGGCAGCTCGCGCCCGTGCTGTCCGCCGTCGCCGCCGAGGAAGCCGACCGACTCAAGGTCGTGCAGATCGACGCGGACAGCAACCCCGCCACCGTCGTCCGGTACGGGGTGCTGTCCATGCCGACCCTGCTCGTCTTCCGCGACGGCGAGCCCGTCAAGCAGATGGTCGGCGCCCGCGCCAAGCGCAAGCTGCTTCAGGAGCTCGAGGAGGTCACCGGGGTCACCGGCGTCACGGCCTGAGCCAGACCGTCGCCAGGGGCGGGAGGGTCATGCGCAGGCTCGCCGGACGGCCCTGCGAGGGCACGGGCTCGGGCCGCACGGGCTGCAGATGGCGTACGCCGCTGCCGCCGTACTGCTCCAGGTCCGTGTTCAGGACCTCCCGCCACCACGGCACCTCCTCCGGGACGCCGATCCGGTAGCCGTGCCGGACCACCGGCGAGAAGTTCGACACGCACAGCAGCGGCGAGCCGTCCTGCGCGTACCGCAGGAACGCGAAGACGTTGTCCTCCGCCGCGTCCGCCTCCACCCAGGCGAAGCCCTCCGGCTCGGTGTCCCGCTCCCACAGCGCGGGCGCCGCCGCGTACGTGAGGTTCAGGTCGCGCACGAGGTCGCGTACGCCCCGGTGGTCGGCGGCCGCCCCGTACGAGGAGTCCAGCAGCCACCAGTCCGGCCCGTACCGCTCCTGCCACTCCGAGCCCTGTGCGAACTCCTGTCCCATGAACAGCAGTTGCTTGCCGGGATGGGCCCACATGAAGCCAAGGTACGCGCGGTGTATGGCCCGCTGCTGCCACCAGTCCCCGGGCATCTTCGACACCAGCGAGCCCTTGCCGTGCACCACTTCGTCGTGCGAGATCGGCAGCACGTAGTTCTCGCTGTACGCGTAGATCATCCCGAACGTCATGTCGTGGTGGTGGTACTTGCGGTGCACCGGATCCTTCGACGCGTACCGCAGGGTGTCGTGCATCCAGCCCATGTTCCACTTCAGCCCGAAGCCGAGCCCGCCGCCGTCCGTCGGCCGGGTCACGCCCTCCCAGGCCGTGGACTCCTCCGCGATCGTCACCACGCCCGGACAGCGCCGGTACACCGTCGCGTTCATCTCCTGGAGCAGCGCCACCGCGTCCCAGTTCTCCCGCCCGCCGTGCTCGTTCGGCGCCCACTCGCCCTCGCCCCGCGAGTAGTCCAGGTAGAGCATCGAGGCCACCGCGTCCACCCGCAGCCCGTCCACGTGGAACTCCTGGCACCAGTACACGGCGTTGGCGACGAGGAAGTTGCGGACCTCCTTGCGGCCGTAGTCGAACTCCAGCGTCCCCCAGTCCGGGTGCGCGGCCCGCCGCGGGTCGTGGTGCTCGTACAGCGGCCGCCCGTCGAACTCCGCCAGCGCCCACTCGTCGCGCGGGAAGTGCGCGGGCACCCAGTCGACGATCACCCCGATCCCCGCCCGGTGCAGTGCATCCACCAGCATCCGGAAATCGTCCGGACCGCCCATCCGCGAGGTCGGCGCGTAGAACCCGGTCACCTGGTAGCCCCACGAGCCGCCGAAGGGGTGCTCGGCGACCGGCATCAGCTCCACGTGCGTGAAGCCCAACTCCTTGACGTACGGGGGGAGCTGCTCGGCCAGCTGCCGGTACGAGAGCCCCGGCCGCCAGGAGGCCAGGTGCAGCTCGTAGACCGAGAAGGGGGCCCGGTGCACGGGGAGGGTCCCGCGCTGCGCCATCCACTCCGCGTCCTGCCACTCGTACCGGGACGCGGTGACCACCGAGGCGGTGGCCGGCGGGACCTCCGTGTGCCGGGCCATCGGGTCGGCGCGCAGGGTGTGGCTGCCGTCCGGGCGGGTGATGTCGTACTTGTAGAGCGTGCCCTCGCCCACCCCCGGCAGGAACAGCTCCCACACCCCGGAGGCGCCCAGCGAGCGCATGGGGTACGCGACCGAGTCCCAGTACGAGAAGTCCCCGGTGACCCGCACCCCTTGGGCGTTCGGCGCCCACACCGTGAACCGGGTGCCGGCCACGCCCTGGTGCTCCATCGGGCGGGCCCCGAGCGCCGTCCACAGCTCCTCGTGCCGGCCCTCGCCGATCAGGTGCAGGTCCAGCTCACCGAGCGCGGGCAGGAAGCGGTACGGGTCGTGCACCTCGAGCTCGTCGCCGTCGTACGTGACCAGCAGCCGGTAGTCCGGCACGCCGGTCAGCGGCAGCAGCCCCGAGAACAGCCCGTCGCCGTCGTCGAAGAGCTCGGCCCGCAGCCCCTTGGCGACGATCGTGACCGCCTTGGCGTACGGGCGCAGCACGCGGAAGGCCACGCCGTCCCGCCGGGTCCGGGCGCCCAGCACCCCGTGGGGGTCGTGGTGGCGGCCCTCCAGCAGCCGGGCCCGATCCTCGGCCCCGAGCCCGGGCGCCGGCCGTACCCCGTGCGAGGGCGCCCGCCGGGCGCGCGGTGCCTGGGCCTTGCGCGGCGCCGCCGCGGCCGGCGCTCCGCGGCCCGAAGCGGCGGCCGGGGCCGGAGCCGTGGCCGGAGCCGCGGACGGCGGGGTGGTGGAGGGTGACTGACGGGCGGGGCTCACGTGTGCGGCCTCCTAGGCGGCTGCGGGCGGGGGTGGGGGGAGAGGGAGGAGAAGCCTTCGCCGGGGCCGGCCCCGGGTCCCGGGCCGGGTCCCGCGGCGGCGCCGGGGCCGGGCCGGTGGGACTGCCCCGGGCGGGCTGCGGACCCGGGGCCGGGCAGCGCCCGGCCGAATCCCCGGTCCGCGCCGGAGGCGAGGCGCCGGATCGCCGCCATGGGGACGTGCAGCCAGTCGGGGCGGTGCCGGGACTCGTAACGCGCCTCGTACACCGCCTTGTCGGTCTCGTACGCGCGCAGCAGGACGGGATCCTCCCGCGGGTCGCGGCCGGTGGTGCGGGCGTAGCCCTCGCAGAAGGCGGCCCGGCAGGCGTCCGCCCAGGCGGGCGCGAACGGGCGGTGCGAGCGGGCCGCGTAGTCGAACGAGCGCAGTATCCCGGCGATGTCGCGGACGGCGGGTTCGGGGCGGCGGCGGTCGGCCAGCGGCCGGGCCGGCTCGCCCTCGAAGTCGATCAGCGCCCAGCTGCCGTCGGCGGTCCGCAGCGTCTGGCCCAGGTGCAGGTCCCCGTGGATCCGCTGCGCGGGCACCCCGGCCCCGCGGGAGGCGGCCAGCGCGTCGAACGCCCCGCGCAGCCCCGCCTCGTAGGGCCGCAGCGCGGGCACCTCGCGGGCGGTGGCCGCCAGCCGGGCCGTCATCCCGGAGGCGAGCCGGGCGGTCTGCTCCGGGCCCAGCGCGACCGTGGGCAGGGCGGCGGCGAGCGCACTGTGCACCTCGGCGGTGGCCCGGCCCAGCGCATGCGCCTCGGCGGTGAAGTCGGCCCCGGCGCCGAGCCGGCGCAGCGCGAGCTGCCAGCCATCGTCGGAGCCCCGCAGATAGGGCTGGAGCACGCCCAGCGTCAGCGGCTCCGCACCGGGCAGCTCGGCCTCGTACCAGGCGACCGGCGCGGGCACGCGGGTACATCCCGCGGCGGCCAGCGCCCTGGGCAGCTCCAGGTCCGGATTGACCCCGGGGCCGACCCGGCGGAACACCTTCAGGATGTGCGAATCCCCGTAGATCAGCGAGGAGTTGGTCTGTTCCCCGGACAGTGGCCGGGGGGTGAGCGCCGCCGGGATCAGCGCCATCGGGTCGCGGTCGAACCGCAGCGGGCCGAGGGTGCCGGGCGCGCGCAATCGTTCCAGCAGCAGGGCCGCCAGCCGTGGGTCGCCCAGCCCCTCGTACACGTACTGGCCGGCGTACGGGCCCTGCTCGGCGCGCCCGATGAGGGCGGGCGCCAGGGCCGGCGGCAGCGCGGCGCGGACGCCGAGCAGCAGTTGGTAGCAGTCGCCGTCGACGTCGAGGAGCAGGTGGACCAGCCTGGGGGAGGATCCCGGCGGCAGCAGATCTGCCGCAGAGATCATCCGGAGCCGGCCGATGCGCCGGCCCTTGCCGGCGAACCAGCGCTGGACCGGCAGCCAGTCCCGCAGCATCGGCTCCAGCGGACTGAGTCCGGTCGTGCTCGTCGTCCCGGCGGATGCAGCCTCCGACATGGCGTCGCGTCCTTTCCCCGGGCCGTCACAGAATGCGGAGAGTGTCCCGGATCGCGTCAGTGCTTCTCCGGTGGTGTACGAGTGTCGGGTCAGGATGATCCGTACAGGGGCGGGCGATTGACCCATTCGCGCCGCCCACCCCGTACTCGGCGGGCTACTCGTTGCGCAGGCGGAACCAGTAGAAGCCGTGCCCCGCGAGCGTGAGCAGGTACGGCCATTCGCCGATCGGCGGGAAGCGCACGTCACCCGTGAGCTCCACCGGGACCCGCCCGTTGAACGACTGCAGATCCAGCTCGGTGGGCTGCGCGAAGCGGGAGAAGTTGTGCACGCACAGAACCAGGTCGTCCCCGTACTCGCGCAGGAACGCGAGCACCGCCGGGTTGGAAGAGGGCAGTTCGGTGTACGAGCCGAGGCCGAAGGCCGGGTTCGCCTTGCGGACCTCGATGAGCCTGCGGGTCCAGTGCAGCAGTGAGGAGGGCGATGCCATCGTGGCCTCGACATTGGTGACCTGGTACCCGTAGACCGGGTCCATGATGACCGGCAGGTTCAGCCTGCCCGGATCGCAGGAGGAGAAACCGGCGTTGCGGTCCGGGGTCCACTGCATCGGCGTGCGGACGCCGTCGCGGTCGCCGAGCCAGATGTTGTCGCCCATGCCGATCTCGTCGCCGTAGTAGAGCACCGGCGAACCGGGCAGCGACAGCAGCAGGGCGGTGAACAGCTCCATCTGGTTGCGGTCGTTGTCGAGGAGCGGGGCGAGCCGGCGCCGGATGCCGATGTTGGCCCGCATCCGCGGATCCTTGGCGTACTCGGCGTACATGTAGTCGCGCTCTTCGTCCGTGACCATCTCGAGGGTGAGCTCGTCGTGGTTGCGCAGGAAGATGCCCCACTGGCAGCGGTCCGGGATCGCCGGGGTCTTGGCCAGGATTTCGGAGACGGGGTAGCGCGACTCTCTTCGTACGGCCATGAAGATGCGCGGCATGACGGGGAAGTGGAAGGCCATGTGGCACTCGTCCCCGCCCTTCGCGAAGTCGCCGAAGTAGTCGACGACGTCCTCGGGCCACTGGTTGGCCTCGGCGAGCAGCACGGTGTCGGGGTAGTGCGCGTCGATCTCGGCGCGGACCCGCTTGAGCAGCTGGTGGGTGCGCGGCAGGTTCTCGCAGTTGGTGCCCTCCTCCGCGTACAGGTAGGGCACCGCGTCGAGTCTGAACCCGTCGATCCCGAGGTCCAGCCAGAACCGGAGGGCGGAGACGATCTCCTCCACCACGGCCGGGTTTTCGTAGTTGAGGTCGGGCTGGTGCGAGAAGAACCGGTGCCAGTAGTACTGCTTGCGGACCGGGTCGTACGTCCAGTTCGAGGTCTCGGTGTCGATGAAGATGATGCGGGCGTCCTGGTACTGCTTGTCGTTGTCGGCCCACATGTAGTAGTCGCCGTACGGCCCGTCCGGGTCCTTGCGGGACTGCTGGAACCACTCGTGCTGGTCGCTCGTGTGGTTCATGACGAAGTCGATGATCACCCGCATGCCGCGCTGGTGCGCGGCGTCCACGAACTCCACGAAGTCGGCGAGGTCGCCGAACTCGGGGAGAACCGAGGTGTAGTCGGCCACGTCGTAGCCCCCGTCGCGGAGCGGCGAGGCGAAGAACGGCGGCAGCCAGAGGCAGTCGACGCCCAGCCACTGGAGGTAGTCGAGCTTGGCGGTGAGTCCCTTCAGGTCCCCTACGCCGTCTCCGTTGCTGTCGTGGAAGGACCGTACGAGCACCTCGTAGAAGACCGCCCGCTTGAACCAGTCGGGGTCGCGGTCCTTCGCGGGGGTGTCCTCGAACGTGTCGTGGACGGGATCGTTGATCATCATGTGGTGGGTGACCCTCCGGTGGGCGGGGACGGTCGCAGGGCCGCCAGTACGTGCGCGGGCGTGCGGCCCGGTTCCAGGCGCACGTAGTTGGCCCTGCCCCAGTGGTAGGTCTCGCCGGTGAGCTCGTCGCGCACCGCGAGGGACCCGTGCCAGTCGAGGCCGAGTACCGGCATGTCCAACGAGACCGTCGCCTCCTGGGTGTGGTGCGGATCGAGGTTGACGACCACCAGTACGGAATTGGCGCCGGCATGCTTCGAATAGGCGATCACCTGGTCGTTGTCGGTCGTGTGGAAATGGATGTCGCGTAGCTGCTGCAGCGCCGGGTTGCGGCGGCGCATCCGGTTCAGGGCGGTGATCAGCGGGGCGATGGTGCGGCCCTCGCGGTCCGCGGCCGCCCAGTCGCGTGGCCGGAACTCGTACTTCTCGGAGTTCAGGTACTCCTCGCTGCCCTCCCGGACCGGGGCGTTCTCGCACAGCTCGTATCCGGCGTAGACGCCCCAGGTGGGGGAGAGGGTGGCGGCCAGGACGGCGCGCACCTCGAAGGCCGGACGGCCGCCCTGCTGGAGGTACTCGTGGAGGATGTCGGGCGTGTTGACGAAGAAATTCGGCCGCATGACGGCGGCGGAGCGGGTGTCCGCGAGCTCGGTCAGGTACTCGGTCAGCTCGGCCTTGGTGTTGCGCCAGGTGAAGTACGTGTACGACTGCTGGAAGCCGACGGCGGCGAGCGTGCGCATCATGGCGGGCCGGGTGAAGGCCTCCGCCAGGAAGATCACGTCGGGGTCGGACTTGTTGATGTCCGCGATCACCTTCTGCCAGAAGACGACCGGCTTCGTGTGCGGATTGTCCACCCGGAAGATGCGGACGCCGTGGTCCATCCAGTACCGCAGGATCCGGACCGTCTCCTCGACGAGGCCGGCCATGTCGGTGTCGAAGTGGATCGGGTAGATGTCCTGGTACTTCTTCGGCGGGTTCTCCGCGTACGCGATCGTCCCGTCGGCCCGGTGGCGGAACCACTCGGGGTGCTTCTCCACCCAGGGGTGGTCCGGGGAGCACTGGAGTGCGAAGTCGAGCGCGATCTCCATGCGCAGCTCGCGGGCGCGGGCGACGAAGGCGTCGAAGTCCTCGATCGTGCCGAGGTCGGGGTGGACCGCGTCGTGGCCGCCCTCGGTGGAGCCGATGGCCCACGGCACCCCGGGGTCCCAACTTCCGGCCGAAAGAGTGTTGTTCGGGCCCTTGCGGTACGTACTCCCGATGGGGTGGATCGGGGGCAGGTACACCACGTCGAAGCCCATCGCGGCGATGGCCGCCAGCCGGTCGGCGGCGCTGCGGAACGTGCCGCTCACGGGCTGCTCGCCGGGCTCGACGACGGCTCCCTCGGAGCGCGGGAACATCTCGTACCAGGAGCCGAAGAGGGCCCGCTTGCGCTCCACGACCAGCGGCAGGGCCTTGGACGCGGTGACCAGCTCCCGGTACGGGCGCCGGGCGAGCGCGGCCTGCACCGGGACTGCGAGGGCGGCCGGGTACCGCAGCGACACCGGGCGGTCCTCGTCGCGCATCGCCTCGGCGGCGGCCAGTACGTGCTCGCGCCCGTCCTTCTTGGGGATCCTGGAGCCGGCCCGCTCGTAGAGCTCGGCGCCCTCGAGCAGGGTGAGCCCGGGGTCGATGCCCGCGGGGATCTTGATGGCGGCGTGGGCCTGCCAGGTGCCTACGGGGTCGCTCCACGCCTCGACGGTGTACGTCCATCTCCCCTCGACCTCGGCGGAGACGCGCGCCCCCCACCGGTCGGTGCCGGGCGCCAGCTCGCGCATCGGCACGGGGGGCCGCAGCCGCCCGCTCGGATCGCGGAGCACGACATGGGCGGCGACGGCGTCGTGGCCCTCGCGGAACACGGTGGCGGAGATCTCGAAGACCTCGTCCACGACCGCCTTGGCGGGTCTGGCCCCGCAGTCGACGGCGGGGCGGACGTCCAGCACGGGAATACGACCGATCATGGGATCACCTGGGGGCAGTTCGCAGGGCTCGGTGACATCAGCCCAGCCGGAGCACCGGCTGGTCGTGCACGCTCTGTTCGCTCTGTTTCTAGCCGCTCAGAAGACGGCTGGGCTGCGGGCATGGCCGCTCCTGTCCGCGTTCACTCGGGTGGCGGGAGAGGTGGTAGGGCGGGGGTGCCGTGCGTGTACGCGGGGAGCCCTGCCCACTCTCACCCCGCCCAATCCGTGCGCTTGGTTAACTACTCGTACGTAGTTGCGCGGCCCAGACCAAGCCCCTGGCCGACATCCGCCGAGGCTCAGTCAAGTCGGTTGGGACTACCGGATGTACGTCGTGACACCCCCGCCCCACGAGCACCACAGGCATCATCTGTGACTGGGGGTTTGGGGCGGTGAGGGCGGAATATCCGGAGTGACAGCGCCCTCCGCGGGAGGGATCGCAGGGCCCGTCTCGGCGGATTTCATGTGTGCTTCCGGCCGCCGGAATGTCCTGAATTCACATCACCTTTTTCGAAGGAACGTTCCTGTTGCGTCCCACTCGTACGGTGGTCCTGCTCGCCGCGGGCCTCGTCACCCTTCTCGGTGTCCCGGGCGCTGGCTCGGGCGCCGAAGGCCGCCGATACACCACCCTCGCTGTAGGTCGACAACGTTGACGCCAACTGCTCCGACACCCGCCCGGACAGCCGCCCCGGCCACCCGTGCGGCGCACGCGGTGACCGGGGCGGCGTCGTTTCGGCGTCGTTTCGGCGTCGTTCGGCGGCCTTCGGCGGCCTTCGGCGCCCGAGGCACCGT
The DNA here is from genome assembly GCF_040682115.1 of Streptomyces sp. NPDC051364. Lineage (NCBI taxonomy): Bacteria > Bacillati > Actinomycetota > Actinomycetes > Kitasatosporales > Streptomycetaceae > Streptomyces > Streptomyces sp. NPDC051364. The sequence continues at coordinate 2,863 of NZ_JBFBAH010000004.1, read as the reverse complement.
GGCAGGGCGGGGCGCAGTGAAGCTAGCCTTCCCGGGGTGATGCGCGGACGCACAGCGTGGTGCGGCCGCTTCGATCCGTAATCGCCTGCGAAGGTAGAACGTGTGAAGGCTATCCGTCGATTCACCGTGCGCCCCGTTCTCCCGGAACCATTGCTGCCGCTCGCCGACCTCGCGCGCAATCTGCGCTGGTCGTGGCATGCCGAGACCCGTGAACTCTTCCAATCCGTCGACCCCGAGGGCTGGCAGGCCGCCGGCGGCGATCCCGTCCGGCTGCTCGGCGCAGTCTCCGCCCCCCGGCTCGAGGAACTGTCCGGCGACCGGCGGTTCCTGCGCCGGCTCGCCGTCGTCGCCGCCGACCTCGACGACTACGTCCACGGCGGGAGGTGGTACCAGAGCCATGAAAACGGCGCCGAGCTGCCCGCCGGGATCGCCTATTTCTCCCCCGAGTTCGGGATCACCGCCGCCCTGCCGCAGTACTCCGGCGGGCTCGGGATCCTCGCCGGGGACCACCTCAAGGCCGCCAGCGACCTCGGCGTCCCGCTGATCGGCGTGGGACTGCTGTACCGGCACGGGTACTTCCGTCAGTCCCTCTCCCGTGACGGCTGGCAGCAGGAGCACTATCCCGTCCTCGACCCCAACGAGCTCCCCGTGTCCCTGCTGCGGGACACCGACGGGGCACCGGCCCGGGTGTCCCTGAGTCTGCCGGGCGGCCGGGCCCTGCACGCGCACATCTGGCAGGCCCGCGTCGGCCGGGTGCCGCTGCTGCTCCTGGACTCCGACGTCGAGGACAACGACGCCGGCGCCCGGGAGGTGACCGACCGGCTCTACGGCGGCGGCAGCGACCACCGCCTCCTCCAGGAGATGCTGCTCGGCATCGGAGGCGTGCGCGCGGTGCGCACGTACTGCCGGATCGCCGGGCATCCCGACCCCGAGGTGTTCCACACGAACGAGGGACACGCAGGATTCCTCGGGCTCGAACGCATAAGGGAACTGGAAGGGGAGCAGGGGCTCGGCTTCGACGCCGCCGTGGAGGCGGTGCGCGCCGGGACCGTGTTCACCACGCACACGCCGGTGCCCGCCGGCATCGACCGCTTCGAGCGGGGCCTGGTCGCCCGGCACTTCGGGCCCGGCGCGGAGCTGGCCGCCCTCCCGGTCGACCGGATCCTCGAACTGGGCGCCGAGTCCTACCCCGGCGGCGACCCCGGCGTGTTCAACATGGCGGTGATGGGGCTGCGCCTGGCCCAGCGCGCCAACGGCGTCTCGACCCTGCACGGGGCGGTCAGCCGGGGCATGTTCGCCGGCCTGTGGCCGGGCTTCGACCCGGCCGACGTGCCCATCACCTCCGTGACCAACGGTGTGCACGCCCCGACCTGGGTGGCCCCCGAGGTCGTCCGCCTCGGCGTCCGCCAGATCGGCGCCGGGCGGACCGAGGACGCGCTGTCGGTGGGCGGCTCCCAGCGCTGGGACGCGGTCGCCGACATCGCCGACCAGGACATCTGGGACCTGCGGCGCGTACTGCGCGAGCAGCTGGTGCAGGAGGTGCGCGACCGGCTGCGGGCCTCGTGGCTCCAGCGCGGGGCCGCGGAGGCCGAACTCGGCTGGGTGGACTCCGTACTCGACCCGGACGTGCTCACCATCGGGTTCGCCCGGCGCGTGCCCTCGTACAAGCGGCTCACGCTGATGCTCCGCGACCCCGACCGGCTGCGCAGGCTGCTGCTCGACCCGGAGCGGCCCGTGCAGATCGTCGTCGCGGGCAAGGCGCACCCGGCCGACGACGGGGGCAAGCGGCTCGTGCAGGAGCTGGTGCGGTTCGCGGACGACCCGCGGGTGCGGCACCGGATCGTCTTCCTGCCCGACTACGGCATGGCCATGGCGCAGAAGCTCTACCCGGGCTGCGACGTCTGGCTGAACAACCCGCTGCGGCCGCTGGAGGCCTGCGGGACGAGCGGGATGAAGGCGGCGCTCAACGGCTGCCTCAACCTGTCCGTGCTGGACGGCTGGTGGGACGAGTGGTTCGAGCCGGACTTCGGCTGGGCCATCCCGACGGCCGACGGGCTCGGGACGGACGAGGACCGGCGCGACGACCTGGAGGCCAATGCCCTCTACGAGTTGATCGAGGGCCGGGTCGCGCCGCGGTTCTACGACCGGGCGGGCCGCAGCGGACTGCCGGTGCGGTGGATCGAGATGGTCCGGCGCACCCTCGTCTCGCTGGGTCCCAAGGTGCTCGCGGGGCGCATGGTGCGGGAGTATGTGGAGCGGCTGTACGCGCCGGCCGCGCGCGCCCACCGGGCCCTGAACCCCGATGCGGCACGGGACCTGGCCTGGTGGAAGGGCCGCGTCCGGGCGGCCTGGCCGCGGGTCGGCGTCGAGCACGTGGAGGCGCTGGCCGCGGCTCCCGTGAACGGCACCGCCGAGCTCGGGGCCACCCTCACGCTGCGGGTGCGGGTGGCGCTCGACGCACTCACCCCCGAGGACGTGGAGGTGCAGGCCGTCGCCGGCCGGGTGGATCCGCAGGACGTGATCCGCGACGGGCGGACCTTTCCGCTGAAGCCGGCCGCCGGGCCCGACCTGGAGGGGCGCTGGATGTACGAGGGCCCGCTCGCCCTCGACCGCACGGGGCCCTACGGCTACACCGTGCGCATCCTGCCCGCGCACCCGCTGCTGGCGACGCCGGCCGAACTGGGGCTGGTCGCAGCCCCGGTGGAGGCCGACGCGGCCGGTGACACGGGGGCGGGGGGCGGCGTACTGCTGCGCTAAGAGGCCTCGGTGAAGTGGGGTTTCGTTTTCGCGTCGTCCGGTGCGGTGCATCGCAAGGCGGAGCGGCACGCTTGTACTGGACGTACCAGGGTGCTGCGACAACGCG